>OZ241976.1:0-940000 GCA_965204205.1 uncultured Binatia bacterium (SeqCode) | reverse complement strand
CCTGCTTCTCGTTGAGGCCCAACTCCGCCGCCATGCTCCCGCAGATGAACGCCATCTCGATGGAGTGCAACAGGACGTTCTGGGCATAGCTGTAACGGAACTTCAGCCTCCCCAGGAGCTTGACCAGCTCAGGGTGGATCCCGTGGACGCCGACGTCGAATATCGCCTTCTGTCCGGCTTCCTTGATGACCTCGTCGATCTCCCGCTCGGAGCGGCGAACCACCTCCTCGATGCGCCCCGGATGGATGCGGCCGTCGGAGATGAGCGTCTCCAGGGACACCCGGGCGATTTCACGGCGGATGGGATTGTGACCCGAGATAATCACGGACTCGGGGGTGTCATCGACGATGAGATCGATACCCGTCGCCGCCTCCAGGGCGCGGATGTTACGCCCCTCGCGACCGATGATCCGACCCTTCATCTCGTCGTTGGGGAGGGACACTACCGACACCGTGCGCTCGGTCACAAAATCCCCGGCCAGCCGCGCGATGGCCAGCGCGATCATCTTCTTGGCCTCGCGATCGGCTTCCGCCTTTGCCTGCTCCTCCATGAGCCGGACGCGCCTCGCCGAATCGTACCTCGCCTCCTCGAACATCTCGTCCATCAGGCTCTTCTTCGCTTCCTCCCGGCTGATCCCGGCGACGAACTCGAGCCTTTGCTTGGCCTCGTCAACCAGACGCTGCGCCTCCTCCTCCTTCTCGCCGATCGCCTGCTCCTTCCTCTCGATGGCCCCCTCCCGATTGGATAGCCCGGTCTCCCGGTTCTCCAGGCTCTCCGACCGTTTGTCCAGGACCTCCTCTCTGGCCAGCAACCGCCGCTCCGACGACTGGAGGTCTTTCCGGGTTTCCCGAATATCGTCCTCGAATTCGGCGCGCGCCTTGAGGACACCGTCCTTCGCCTCTATCTCCGCTTCCTGGCGAATCGCACCCGCCTCCCTTCGCGCCTCGTCCAGAATACGCTCCGCGGTGTTCCGATCGAGCTCACGCTGGAGCCGGCGCTGTTTCCGCCGGATCAGGAACACGCCGACGGTCAGCAGGCAACCCGCGACCAGGCCCACAACAAGATATGACCATGTGACCAAAACAAGCTACCTCCCGAAAGCATCCGAACGATCCATGGGTCTATGCGCCAACCACCTCCGCACGATCCTCCTTCTCCGCGCATGAGATGACCCGTTTCTCCGTCACGATCATGTGCACGGGCAAGTCCCCCGGTTCCGCGGGAACCTCCTCCAGCACCTGGAATTCATAGGCCAAGGCGATCCTCGGCACGCGAACATCCAGTCCACCCAACAAACGGTCGTACCAACCGGTACCACGGCCCAACCGGTTGCCGCTGAAGTCGAAGGCAACGCCCGGAACGAACACCACGAGTCCCCCGTGCCCGCCGTCAGGCAACGGCTCGTTCCCGGCAGGCTCGAGAATGCCGTAGCGGCCGGGGACCAGTTCGGTCTCGGACCGCAACCGAACGACACGCGAACCGCCGTCGGCCACCTTCGGGAAATAGAGGCGTTTGCATGCTTCCAGGGCGACCCGCCTCATCTCCGACGTGTCGACCTCGTTTCCCAGCGGGCTGTAGAGCGCGACGGCCTCGGCGGCCAAGTAGATGGGAAGCACGAGGGCGGAGCGCTGCGCGCTTTTTCCCCACGCACGAACCAGGGCAGCCGAAAGAGATTCCCTCTTCGCTAGAATCGCACCTCTGAGTGCCCGTTTCCTGTCCCTCATCAAGGAACTCATGATCAAGTCCTGAACAAGGGCGTCGAGGGGCGAGGTGTTGTCACGCCTGTGTGGCTCGACGCGAAACGCAGGCGTGAACGGCAGGAAGGCTTTCGATCAAACGCGAGCCGAGAGTCTCCTCAAGGACAATCGATACCTGTGAGGCGACGGTGGAATCTCCTCCTCCTGAAACCCACTGTCTGTAATGAACTCTCTTGGCCGGACCCGCATCATCACGTCAATGAACTCCAAAACCTGGCATGTACGCTGGTTGCCCAAAGCTTCCTGTCTGCGCCCCTCGGCGCACGGTTCAGTATCTCATACAAATGCATGCGAAAGAAACAGGCTGGTCCGCCTGGGGGCTGCCTGCGGATATCCGTCAGTCCTCCTCGGACAAGGCCGTCGACAGCCGGTCGATAAGCCGGTCGACCCGACTTGCCACCGCGTCGTGGTTGTCCTTGAGACGGTGATACTCGTCGGCTATGTTCAGCGCCACCAGCATGGCCACGCTGTACTTGCCCCGCGGGCTTGTCGACTTGCTCACCTCGTGCATTTTCTCGTCGACGTATTCCGCCACCCTCCGTATGTGCTCCACCTCGTCGTCGCTTCGGAGAGTAATCTTCTGCCCAAGGATCTTGACTTCGACAGCCCTTTGCATAACGCCTCTGGGTCGTCAGGAAAGGTTCAGATTCTCGAACTGGCCGATGATCCGGTTCAACCGCTCTCGCAGGGCGGCCCGCTCACGCTCGTACCGTTGGACCCGGTCGCTCAGGCTCTTGCATTGCGCGTCCCGTTCCTGGAGGCGCGTTTCCGCCTTGGCCTTCGCCGCCTTCATCCTTTGATTCAGCTCGACGAGACGCTCCACCCGGAGCTCCAACTGTTCGAGTTTGTCAAGGTCCATGAGACAAATACTGAACAAATCTTAAATTGATAGTTTAAGATTTGTCGGATACCGATGTCAAGCCGTACGAAGGCCCACGGACTCACTCGAAAAAAGCCTCCACGAACGCCTCCGGATCGAACTCCTGCAGGTCATCGACGCCCTCTCCGACCCCGACGAACTCCATCGGGATGGCCAGCTCCTGCTGAATCCGCAGCACCACACCGCCCTTGGCAGTGCCGTCGAGCTTGGTCAGGACGATCCCGCTGACGCCCACTGCTTCCTGAAAGATCCTGGCCTGGGCGACGGCGTTCTGGCCGGTGCCGGCATCGATTACCAGCAGGGTCTCGTGCGGCGCCCCTTCCTGCACCTTGCCGAGAACGCGGCGCATCTTCTTGAGCTCCTCCACGAGGTTGAGCTTGTTGTGGAGCCTGCCGGCGGTGTCGATAAGAAGAACGTCCGCGCGCCGCTTCCGGGCGGCGTGGACGGCATCGAACACGACACCCGAAGGGTCCTGTCCCGGTGCGTGCTTGATGACCTCCGCGCCGGCCCGGCGTCCCCAGATCTCGAGCTGCTCGATGGCGCCGGCGCGGAACGTATCCCCCGCCGCCAGCAACACCTTCCTGCCGCTCCGCTCCAACTGGTGCGCCAGCTTCCCGATGGTAGTGGTCTTGCCGACCCCGTTGACGCCCACCACCAGGACCACCCACGGAGACCGCGAATACCGGCGGGCGCCGATGCCCTCCGTCTCCCTCAACAGGGTGGCAAGCTCGCGCCGCAGCAGCGCGGTCCCGTCACCACTGCCGCTCCGGTGCAACCCGCCGAGGGTTTCCAGCAACCTCTGCGTGGCCTGTACGCCGAAATCGGCGCCGAGAAGCAACTCCTCCAAAGCATCCCAGTGGTCGTCCGATGAGCCGGCGTCCGCAAGGACCCTCTCCAGAGGGCCGGCCAAGGCCGCTCTCGTCCGGGACAAGCCCTGCTTGAGACGCGCCAGAAAACCTTCTCTTCGGCTCATGGGAACTCGAGGAAGTTCAATCCCCGGCCAACAGAATTATGGCAGGAACTCACGGGGACAGGACACTAGACCATCTCTACGGATACGATCTTGGAGACCCCGGGGTCTTCCATGGTGACGCCGTAAAGCACGTCCGCCGCCAGCATCGTCTTCTTGTTGTGGGTAATGATCATGAACTGAGACATGCGCGTCATGTCCTTGACCACGTCGATGAAGCGTTCGAGGTTCACGTCGTCGAGCGGCGCGTCCACCTCGTCGAGGAAACAGAACGGGCTGGGCTTGGTCATGAAGATCGCGAACAGGAGGCTGACCGCCGTCAAGGCCTTCTCGCCGCCGGAAAGCAGGCTCACGGATTGAAGCTTCTTGCCGGGAGGCTGAGCGACGATGTCGACTCCGGTTTCCAGATAGTTGTTCTCGTCGGTCAGGGTCAGTGCCGCCTTGCCGCCGTCGAAGAGCCTCGGGAAGATCGCCTGGAACTCGCGGTTGACCTCTTCGAAGCTCTGCTGGAATCGAAGCCGGCAGATCCGATTGAGCTTGGCGATGGTCTGCTGCAGCGACGCCATGGACCGCTCCAGATCCTCTTGCTGAGCGGTCATGAACCGGCTCCGCTCGGTGAGCTCCTCGAACTCGCCGATGGCCGCCAGGTTGACCTCGCCCATGCGCTGGAGCCGGCCCCGCAGCTCCGCCACCTCCTCCTGCAGCCCGCCGGCAAGGGACGACTCGTCCTCCGTCGCGGCAGGGACGTCATCCAACTCCAGGCCGTACTTTTCCCGCACGTCATCGCGCAGGTGACCGAGTTGCATGGACTTCTCGCTCTTGGACAACTGCAGCCGTTGCCTGTCCTCTTGGCTGGCTTCGATGTCCGGACGGATCAGGTGAATGGCCTCCTCCACCTCGCGGACACGGGCGGAGAGCCCCTGATACTCCTCCTGGCGCGCCGCCACCTCTCCATCCAGCTCCTCGAGCCGCGCCCGCAACGTCCCGACCCGCGACTTCGACTGCTCGCGCGCCGTGACCCTCTCCAGCGCCTTGCGGCCCATCTCCGCGATCCGGGCCTTTCTCTCCGCGAGCTGGGCGGTGAGGGTCTCGCGCAAATCCACCTTGTTCTCGAGATTCGACCTGGTGCTTTCCGCCTTCTCCTTCGCCTCCGCCGCCCGGACGCGGTACTCGCTCAGCCGCGCGTCCGCGGCCTGCAAGTCTTCCTCGGCTTCCTGGCGGCTGCGCCGCAACGCTTCGAGACGCGCATCCAGCGCTTCCCGCTCGCGCACGCTCTCGGCGATGGCCGCATCGCTGGTGGACAATGCCTCTTTCAGCCTGCCCACCTCGTCCGACACAGTGAGCAGCTCCTGGTCGATGGTCGCCAGATCCTGACCGCAACGGTCGATGTCCCGGTCCGTGCGCAGCAACTCCTGTTCCAGGCGCACCGTGGTGACCGCCAGATCGCGCACCTCGTCGGTCAGCCGCCCGCGCTCCGACTCGATCCGGTGCGATTCATACCGGCTCTCGTTCACGCGTCCTTCCTGACACGTCACCCGCTCTTCCCGCTCTACCACCTGCTGCTTCAGCTCCTTGACCTTGCGGCGCCTCGAAATGGGGTTTCCCTCCAGGCTCTCGGCGCTGCCGCCGGTGACCACGCCCATCGGATCGATCACTTCGCCGTCGAGAGTGACCAGCGAGTGGCTGAACCCGTTGGCTCGCCATAGCCCCAGTCCCGACTCCAGATCCTTGACCACCGTCACGTCGCCCAGCAAATAGTCGGCGACGTCCCGGTAGCCGTCCTTCACCTCCACGAGCCCCAGCAGCGGGGCTATGACCTCCGGACCCGACGCCGTCGCCGGAGCCGCGCCGTTACGGCGCTCGAACCGGCGCGGAATGAAGCCGCCTCGTCCCGCCGATTCCCGCTTGAGGTACTCGACGGCCTCCACGCCTTCCTGGTGTCCCTGGACGATGACGTACTGAAGCCGTTCCCCCAGCACCGCGGTCAAGGCCTTCTCGATCTCCTCGGGAGCCTCGATGAAGTCGGCGACCACCCCGCACACCCCGTCCGACGCTCCGTTGCTCTCGTGCTTCAGCATCACCGCGCGGACGCCGTCCTGGTACCCTTCGAAGTTCCTTTGCAGACTCTCCAGCGAATGCAGGATGGAGCGTGCTTCGTGCAGTTCCTCCTTGAGCCCCGCAAGAGCTTCCTCATGCCCGTCCCGGGCCGATCGGGCCTCTTCGAGGTCCGCTTCGGCCCGGCGCAGGCAGTCACCCAGCTCCGCCGCCCGCGCCTTGCATTCCTCGAGCTCCCCGAACACCCGGGAGCGCTGCGCGCGCAGGGATTCGAGCTCCTGCTCGACGTTCCCGCGCTCGCCCTGCTTGTTCGTCAACCCGGCCTTCAGCCGTTGCAGGAGATCTTCATGAGCCTGGCGCGCGTTGGTGAGGTGGGAATGAGCACCCAAGCGATCCACGAGCAGGTCCTTCTCGCGCTCGACCTCGCCCTGAAGCTCCTTCATCCGCCCGCGCAGACCGACCGTGTCCCGCTCGGCGCGTTCCATGCGTTCCGCTTCGACCGCGGAGAGCCGCGTGAACTCTTCGCCCGTCCTTTCCAGCTCCGCGATATCGGCGGACACCTTCTCCAGGCGCGCTCCGGTGTCGAGGAGGTCCGCTTCCAGCCGCTCGGCGGCCTCCTTCAACTCGCCTTCCTCGCGCTCCAGAAACTCGATCCGCCGGTCCTCTCCCTTGACCTCCGCCCGAAGCTCGTACAGCCGTTCCTGCAACGATGCGATCTCGCCGTCGAGCACCAGCCGCGCCGTGCGCCCCTGCTCGCCTTCCGCCTCCCTGACGCGCACGGTGGTGGTCAGGGACGTGATCCGATCCTCGACCGCCTCCACCCTAGAGCCCAGCGCGGCGACCTCTCGCTCAAGCCCCTGTCTGCGCACGGCCGCCCAACGAAGCTCCTTTTCCTTCAACTGTTCCTGCAGATTGCGGTAACGCTCCGCCCTCTTCGCCTGAAGCTCGATCTTGTGGAGCTGCCGCTCCACCTCCCGGAGGATGTCGTTGACCCGCAGGAGATTCTGCCGGGTCTGGTCCATCTTCCTCTCCGCCGCCTGCCTGCGGCGCTTGAATCCGCTCGTCCCGGCCGCCTCTTCGATGATCCGCCGGCGGTCCTCGGCCTTGGCGTTCACCAGCTCCTCGACGCGCCCCTGCCCGATGATGGAGTACGACTTGTTGCCGACGCCCGTCCCCGTGAAGAGCTCGACCACGTCACGCAGGCGGCAGGGCATGCGGTTGATGGAATATTCCGACTCGCCGGAACGAAAGATCCGCCGGGTCACGGCGATCTCGGCGAACCCCCGGTAGTCGGCGGCGGCGGTATGGTCGGAGTTGTCCAGCAGCGCCGTGACCTCCGCCATGCCGATGGGGGCCAGTTGCTCGCTGCCGTTGAAGATCACGTCCTCCATGGTCTGGCCGCGCAGGTACCGGGCGCTCTGCTCGCCCATGGCCCAGCGCAACGCGTCGACGACGTTGGACTTTCCGCAACCGTTGGGCCCCACGATGGCGGTGATGTCGGAGGTGAAGTTGAGGACGGTCTTGTCCGCGAAAGACTTGAACCCGGATATTTCCAGAGCCTTCAACTGCATACGATGAGCCCCGCCGTATGGGTGTCCTGCCGATTCGCGAGTCGGGCAGGACACCGGAGCCCTGCCGATCAGGGCGTCCGAGTCATTTTATTTCACGGGCGAGGGTGATGTCAAGCAAACTTCACAACATGAGGTGATGGGAGGGACCCGCCACCACAACATATTGGAGTCCGCTATTCCGGGTCCAGGGTGGTGTGCCAGTAGGAGGCGTCGACGGTGGAAAGGAACGGGAGCCACTCGCGGTACCGCACGTTCCCCTCCCCTTCCTGAATGAACGGGGTCCAGGTGGGCTTGTACGGCTGGTGAAGCAGCTTCATCCTCGCCTCCTGGGGAGTGCGCCCGCCCTTCCTACGGTTGCACGGGACGCACGAGCACACCACGTTCTCCCACCGCGAAGTGCCTCCGCGGGAGCGGGGAATCACGTGATCGAGGTTGAGCTGGTGCCGCGGCAGCCTCTTGCCGCAGTACTGACAGGTGGACTTGTCACGGGCGTAGATGTTGTAGCGGCTGAAGCGCACCTGACGCTTGGGGACACGGTCGTACCGCACCAGGAGGATCACGCGAGGCACCCGGATCACGTGGTCCACCAGCCCTACGGTCTCCTCGTGAACCGACGCGGACAGGTCGCTCCAGTCCTTGAAATCGAAGGTCTGGTATCTTTCGTTGACGACCTTGGCGATGCCCAGATACAGCAGCGTGAAGGCGCGGCGGACCGAGGTGACGTGGATCGGGAGATACGAGCGGTTCAACATGAGGACCTTCGTGTGCATCGGGGAACGGCCCAGTCCGACCATGCCCGGACTCCCTCCCTGACGTCTACCGGCATCCACAAAGGTTCCAGGTTGAATCACCCTGAACTTATTGCCCTTTGGACGCGCCTTGTCAAACACGCCCGGTCCGCTACGCCGGCGCCAGCTTGCGATTTGTCCTCGACTGGCCTATCCTGAAGCGGCCCTTCCCCCTTCGCGCCAACCCGCGACGGCCCGACTCATGAGACGGATTCTCATCAACACCACTCCCCAAGAAACCCGTATCGCCGTGATGGAGGACAACGGCCTCGCCGAGTTCCTCATCGAGCGCAACCAGGAGAAGGGTTGCGTCGGCAACCTCTACAAAGGCCGGGTCGGCCGGGTGCTGCCCGGGATGCAGGCGGCTTTTGTGGATATCGGACTGGAGAAAGCCGCATTCCTCCACGCCTCGGACATCGGTTCGCCGTCGGAGTTGCAGGCGGCGGTCAACGGGCATGACGACGAGGTGGTATTCGAGCCCGCTCCCGAGCAGGGCCGCCCGCGGATCGAGCAGCAGCTCAGCCCGGACCAGGAGATCCTCGTACAGGTCGCCAAGGATCCGCTGGGAATGAAGGGCGCCCGCATCACCACCCATGTATCCCTGCCCGGCCGGTTCCTGGTGTTCATGCCCAACAACCGCCACGTGGCGGTCTCACGCAAGATCGAGGACGAGAAGGAAAGAAAGCGGCTCAAGGAGATCGTCCAGGAACTGGCCCGGGAGGATGAAGGCTTCATCATCCGGACCGCGTGCGAGGGTCGCAACAAGAAGGACATCCAGAGCGACGTGCGGTTCCTGACGAAGCTCTGGGGCCGGATCCGCAAACGGCTCGAGTCCGCTTCGACCCCCGAGTTGATCCACCAGGACCTGGATCTGGTGCCGCGCACGATCCGGGACTTCTTCAATGCCAACACCGAGGAGGTCGTGGTCGACCAGCCCTGGGAGCATCGGCGCGTGGTCGAGTTCGTGGATCAGTTCATGCCGCGCCTGAAGCGGCGCGTGGTGCTCTACGACGAACCCGAGCCGCTGCTAGACCGTTACGAAATCGAGCGCAAGATCCGCAAGGCGCTGGAGCCCAAGATCTGGCTGAACTCCGGCGGATCCATCCACATCGAACAGACTGAAGCCCTCACCGCCGTGGACGTGAACACCGGACGCTACGTGGGAAAGAAGGACCTGGAAGCCACCGTCGTCAAGATCAACCTGGAGGCGACGCGCGAGATCGTGCACCAGTTGCGCCTGCGCAACGTCGGCGGCATCATCATCATCGATTTCATCGACATGGAACAGGCCGCCAACCGCAAGAAGGTCTACGACGCCCTGAAGGAAGCGGTGAAGCAGGACAAGGCCAAGACCAGCGTTCTGCCCATCTCCAGGCTCGGGCTCGTGGAGATGACCCGGCAGCGTACCCGGGAGAACCTCGGCAACGTCCTGTTGAGTGCGTGTCCCTACTGCGCCGGACACGGCCGTATCAAGTCCCAACCCACCATCGCCTACGAGATCCTGCGCGACATCAAGCGGGAGAGCGCCCAGCTCGAAAACGGCGGCCGCATCACCGTGCACGTCCACCCGGGTATCGCCAACTTCCTTTACGACGATGCCAACGAAGGCCTGGAGGCCCTGGAGCGCGAGATCGACCGCAAGGTCATCATCAAGGCCGACTCGACGCTGCACCAGGAGGCCTACGAGATCGAGACCGCCTGACGCCCTCCAGGACCGTGCCCGAACCCCACGAGGTCGATTTAATGTGATTGTAACGAAGGGGTAACACGAACCGCCGACGTCGCGTGTCGACATGGAGTGTAACCATCGGCGTTGCCACACCCGTGAGGTCGCCTATGCGCCCGGAACACACCGACCGCAAATACGAGGAAGAGCTCAAGTCCCTCCGGGACAGGATCATACAGATGGGCGGGCTGGTCGAGGACCAGATCGACCGCTCCATCAAGGCGCTGGTGGACCGTGAAGCGGCGCTCGCCGAAACCGTCATCGAACGGGACGCCGAGGTCAACCAGATGGACGCCGATATCGACGAGCTCTGCGTCCGGCTGATTGCCCTGCATCAACCGGCGGGCAAGGATCTGCGCTTCGTAACCACGGCGCTCAAGATCACCACCGACCTCGAACGCATCGGCGACATCTCGGTGAATATCTCCGAACGTTCGCTGGAACTGATCCGCGAGGCGCCGCTCAAGCCCTACATCGACATCCCGCGCATGGCCGAAATCTCCCGGCGGATGATATCCGAGAGCCTGAACGCCTTCGTGCACGAGGACACCACGCTGGCGCTCAAGGTGTGCCAGGACGACCAGGAGATCGACGACCTGAACGAACAGATCTTCCGCGAGACGGTCTCGTACATGATCAGCGAGCCCAGGACCATCAACCGCGCCATGAAAATCACCTTCGTTTCGAAGTACCTCGAACGAATCGCGGACCACGCCACCAACATCGCCGAGATGGTGATATTCCTGGTCAAGGGCACCAGCATTCGCCACGTCAAGGAAGTGCCCCGTTCCATCTAGGCCCAACGCCGGAGTGCCATGGCGGACAAAATTCTCGTCGTCGAGGACGAAGCGGACATCCGCAAGCTGATCTCGTACCACCTGCGCCAGGAACGATTTCAGGTGCTCGAAGCCGAGAACGGCGAAGATGCGCTGGATCTGGTGCGGAAGGAGACGCCGCGCCTGATCGTGCTCGACCTGATGCTGCCGAGCCTCTCGGGCCTCGAGTTCTGCAGGATCATTCGACAGACATCCGAAACCGCCCAGACGCCGATTCTCATGCTGACCGCGAAAGCCGGAGAGGCGGACCGGGTGGTGGGACTGGAGCTGGGAGCGGACGACTACATCACGAAACCCTTCAGCCCCAGGGAGATGGTGGCGCGGGTGAAGGCGGTGCTGAGACGGACCGAGTCGCCGGCTTCGCCGAAGCCGGCCGATGTTTACGAGAAGGGCCCGCTGAAGGTCGACTTCACGACCTATGAAGTGCAGGTGGCGGGAAGGCCGGTCAAGCTCACCCTCAAGGGGTTTGAAGTTCTGCGCTATCTGATTCAGAATCGTAACCGGGTGTTGAGCCGCGACCAGATCCTGGACGGCGTATGGCGCTCCGACGTCTACGTAACGCCTCGCACGGTAGACGTCCACATCCGACGAATCCGGGAAGCGCTGGAACAGGACGATGGCAACCCCGGGTGGATTGTCACCGTCCGCGGCGTCGGCTACAAGCTCGATGAGAGAATCCTCGAGACATAGCACGCCGGCCAAGTGGTTTCTTGGCTACCTGCTCCTGGCCCTCCTGGTCCTGGCCGTCCTCTACTTTCAATACGCGAACACCACAGCCCCACGGGGCGGCGCCGGAGCGTGGCTCTCCTACGCCTTGTGGGCGGCCCTTCCCGCGGGGCTCCTGGCGGCCGTGGTGTGGCTCCGGCGGGGGCACAGGCGCGTCGCCGAGATGGTGGCCTTCTGCCGCAAGGCCGTCCTCGACAACCCCTCGAACAGGTCCCTCCCGGTGCAGCGCGGGGACCAGCTGGGCGCCCTGGAGGAGAGCCTCAACGAGCTGGCGCACACGCTCACCAGCCGCCTCCAGGACGTGACGGCGGAACGGGAGAAGCTCCAGTCCATCCTGAGCTGCATGATGGAAGGGGTGATCGTGCTGGACACCAACGGCAAGGTCATCCTGGTGAACCAGATGGCGCAGACCATGTTCAACCTGCCGGCGGACACCAGCGTCCGGGGCATGTCCGCGGTCGAGGTGTCGCGCCACCCCGAGATGCAGGCCCTCATACAGGAGGTGGTGGAAGGAGACAGCGGCCGGAACGCTTTCCATCGGGAGCTGACTCTGGGGGACGACCGCTGGTTTGCGGTCAACGCGGCGCGGCTGGAGCACTCGCAACAGGATCTGCTCGGTTACGTCCTGGTGTTCCACGAGGTCACCGAGTTGAAGCGGCTCGAGCAGATCCGCGTCGACTTCGTCGCCAACGTCTCCCATGAAATGCGCACGCCCCTCACCGCGATACAGGGGTATGCCGAGACGCTCCTGCACAACCCGCCGGGTGATCCGAAGATGGCCAGGCAGTTCCTCGACGTGGTCGCGCGGCACTCCGAGCGCCTCGGCCGGCTCATCGACGACCTGCTGGCCCTGTCGGACCTGGAGATGGGCAACGTCAACGTCAGGATGGAGCGCGTGGCCACGCGGCCGCTGCTGGAGCGCGTGCTGGAGCTGTTCCGCGATCAGGCCGGCAAGAAGCGCATCCGTCTCCGCGCCGACGCCGACGCCATCACGCCGGACATCCTGGGAGATGAGGACCGCTTGCAGCAGTTGCTCATCAACCTCGTGGACAACGCCCTCAAGTACACCTCCGAGGGCGGCGAGGTGGCGGTCCGGGCGGGCCTCGGGCCGCGGTCCGACGGTGACGACCCGCCCCGGATGGCGCTGACCGTTTCGGACACGGGCTGCGGTATCCCGGAGAAGGACCTGCCGCGGCTCACCGAGCGTTTCTACCGCGTCGACAAGGCGCGTTCCCGGGAACTCGGCGGCACCGGCCTCGGCCTCGCCATCGTGAAGCATATCGCCCATGCTCATGGCGGGCTGCTCAAGATCGAGAGCCAACCCGGCAAGGGCACCCGCGTGACGGTGTGCCTTCCGGCGGCCGCCGGAGCCATTCCGCTGCCGGTCCCGGACGCCTCGGAAAAGAGCGTGGTCGCCTGAGCCGCAGCGGGCTTCCCGGCATGAACACGCGCACAACCGCGATTTTCCTTGCAAGTATACTACCCTTCCCGTAATGTAAGGGGTTCTACCGCGCGTTCCGGCAACGGCGCGCGTCACCATGGACTACACACTGGGAGATGACAATGGATCGCAAGAAGGTCGGGATCATGGAAACCGTGCTCAGGGACGCGCACCAGTCGCTGCTGGCGACGCGCATGCGCACCGAGGACATGCTGCCCATCGCCGAGGACATCGACAAGGTCGGTTTCTGGTCGGTGGAGATGTGGGGCGGGGCGACCTTCGACGCCTGTCTCCGCTACCTCAACGAATGCCCCTGGGAACGCCTCCGGCTGATCCGTGAGGCCATGCCCAACACCCGCCTTCAGATGTTGCTGCGAGGACAGAACATCGTCGGATACCGCAACTACCCGGACGATGCGGTGGAGTCCTTCGTTGAGAAGTCCGCCGAGAACGGCATCGACGTGTTCAGGGTGTTCGACGCCATGAACGACATCCGCAACATGAAGACCTCCATGGAAGCCGTCAAGCGCACCGGCAAGACCCTGGAGGCCGCGGTCTCCTACACCATCAGCCCGGTTCACTCCCTGCAGTACTTCGTGGACTTCGCCGAACAGCTCGTGGAGGCCGGCACCGACGTGCTGGCGGTCAAGGACATGGCCGGCCTGCTGTCGCCCTACGTGGCCCACGATCTCATTAGCGCACTGAAGGAGCGGTTCGACATCCCCGTCCACCTGCACTCCCACTGCACCACCGGCATGGCCCAGATGGCCTACATCATGGCGGTGGAGGCTGGCGTGGACATCGTCGACACGGCCATCTCCACGCTGTCGCACGGCACCTCCCAGCCCGCCACCGAGGCCGTGGTGGTGGCTCTCAAGGGCACACCCTACGACACCGGACTCGACCTGGAACAGCTCGGCCACATCGCCGACTACTTCACCCAGGTGCGCGGCAAGTACAGCGAGTTCGAGAGCCCCATCAGCAACCGCGTCAACGCCGACATCGTCGAGTCGCAGATCCCCGGCGGCATGCTCTCGAACCTGGTGTCGCAACTGCGGCAGCAGAACGCCGAGAACCGGCTGGACGAGGTGCTCCAGGAAGTCCAGGCGGTGCGCAAGGACCTGGGCTACCCGCCGCTGGTGACCCCCACGAGCCAGATCGTCGGGTCCCAGGCTACGCTGAACGTCCTCATGGGCAAACGCTACGGCGTGGTGACCATGGAGGTGCGCAACTACGTCATGGGGCACTACGGCGAGCCGCCGGGGTCGGTGAGCGAGGAAATGAAGGCCATGGTCCTGGGCAAGAAGGACCCCATCACGTGCCGTCCCGCCGACCTGCTGAAGCCCCGGATGGAGGAGGCGCGCAAGGAAATCGGCGACCTCGCCGCCAGCGAGGAGGACGTGCTTTCCTATACGCTGTTCCCGGACGTCGCCAAGGACTACTTCGAGCGGCGTGGCCAGGAACAGGCCACCGCCACCGCCTGACCGCCTCACGCCGAAAGACTCGCGGGAGCGCGGCTAACAGCCAAGCCCCTGCGACATCTGCGCATAGCTGGTGAGCGGGACCGCACACATCCGGTCCCAGTCCGCCTTGTCGATGACCGGCCGGTTCAGCAGCCCGATCATTTCGTCGAATTTGTGGAGTGCGGCGCAGCCCACCACGCCGGGGTCCGCGGCCTTGCGGTGTCGTGGCCAGGCGTGGTCACGAGCGTAGCGCCAGAAACCGCTGTCGTACCCGGAGCCACAGGAATAGTGCCAACCGACGAACAGCCCGTAGCAGAGCATGTTGTTGATGAGAAATCGATTGACCACCGGCGCGTCGCGCTCGAGATGCTCTAGCGAACGGTTGAGACGCGTGTGAAGAACCATCCCGATCTGCAACTGGGCGGATACGATCGCCGTCGCTTCGAGGGGCTCCATGAAGGCCGCCGCGTTGCCGATGCGGGCCACCGCGCCATCGTACAACTGACGGTGGACGAAATTGGGAAACGGAACGACCGCGCGTGGCTCGAACTCCGATACCCCATCGGTTTCCAGGAATGCGTCGAAGTCCGATTCGACTTCGTCAAGGCCGGATAGGTCGCGGTTGAAGATATAGCCGTAGGACGTGTGTACCGTGAGCGGAATAACGAAAATCCAACCGTGCGGACGGGCAACCGCACGAGTGTACGTATGCCCCAGCACCGGCCCGTCCCGCTCCTCCTCGATGATTGGCGGACAGCGGCGGATGACGGCCGTATTGGTGGGAATGAAGGAAATGTCGATATGCCGGTCGGGATGCAGCTCTCTCGGAAACCCGCGGGCATCGAAGACCAAGTCGTAACGTTCCGGCGCCAAGCCCTCGAATTCCACTTCCGCGCCGCCCTCCACCCTGGTGATATCGAGCACCTTCGCGTCGATATGGCGCGCGCGCGTGGCTTCTTCCAGCAGACCCGCCATCAAGTCCGCGGACAGGTGGTAGGCGTAGGATACCTGTTGCGGCGTGAAGTAGTGGGTAAAGTCTCGATTGCGCCGGCCCCATCCCTCGAATGCTACACCGTACTTGCGAGTTCCATTCAGGCGTTGCTGGACGGTCTCATGGGGCAGATTCGTCAGTTGCTGCAAGTGCTGAACGAGGCTCGGCCAACTGCCTTCACCCACTCCGATGACCGGGATGCGCGAGTCATAGATGTGATGCAGTTCGTGATCGCTGTCGGGGTGAAGGCGGGTTATGCCGGCGGCCGCCAGGGACCCCGCGGTTCCTCGCCCGACAACCGCGATCTTCCGTAGAGTCTTACCGCCAGGCTGTATCACTCCACACCGCCAAGTGCTGAATCCGACCGGTCAGCGCCGGCCACGCACGCCATCAGAAACTGAACGTGAGGTCCAGGCCCAGGAAGCCGTCGCGCCTTCCATCGTAGGTCAAATCCTGCGGGTCCGCGCTCAAATTCGCGAACCCTTCCAGGCGCATCGTCCAACTATCCGACAGGCGGCGCTTGAATTCCAGGCTCAACGCACGATAATCGTGGCGGAAGTCGCCCAGGATGCTTGCCACCAGTTCGGTGCCCTGGACATCGTTGAACGCAAGGGAGCCCGCGATAAAGTAATCGTTCGCCCAGACACTGGTAGCACGGTGCCCGCGACCGTCGTAGAGCCACTCCGCGAAAAGCGTCAAGTCCACGTGGGAACCAAACAGCGCGTAAAGGGTACGTTCCACGCCGAGGATCAGGGCGCTGTAATCCTCCTCTCGGCCCAGCAGGTTGCGCGCTCCGCTACGCCGAATGACTTCGATCTTGTAAAGCCAGGGCTCGGTGGTAAGTTGCGCGTCGATTCCGAATTGCCGGATCTGCTCGTAGTACGGTATCAAGGGCGCGTCAATCGCCGGCAACGGCCGGGATTGACGGCCGGCAAGGAACACGGGCTCGCGGCTTGTTCCAACAAAGGTGCTGATGCCAAAATCGAGCGAGCCCACGGTATTGCCGTAGCGAAACGCAAAATCCACGTGGTGCTCTTCCGCACCACTCTCGTACAAGGGGTCTTCGTCGATCCGGCGGCCCGGCCGGTGGCGCCCGGGACGCCCCGGAAATGTGCGCTTGCGATGATACGGAAGTACAAATGATTCGGCGAGGCCCCAGTCTCCGGAAATCGTCAGGCGTACCATGGGCTGACCCAGTTTGGGTCGGTTGCGCGGGTGCTCGACGAGGTCCACCTGGTTGACGATGTCCACGAGGTTGTGCGCCTCGGCCACGCCCCAGAAAGCCTGGTCAAGTCCCAGTCGAAGCTCCCAGGAATTCTCGCCCCGGTTTCCATAGGCCAGCAGGTAGGCCTCGCGCAGGTCCGCGTGCGTGCGCTGCGAATCGGTGCTGTCGTAGCGATAGAGCCCGGTGAGGGTGAAGCTGGTTCTTTGTGCGAACTCCCCGTAAAGCGTCGGCTGGACCACCAGCCCGGCGGTGCCTGACCGCTGACCCGGGAAGGCCGGAGATTGTGGATACCATCGCCCCTGCAGGCTCAGGTCGCCCGAAAACTCAAGGGCTTGCGCTTCGACACCCGCGACAGTTATGAGCACGAGGGCCGCAATTGCGCCGCGGAATCGCATCAGCGCACGCGTCGAAGCGCCAAATGGGTGAACTCGCTGTCATCAAGATTGGTGCGGAACCGGAAATCGGTCCATTTGAGCACCGTGCTCGCACCGGTCAGGTGGTTCAGCATCGTCTGTTCTCCCGCCCGCCAGTACCGGTCCAGGTATTGCCGGTAGTCCGCGAGAGTGAGGGTCTTCAGATGCGAACCCCTTCGGTCGTAAAGCTCCATCTTCCAGGTTCGAAGCTCGCCGGTATCCTGCCAAACGACCTTGCTGCTGTATCCGGACTTCTTGTCCAGGGGAACCAGCCTGGTCACGGTGCAAGTGAGCTCGCCACAGGGCTCGTCACGAAGATACTCGTAGGTGAATTCCTCCACCTCCTGAGCGCTCATGTCCTCGTATGAGAACTCGCTTCCCATGAAAGACCCTGAACGCCTTGCGGCGTTGATGCGCTTCACCCTTTTCAGGGCCGGCAGATACAGCCACTGGTCGTCCTGGCTGTTGACGTGAGCGTGGGTCAATAAAGCGGTTCCCCGCACATCTCGCGGCTGGTCGAACACGAAAAGGCTCTTGTCGCCATCCCCCGGCACCTCCAGCACCTTGAACCGCATCTGACGGACGCTCTCCCGCCCGTGCCGATCGCGCAGCACCATCGTCATTCCCGCGGTGAAATCCCCGAAGCCGTCGTCGCGGGCGCTTGCTTCGCGAGCGATCCTGAGGCCCTTGTCCTCCGGCGTTTCTGTCTGCGCAAGAACAGGTGCATTCGCCAGGCAGAGACACGCCAGCGCCAAAACGCGGACACCGAACGAAGTACCCTGAAGGCATGGTAACCGTTTCGCCCAGCCTCGGCCGACAAACCGTCTTTGGGTGGTTTCGTGGGCGGAGAACATCCACTCAGATGCCGTAACGGACATGCGGGATTGTAGCTCGATTCTCCGTAAAGGTTAAGTGCGGGGACTTGCTGGAGAAACAAGAGGGGTGACGGTCAACCATCGGCGTGTCCAGGCGCTACGAATCTTCTGGAACGTTCGTTTCCCACATCGGGTTTGCATATAATTTCCCAAACCTTCGCCAATCCACATGAGGCTGTCCTTGCCTGATCGCTGTGAGGAGGCTACGCACGATCGTGTTCAACAACCCATTCGACTCGTTTCACAATACCGTTGCAGAAGCAAAGGAAGAACGTGAACAACTCGACCGGCTGCTGACGATTTCCACTCCCCGGGAACGTCTGCTTGTCGCCGTCATCGCCCTGTTTCTGTTCATCCTCGCGGCATGGCTCTTCTTTGGCAACGTCGCCCGTAGCCTTGCGCTAGACGGCGTGCTGGTAGAGCCTGGCGAAAACCTGACCGAGGGCAACCGCTCCGTGCAAGCGCTCGTCTGGGTCAAGAGCGACATCGCGCCGCATATCAAGGCCGGGATGCCGGCGGTGATAGAGCTGGGTACGGCGGATGAACCAGCAGATACACTTGACGGCGAGGTCGCGACAGTCTCCGCTTTGCCCTTGTCCGAGGGGTTGGCGGCGTTCGAGTCCGCGGCGCCGGTGTCCGCGTACCGCGTCGAAATCAGGCTCGACAAAACCCTCGATTCCGCTTCGCTGGCGGGCAGGGAATGCCGAATCGTCATCGAACTCGGCAGGCAATCTCCGGTCTCACTTTTGCGAATGAGGCGATCCTGAGATGCAGCCACGCGCCTCCAAAGGGGCTGGCGACAAGGCCGCATCGGACTCCTCGAAAAAAAAGGCGACCACGCCGATTCTGTTGCAGATGCACGCATCGGAGTGTGGTGCCGCTTGCCTCGGCAGCATACTGGGCTACTTCGGGCGCTGGGTGCCGCTTACCGAATTGCGCGAAAAGTGCGAAGTGAGCCGGGACGGCAGTAGTGCCGCCAGCATCGTGCGCGGATCCAGACACTATGGACTCGAATGTCGCGGACTCAGCCTGCGCGCCGAGCAACTGAAAAAGCTGCAATTCCCCCTGATATTGTTCTGGCAATTCAGTCATTTCGTCGTCCTCGAAGGGGTCGACGACCGCTATTTCCATCTCAATGACCCGTCCACGGGTCGGCGCAGGCTTTCCGTCGAAGAGTTCAACAAGGGTTACAGCGGCATTGCGCTGGAATTCAAGCGCGGCTCCGATTTCAGCCCCGGCGGCGAGCGGCCCGGTTTATTCAGGCAGTTGGGCAGCCTGCCCGTCGGATCATGGAGCGCCCTTGCCGGCGTGATTGCCTGCGGTCTCATGCTGGCGTTGCTGGCGCTGGTCATTCCCGCATCTCTCGGTGTTTTCGTGGACGATGTTCTGGAAAACCATGGCCCTTGGGGCGGATTGGTGGCCGCCCTGCTCGGCGGCGGCGTCCTGGTATACATCCTGTCCCTGCTCAAACACCGATTCCTGAAGCGGCTCGCGGTCCGGGTTTCGGTGATTGGCTACAGCGAGGGCTTGTCGCGGCTGCTGCGGTTGCCGGTGGAGTTTTTCGAACACAGGCTGGTCGGCGACTTGACCGATCGAGTCTCGTCCATCGACAGAGTCGCGAAGAATCTGGCGGACCAGTTTCTCGTGCTCATCATCGACATGGCAATGAGCGCGGTGCTGCTGGTCGCGATGTTCACCTACGATTTCCTGCTTGCGCTGATCGTGCTGTCGTTGGCCCTCGTGCATGGTGCGCTGGGCCGTTTTTTCAACGCGCTCCGGGCCGTTCGAAGTCAGGCAATGCGGCGTGAACAGGGATTGCTGCTCGGCGTCGGCATGCAGATGTTGAGTCATGCGGACAACCTGCGCATGACGGCATCGGATGACCGGTTTTTTTCGCGCTGGAGTGGTCAGCAGGCGCGCGAACTACGTTCGCGCCAGCTCCATTCCGAACTGGCCTCTGTCAACACTGCGCTTCCGGACCTGATCGCCGTGCTTCGCGCCGCGGCGATCCTCGGCGTCGGGGGATGGCTGGTCACGGCCGGAGAGATCACCCTGGGGACGCTGGTTGGGTTCTATATCCTGGCGGAGATGTTTCTGACGCCTGTCGGCCGCTTTCTGGAGTTCGCGGACAAGCGCCAGGCGCTCGAAACCGATATGCAACGACTCGAGGACATCTCCCGGACTGCCGAAGACCCGGTCTTCAAGCGCCGAAGTCCGGACTCGAAGTCAATCCCCACGTTCAACGGCCGGTTGCAGCTTGCAGGCCAGCTCGAACTGAGAAACGTCAGCTTCGGCTTCAACAAGAGCCGACCGCCGTTGATAAAGGACTTCAACCTCGTGTTGAAGCCGGGGCAGCGGGTTGCCGTGGTCGGTCCCAGCGGCTCCGGCAAGTCGACCCTGGCGCGTCTGGTTTCGGGTATCTATCAACCCTGGTCGGGAGAAATCCTGTTTGACGGGTGTCCGCGGGAGGAGATTCCCGACGAAGTGCTGCGGCGGTCCGTTTCCATGGTGGATCAGGAGGTCGTGCTTTTTTCCGCGTCCCTGCGCGACAACATCACCTTGTGGAATTCCGCCGTTCCGGATGAAGTCATCATCGCCGCCACGCGAGATGCCTGCATCCATGACGAAATCCTGCGCAGGCCTCACGGATACACGACCCTGGTCGAGGAAGCCGGGGCGAATTTCAGCGGCGGCCAGCGGCAAAGGCTGGAAATCGCCCGTGCGCTGGTGGGACATCCGACAGTGCTCGTTCTCGACGAGGCCACCAGCGCCCTCGATGCCGCGACGGAGGAATATGTCGATGATGCCTTGCGGCGTCGCGGTGTCACCTGCCTGATCGTGGCGCACCGGCTGAGCACCGTGCGGGATTGCGATGAAATCATCGTGCTCGACAAGGGCGTCGAAGTGCAACGCGGCACCCACGACGAGTTGATCGCCGACCGGGACGGCAGGTACTTCAAGCTGGTCAGGTCAGGCTGATGCAGGACACGAGGACGGAATACACGTCGTTGGCCGAACTCGCCGCTCGTTCCGGTACATCCGTGCCCTGTGCCGGCAACATGCCGGTGAAACTCGACGATACGGATGGTGTCTGGTTCATCGATCAGGGCGCCGTCGACCTGTTCCTGGTCGAGTTCAAGGACGGCGTGGAGCAGGCCCCGCCGCAGCATCTGGTGCGCCGTGAATCCGGCCGGCTGCTGCCGAGTGTCGCGCCGGACGAACAAAACGACCACGACAAGGACACCACACTCGGCCTGATTGCCAAGGGATTGCCGGGCACCCTGTTGAAGCGGCTCCCGGCATCCTTGCTGTCCGAGGTCGATCCAGCGGAACTGGCGGAACAGACCGATACCTGGCTGATCGCCATCACGGACACACTTTCGCGTTTTGTAAGCCACCTTCCGCGTCCGACCGCTCTGGCCGAACCCGGTCTGACCCAGACCCTGGCCTCTTGCACGCTGTCCGTGCAGCGCGGTGTCGTATGGGTGTCCCAACCCCCTTCCGGCGCAAGCCTGTTCATGGACATGGTCGGCCAGCCGGAACTGGCCGAGGCAGGCGGCCCACACGAAGCCGTGGTACCGCTGACGCGGACAAGCTGGCTCACCCTGTTCGGTGAAGCGACACTTTCGGGCGAGTCAACCGAAACACTGGCGAAGGAAGGCAGGCTGCCGCCGGCGCTCGCCTCTTTCCACGCGGTTGCTTTCGCCCTGGAACGCCTGAATCGCCGCCTAGCCGTGGTCGATGATGCGAATCTCGAACGGGACCGGGCAACCAGCCGGAGCAAGGCCGAAAGAGCCGCCCGACAGCGACTTTTCAACATCTACGACTTGCCGATCGACCGGGATGCCAACGTCGAGGACACGGCACTGTCGGATGCCCTGAAAATCATCGGCGGCCATGAAGGAATCGATTTCAGGATCCCGGCACGCTCGCGACCTTCCGATTCTCCGATCGGCCTCGTTGACGTGCTCGATGCGTCGGGCGTGCGCGCCCGGCGCGTGCGATTCAAGGCCGAGGACAACTGGTGGCGCGGCGACAGCAACGCGCTGCTGGGATTCCGCGCCGAGGACGGCCAGCCCGTCGTGCTGTTGCCGGGGATGTTCGGGCGCTACCGGGAGATCGACCCGGTCAGCCAGCGCACCGTTTGGGTTACGGCGGACCGTGCCGGCGCGCTGGCGGACGAAGCCTGGATGTTCTATCGGCCATTGCCGCCGAGGGACGTGAAACCGTCGGACCTGCTGCGAATCGCCCTGCATGGCTCGAAAGCGGAGCTGGGGCGGCTGGTGATTGCCGGACTCCCTGGCGGCCTCATCAAGCTGCTGCCGGCACTCGCGCTCGGTTTCGTTGCGAATCATATCCTGGCGGGCGGAACCGCCGGAGCGCTCTATGCCGTGACCGTGACGCTGGCGGGGTTCGGCGTGCTCGGCGCGCTGCTGCACCTGCTCCAGAGCACGGCGATGATGCGGCTCGAGGGGCGTTCGGCGTCGCGGGTCGAAGCCGCCTTCTGGGACCGCCTCATGCGTCTTCCACCAAGCGTCCTGCACGGCCATCCGGCCGGCGATCTGGCCATGTCGGGAATGACATTTCAGAATCTTCGCGACGGCTTGCAGGGAGTGGTCGCCGATAGCCTGCTGTCACTCCTGTTTCTGCTTCCGGTTTTCGGTGTCATCTTCTTCTACGATGCCGCCCTCGGGGTCGTGGCGCTGGTTTTTAGCCTGGTTTCGCTGTTGGCTACCGTGGCGCTTGGCTTGCGCCAGATTTCACCGTATGGACGGATGATCAGCGCGGCACGCCGCGTGGCCGGCCGGCTGTTCCAGATCGTGAACGGTATCGCCAAGCTGCGTGTGGAAGGCGCGGAAGGGTCGACTTTTGCCATCTGGGCGCGGGATTATCGCGCACAAAAACGCGCGGAGCTCGAACTGGGGGCGCTCGAGGGACACTCGCGGGCGTTCGGTGCCGCGCTCCCCTTTGTCGCCGGCGGGGTGCTGCTGTTCGCGGTGGTAGAGGTGGGCGACCGGAATGTCCCGGTCGGCGATTTTCTCATCGTTTACACCGTCTTCATCGCTTTCCAGTCCGCCATCGCCCGGCTCGGCGACTCCTTCGGCACGATTGCCGCCATGCTGCCGGCGTTCGATCAGATGCGCCCGCTGCTCGCCGCGGTTCCCGAGTCCGAGGTCGAAGGAGACCCGGTGGAACGCCTGGGAGGCGAAATCCTGTTCGACCACGTTTCCTTCCGCGGCGATCCCGACGGCCCGTTGATTCTCGACGATGTCACGATTCGCGCCCGTCCCGGCGAATTCGTCGCGATTGCCGGCGAGTCCGGCGCCGGCAAGAGCACCCTGTTCCGGCTCGCGCTTGGAATCGACCGGCCAACCGCCGGCGCGGTGTATTACGACGGACGCGATCTGAGGCACCTGAACCTGAAGCAGGTACGCCGTAGAATCGGCGCGGTTCCCCAGTCGGTGCGACTCCATCCCCAGGATCTCTGGGACAATATCGTCGCGCACCACGAAGAGCCGACCGTCGACGAGGTATGGCAAGCGGCCCGAGCCGCCGGAATCGAACGCGAGATCAAGGCCATGCCCATGGGCATGATGACGATGGTCGGGTCCGGCGGGTCTGTCCTGTCGGGCGGAGAAGGTCAGCGCGTCACCATCGCCCGGGCGCTGATGGGCCGTCCCCGAATCATGCTGCTTGACGAGGCAACCAACTGGCTGGACAACGAACACCAGGCCGAGGTCATGCAGAACCTCGCCCTCCTGACCTCCACCCGGATCGTTATCGCCCACCGCCTGTCCACGCTGGAACAGGCTGACCGCATCTACGTGATGAAGGCCGGCAAGGTCGTGCAAAGCGGCTCCTTCAAGGACCTCATGGAGGTCGACGGGGTATTCAGGGAGCTGGTCAGAAGGCAGATCGCTTGATCCGGACACGGCCTATTCTCTCACCCGACCCCAGACTGGAATGCTGACAGAGCCATTCGCAACGCGGTTCGCCGAACGGGTGCTCGCGGCCCGCTGGCTCGTCATTCTGGCCACGCTGCTCCTGGTCGCGGTGGCGTCAAGCGGCATTGCCCGGCTCGAGTTCTCCGCCAACTACCGCATCTTCTTCGACGAGGACAATCCACAGCTCCTGGCGCTGGAAGCGCTGGAGAATACCTACGGGAAGAACGAGAACATCGCGTTCCTCATCGTTCCGGACGATGGTGACGCCACATCGGAACGCGCGCTCTCGGCGGCCGTCTGGCTCACGGAAGCCGCCTGGCGGACACCCTATACAAGGCGCGTCGACTCGCTCGCAAATTTTCAATACACCACCGCCGAGGGCGACGATCTCTATGTGCGGGATCTTGTGGACCCGCAAGAACTGGCCCGGGCGGAAGCGCGGTCACGAATCCGCGCCATCGCCTTGTCCGACCCGCGCATCGCAGGCAGCATGCTGGCCCTCAACGGCGACGTCAGCGTCGTGAACGTCACCATCGAGCTTCCGGAGGAAGGCCTGTTGGAGGCGGTGGCCGAAGTGGCCGAATACGCCAGAACGATCGGCGCCGAGGCGGAAGAACGATTCCCCGACATCGACCTTCGCGTCGTCGGCACGGTCATGGTCAACCAGACCTTCGTGGAAGCCTCGATCAGGAGCCAGATGATCTTCCTGCCCGCCAGCCTTCTGCTCATGGCCTTGATCCTCGGCATCCTCACCCGGGGCTGGGCAGGGGTGGCGGCGACCGGGATGGTCATCGTATTTTCCGTTCTCGCGTCCATGGGCCTGGGTGGATGGACCGGTTTACCCTTTTCCCCGCCCATCGCCCCAGCACCGACCATCGTGCTGATGATCGTGGTGGCGAACTGCGTGCACCTGCTGGTGGGTTTGCAGCAGCGTCTGCGCGCCGGGGATTCCAGACACGCCGCCATCGTCGAATCCGTCGGCCTCAACCTCCATCCGGTGTTCCTGGCGAGCCTCACGACGGCGCTCGGATTCCTGAGCATGAACTTTTCCGAAGTGCCGCCCTACCGTCATCTCGGCAACTTCGTCGCTTTCGGTGTCGCGGCATCCTTCGTCCTCTCCGTCACCTTCCTGCCGGCCCTGCTTTCGCTGCTCCCGGTTCGCGCCCCCAAGGACCGCCGGCTCCGGACGCCCACCATGAGCCTCCTGGCGGATTTCGTGCTGCGCCACGGAAAGGCGTTCATCTGGGGATGGTTGGTGATCGTGGTGGCCATGAGCCTGGCCGTTCCGCGCAACGAGCTCAACGATGTGCTGGTTCATTTCTTCGATGAGAGCGTCGAGTTTCGGCAAGACACCGACTTCATGGACGAGCGCTTGAGCGGCAATACCCTGCTCGAATATTCGCTGGAAGCAACGGCCGAGGGCGGCGTCACCGATCCCCGGTTCCTCGCCGAGGTGGCGAGGTTCGCCGAGTGGTACCGCGAGCAGTCCCCCGTACGCCACGTGGCGGTCGTCACCGACACCTTCCGGCAACTCAACAAGAGCATGCACGGCGACGACCCGGCCGCCTACCGGATTCCGGAAAGCAAGGAACTGGCGGCGCAATTCCTGGTGCTCTACGAGCTCTCGCTTCCCGAGGGTCTGAACCTGAACAACCAGATCGACAGGTCCAGGTCAGCCACGCGAGTGACGATATCGGCGGAGACGCTTTCTTCGCAAGAACTGCTCGAACTGAACGCACGTGCCGAGGCTTGGCTAAGGGAAAACGCCCCCCATGTGGGCGGCGTCAACAGCACCGGTCCCGCAGCGCTGTTCGCCTACATCGGGCAGCGCAACATCCGCGCCATGTTGATCGGAACGATGGTCGTGCTGCTCGCGATTGCCGCCATTCTCCTCTTGGCCTTGCGGTCACTCCGGCTGGGCCTGATCAGCATCGTTCCCAATCTGGTTCCCGCCGTGCTGGGATTCGGCGTCTGGGGGCTGACGGTGGGACAGGTGGGCCTCTCGCTATCCGTGGTCGTGGCCATGACCGTAGGGATCGTCGTGGACGATACGGTGCATTTTCTCAGCAAGTACCGGCGTGCGCGGCATGAACACGGCCAAGGCCCCGAAGAAGCGGCGCGTCACGCCTTCGACACGGCGGGCCGGGCGATGTTCACGACGACGGTCGTGCTCGTGGCCGGTTTCTTGATACTCGTGTTCTCTCCGTTCGTTCCCACCGCACAGGTCGGGGTCTTGACCGCGATGATCATCGGCTTTGCGCTCCTTGCCGACCTCACCCTTCTGCCGGCGCTGTTGACGGCGCTGGACCGGAGTCCTGCCAAGCGGGCTGCCACCTGAGCCGGCCGAAGTGGTCCGGAATTTCGTTCAACAAACAATACGTTGGCGGCTTGACGTCGTTCCATGGTCGTGTTAATTCACGTTAGGTGAATGGTTTATGTCAGGTCCGATATGCAAAGCATGACCGAACTGGCAAGGGAACCTTCAAGACGCTGGAAATGTCCGTAGGAGGATTGTCATGAGAAATGGCGATGAAATGCTGCAGCAGATTGTTGAGAAGTCCGCCCTCGACTCGGACTTCAGACAACAGCTTCTGGCGGATCCGAAGACCACCATCAGTTCGGAATTGGGCATTACGATTCCCGATTCGATGAACATCGTGGTCCATGAGAGCGACATGCAGACGGTGCATCTCGCATTGCCGCCGGATCCGAACATCACCGAGGAACAGCTCGAAGCTATCTCAGCCGGTCTTTGCTGCTGCTGGTAAGGACTCCCTGGCCGGCGAGAAGCCGGCTGAACCATCCGAATCAGCATCCGCGAAGGGGCTTGAACAGACCCCCGGCTCCCGTTCCTGATCGAGGGAGTTGGGGGTCTACGTACGTCTGGGGCCGGTGTCCAGGGCCCCGGAAAGCACCATGAAGACGTAGGCCTTCACCTTTCGGAGCCGATCTCCGGATATGACCAGCTTTATGTGGTGAATGCCGCGCAGCAGCACGAAACGCCCGGACTTCGCAAAAAGCAGGGTCGGTTTCGAAACCCAACCGGCAAGGGCCTCCAGCTTCTCCGGAACCACCAGGTCCTCCTGGCTCAGGGCTCTCAGAAAAGGATCCCAATCGGTCGGGCCGTCGAGCCAATAGCCTGAGTCCTTGGTATACCTCTGCTTGACGATGAGCGTCAGGCCCAGCGTCGGACCGAGACCTCCTACGCGCACGTCGATATTTGCCCCGGTCCTGACGACGTTCGCGCGTTCCCTGAACCGTGAAATCACGGAATCGACGGCGGAGATCCGACCCGGCCAACCCGTGTCTTCCAGGTAGGAACAGAGCTCCGGCTGCGTCCTGAAACCCATGATCGCCAAACGGATCGAGCGTGACCGAGACGGGAACACGCCGAACGAATCCATGCGAGTATCCCCCGGCTGCGCCAGGTAGGCTCGCTCGACGTACTTCCGCTCGGCGTCGTTCCTCTCCCAGCCTACGCAGGAAACGAGCGCGTCAACCACCGTGTTGACGTCGTCCACCTGATCAGCGGCGCCGATGATCGGCCGTTCGCCGGGCCGCAGGAACATTGCCGGATGCGGACGCTCACTGTCCCGCGCCGAGCCGATGTCGTACTCCAGCATCAACTTGCGGCCGACGATACCGCACAGGGGTGCATTTTCGGCGTCCATTTGGCCGAACAGCCGGGCGATGGATCTCGCGGTATCATCCGTCCTGTCGGTCCGCGCGCGCTCCTGGAAAAACGCCGCCGTTCTGGTCCCGCTCGCCAGGGAGACGCCGAAATCCGCCTCCGGCCTGCTTTGATCCAGCGGCAGCTCGAAGCCGAACGGAAGGGCACCCATGGTGATTGGAAGTTTCCCGGCGCATTCGAGTATGCGCTGCCATTCCGTGTCTCCGATAAGCACCGGCGAAATCCGGTTTCGGAAGTGTCCAAGCAATTCGCCCATGGTGCCGCCCTCTTCGGCGAGACGGTCCTGGGTCAGTGTGATCGCCTGATCGATATCCATATCGTCGCCTCACGCGATTACAGGTGCGGGGTTCAAATCCGCTTCGTCGAGAGGGCGCTTGCGCCGGCCCAGGCTGACCGGGACATCGTACAGCCGCCCCGGCGCGAACCTCGCCCAGAAGTGGCGCATGCCCGGCACGATGACCCGCACCACCGGCATGCCGATGTCGGGCCGGGTCTGGTCCAGCACCAGGAACTCCATCCCCTTGGCCTCGACAAGCCCGCGGCAATACTCCACGTCTTCGCGCGTGTCCGTCGATTCCAACACCGGATAGCTCGCGGCACGGCGCAAGGGAACGTCCGCCGCGGGCGCCAGCCAGGAGCAGTCGGCGAGCCGCGCGGTCTCCCACCACCAAAGCGCCAGCGGATCATCGATCATGGGCCGGCCATCGCCGCTTCCGGGACGCGGCAGCCAGGTAAGGCACTGGTTCAATTCGCAAACCGCACGCAGGGCCGCTATGCGCGGGTCGGCGTGGGCGCCGGCGCCGTAAATGATGTCCTCGGCCTGGCCGTCCGGCCTGCGCGAGAGTGCCACGAACGCGGGAACGCCGATGTCGGAGGTGACGTCGAGCATCCACAGGTCCCGATCGTCGCGAGCGTAATAGTCCGGGGCCGATACGAGGTACTCGTCGTCGAAGCTCGCCAGGTCGACCGCGGGCACCCGCAGCCGATTATACCACCAGATGGCGAACGCATCGCGCTCGACCAGTTCATAGAAGCCCTGCAGGATGGCTTCCTCCAGGGTATTGCCCGCGGCGCAGCCGTTGGAATCGGCGATCAGGTCCGATGGGCCGCGCTGCTCGGGCGGCATGCCGTAGAGCATCGACGTCGGCAGATAGCGGTGCCGCTGCCGCGTAAGCGACCACACCGGCGTCCAGTCGATTTCGGCGTCCGGGTCGAGGCGCGGCGGGACGATGTTGTAGGGATGGCCCTTTGCGTTGATGCTCTCGGCGTTGTCGAGCTGATGGTCGCTGAAGAGCTGGGCATCGTTGGGATGGATTGCCTCTTCTCCCCCGGAGAGTTCGATGAATCGCCCGCGGATACGGATCTCGTCTCCGCAATAAGTGCCCGAATAGCGTTCGACCGCCTCGCAGAGGGCGCTGACCCTGGATTGCTCTCGTGTGCTGCCCTTGCCGGCGCTCTTGCTGCGCAGGCTGCGCCTGAGCGAGCTCAGGGTCCGGCTTCTCATGCCGAGATTGCTTCCGGCCCAATGGACATGAAGCCAGGAATCATCCTCGTCGGTGGTGCGAGACAGCCAGGTCACGACACCGCTGATCGGGCTCACCAGGTGGCCGTACCTGGCGAGCGTGACTTCCGGTGCCACCGTGCGCGCGCCGCCGCTGTTGCGATGGGTTTTGGGACTCGCTTTCAGACACAGCGCGACCGGCGGCCGATCCGGGCGGTGCAAGGCTTCGTCGCCGCACGCCCGGCACTGCGGCCGGCGCATGACCCCATGCCGCGAGCTTGCGAACGTACCGACATTCATCGCCGTCGCCTGTTGGTGAATCGGCGCTGCCTCGCTCAGCACCAGCCATTTCACGATCTCCCCCGCGATCAGCCCGTACAGCGCCTCCAGCACCGCGGGCTGGGCCGCGAACGGCTTGAAGGCGGCCTCTTCGCCGGCAACGTTGCGCAGAAAGTCGTGGACTTCCTGGTGCATGCGCAAACGGCAAGCCAGGCACTCCCAGCACGGTCCCTGTCCGTCGGCGCGAAAGACGGGGCCGAACAGCGCCTCCATGCCGCACGGCCGCACCAGCGTCCAAGGCGCTCTCGCCTCGAGGCGGCGCCGGTTCACTTCCGTAAGGCGCGCGTCCAGGTAGTCGTCGCAGACGATCACGGTGAGATCGGAATCGCCGGTCACCACGCGGGCGCCGCTCTCTTCCAGGTGCCCGATCAACCGGCCTTCGTCACCTTCAACCGCGATGCGCGATTCCGCCAGCCGTTGCTCGACCCAGCGTGGCGATGCGCCGAGCGACGACCAGTAGGCTGCCAGGGAGCGATCCATGCCATAGTCGGCGGAGACGACATAGCCCTTGGCGGAGAGCGCAACGATGGCCGCAAGAACATCGGCGGCCGCATGGGCATCCGCGAGGACCGCGGCAATCTCGTCTTGCGGGTGCCGGCCGTCGAGCAGCGGCAGCAGGTCGCAATTCAGCTTGCCGTGCAGGAGGGTATTGAACGACTCCGAAACCAACAGCGTCTGCTGTTCGCCGATATCGTGGAATTGCAGGTGCGGGGCGAGCGCGGGAAGCTCGACGAGGCCCTGGTCGGCGGGAGTCGTCTTGGTCAATATCCCGCGCCGGAGGTTCGTGTCCGTCTGCACCGGCATCTTCAAACGCGCGAAAGAATCGTATTGATCCGGGCGGCGGCGCGGGATGCGGTTTCGGTGACCGCCGACTTCAGCGCATGGAAATCTTCGTGTCCGCAAGCGTTGGCGACAAGAGACTTGACCTTCGGCCCCGCCGCGGCCGCATCGAATCCTTCCTCGCCGACCAGGCGCGTGATGCCCTGCAAGTCCCGCCACATGGCCGCGGCTTGCGCCAGCGGCCCGACGCCGGCGGCCTCGAACACCGCTGCAGCGGTAGGAGCCGGATCGTCGACGGCGGCTCCGGCGTTGGTCAGCTGCAGGAATCGCGCCGCCCTCTCGACATCATCCAGCCCGCCGCGCATGTGGGCGTAAGCGGACACGCCGGCTTCGGCTGGATCTGCCAGTGGCACGCGCAACCGGTCGAGCAGGGACTCGTCCGCGCCGCATGCGGCCAGGACTTCGCGCCGTGTTTCGCCGACCCGGCCGCCGATTTCGGAATCGCCGCACTCGAACACGCAGCGCGCCCTGGTGAGGACGGGAATTCCGCCAATAGCAGGATTCCTGCAATGCCCGGCCAGCTCGGAAAGCGGCAGCGCAGGGAGGGAATTCGAGCCGGGCGGGACCGGCGAGAACAACAGGCTGTCCCCGGCCAAGTCGGTCAGGTTCTCCCGGAAACCCCGACACAGCCGTTCGTTCTCGCCGGACCGCGATCCGTCAAGGACAAACAGCATATCGATCGAAACACCGGGATAAACTTCCCGGCTGGCGAGATCGCCCAGGAAGAGCGCGGCCACCCCACCCGCGCGAAGTGGCCCGGCCCGCTCGACAACATCCGCCACCACGGCGGCCAGCAAGGTCGAAATCGCGGCTTCGGCGAGGTTGGACAGCGCGGCCCTGGCCTCGGCCGGCGACAGGTTGCCGCGCAGGACGTGCATGCCGATCTGAAATGCCTTGTCGTTGGACCAGTTCCGGACGATTTCGGCGGTTTCTCTTGCATCCGCCGTCGGCAATTCGGCGATCAGGCCCTTCATTTCCTGGACGCCCATTTCGCGCGTCCAATAGAGTCTCGCAAGCCCGCGCCGCGCGATCGCTTCGGTTGCCCGGTCCGGCCCGAATCCCTTCGGCAGGTCGAGGTCGGTGAATTCCCGTTCCTGCAAGCCATCCAGAAGCTCCGGGTTGCGTTCGATCCACTTGGCGAGCCGCGGGGCGGCGCCGAAGATTTCCTCGATGGCCTCGAAGGCCTCGGGGCGCGTCGCGGAGATCGGGCTGTCGTAGGCGCTCCAGTCATCGATCTCCGGATAGAAGTGCGCGCGCCATTGATCCACCAACGGGTCCATCTTCTCGAACCAGCGCTTCGGCCGCAGCACGATGTTCATCATGTCGGCGTAGGTTCCCGGCAATACCGGCGCTTCATCGGCGCCATGGATCTGGAGCAGCGGGTAGTGGCGGGCCGCGGCCGCATGATGGTCCGCGTGGCGCTGCATGTTGAAGAACATCCAGTTGCTGAACTTCCAGTCGGCGTTCCAGGAATGGCGCGGCATCACCTTTTCCCAACGGCCGTTGGGCTGACGCACCCGGCGCAGACCATAGTGTTGGAAGTAGTTGCTGATCTTCATCGAAAAGACGCAGGACAGGCCGAGGAAGGCGAAGACCAGAACCGCCAGGACCCCGCTCATCCACCACACCAGTCCATACCAGAACAAGACGCCGACGCCGTAGCGCCAGAACTGGTTGCTGTAATGCCACCGCGGCAGACCGCGCCGCGCCAGGCGCTCGCCGGCGAATTCCCAGGAGTTGGTGATGTTGCTTGCGACTTCCCGGGGGAAGTATCTCCAGAAGCTTTCCCCCTTCGGGGCGGATCCCACGTCGAGCGGCGTGCCGACCTTGGCATGGTGGATATAGACATGCTCCGTGGAATATTGCGGATAGGAGGCGGAGGCGAGCAAAAATTCTCCGAGTCGCCTCTCCCAGGTAGAGCGCCGATGAACCAGCTCGTGCCCGGTTACGAAGACAGCCTGTGCTTCCATGGTCAGAAGGATCACCAGGATGACGGCTTCCCAGATTGCGAACTGATTGGCGACAAGGATTTGCCACATGCCCAGAATGAGGGTCGGCGGCCACAGAAACGCCCAGGTCCAGACCGGCAGGTTGTGCCAGAGCAGACGGCGTTCCGGCGTCTGCTCCGGGTCCATGTTGCGTCCGTCGGGACCCAGCGCCCGATCAAGCGGCCCGACGACACTCATGAAGAGGAACGGCGGCAACAACCACCAACCGCCATAGATCGCGGCGGCAAAAAGCAACGGGAAGATACCTAAAGGCAGGTAATGCGGAAGGGCGTTGAGAAGCGACGGCTCGATGCGCTGCGTGATGTCAGCCTTGCCTGGGCCCAAGTCTCCGCCTACGGCTGTATCTTGCGGCATGCCAGCTTCCCTGATGGACTATTCGTCGATGTTACCACCAGGTAACGTGAGCCGCAAACCAGTGTCCTGGCCCCCCTCGCGTGGTGCGCGCCGCATGGGGCGACCGCCGGTCGCCCCTACATCAGGCCCTCAGGATTCCGACGAGACGCTCCAGGGCCTCGATACAGAACGCGGAGGTCACGGCTTCGGAGCCATGCCCTATCTGCCCGAACGCGCCCCACTTCAACGATTGATCGCCGAACGCGAGAAGCTCCGGCCAACTGCCGTCCTCGCGTTGCGAACCCATGAACCTTTCCACTTGGCGCTTCGCGTCGATCCTTCCGAGGCTCCCGACGTTGTAGAGGGCCGACACGGCCTGAGCGGCCTGAAGGACGTCGCCGAATTCCCCCTTGTCGTCGCGCAGGCCCAGGATGCGATCCGCGAGTATCGGGCGGAGGCGATCCAGGGCGGGCCGCGCTCGAATCATGGCGCGTGTAGTCGCATAGTAGATCGTGACCGTGTCGGGATACCATTTGGACGAGCCCTCGAGGTTGCCTTCGGCAATCAAGGCTTCCAACCATCTCTGGGCAGCCTGGGTTTCGGCGTGGTCGCCCAGATGAGCGATGACGTTGGCATTGACGACCGGATCGGCTTCGATGCGGAAGGTCGCCACCACATCGGGCTCGTCTTCCTCCAGCATCCAGGTCATGAAACGGCCTTCCTCGTCGCGATTCGCCAATATCCGTGGAACGTTCCTTCCCAGCAGGATCCAGGGGTGAGTCCCGATCACAAGCGAACAGAGCGAGGTGCTGTCGAGGTCCTGGGGCAAATGGCGATAGTAGCGCCACAATCCGGGATACTCGATGGTGTCGACGAGATACGCCCTGGTGGCGGCGCACATGGCCCTGGCCCGTGCTTCATCGCTGCTTTCCAGGGCAAGCACGCAGAGAGCCGAGACAAAGGGAGGTCTTTCGAAATGCCGCGGAATGTCCGGGTTGGCTATGTTGAACCGGATGCAGTTCCAGGCCCCACGTTCGTCGATAGTGGATTCCAGGAAAACGAGGCCGCGGCGGATGCTTTCTCGGCCCGCTTTTGCCAGTGCCTCGGAGGTAGCAGCGTTCTTCCGGGCTCTTGCCCGGCTGCAGGCGGGGGGCCGAGCGGGCGGCGCCGGGTCATGGAGCGTCTTGCGAAGGAACTCGAGCGAGGTCGCGCCGGCCTTGGCCTCCTTCCGTTCGGCCTCGCTGAGCTTGTTGCGCGGCGGAAGCACCACGTGCGTCTCGGCATGGGTTTCTTCGTGCACGTGAATCTCATGGCCTTCGGGCAGCGCCACGCCGAATTCCTTTTCGATCGTCTCCTTGGGTTTCGCGAGAAGACGTTCGCGAAAGTCGCCGTCTTCGCCGGCTCTCGATACGAGAAGATCTGCCGCGTCAATCGGTTTCTTCATCGTTCCCACGAATGCTCCGCAGACCCCGGTCGCCCTGACCCCTTCGTCAAGCTCAGGACAGGCTTGGCAGGCTGGTGAAAAACTCCGTCTGGCGCCCTTCGACTTCGCGCCGCTGTCGCGGCGCTACGCTCAGGGCGAACGGGACTTCATCAGGATTCCTTAACGTAACCGTTCGTCCTGAGCCCTTCGACGGGCTCAGGACAGGCTTCGCGAAGCGAAGTCGAAGGGCGCCATATGGAGTTTTACAACAACCTGCCAACCCTTGCCGGCGGAGGGAACACGGATGCCGCTACCAGTTGAGGGCGCCGCGCAGCATGACGCCGCGGCGGGTCTCGCCGTACGCCGGAGTGTGATGCACGCCCTCCAGGCTCAACGTGACCGACGACCCCATTCTGTACTGTCCGCCCAGGCTGAACCGCCGTGACCCCTCTCCCGACAGCGACACGCCAGTGTAGGGCGTCAGCACCCCGCGGCCGCGCCACGCGGCGCTGAAGCCATAGCCGACCCGCGCATTGAGGCGCGCCGCTTGTTCGTTGTTCGCCAGGCCGGGCAGCCCCCCAGCCTCCCAAATCCGCTGCACCCCGCTGGCCGTCCAGCCCCACGCAGGCTGCACGCTCAGTGAAAACCCCAGACCCGCCGCCCCCGGGTCGAGCCGCAAGAGCCCGCTTACGCCCCATTCCTCGTAGTCGCCGCCGTGGGCCAGCAGGGTCCGGGCCCGGCCTTCGATGGTCAGGCCGCTCGCGGGATCGGCATAGCGCAGGCCGCCCCCGGTCTCGATACTGGCGCCGGTCTCGCCGTCCCCGCCGTCATAGCGCATGCCGACCTCGATCGACGGCGTGAATGTCGCCCCCGAGTCGAGTTTCCGGACATGCTCCCCCTCCAGCATCAGCCGCTGACGGCTGGCCTTCAGCGTCACGCTCTCCAGGCTCCCCGAGCCATCGACATCGGCCCACGTGAATGCCGTCTCGCCCTTGAGGCTCAGGCTCGTGGCGCCGCCTTTGAACAGCTCATCGCTGGACACCAAAGGCCCCCTCACGCCCGCCGCCGCCATCTTCCGCGTCAGGTCGCTCGCTTCGGTTCCCGCCGACGCATCGTCGATCTCCACCTCGCCCCAGCCATAGCCGGCCGTCGCCCACCAATTCATGCCGCCCGGCGTCTGCATGCCCACGTACGGGTTGACGCTGGTCACGTTGGTCGCCAACTCGCCCTTCAGTGCGTTGGAGTCCGTGTAGTCCACCGTCCCACGCGCCCACCCCGCCGACACCCCCACCAGCAGGTTCTCGCCCAGCCTGGTGTCGACCCCCAGGTTGGCGCTCACCACGTTGCCGTCGTAGTCCACGGTCCGCGCGTTGCCGCCCGTCAGGTTGCGGTAGTCTCCGCTTCCCCAGAACGCGAGGTTTCCGATCAGTCCACCCCGCCCTTTGGCCGCCGCGTTGAGCGGCAGGGTGAAGGAGGAGCCTTCGAGCAGCCGGCCGGGGTCGAACGAGTCGTTCGCCAGCGCCCGCCCGTGCGCGAGCAGGGCATCGGGGAGCGTCGAAGCGCCGCCGAGGCTGAACCCCTTGGCCGGCGCGGTGCCGGAGGTGGCCTGCCGGACGCGGCCCGAGACGGCGTCGACCGTGCCGGCGGTCATCGCCCGCATGACCTGGGGCAGCACGGACTTGACGACCGTGTTCCGGCGCACGGCGACCACCGACGGTGAACTGAGGTAAAATCCCGAACCGACGATGAAGTCCACCGGGATCGTGCTTCCGTCCGGCCTTTGGATCTGCCCGGAGAACTCGCGGGCATAGCCCACCTTGGGGATGTCGGCACGGTCGGAGTGGTCGTCGGGATCGTCGAAGTGGTACTCCACGAAGCCGCCTTCCGGGCCGCTTTTCGCCGCCTCGATGACCTGCGGCAGAACGAACTCCCCGGTCACCACGTCACGCACCGTGGGCCTTAGAGGCCGATACTCGAACCGGTCCGGGAACGCCGCGTGAAACGCGATGATGTTGCTGTTGAGGTCCAGGACGTAGAGGTACACGGATCCGTGTCTCCAGGGCCCGTTCGGATCACGCAAGGCGGTCCTGACTCTGGAGGCAGCGGCCGCATCCCCGCTCCTCTGGATATCAAGAAAGTAATTCCCCGCTTGCGTGACGAAGGCCTTCAGGGATTCGCGGTCCACGACGTCCCTGGCGGTAATGGCCGGGTCGCCGTAATCGATCTCTTCCTGAGCTAGGTGAGACGGGTCGAGATCGAATCCGGCGAGCAGCACGATCGGAGCCCGGAACTCGGCCGAGACATAGACGCCGGCGTAGCCGGAAGCACCGGGTATTCCCGGCCGCACGCCCGCTATCGGGGCGGTGGCATCGAACGGAGCATCCGGTTCTTGCGACAATGTGGCGATGACCGCGGCGCCCGCGCTGCGGCGCGTACCGGGATCGGGAGACGCCAGGTTGGCCAGATCGGTTGGGGAGACGCCCAGCGCGGCAAGGATCTCCGCATAGATCAGGGGGTTGAGCAGCCTGCCCGACAATGCCATGTCCTTGGCGTGAATGAACACTCTGCCGTCGGGCGTCAGGCTCACCAGGTAGGTGGAACCGGAACGCCAGGGCCCGCCGTCCTCTCTTATGAGACAGGCGATATACAGCCCTTGTTCCACGTTCGCGGCCTGTTGGGCATGTTCCCTGGACCGCTCCCTCGCGTCCAGCGCGTAGTCCTTGAGGCTGCCGGTGCCGTCCTCCACCTGCTGCGCCGTTACGCGCGGGGGCGCGACGGCAGTCCCGCCGGAGGGAAGCGGGCACGCTTCCCGCGTCTGCGCCGATGCGCGGTGCCCATCGGGAAAGACGCCGCCCAGCACGAGCAGGCCGCCAACGAACATCAGCGATGTCGGGCTCGGCAATCTTCCTGTTCGCATCTTCGGATCCTCCTCAAAGGCTGCCCGAGGGTCTCGCCCATCGACCCCACGATGCCTCCGGCGGCAGCGCCCGTCAATCAAAGATAGCCCGCATCCCGGTAGGCCCCGAGAGCCCCCGGGTGCAGCGGCACGCCCTCCAGCTCCAGCGCCCGAGGCCCTTGCGTGCGTAGAGGTTCGTAGAGCTCGTCCAGACCCGCGAACAACGGGTTGATCCGCGCCAGCCGCCCGGTGTTCCGCACCAGCGTGGAGACCAACGAGTGGACGAGCTCCTCGTCCACTCGTTGGTGCGTCACCAGGACGTTCAGCACCGCGATCTGGGGAATGTCTTCATCGACCCCCCGGAAGGCACCCCGGCGCATGATCACGCGGCGGTAGAACGGAACCTCCGACAACACGCGCTCGATCTGCTCCTCGCGGTACGGCACCACCTTGACCCGGGCCCGCTCGCTCAGGCCGGTCATCACGGCATTGGGAATCGGGCACTGGAACTGGATGTCCACCTCCCCCGCCACCAACGCATCGGCTCCTTCGGGGAAGCCCATGTAGACCGGGGTGAACTCCGAGAAGGGAACGCCCAGCGCATCGCAGAGGGTGTGGACGTGCTGGGTCATGCCGCTGTCCCTGGCCCCCACCGCCACCCGCTTGCCGGCGAGATCGGCGATGTTCTCCACGGGCGCGTCCGCCAGGGACACGAAGAAAATGGGGCCGGCGTTGGCGGGTGAAACCATCCGCAGGCCGATGGGGTGGTCGAAGGGCGCCGTCCCCCGACCCGCCCGGGGCACCCAGTTGGATGCCATGAAGCCGAACTCGATCTCGCCCCGATCCAGCCGGTTGGCGTTGTCGATGCTGGCCGAGCTCCGGGTGAGCTCGCAGCGCCCCCCGGCCGGGCGGGACTCGTTGAAGACCTCGGCAATGGCCATGCCCTGGGTGTCGAACGTGCCGCCGGTGTCCGCCGTGCCGATCCTGAAAACCATCGCAAGACCTCCGTTGATGGGTTGCGCCCTTCCCGCCCCGCGCCATCGAGCCCTTACGCACGATGATGCACGATGGCGGCACCCTTGTCATCCCCGGCTTCCGCCTTGACTCCCTTCCCCGCTGCCTCTATGACTCATGAGACCCATGCAACGATCCTGGCGCACCCCTGTCGTGGTCCTCATCTGCGGCACCCTGGTGATGATGCTGGCCTTCGGCATCCGCCAGACCTACGGCCTGTTCCTCACCCCCATCAGCGACACCCTGGGCTGGCCCCGCGGCATCTTCTCCTTCGCCGTGGCGCTTCAGAGTCTCATCTGGGGGCTGGCGCAGCCGCTCCTCGGCGGGTTGGCCGACCGCTACGGCTCCGGCCGGGTGGTGGCCCTGAGCGCGGTGTCCTACGTCGTCGGCCTGTACCTCATGTCGGTATCCACGGACCCGTGGAGCATGACCTTCAGCACGGCCCTCCTCACCGGGGTGGCCATGAGCGGCACCAGCTTCTCCATGATCCTGGCGGTCATCGGCCGCGCCGCGCCGCCCCACCGGCGCGGCCTCTACCTCGGCATCGGCAGCGCCGGCGGCTCCCTGGGACAGACCCTGGTGGTGCCCTTCGGGCAGGTGCTCATCTCGACCTACGGCTGGGTGGACGCGCTGGTGTTGCTGGCGGCGACGGCGGGCCTGATCGTCCCGCTCTCCGCGGCGCTGGCCGAGAAGCGGCCGGCGGCGGGCTCGGCGCAGGCGGACCAGACTCCGTGGCAGGCCCTGGCGGAGGCCCGGCGCCACAAGGGATACCTGCTGCTCACCGCCGGGTTCTTCGTCTGCGGCTTCCAGACCCTGTTCATCGCCCAGCACCTGCCTCCGCTGCTGCTGGACAACGGACTGTCTCCCGCCCTGGGCGCCACCGCCATCTCGTTGATCGGCCTGTTCAACGTCATCGGCTGCCTGGGCGCCGGCGTGCTCGGCAACCGCTACAGCAAGAAGAACCTGCTAAGCCTGATCTACTTCGGGCGCGCGGTGGTGATGGCGGGCTTTTTCCTGTTCCCCATGACCCAGTTCACCGTCATCGTGTTCTCTTCGCTCATCGGCCTGCTGTTCCTGAGCACCATCCCCCTCACCAGCGGCATCGTGGCGCAGGTGTTCGGCACCCGCTACATGGCCATGCTCTACGGCATCGTGTTCCTGGACCACCAGATCGGCAGCTTCATCGGCATCTGGCTGGGCGGCGTGCTGTTCGACTACACCGGCTCCTACGACACCATCTGGTGGACCGCCGTGGGCCTGGGCGTGGCGGCCGCCATCATCCACTGGCCCATCGACGAGCGCGCGATCTCCAGGCCGGTCCCGGCCGCGGCGGCGGGCTCACCGGCTCCGTGACGGCGGATCGGCGGGCGGCAACGACGGAAAGGATTGAAGCAACGTGGCACTACTGATTCGCGCGGAAGACGCAGGCGACATCATCACCATGGAAGAAGCCATCGACGCGGTGGAGACCGGGTTTCGGGAACTCGGCGACAACGGGGAGCTCAACGCCCCGCGCCGCAGGGTCATGACCCGGGAAGGGGCGCGGGTCAGCGTGCATCCGGGCGGCGTGCCCAGCCTGGGCGGCATCGGCGTGCTCGCCCACTCGGAATTCGTGGCCACCTCCACCGAGAACCAGACCTACGACCACGCCGGCCGTCCGTGCGTGGTGCTGTTCGATACCCGGGACTCCTCCCTCAAGGGGGTCCTGGTGGGCCGGTTCGGCGTCAAGGGCGTGCCCGCCACCCGCGCCACCCAACTGCGCACCTCCGCCACCAGCGCGGTGGGCACGCGCCACCTGGCGCGGAAGGACGCCGCCGTGCTGGGCCTGCTCGGCGCCGGCGCCGAGGCCAAGTACCACCTGCTGGCCTTTGCCGCCATACGCAGCTTCAAGCATGTGAAGCTCTTCTGCCGCACCCCGGAGAGCCGCACCGCCTTCTGCGAGGAAATGCAGCCCCTGGTGCCCTGCGAGCTGGTTCCGGTGGATAGCGCCCGGGAGGCCGTGCAAGGCGCCGACGTCGTCCTCACCGCCACCAACTCCAACGTCCCGGTGTTCGACGGCGCATGGCTGGAACCCGGCACCCACGTCACCTCCATCGTCGGCGGCAACGTCGGCCTCATGAACGCCGGCCTCATCAAGCAAAGGCGCCGCGAGATCGACGACGCCACCGTGCAGCGCGCCGACGTCATCGTCGCCAACTCCCGCGAGCAGGCCGTCCAGGACCAGCAGGGAGACTTCTACGAACCGGTGGAGAAAGGCATCTTGCGGTGGGACCAGGTCGGCGACCTGTGCGACCTGTTGACGGGCGAGATCCCCGGCCGTACTTCCCCGCGGCAGATCACACTGTTCAAGAACAACGCCGGACAGGGGGTCGCGGATATCTCGATTGCCAGCCGGATCTTCGAACTGGCTAGCGCGAATGAGATGGGAATCGAGTTCTAGGGGCGTCGCCCTCGCCGCCAACATTCTCATCGAAACCCTGGACAGACAAGTACCCGGAGCTTCAAGCAAGAAATCCCAGCTTGGCTTAGCCCATTGGCTTTACTCCAAAGCCTTGAGAATTCTGGTGGCTTCACTAACTAAGGTCAAGACATCCGCGCGGCCGAGCGGGACGGCTCTACATGGTCTTCCGGGCCTGGGCCAGATAGGCCTCCACCTGCTCCTTCCACTCCGGCGTGCCCGGGCAATGCCCTTCTCGTCCAGAGAGCCGTAGAACTGGCCCGACGCGCTGTAGAGCCCGAGCTCCACCACCGACAGATAGGACGTGGTCGGCTCCAGGAAAGGTGCAAGCTTGAGCTGGGCCAGCGCGAGCTCGGCCTCGTTCAGGGCATCGAACGACTCGCGGAAGTGGATGAGCATCAGGTCGCCCTTGTGGCCGAGTAGGGAAGCGAGGCCCGTGCGGCCGTTGGGGGTTTCCTCCATGGACTTCAGGGCGGCTGCGGCTTCTTCGATGACTTTCTTGCCCTGCGCGGGAGCCAGCGTGTTCCCACTCCGGCCAGCGGACCCGGAACATCTGGTGAAGAATGTTCCAGCCCTCGAGAGTGAGCGGTACCGCTGCAGCGTTACCTCCTCCACTATCCGCGTCCACTACTCGTCCCCTGTTTCCTCAATCGGCCGCACCAGTCCCCGATCCACCCATGTCCATCTATCCGATCCCCTCGTTCCGCTCCCCGCAACGAACAGCCGCGTGACGATCACACGACGCCCTCCGAAACCTTCCTCTCAACCCCCTGTCCCTCATGTCCCGAAGCTCCGCCATGACCAAATCCCACCGCGACCCGTCGTCCCATGTACGTGCACCCAGCCCGCAGTTCGCGTAGAAATCTGCCAATTCATCTTCAATTCCACCCCCCCAAAGTGTATCCCATTCGAAGAGAAATTCGCTATAGTTTATTCTAAAGAGTTCTACGTCCTTCGCGAATAGTTCACACGCGGTTGTCTGATGACAGCGCCCCTGTCTTACACAGACTACAACGTCCTTGTAGAAATCATATACCCTCATTATTTCGTCTTCATACCGTTTTTGCCGAATGAGGCGCCTTGTCTGTTCGGCCAGCTTATCGTTCGCCGCGGTGAGTGTTTGTTCGTCTGCTCCCTCCCTTTGCAATTCTCTATACTTCTCTAATGGCTTCCTTCCATCCCGGCGAATCCAAAATAGCTTGAGCGTCTCAAAGTCATGTTTTAATGCCGCCGACGCGGCCCTTTCCTGAAATGCCAATGCATTCGCTACCCTCGCGTCACGTAGTTCCACGAGAAAGACAACGGCAGTGAAAACTCCCGCCACGATTGCCAAGGCCATCTTAAGTGCATCCCCGTTCCCCTGAACAAACTTCGAAACGGGTTCCCATCCGATCTTCCCTATCACGAGCACCAACGTAAACACTAGCAGACTACAAAGACCGACGACCGCTACGAAGAGCGTATTGATCACATCCATGATTGACCTTCACCGCCCGCTACGACTTGCATTTCTTCTTACATAGTCTTCGACATCTCTTACTCGTTTTGCACACGCAGGTCTTGCAGAATTTGGTGTCCACGGTATCGAAACGGTAGCGAAGATCTTGGCCCTTTCCGGGTTCTGGTCGGACACCCAGGTCTTCGAAACCCTTTTTTACTTCTGGTAGCCCCAAAACACGGGCCAACCGTTTGTTGACGTCCGTCACAACGGAGTCATCCAATCCTATAGGACCGAACATGCCATAAGCTATGCGTGTGAGCGGTGAGGCCGCCTCGTAGACGCGATAATTGGCCTCCCATCGCCGTCGAGGCCCCGGAACAACCACCGCAGTGAGCTTCCCGGAGTCCAATGCGCTGGGCCACTTAACGGGGGTGGATTCAAAACTTATCGGGACCTTGGCCTCAGCCAAAACCTCCATCGCCACCAACTCGCCTAGCGCACTACCTACGCCCACTACGACCGGGCTGCTCTTGTTTGGTCTGACCGCTTTAAAATCGGGCGCTTTCGCCCTCATGTTTGTCAACAAGACGAGTTCCTGGCTACCGAAGACTGCTACGGGTGCCAAATCTTGGACGACCGACCGAAGCCGTGGGGCGTTGGCATTCGACATGAACACCAACGGCAACGGCCTTTCTCTCCTTGGATTGTACGTCGACAAGAGCTTACCGACGTGTTGTGACTTGACGGTTTTCACGCTGGTAGGCTTGACCCCCACATAGCGCAGAAGTAGTCTAGCTAGCCGGTCTGTTGTGCCGCCCGGCCAGGACACCACGAACGCTTCGACGCCGTGTTTCAATCCCTGCGCGGAGGCGTCAGTTGCGGTCGCTAGAACAATAACTACTGCGAATATTGTTAAGATTTTGTTCATCGGCATCAACCTCAAGTCCTTCCATGTGATCGTGTCCCGCGCGCCTCTCGATGAGGCGTCAGCGCCGGCGGTCACCAATAGTCCGGGTTCTCGGGGGCGTCCATGTTGGCCGTTCTGCGTAACCAAAGATAGTCGTGCGGAGCCCCATCATTCACTCCTCTTAACAGCGGTGTAGTGGGGGTTTGAACCAGAGGCCCACGAGCCTAGTCCCATCGGGCGTACTTGAAGGAGCGCCCCATTGTTTGCGGTTTGCTCTATGATTTCTCGATCAGTCAGATGCCTGCAAGCCAAATGTCGGAGGATGGAGACGACATCTTCCTCGTGATACGATCCTTCGACACGCAAAGGTTCCTATAGCCAATCGTAGCAACGGATCTCCCAAGTTGCTTTCACGCCTCACTCCTCTCCGTTCTCGGTTAGGCCCCCTTCGTCTTCAGGGTCTTCAGGTACTCCCAGTCCTTGCTTTCCTCGGCGCGCCATTCGCGAGCGTCCGCATGATGTTCTCGGGCGTATCGGAGATGGGCTCAGGCATGGGCTTTGAGGGCCGGCCGGTCTTCTTGCCCTCGGCGTCCTCTCTTTTCTTCATCAGCCTCACCTCCTTGACCCTTTGCTTATCACAAATCTGAGGATTGCGTCTCGATAAGAAAACGTGGTTTCGCCGTGGATCCGAGTCAACTGCCCCCGAACAGCATCAACTCCCTTGCTCGCCGCACCACCCGCGGCGCCGTCCGCCATCGTAGGGCCGTCCGTGCCTGGCCTGTATCAGAAGCTCCGTCAAGTCGGTTCCGTCAGCCAGTCTAATGCGCGCCACCACGCGCCCGGCGTACTTCCCCTTCGTGACGTTTACCAGCGTTACCCGGTTGCCGACCCGTTCCCTGACGAAGGCGCGCGCCGCAACAGCCTTGCGCTTCTCGCCGTCGCATTTGCCCCGGAGCTCCGGGGTATCCACCCCTTGGACACGCACGCTTCCGGTCCACGTCAGACCGGGCCACATGGCCGCTTCGACCTTCACGGTGTCGCCGTCGTACACCGACAGCACGCGGGCCGGGGTCTGGATGCCCTCGGCTTCGGAGGCGGGCTTCGTCGCGCTCTTGCCTTTGACCGGCGACGAGCGGGCCGCATCACCGGCCGCTGCCGGGAGATGGCCGAGCCCGAGAAGGAAAACAGAAATGAAGGCGATGGCGACACCCTGATGCCCTGCCATTGCGCACCTCCTTGCAAAGAAGTAGGCAACATCGGCGGACGACCGAATACCCGAGGACGGGTAGTCGGGTCCTTGCAAGCATCATCAGGGTGTGTTGATGTTCCGCGTATTCGCCTAGGCCCGGGTAATTACTCCGAGCCCTTGACAGGCTGTTTTATTCCGACGGAGGACCCGACACAGGAAAGTGACGACCCCCAACGACGCTTGCCTGATTAATGACTAACCGATCCGGAATCCGTTGTCAAAGGAAAGGCTGAGCCTACGCGGCAGGTTCCGGCCCGAACCCCGGCGTCCTCCCCTCCAGCAGCGACCCCAGTTCTTCCGACCGGAACTGGAGCCCCATGTAGAACGGGCCGAACAGCCCGTAGAGGGCGCTGGCCTCGTCGAAACGCATCTCGTAGACCAGCTTCTTGAACACCACCGGATCGTCGGCGAAGAGATCGACCCCCCACTCCCAGTCGTCGAAGCCGATGGAGCCCGAGATGATCTGGGTCACCCGGCCGGCATAGCCCCGGCCGATGAAGCCGTGGTCCGCCATCATCCGCTGCCGGTCGGCGAACGGCGCGTCGTACCAGTTCTTCTCCTCGCCACGTTTCTTGTCCATGGGATAGAAGCAGACGTAGCGGCGGGCGGGGACGTCGGGCCAAAGCCGGGCCTCCATGGTCTTCCGGGCCTGGGCCAGATAGGCATCTACCTGCTCGTTCCACTCCGGCGTGTTGGGGGCGATGCCCTTCTCGTTCAGAGAGCCGTAGAGCTGACCGGAGGCGCTGTAGAGCCCCAATTCGACCACGGAGAGATAGGAGGTGGTCGGCTCCAGGAAAGGCGCAAGCCGGAGTTGGGCCAGCGCAAGCTCGGCCTCGTTCAGGGCGTCGAACGAGTCGCGGAAGTGGATGAGCATGAGGTCGCCCTTGTGGCCCAGCAGCGAGACGAGCCCGGTGCGGCCGTTAGACCCGTGCTCCATCGATTTGAGGGCGGCTGCCGCTTCATCCACGGCCATCCGGCGGGGCTCCGGGGCCAGCGCGTTCCACTCCGGCCAGCGGATTCGGAACATCTGGTGCAGGACGCTCCAGCCCTCCAGGGTAAGGGGGACGGGGGGGAGATGTTCGCCGCGAGCGGAGACTCCTTCGCTCTTGGGATCGCCATCGGACACGACGCAGTCAATTAACTCGCTTCGGCGTGCATTTTCAAGCTGAAGCCGTACCGGCTCCTACGGTGAACCCCAGAACCGTGGACCGCACGTTTCCACAACCGGGCCCGCTCGAAAATTTGACAAGGAGTGTCACTTTCTTAACAATCAATATATTTTCTTTATTTCAACTACTACGCGAGAACGGAAACGACCAATCTACACTCGCCGCCATTTCCTTGACAGGGTTTCTGCTCACCTTGAAGTCGTCCTGAGGCATTCTTTCATCCAGCGCGCCAAAATCGCGCACAAATTCATTGCGGGGTGGCGATGGCCCTACTCTTGCATGCTTGTGGTACAGACAGTTCAAAACAGGTCAAAGGAGGCATCGAATGGGGCAACTGAAGAAACGCCCATGGGACGAAGCGGACTGCCGGACACTTGGCTCGATGATCGGAAAGAGCGAAGCGATGAGAAATGTTTTCGACCTCACGCTCAGGATTGCCGCCAGCGATTCGAATGTCCTCATAACCGGTGAGAGCGGCACGGGCAAGGAACTCATCGCCCGGACCATCCACGACCGAAGCAGGCGGGCGGAGCAGCCATTCGTTGCCGTCAACTGCGGGGCAATACCCGAGGATCTGCTCGAAAACGAACTCTTCGGCCACGTCAGGGGAGCGTTCACGGGTGCACAGCAGTCCCGATCGGGGCGGTTCATGACCGCCAAGGAAGGGACCATATTCCTAGATGAAATCGGCGAGACCACCCCAAGGCTGCAGGCGAAGCTCTTGCGGGTGCTCCAGGAGCGCGAGTTCAATCCGCTGGGAAGCGACGTAGCCATCCGCACCGATGCGCGCTTCGTCGCGGCCACCAATCGGGAACTGCGGGAAGCGATACCGGCGGGACAGTTTCGTGAAGACCTCTACTACCGTCTGGCCATACTCTCCCTGGAGCTGCCGCCGCTACGGACACGCCGGGAAGACATACCTCTCCTGGTGGAACACTTCCTCGACCGTTTCAGTGGCGACCGCCGGCGCACCATCGCCGAATCCGCCATGGACCGGCTGAAGGCCTATGACTGGCCCGGCAATGTAAGGGAGATGGAGAACCTCATCGAACGGCTGGTCACGCTGACCGACCACCAGGAGATTCACGTGGACGACCTGTCGGACCTGGGAGGCGACATGCAGCCAACTCCGCGAGATGCGACCCTCTACAAGTTCGCGCTTCCGAGCGACGGCATCGACATTGATCTTTGCATCCGGCGCTTCCAACGAGAGATGATGGTTCAGGCGCTGGATCGCGCCCATGGGAACAAGACCGCTGCCGCCAATCTGCTGCGCCTGAACCGCACCACGTTCATCGAACGGATGCGGCGTCACGGGCTGGGCTCGCTCATACCGAGTCGGTTGGTATCACCCAACGGCCACTGACTCCGCGGGCTTGGACGATCCCTCCCCGGGGTCAATGCACACCCTGTTGCGCTTGCCCAATCGGGCCGGTATTTTCGAAGTTATGGACTGGATTCATCGCCTCGCGGGCCTGTTCCTGCTGACCCTGATTCCCGCCGTCGCCGGAGCCTCGACTCCCAAGGGCATGGTGAATGTCCGCGAAGAGGTCCTGGACAACGGCCTCAAGGTCCTCCTGCTGGAGAACCACCGGAGCCCCGCGGTCACGTTCCAGGTCTGGTACCGGGTGGGGTCGCGCAACGAGGTGGACGGCAAGAGCGGCATGGCGCACTTCCTGGAGCACATGCTGTTCAAGGGCACCGACAAGGTGGCCCCGGAAGAATACGCCCGCACCATCCGCAAGCACGGCGGCCGCTCCAACGCCTTCACCTCCCACGACGCCACGGTCTACCACGCCACCATGAGCCGGGAGACCATCGGCATCGCCATCGAGCTGGAAGCCGACAGGATGGTGAACACCCGCTTCGAGGAGAAGTACTTCACGCCCGAGAAGAAGGTGGTGCAGGAGGAGCGGCGCATGCGGGTGGACCGCCCCCGGGCGGCGCTGGCCGAGATCACCAGAGCGGTGACCTACGCGGTGCACCCCTACCGCCGCCCCATCATCGGCTGGCCGGAGGACGTCCAGCGGATGACCCTGGAGGACATGAAGGCGTTCTACCGGACCTACTACTCCCCCAACAACGCCTTCATCGTGGTGGCCGGCGATTTCGACAGCGAGGAGATCCTCGCCAAGATCCGCGAAACCTTCGGCAGGATCCCCCGGGGAGCCGAGCCGCCGGAGGTGGGGCTCACCGAGCCGCCGCAGCGGGGCGAGCGGCGGGTCAAGCTCAAGAGGGAAGCACAGCTCCCGTCGCTGGTGATGAACTACCACGTGCCCAACGTCGGCCACCCGGACAGCTACGCGCTGGACGTGCTGGAGATGATCCTGTCGAGGGGGCGCACTTCGCGGCTCTACCGGGACCTGGTCTATGACCGGCGCATCGCGCGCTCGGCGTGGGCCGGCTATCACCGGGTTTCGGTGGACGCCACCACCTTCTCCATCGGCGCCCAGGCCATGCCGGGCAAGGACATTGGCGAGGTGGAGGCGGCCATCGACGAGGTGCTCGACGGGGTCCGGGACAAGGGCGTCACCAGGGCGGAGCTCGACAAGGCCAAGAACCAGGTGGCGGCGGCCTTCATCTTCGCCCAGGAGTCCAACCGCGGACAGGCCATGCGGATCGGCTTCTATGAGATCACCGGAGGATGGCGCCGGATGAACGAATACCTCGAAGGCATCCAGGGCGTCACCGCGGACGGCGTCCGCCGGGTGGCGCGGCAATACCTCGACCGCGACCGGCGCACCGTGGGCATCCTGGTGCCCCAGGGGAGAAAACGCTCATGAGACGCTGGCTGCCCCTGCTGCTGTGCCTGATCCTGGGGCCCAACGCCGCCGCCCTCGCCGCCATGAACGCCCAACGCGAGACTCTCCCCAACGGACTGGTGCTGGTGACCTCCGAGCAGCCCGCGCTGCCCATCGTCTCGGTGCGCCTGCTGGTCCGCGCCGGCTCCCGCTACGACCCCGCCGGCGGTCACGGGGTGGCCAACCTCACGTCCCGGCTCCTGACACTGGGGACGCGCACGCGGGACGCCATGAGCATCAGCGGCCTCGTCGAGGGAATGGGGGCCCACTTCTGGGCCGACTGCTACCGGGAGCAGGCGAGCCTGAACCTGAACATCCTCAAGAAGGACCTGGATGCCGGCCTGGCGCTGCTGAGCGAGGTGCTGACGGCGCCGTCCTTTCCGCAGGAGGAAGTGAAACGCACGAAACAGTCCCTCATGGCCGCCCTGCGAGCCAAGAAGGACCGCCCCAGCGCCATCGCGCGGGACGCGTTCCGGGCGGCGCTCCACCCCGGCAGCTTCTACGGGCGCCCGGTGCAGGGCTCGGAAGATTCGGTCCCGCTGCTGGACCGGGACGCCGTGGCGGAGTTCCACCGGCGCTACTACCGGCCCGACCGGGCCATCGTCGTCGCGGTGGGCGACATCACCCACGAGGAGATCCAGCAGAAGCTCACCGATGCCCTGGCGGGCTGGAAGGCCCTGGGCGGCGAGCCGGACGCACCCGTGGAACTGCCGGCGCCCAAGCGGGCCGCCGTCAAGCTCGACCGCGACCTCGCCCAGTCCACCATCATCATGGGCCACGAGGGGCCGTTGCGGATGAACCCCGACCACTACACCATCCGGGTGATGAACCAGATCCTCGGCGGCGGCGACCTCACGTCCCGGCTCGGCGACGCCATCCGCAACCGCCGCGGGCTGGCCTACTCGGTCTACAGCTACTTCGTCGCCGGCAGGAACGTCGGCCGTTTCCAGATGGCCATGCAGACCCGCAACGAGAGCGCCCGTGAAGCCATCGAGGTGGCCAGGGCCGAGATCGAAAGGATGCGGCGCGACGGCGTCACCGAGGAAGAGCTCCGGGACGCCAAGAGCTACCTCACCGGCAGCTTCGCCCTCGGGCTCGACACCAATGACGACATCGCCGACTTCCTCGGCCAGGTGGAGCATCTCGGACTCGGACTGGACTACGCCGACCGCTATGCCGACCTGATCCGGCGGGTCACACGGGAAGACATTCTCCGGGTCGCCCGGAAGTACCTGCAGCCGGAGAAGCTCATCCTCGTCGTGCTGGGGAACCTCGACAAGGCCGGCCTGGCGAACTAGCCGTCGAAGGCCCGCCTCCCGGGACCGGTCCGGTGTCACAACAGCACAAGGCCCTCCGTATCATCCAGCGCCTGCGCGAGGCCGGCCACGAGGCCTACCTCGCCGGCGGCTGCGTGCGTGACCGCCTGCTGGGCAGGACGCCCAAGGACTACGACGTCGCCACCCGCGCCACGCCGAGGGACGTCCAGGCCGTCTTCCCCGACACCGTCCCGGTGGGTTCGCGGTTCGGCTCGGTGGTGGTGGTGGTGGACGGCGATCCCTTCGAGGTCACGACCTTCCGCTCCGACGGGCCCTACAGCGACGGCCGCCGTCCCGTCCACGTCCGTTACGGCACCCTGGAGGAGGACGTCCGGCGGCGGGACTTCACCATCAACGCGATGATGTACGACCCGGTGGACGACCGGGTCATCGACCTGGTGGACGGCCGCGAAGACCTCGACCGGGGCCTGGTGCGGGCCATCGGCGATGCCGATGAGCGCTTCGCCGAGGACCGCCTGCGGATGGTGCGCGCCGTGCGGCTGGCCTGCGGCCTCGACTTCGCCATCGACGGGCCGACGCTCCTGGCCATCCGGAACCACGCCGCCGCCGTCACCCAGGTGGCCTGGGAGCGCATCGGCGTGGAGATCACCCGGACCCTCACCGAGGGCGGCGCCCGGCGCGGGTTCGAGCTGCTGGACGAGACCGGGCTCCTGGAGGTGATCCTGCCCGAGATCGCGGCCATGAAGGGGTGCGAGCAGACGCCGGACCATCACCCCGAGGGAGACGTCTTCGTCCACACCCTGCTGCTGCTCCAGCACCTGGACGCCCCCACCGAGACCCTCGCCTACGGCTGCCTGCTGCACGACGTGGCAAAGCCGCCGTGCCGGCAGCCCGCGGGCGAGCGGGTGACGTTCTACGGGCACACGGAGCTCGGCGCCGAGATGGCCACGGAGATCCTGCGCCGGCTCAAGCGCAGCCGCGCGGTGGCCGAGCGGGTGGCGTGGCTGGTGCGCTACCACCTGCGCTACACCCAGGCGCCGAAGATGCGCCTCAGCACCCTCAAGCGCTTTCTCCGGGAGGACGGCATCGACGAGCTGTTGGAGCTCTGCCGCATCGACGCGCTTTCATCCAAGGGTGATCTGGGCTACTACGAATTCTGCCGGCGGAAACTCGCGGAGCTGGGCGAAACGGAGGTGCGGCCGGAACCGCTGTTGCGCGGACGCGACCTGATCCGGCTCGGATACGCGCCGGGCCGCTCCTTTTCCGCGATGCTGGGCGCCGTCGAGGAGGCCCAGCTCGAAGGCGTCCTCGGCACCCGGGAGCAGGCGGTGGCGTGGGTGCGCGAGCGCTACCCGTTGGACAAGGACGGAGGGAACGACGAACCATGAGCAAGGCGGCAAAACACCAGGTCATCGGCAAGTCCCAGCAACGGGTGGACGGCGTGGTCAAGGCCACCGGCAAGGCCGTCTACGCCATGGACCTCGAGCTTCCCGGGATGCTCCACGGCAAGGTGCTGCGGAGCCCCTTCCCGCACGCGCGGCTGCTTCGCATCGACGCCTCCCGGGCGGAGGCGCTGCCGGGGGTGGCGACGGTGCTCACCCGCGAGACCCTCGACGGCATGAACCCGTACTACGGGTCTGCCTACAAGGACCAGACCATCGTCGCGCTGGACAAGGTGCGCTACGCCGGCGACCCGGTGGCCGCGGTGGTGGCCGATGACGAGGCGACCGCGGCCGAGGCGCTGACCCTCATCGAGACGGAGTTCGAGGAGCTGCCGGCGGTCACCGACATCGCCGACGCCATCGCGCCCAACGCGCCGCTGGTGCACGAGCAGGTAGCGGACGCCGACGAGCTGCACGGCCACGCCTACCGCGTCCCCGAGGAGTTCCGCGGCACCAACGTCTGCTACGCCTACGACTATGCCCGCGGCGACGTCGACAAGGGCTTCGCCGAGGCCGACGAGATCTTCGAGGACACCTTCACCTTCCCGCAGATCCAGCACTACCCGCTGGAGCCGCACATAACCATCGCCCGGATGGAGGACGGACACATCACCTTGTGGGCCTCCACCCAGGACCCGTTCACGCTCCAGCGCCACATCGCCGAGTTCTTCTCCATCCCCATCAACCGGGTGCGGGTCATCGTGCCCCACGTCGGCGGGGCCTACGGCGGCAAGCTCTCGGTGAAGAACGAGCCGCTGGTGGCGGCGCTGGCCTGGAAGACCGGGCGGCCGGTGAAGATCACCCACACCTCCGAGGAGACCTTCCGCACCATCACGCGCCACCCCGCGCGGTTCCGCATCAAGACCGGCGTCACCTGGGACGGCAAGCTCGTGGCGCGCGAGTGCGAGGTCCACATGGGCACCGGGGCGTATGCCGACTACGGGCCCCGGGTATCCCAGAAGGCCGGCTACCGGGCGCCGGGCCCCTACCGCATCCCCAACGTCAAGGTCGACGCCTACACCGTCTACACCAACGCCGTGCCGGCGGGAGCGTTCCGCGGCTTCGGCACGCTGCAGGTCACCTGGGCCTACGAATCGCAGATGGATATGATCGCCCGCAGGCTCGGCATCGATCCGGTGGAGTTCCGGGTGCGGAACCTGCTCAAGAAGGGCGACTCCTACACCAAGGGCGACACCCTCGTGGACTGCGACCTGGAGGCGGGGCTGCGGCGCACCGCCAAGGCGCTGGGCTGGGGCAAGAAGAGCCCGGGCAAGAACCGCGGCATGGGCCTGAGCTGCTGCATGAAGGACGGCGGCGGCACCTACAAGGTGGCGTCGGCGGCCATCAAGATGAGCTCGGACGGCAGCGCGGTGCTGTTCACCGGGTCGGTGGAGATCGGACAGGGCTGCCGCACCGCCCTGGCCCAGGTGGTGGCCGAGGAGCTGGCCCTGCCCTACGAGGCGGTGACCGTGGCTCAGCTCGACACCGATTCCACCCCCTACGACGCCGCCACCAACGCCAGCAGCTCCATGGTCATCATGGGCCTGTGCGTGGAGCGGGCCGCGGCGGAGCTCAAGCGACAACTGCGCCGGGCCGCCGCCAAGCTGCTCAAGTGCAAGGCCGACAAGGTCACCTTCAAGGACGGCCACGTACGGGCCGGCAAGGGCAAACGGATGAGCTACGAGCAGGTGCTCAACCAGACCTTCGGCGCCAAGGGCGGCGAGCTGCTGGCCAAGGGCACCTACCAGGACGTCCACAGCAAGAAGGCGGTGCTGGGCTCGCCCACGACCTTCTGGGAGACGAGCTGGGGCGGCGCCGAGGTCGAGGTGGACCCGGACACGGGCGTCGTAAAGCTCCTGAAGTACGTCTCCACCGCCGACGTGGGCAAGGCGATCCACCCGCTCCTGTGCGAGGGCCAGGACGAGGGCGCGGTGATGTTCGCCATCGGCCACTCGCTGATGGAGGAGATGCAGTACGACAACGGGCACCTGCTCAACCCGAACCTCATCGACTACAAGCTGCCGTCCTTCCTCGACATCCCCGACACCTTCCAGACCATCATGGTGGAAGAAGCCAACGGCCCCGGCCCCTACGGCTCCAAGGGCCTCGGCGAAGGCGGACTCATGCCCGTGGCCCCCGCCATCGGCAACGCCATCGAAGACGCCGTCGGCGTGCGCGTGCGCGAGCTCCCCATCACCCCGGAGCGGATGTGGCGGGCGATGCGGGAGAGCGGTTAGGGGGAGAAGCGAGTAATCATTGGACCCGGCCGTTTCGAGCCCGAGACCAAAAGGCATCACGTCTTGCTGGCCAGGGACGCTCATAACTTCAGTGCGTGGTACCACCATCTCCAACTGGAACAACCGGGACAGGTGGAACAATTCAGAAAGGCGCTGGAAGACGTGATCGACGGGTTCTGCGGAATACGGCTACAACAGCCGGTGCAAGTCTAAACTGTCTTGCATGGCTCGAAGCCGGCGGGGGTCGGCGCGGCCGGGCCTGCTCAGCCAGCGATCTTGAGGACCAGTGTCTTGGGCCCGGCGCCGTGTCGCGCATAGGCGTCGAGCGGCAAGTGATGAACCTGGAAGCCTGCTTCCTCCAAGTGGGTCGCGGTCTCTCGGCAGCCTTCCGGCAGGATCACGCATCCGTTCACGGCCACGGCGTTGCAGCCAAGACGCCGGGCGTCGGCAGCGGCCACGGACTGAAGTCCCGCGACAGTGTCCTCAAGCATCTCACGAGCAACTGCGTCGAGCGCCTCGGGATGGTAAAGCGCCCTGCCCTCATCCAGCGGGCAAAGGCACGTGTCGAGAGGCCCGTCCCAACTGTCGGACAGGCGAAGCGAGACAATCTCACGATTAACGATCTCCGCCAGTGCCCCGTGTGCGACCCGTTGATCGTCTGAGCGATACCCCGCGAACAATGTATCCCCTACAGCCACCACGTCGCGTTCGCCTTCGAGGCAGCAGCTTTCGGGCAGCGCCGGCATGGCGTAGCCCCGGACCAGAAAGAAATTCTCCCACGCTTCCCTTTCGGGCTGTCTTGATTTGTCCTGAAACCGACCCGCGATGAAGGAGTCGTCCCACACGAGGCCGCCGCTGGCGGCCAACACGAGCTTGGGCATGTCGGGCCGCGGTTCGAGCAGGTCCACCTGCACGTCCAACTCGTCGCGCAGGAGTCGGTAGAGGCCGCGCCACTCGGCCATGACGGCGGCCGCGTCCTCGCCGGGCGCGGGCTCGTAGTGGAGCGGAGGGCACATCAGGACCTTCACCGTAGCCTCCCCGCCCTGCCCTCAGCAGCCGTTCTCCGGGAACAGCCCGGCGACGTTTTCCCCCAGCAGCTTGCGCTTGGCGGCCGCGCTCGCCTTCACGGCCTTGACGATGGCGACCGCGTCGCCGAGGCGGTCGATGGTGGGGAAATCGCTGCCCATGAGCACCTGGTTCTCGCCCACCATGTCCATGGCGAAGCGGATCTCGCCCGGGCGCCAGAACGGCGGCGCGGTGTCGATGAAGATGCGGTGGCGGAAGCGGTCGAAATAGCCCTGCTCGCGCTTGTCCCAGAAGGACGGGTTGAGGCGGTTGCGGAGCGCGAACCAGGCGCCGCCCAGGTGGGTGAAGACGAAGCGCAGCCCGGGGAATTTCTCCAGCGTGCCGCTCAACATCAGGCGCACGATGTTGATGGTGTTGTCCATGGCGCGACCGAGGTTGCGGGTCAGGTTGAACTGCTCCATGCCGTGGGGATGGGCCAGCGGAAGCTCGGAGGAAGGATGCACGAAGATCGGGATATCCAGGTCCGAGACCAGCCGGTAGAACGGGTGGTAGCGCCTGTCGTCGAGCAGCGCGCCGCGGATGTGGGTGTTGATGCCCACGCCCCGGAAGCCGAGCTTCAGCACCGCGCGCTTGAGCTCGCGCCGGCCGCCGGCCTCCAGTGCCGGTACGTGGGCCAGAGGGATGATGCGGCCGGGATACCGCTCGGTGAGCCTGGCCATCTCGTCGTTGATGAAGCGCGCCGCCGGTACGTCGATCCAGTCCACCCAGCAGCCCACGTGGAGCACCGCCTGGTGGATGCCCACGCGGTCCATTTCCTCGATCTGCGCGGCCATGTCCGCGGTCATGGCGGGCGGGCCGAAGAGCTGCACCCTTTCCCGGCGGATGGCGAGCCGGTCCGGCTGCCGCACGACGGTCTCCCCCGGGCGGATCAGCGGTTCCGGGTGCCGGTAGTGTTCCTCCGGCATCCAGTGATGGTGCGCGTCGATGATCAGCGTCTTCGCCATGGCGTCTCCCCAGGCACCCGTGTCGTCTCCGGTCAATCCGTCCCCTTGCTCGGCGCTACGATCCAGATGCACGCCAACGATAGCATACACAGGACCATGCCGATCCAGCACGAGCTGGCATAGCTGCCCGAAACGTCGTGAAGGTAGCCCGCCAGCCAGGGGCCGACGCCCGCGCCCGTTCCTATGCTGAGGGCCAACAGGCCGATGATCGAGCCGAAATGCTTGCCGTGGAAGATATCGGCGGCGATGGTGGGATAGAGTCCCTGCCGCGACCCGAAGCCCAAGGCGAACAGCGGCGGGTACAGCGACACCACCACGATCTCCGGCATCCGGTCGAGGTACAGGATGAACAGGATCCCGCCCACCAGGGCGAGACTGCCGATGGTGTAGGCCCGCTCGCTGCCGATCCGGTCCGACAGCGTCCCCATGCCGATCATGGTGAACGTGGTGAAGAGCCCGGTGAGGCTCAATACCCAAGCCCCGAACTCCCGCGAAAGTCCCGCGTCCACCATCGCGGCCACCTGGTGCACCAGCACCATGTGCACGGGGATGGCGCCCAGCACGAACCCCCCGGCCAGCGCCCAGAACCGGTAGTTGCGGAGCGCCGCGGCCAGGGTCACGCCGCCGTCCTGCGCCCGGCGCGGGCCCCGGCTTCCCGCCGACGCGGTGGCGCCGAAATCCGGAAGCAGTCCCATGTCCTGCGGCGCACGGCGCTGGAGGAACAGGTTGAGCGGCACCACCGCCGACAGCATCACCCCGGCCAGCGCCAGGTAGGCGTTGCGCCAGCCCAACGCGACGATCAGCCGCTCCGTCGCCGGCACTACCAGAAAGATTCCCAGGCCGATGCCCGACGCCGCAATGCCCATGGCCATGCCGCGCTTGCGTACGAACCAGTTGGTGATGACCGTGGCCTGCGACGTCATGGGCAGCGCGGCGAAACCCAACCCCACCAGGAGCCCCATGCCCAGGTAGTAGTGCCAGACGGCCTGGGTCATGGAGCTGACGGCGAATCCCGCCGCCATGAGGCCGGCGCCCGCCGGGAACACCACCCTGGGCCCCAGGCGGTCCAGCATCTGGCCCCACACCGGCGCGGACAGGGTCCACGCCACCGAGCCCAGGGTAAGCGCGCCGGCGGCCAACCCGCGGCTCCAGTGGAACTCTTCGATGACCGCCACGAAGAAGAGCGCGAACGCCGCGCGGCACCCGAAGGCGGCGGCGACGGTCATGAACGAGATGCTCAGTACCACCCATGGATACACCCGGTTGAGACGGGCCGTGCGTTCGGAAACGGGCTCGGCGGCTGAGGCGTCCAAGAGGAACGGTACCTATGGTCCGGAGGAGAAGCTGCCGCTACGACAGTCTGGGTACGATCTCGTCGCTCAGGAACCGGATCACCGAAGCGTAATCCCTGCCGAGCTTGGCGAAAGAGATCTGCTGAAACCCGAGGCGCTCGGCCTCGGCCGCCAGTTCCAGGATGGGTTCCACGCAGTCCGCGGGCCGGCCGGCAACGAAGCAGGCGCGCGGCATGGCGTCGGTCACCAACTCCCGCGACGCCTGCTCGATGGTCATGCCCGAATGCAGCGCTTCCCGGATGCGGTTGACCCGCTCAGGGTCAATGCCGATGCGTTCGAACTCCTCGGGGCTATAGCCCAGCGCCTGGAGGCTCACCATGTGGTGGGCGGAGTACTTCCGGGCCTCGGCCAGCGCCTCCTCGGGTTCTTCCGAAACCGCCAGGTTTATCTCGCACACCTTGCGCAGCTTCTTGTCCGGATCCACCGCGCGCGCGGCGGCGTCCGCCCCCGCCATGGCCTGCTCCAGCCGTCCGAGCTTGTGCATGGAGATGAAGTACCCGCCCATGAGCACGCCTTCCATGGTCTCGCCGGCGATGGCCAGGAAGCGCGGCCCCACACCGCCGCCGTAAAATCGCACCGGCGCCGCGGGCGGGCGCACCAGCTCGATGTGTCCGCGGGGGTTCATGTGGAAATAGTCGCACAGCGCGGGGTACTCGCCGAACTGCACCTCCTCGCCACCGAACAGCGTGCCGAGAAAGGCCACGGTTTCCCTCACCACGCGGAAAGGCTTGCGCATCTCCAGGTACTGCGGCACCTGCCCCTTGCTGCCCTTGGCGATGCCGAGGCTGATCTCGCGGCCGTCGGTCAACTCCGAGATGGCCAGCACAGCGTCGGCCACGTCGATGGGGTTGCGGAAGTAGGGCACCAGGATGGCGGTGCCAACCTTGAGGGGAGCGCGGGCGGCGATGGCGGTGGCGACGCTCAGAACGTTGCGGTAACGGAGCGAGTCGCTGAGCCATACCTGCTTGAAGCCCCGCTCCGCGCCCAGCTCGGCCAGCTCCACCAACTCCCGCGTGGTGTAGTAGGACGCCGCCTGCAGCACGAACTGGAGCCCGAACTCGCCCGAGTAGATCGCCATTCCGCTCCCCCTGTCGCCGTTGGCTTCCACTGGGGGATGTATAGGGATTCCGTTGTGGCGGCAAGCGTACGCGACGTTGGCGGGACCGTCCGGTTTCGGTGTTGCGCGCAGGGTGGAGGGTATTTCAACGTCGCCGCGCCCGCCTGGACCCCGGGTCAAGCCCGGGGTGACGTTTGCGGGGTCTCGGGACGACGAACGCGGACCCCGGCTCCGGATCGAGTCCGGGGCCGGGGTCCGTAGAACGGGTTGTTGGAGAATCTGCGCGGGGAGGAACGCGGGCTCAGGAACCGGCGGCGTGGCGTTCTTCCCGGAGCGCGGCGATACGGTCCTCGATGGGGGGATGGCTGGCGAAGAGCCTTCGCAGGCCGCCCTTGCGGACGCCCGAGATTCCCATTGCCGCCAACTGTTCCGGCATGTGCTCGGGCTCCAGGCTGCGTTGGAGCGCCTGGAGGGCGCCGATCATGTTGGCCCTGCCGGCAAGATACGCGCCGCCGGCGTCGGCCCGGTATTCGCGCCGGCGCGAGTACCAGGAGACCACCATGCTGGCGAGGATGCCGAGAAGGATCTGCGTCACGATCACGGTGACGAAGTAGCCCATGCCGTAGCCCCCTTCGCCGTCCCGGTGGAGCGCGCGGTCCACGACGTAGCCGATCACTCGGGAAAGGAAGATCACGAACGTGTTGAGAACGCCCTGGATCAGGGTCAGCGTCACCATGTCGCCGTTGGCCACGTGGCTCACCTCGTGGCCCAGCACGGCCGACGCCTGATCCGGCTTCATGGCCCGCAAGAGTCCCGTGCTCACCGCCACCAGGGAGTTGTTCCGGCTCGGGCCGGTGGCAAAGGCGTTGGGCTCCGGGGAATCGTAGACCGCCACCTCGGGCATGGCGATGTTCGCGGCGCGGGCGTAGTTCTGCACGGTGTTGACCAGCCAGATCTCGGTGTTGTTCCGGGGCTCATCGATGACCGTCAACCCCATCCATCGCTTGGCCGTCCACTTGGAGATGCGCAGCGAGATGAACGCGCCGCCCATGCCGAAGATGAAGGAGAAGGCCAACAGCGGCCAGAAGTCGACGCCGTATTGAAAAAGCAACCACTCCAGGCCGAGCACACGGAGCGCAACGGCCAGCACGAAAACGATCGCAAGGTTGGTGATCAGAAAAAGAAAAACGCGTTTCATGGACCTGTTCCCTTCCTCTCGCGAATATCAGCCCTCAACAACAAATCTACAATGCGGACCCTGCCGAATCAATTTCGCCGGGCACCAGGGACTCCGGGAAATTTAACCACTCGTGCCCGCGTGTAAAGACACCGGTTCGGTCCGCCTACTCGATCTCCCGCACGGTGGGCAGCCGCGCCATTCCGTAGAACGCCATCAGCGCCACCAGGAACCCGCCCATGGCGACGGCAACGGGGGCGCCGGCGTACTCGGCCACCGTTCCCGCGATCGCGCCCCCCAGGGGCATGAGGTCCCAGGTGAGGCCGAACAATCCCAGCACCCGGCCGCGCAGTTCGTAGGGAAGATTGAGCTGGAGGATGGTGTTGATGGAGGTCAGGTAGATCTGGTTGAAGAGCCCGAGAAAGAAAATGAGCCCGAGGGAGAGCGGAAACGACGACGAGAAGGCGAACAGCATCAGGAGCGCGCCGAAAACGGCCGACCCCAGCAACACCTGCCATCCCCTGCGTCCGGCCTGGGCCATGTACGCCACCGTCAACGTCCCCAGCAACGCCCCCACGCCGGAGAACGACTGAAGCAGCCCGAACCCGCGCGCGTCCACCTGGAGAATCGTCCGCGCGAACACCGGCAGCAGGATCACATACGACATGCCGAAGACACTGTTGAAGAACGTGAGCCCCAGCAGGCTGTAGAAGAGCTGGTTCTTGCGGACGAAGTCGAGACCCGCCGCGATGTTGCGCCATACGCCGCCCTGGGCCGCCGCCACGATGGGGTTGATGCGGATGAACGCCCACAGCACCACCGCCGCCACCGAGCTCAGGAAGCAGACGATGAAGGTTTCGCCGACCCCGAACCAGTAGATCAGCGCTCCGGCCACCGCCGGACCCGTCAGCCGGCACGCCTGCCACACCGAGCTGCCCAGCGCCACGGCGTTGGCCAGCTCCTCGCGGGGCACCATCTCGGGCAGCAGCGCGTAGCGGCTGGGCCGGTCGAACGCCCGCATGAAACCCGAGTTGAAGGCGAACACCAGCACGTGCCAGAAGGCGACGCGCTCCGTCAGCACCAGCAACCCCAGCACGAGGTAGGCCAGGGCCAGCAGCGACTGAGTCGTCAACATGATGAACCGCTTGTCCGCCCGGTCGGCGACCGCGCCGCCCACCAGCACCAGGGCAATCCGGGGAACCGCGTAGACCACGCCGGCTACCCCCAGCATCAGCGGTGAATCCGTCAGCAGGAAAACCAGCCAGGCCTGGGCGGCCATCTCCATGTTGAGGGCCAGCACCGAGGTGAGCTGTCCCAGCCAGTAGAAGCGGTAGTTCCGGTGGCGCAGGCCGGCGAACAGCCGGTGGAGCATGGATTCCATGGGCAATTTGTTTCCGGGAACCGTTCGGGTATAGAACTCGGTGAGCGCGCCGTCCACCGAGGCGCCGCGCACGGGGAACCGATCGATGAAGGTCAGCCTGTTTACCGAGGTGCAGTGTCCGTCGGGAAGTGTTCCCGGGGAGTTGCTGGAGCAGTTTCTCGACCAGGCCGAACTGGCCGACAACCTGGGCTACGACGGCTACTGGATCGCCGAGATCCACTTCACCCCCAGCTTCTCCCTCCTGTCGGCCCCCTACGTGGTGCTGGGGGCCGCCTCCCAGAGGACCCACAACCTGCGCCTCGGGGTGGCGGTCAACACCCTTCCCGTCCATCACCCCATGCAGCTCGCCGAGCAGGCCGCTACCCTGGACGTGCTGAGCAACGGCAGGATGTGCTTCGCCGCCGGCGGCGGGCATCCGCACACCCGGGCCTACGAGTGCTTCGGGGTGGAGCACGAGCACGTGCGGGACCTCATGGAGGAGAGCATCGAGGTCATCCGGCTGGCGTGGACCCGCGAGGCCGTGGACTTCGACGGACGGTTCTTCCGCATCCCGAACATCGTCGCCAACCCCAGGCCCGTGCAGCGGCCCCATCCACCCATCTACACCGCCGCCAGCTCCCTCGACGGCGTCAACTTCGCCGCCCGCATGGGCCTCAACCTGTTCATACCCGTGCACGTCCGGACCGCCGAGGAATTGCGGGAGTTCGCCGCCACGTACTGGCGCGTCCTTGCCGGCCACGGCCATGACCCGGACGGGCACGAGTTGGGCCTGCTGCTGCCCATGCACGTGGGCGGCAGCGCGGCCGAGGCGCAGGAACGGTCCGAGGCGGGCGTCATGAGCTATTACGACGTGATCCGGGAAACCCGCGGCAACTACGCCCGGTGGCTCACGGACCAGGGAAGGCCGCTGCCGGAACGGCTGCGCAAGAACGCCGCCGCGGACGGCCTCACTTTCCAGCGGGTGTGCGACGAGTTCGCCGCCATCGGCACCGCCCACCAGGTGGTGGAGCGGATCGGAGAACTGGCCCGCGACACCGGCGCGGGCCATGTGCTGGCGTGGATGAACATCGGCAGCGTCTCCCACGGCCACATCAAGGAGTCGATGCAACGCTTCGCGGAGGACGCGCTGCCGGCCGTGCGGGCGATCTAGGAACCTGTCCGAGTAATCGAAGGGCGCCAACCCGCGCGGGAGACGACCATGGACATCGACCCTCAGAGACTCCTGTCGATCGCGCTGCCCATCGTCTTGGCCATCATCGCCAGGGTCATACGAGGGTGGAAGTCGAAACAGGACTACGCCATCCGTTGGGTCACGCTGGCGCCGATCCCCGTGCCGGGAGTTCCCGAGGATACCCCAAAACCCGCGGACACGACCGCCGGCGGTCCACCGGTCACGAACCTCACAAGGTTTTACTTCATACTCCACAACTCCGGCGCCAACCCGCTCGACGCCGCGTCCATCGTCGAACCCCTGACGTGGAACGGCCCCGGCAAGGTGCTCAACGCCAAGGTGATCGCCACGCGACCGGCCGTCAAGCTCGCACTCGACCCTTCCGGCCAAAACCTCATGATCGCCTGGCAGCTCTTCAACCAGGACTGCAAGGCGTTGATCGAAGTGACCTGCGACTGTCGCGCCGACTCCGGCCGCGGCAGCATCGAGGGCCAGATCCGGAACGTTGCCGAAATCAAGTCCACGGAGTCCTCCTACGTGGACAGGGAGGAGGTCAGACGAACCGTCCGGGAGAACATCGCCCAGGCGCCGAAGTTTCTCCAGCGTTGCCAGTCGGAGGGCCTGAACGTCTACCTCAGGCTCCATTCCAGGGATATCCTGTTCGCCGCGGGCGTCTTCGGCTGTATTTTTCTCGCCGTCTTCTTTTGGGGAACCCCTTGGGGCCCGGTCTGGTTGGGTCTCGGCGGCGCGGTGCTGATCCTCCTGGTGTGGCTGTTGCGCGACCCCGACTACGCGCTGCTCCGGCGGCTTTCGGCCCACGGGGCCGGAAGACGCCTCGAATGATCCCGTCATTCCTTTCGTGCCGTCTCGCGTTCCGGGGAGCCCGCGGACTCGCTCAGGGCGCGTCCGAGACGGCCCAGCATCGCCACCAGGAAGCCGGCGCTGATCGACACGGTGGCGATCAGCAGCGCCACCGCCGCCTGGGTCCCGTGAAGGGTGCTGCCGGTCGCCAGGGCGGCCGACGCCGCGTAGACCCCGTACCCCGCGGCCACGGCGCCCCACCCGAACAGCACGCATGCCGCAAACGCCGCCATGGACCCGAACCTCACACAATGCCGCCGGGGAGTCAATCTGGACCCCCTCCGACAAAGTTGCTAGTGTGGTGTCTGGTTAATTCGCAGCATGATATGCGGAGGATTTGTCGTCGTCGGCAAGGGGCGATGACTTGTAGGGGCGACCGGCGGTCGCCCCCGGGTGGCGGGTGCCACGCGAGGAAGACCTCTGGGACATCCATGTCGAGGCTTGATCCATGGCGGGAACACTCGAAGGCATCAGGATTCTGGAGCTTAGCAGCTACGTCACCGGCCCGTTCGCTTCCATGCTCATGGCGGATCTGGGCGCCGAGGTCATCAAGGTGGAGGATCGGGAGCGTGGCGACCCGTTCCGCGGCTGGGGCGGCGGGAAGATGTACTCCGCCACGTTTTGCAGCCTGAACCGGAACAAGAAGAGCGTCACGCTCGACCTCCGCAAGGAGGAGGGACAGGAAATCTGCCGGAAGCTCGCCGCCGAGGCCGACGTGTTCATCGAGAACCACCGCCCCGGCGTCATGGCCCGACGCGGGCTCGGCTACGACACCCTCCGCGAACTGAACCCGAAGATCATCTACTGCTCGATCTCCGGCTTCGGCCAGGAAGGACCCTATCGCGACCGCCCCGGGTACGACACGGTAGGGCAGGGCATGAGCGGGCTCTTGAGCCTGCTGACGGATCCGGACCACCCCAAGGGCATGGGCATCTCCCTGTCGGACCACCTCACCGGGGTGTACGCGTGCTACGGCGTGCTCGCGGCGCTGGTGAACCGCATGATGACCGGCGAGGGGCAGATCATCGAGACCTCCCTGCTGCGGGCATCGGTGTCCTTCACCGCCGAGAACTGCGCCCGCTACTTCGAAACGGGGGTCGTGCCCAGCCGCGCCGACCGCACCCGCACCGCCGGCGTGTTCGCCTTCGTCGACCGCGACGGCAGGCCCTTCGTGGTGCACCTGTCCTCGCCCGACAAGTTCTGGCAAGGGCTGGTGGAAGTGGTCGGGAGCCCAGAGTGGGCGAAAGACGCTCGCTACGCCGAAAAGGAGGGTCGCACCGAGCACCACGACCTGCTGGAGCGGAAGCTTCAAGCCATTTTCGAGCGGGATTCGCGCGACGTGTGGCTGAAGAAGCTCAGGGAGCACGACGTGCCCTCCACCCCGTTGAACAACCTCGAGGACATGTTCAACGATCCGCAGGTCAGACAGTACGGCTTCCCCATCGAGGTGGAGCATCCGAAGATGGGAAAGGTCAAGCTGGTGGGAAGCGGTGTCAACATGAGCCGGACGCCGCCCGAGATCCCGACGCCGCCGCCGATGCTCGGCGAGGACACGAACGAGATTCTGCAAGGCCTGGGCTACAGCGCCGAGGACATCGAGGGGCTGCGCGGCCGGCAAGTCGTCTGATCGGAGTCGTCTGATCGGCACCGTCCGATGGACCCGCGCGAGGGTTGACCCGACGGTTCCCGCCCTGTTGACAGACGGCGAATTTTCGTGATTTTGCGTTGCTTGTTGCCTGCCAAGTCTGATAGGTAACGTAACGCTTTTGTAACACGGGCGTTCGGGCAAGGACCGCAACTCACGCGGATGCCGCGCCGGCGCAAGGAAGCGGATCAAAACACGGATGACAGTGATGATGTACAAAGCGAAAACCACCGGCCTGATGGTCGTGCTATCCATGTTGGTTGCCTCATGCGTCTCCATCGAGGAACACGAGCAACTGAACCGCGAGAAGCAGCGCGTAGAGGCATACAATGCAACGCTGACGCAAGACCTGGCGCGTCGCGGGCATGAGGTCAGCACCCTCGAAGCGAGAGTCGAAGAGCTGACCCAGGATGTAAGCCGGCGCCAAGGGATGCTCGACCAGAGGGGACAGGAACTCGCGGACGCCCAACGGCAGATCAACGAGCTGACGAAGTCCCTGGCCGAGGTCGGGCAGGAGCTGGAAACCACCATCGTCGAAGGTCGCGACACCGCGAACCGCTATCGCCGGAGAGTGGCTGCCCTGACCGCCGAACGGGACAATACGCTCAAGACCGTCGACGACATGACCGCCCGGCTCGACCGGGGAGAGGCTACGATACAGGACCTGGACGCCAGGGCTCGGGAACTGGCCGGCCTCAGAGACTCGCTGGTGCAGCAAAACGCGCTGCTTACGACGGCCAAAGCCGAGTTGGAGGAGAATTTCACCGCCCTCGTGCGCACGCGGGACGAGTTGACCGCTCGAGTGGAGGGGCTCGAGAACGAGGTCGCGCGCCAGGATCAAGCCATCGGAAGCATGAACGCGGAAACCGACCGGCTGAAGGCGGCGAGGCAGTCACTGGAGGCCGAGGTCGCCGGTCAGAAGTCAGCCCTGACAGAGTTGCGGCACCAGCTCTCGGAAGTGAGACGGTCGCTGGACCAGACCCGCGCCGAAAAAGACCAGGCCCTGACCGATCTCGCCGCCAGCGAGAAGGAAGCCGCCGACAAGCTTGCGGCCCTGGCGGAGGCCCGCGATCAGACCGTTCGGCAACTTCAGCAACAACTGGCCGAAACCGCGCGGTCGCTGGACCGGACCCGCGTCGAAAAGGACCAGGCCCTGACCGATCTCGCCGCCAACGAGAAGGAGGCTGCTGAAATGCTCGCCTCTCTGGCGGCGGCGCGGGATCAAGCCATCCGGCAACTCCAGCAGCAACTGGCCGAAACCACGCGGTCGCTGGACCAGACCCGTGCCGAAAAGGACAAGGCCCTCGCCGATCTCGCCGCCAAGGAGAATGAAGCCGCCCAAAGGCTCTCGTCCGTCGCCACCGACCATGAACGCGCCGTCAAAGAGCTCCAGCAACAGCTCACGGATGCGACGGCTGCCCTGGAGAACGTCCGGGCACGAAAGGACCGGGAGCTCGCGGCCCTCACGGCCAGCCAGCAAGACCTCACAAAGCAATTGGGCGAGTTGAAGGCCGGGCATGACGAGGCGACCACGCAACTGCGGCAGCAGTTGGATGACACCACGCGTTTGCTGGAACGGACCCGTGCCGAAAGGGAGCAGGCGCTCGGCGCCTTGACCGGTGACAAGAAAGACCTCACGCAACAACTGGCCAAGCTCAACGCCGACCACACAGCGGCCGCCGGGCAGCTCCGGGAACAACTGGATCAAGCCACGCGTTCGTTGGAGACGGTCCAAGAGGAGAAGGAACAGGCTCAGGCCGAGCTGGCGGCCCTCAGGGAGCAGAAGACCAAGCCGGGCCCCGCGGACAGTGAGGCCAGACGGGCCCTTGAGCAACGGCTTGCCGAGACCGAACGTTCACTGAAGAAGGCCGAATCCGAAAGGCAACAGTTCCTGGATGCATTGACCGCCGACAAGAAGCAGCTCGCGCTGCAGTTGACCGCACTGACCTCTGCGCATCGAACCGCGCTGGAACAGCTCGAACAGCGCCGGGCCGAGGTAGCCCGCTCGCTGGAACAAACCCGCGCGGAGAAAGACAAGGCCCTGGCCGATCTCGCCACCAGGGAAAGGACGACGGCGGAAAGGCTGGCGGCCGTCACGCGGACCCACGAGCAGGCTGCCACGCAGTTGCAGCAGCAGCTTAACGACACCAACCGTTCCCTCCAAAAAGTACGTACCGAGAAGGAACAGGCCGTCGCCGACTTGACCGTCAGGGAAAAGGAGGCGGCGGACAAACTCGCAACCCTCACCGCCGCACACGATCAGGCCGTCGCGAAGCTGCAACAACGGCTCGACGAGTTGGAAGCGACGCGCGTCGAAAAGGACACGGTCCTGGCCGATCTCGCCGCCAGGGAAAAGCTGACGATGGAGAAGCTGGCGGCACTCACGGAGACCCACGAGCGGGCTGCCGCGGAGCTGAAACAGCAGCTTGACCAAACCAGCCGCTCCCTGGAACGAGTCCGTACCGAAAAGGAACAGGCCGTCACCGACTTGGCCGCCAGGGAAACGGAACTGAAGCAGCAGCTTCACGAAACCGGCCGCTCCCTGGAAGAGGTCCGGGCCGAACGGGTTGCGGCCATTGCCGCCGTAGCCGCCAAGGAAGAGACCGCCGGACAGCTACGGCGGGAGCTGAACGAAACCCGCCAAACCTTGGAGCAAGCCCGCGTTGAAAAGAAAGAGCTTCAAGACAACATGGATGCGGACAAGGAGCAGCTCAACGACAAGATCGCCACGCTCGAGGAAGAGAAGAAGGCGTTCGAGGGTAAGCTCGTGGTGGAGCCGTACTGGAAGTGGATCTTCGCCGCGGTGGTGGGCCTCGGAGCCCTCGGCTGGGGCTGGGGAAGATTCGAGCCGTAGACTTCGCCCGTGTGACGCCGTCGCCCCCCTCCGCCGGGACGAGGGGGGACGACAGCGTCCGGACGCTCAACCCTTGATTTCAGGCCACTCCTGCAGCAGCCTGCCGTAACCGGAAATACTGCACGAGAACCCCACGCTCGAAAGCATGAACCAGAGCATGGCGGGATTGCTGGCCACCACCGGCCGCGAGAGGTCCCGCTCGATCCGGTCCAGCACCTTCAGCGGATCCAGCACCGCCCCCTGGAAGTAGATCGCGTCCACCTCCGGGTTCTCCCCGAGCGCCTTTTCCGTGAGCGCGTAGACGTCCTCGGCCTCCACCGTCATGGCGTCGCGATAGTCGTCGAAGGTGTCCGCCGGCGAAATCGCGTCGATGCCGCAATCCGCGAGATAGTCGCGAATCCGCTTGTTCATGACCTCCACGAACGGGGTCAGCAGCAACACCCTGGGAGTGGTGAGCGCCTTGAGGGCCTCGACGCAGGACTCCAGGGCCGTGGTCACCGGCACGTCCACGGCGTCCTTCAACCTCGCCAGCAGTCCCTCATTGAGCACCTCCACCGGCGCGCCGCTGACGATGACGCCCTGCCAACCGCGTTCCCGCGCCAGCCGGGCCGACGTCTCCACCACCATGTCACCCGTACCCGCAAGGCTCTCGAGCGAGCCGCGGACGATTCCCAGCCCCTCGAACTCCATCTCGACCTCCTTGGGAATGAAGGCCTTGAAAGGCTCGAAGTGGGGGCTGGAGCTCGATATGGGAGTGACGAAACCGATCTTGACGTTTGCTTGATCTGCCATGGGTCCCTCCTGTGGAATACAATCCTGTTCAAAACAAGCGGGCGGCGATCCAACTGCCGCCGACAAAAGTTCCCAGGGTGCTGCCCAGATTGGAGAACACGACCACCAGGAGAATGCGGGAGACGGGGTTGCGCCAGAGCCCCTTGGGGAAAGCCGTCACCACCTCGCCCATGGCCTCCAGGTCGGCCACGGTCGGCTTCTTCACCCACGCCTGGACTAGGCCCGACACCCAGCCGGCGGCGATGGTCGGGTTGAGGCTGGTGATGGGCGCGGCCAAAAACGCCGCCAGCACCGTCACCGGGTGCCCCAGGGCCAGCGCCGCCCCGACCGCCGCCAGCACGCCGTTGGCCAACACCCAGATGGAGATGGACTCCAGCGAGTGGGCGGCGCCGGCGCTGTAGAAGCCGTACCCGATGATCGCCACGATCAGCCCCGGCACCAGCCACTTGAGGCTCCTGGACCCATACGAAGGGGCGGGCACCGTCTCCAGCGGTGCGAGCGGATGCTCGTCGTGAATCGCGCGCGAGATTCCCGGCACGTGCCCGGCGCCCACCACCGCCACCACCCTCTCCCCTTCCGCTTCCCGGATCCGCTGCGCCAGGTAGACATCCCGCTCGTCGATGATCCCTTCCTTCACGGCCGGAAACGACTTGGCGAACTCCACCAGCACGTCCCCGACCCGGTCCTGCCGCTTGAGGTCGTCCACGGCCTCCTTGTCGATCTCCGGCTCCGCCACGACGCTGGTGAGCAGCAGGACGATCAGCTTCAGCTTGTTCCAGTAGCCGAGGCGGCGCCAGGTCCTCTTCAACGTCACCTGGACGTCACGGTCCGCCAGCACCAGCTCCACGTCGCGCTCACGGGCCAGCTTCACCGCCTCGAGCATCTCGGCTCCGGGCCGGACACCGAGGCGGTCGCCGATACGCTTGTAGAACGCCGACATGATCAACTGACTCAAAAGAAGGGTGGCCTTGCCTTCCTTGATGACCTTGAAGACGTCCATCTTCCGCCACGCGTCGGGGCGGGTGAAGGCCTCGTAGCGGCCCTGGCACAACTCCACGCAAATGGCGTCGGGGTCCACCAGCTCGACGGTGCGGCGCACGTCGTCGATGCTCTCCAGGGAGACGTGGGCGGTGCCGACGAGATAGATCTGCCGGCCGCGCTCGTGCAGGCGCCGCGTGTGGGCCGGAAGCCCGGCGGGCGGAGGGCCTTGCGATTCGTCCGTATCCACGCGGGTCAAACCTGAGCCACCGGTCCGTCGTAGTTCCTCAGCCAGCCGATGAACTGAACGATCTGGTCGACCATGTAGTCGTGGTAGGCCTTGCCCTTCTCCGGAGAGGCCTTGATGGAGGGGCTGAACGAGCCCGTGGGCACGATCCGGCGCTGCTCGGTGCTGGTCCAGGGGATGTCGATGACCTCATGGGGTGCGGAGAAGAGGTCGCCGTGGGACCAAGGCGAGAAGTTCTTGTCGAAGTCCACCTGCGACGTGGTCAGCTTCTCCTGCTTGACCAGGTGCGGGTACTTGTACCAGCACTCGGAGATCTCCAGCTCGCCACTGTGATGCTCCTTGGCTTCCTTGATCTCGTTGGCGATCTTCTTGGCGATCTTCACCGGGTCGATGACCGCGAAGAAGACCTCGGGCATCTCGAACTCCCGCAGGTTCTTGGTGGCGGCCAGCAGGCCGGGCAGGTTGGCGCCCTTGTGTCCGTTGATGATGAGGATCTTTCGGAAGCCGTGCTTGTGCAGGCTGCGGCTCATGTCCTGGATCACCGCCATCAACGTCTCGGTGCGGAGCGAGATGGTGCCGGGGAAACCCAGGTGGTGCGGCGAGTCGCCGAACCACAGCGGCGGGGTGCACAGCGTTCCGGTGGCCCGGGCCACGTCTTCCGCCAGGGCGATGGCGATGAGGCAGTCCAGTCCCAGGGGTCCGGCCGGCCCGTGCTCCTCGGTGCTTCCGACCGGACAGATGATTATATCGGAATCCTCGAGATAGGCCCCGACATCCTCCCAGGTCAGTTCCTGAAGCCACACCGAGCCGAGTTGCGCCGCCATTGTCTTTCCTCCAGTCGTTTATTTGATCGCCAACGGATTCGTGGGAGACCCTACCGCTCCGGTGACCGGCAGCGCGGGACCCGCGAACATGAACTCGTAGCGCCCGTCCTCGGCGCAGTCGTCCGCCAGCTCTTCCAGAAAGAAAATCTCGCCCACCGTGAGCCCCATGTTGGGAATGCTGACCCAGTGCCACGGCTGGTTGGCCTCCCGGGTCTGGTTGGGCCGCACCTCCACTCCCCAGGTGTCCGTCGCCACCGCCGCCACCTCCCTGGCGTGGAGCCAGTCAAGGGTCTCGAAGCCGAGGCCGGGCGCGTCCCCGCCCGGATAGCCGTCCCAGGATCCCGCGTCCAGCTTGGCCTTCATCTGGCCCGTCCTCACCAGCAAGAAATCGCCACGGCGGACTTCCACCTTCTGGTTCTTCATCGCGCGGTCGAGATCGCGGTTGGTGATGGCGTAACCGTCCTTCAGCCACTCGGCGCCCTTGGCCCGGGCCACGTCCAGCAGCACGCCGCGGCCGACCATCTTGTCCCGGGTCTTCTCGATGCCGTTCTTGGCGGCGCCGCCGGTGGTCACCAGGCGGCAGTCGTAGCCGTTGTACATGCGGTCTCCATAGAAGATGTGCGCCAGCCCGTCCCACTGGGTGCCTGCCTGAAGGGGCATGATGATGACGTCGTCCGCGCCCCGGATGCCGCGGTGGTCGAGCACGCCGGAATAGGCGTCGGTGCCGGTGCGGAGCATGAGGTGGATGGGATTGAAACGGCCCATGGCCGGGTAGTTGCTCTTGCCCCCTTGCGGGCCGTCGGCGTCGAAGCTCAGTGCGAGGGAAAACACCCGGCCCCTGCGCACGAGCTGCGCGGCGGCGACGATGTCTTCGGGCGCGGTGAAGTTGAGGGTGCCGACCTCGTCGTCCTTGCCCCACCGGCCCCAGTTGCGCAACCGCTTCGCCGCCTGCCGGACAAGCTCCATGGTCAGTTTGCGCTTTCGAGTCGCCAAGCCTCTCTCCTCCGCTCCGCTCTGTCTCGCGGGCCCTGATCGGGTTGAAACTCGGTTGTGGATAACCTATGAACCTTCGGTATGTCGTCGGCCGCCGACAACGGCAAGGGTCACAAGGTGATGCTCGGCTTCGTGGTGCGACGTTGCGCCAGGGAACTGGGCCACCCCCCCACCCCTCACGAGTTCGCCGCCTGGGCCAACAACCAGAGTCTGGACGGAGAACGCTACAACATCTTCGGCCAGGCCATCTCGGCCGAAGCGGCCAAGATCATGCTGCGCCGGCTCGACCGGCTCGTGACCGTCCGCTCCCGCGAAGTCATCCTCGGCCAGCCGGATCTCCACTAGACACCCGCAAGGCGGTGAATCCCGGCGGGCGACCCTACCCGCAGACGCCTGCAAAGGCCGTGAAATCCCGTAGGGGCGACCGGCGGTCACCCTGCCCACGCTACGGCTCACGGGTCCGGACAGACAACCCGCCCCTCAGGAAGCCTTCCTCGCGGCGTCGCTGATGTCCAGGTTGTAAAGCCTCGCGCCGTTGTCCCGCAGAATCTTGGTCTTGACGGCCTCGCTCATGTCTTCCCGCTGCTTCAGGTAGTCGCTGGACAGGACCTCGCGGTCGCCGTGCGGCATGTCCGAGCCGTAGACCACCTGCCCTTCGCCCACCAGCTCCACCACCTGGGGCAGCAGCGTATCCTCCACCTCGGCGCTCAGGTAGAGATTGCCCTGCCGCATGTATTCCATGGGCGCCAGCTTGGCCTTGGGAACCGTGTCCGGGAGGATGTCGGCGAGGAAGTTCCCCGAGTGCCCGAAGCGGTGATCCAGGCGGTCCAGCATGAAATGCACCCACTGGCAGCCAGCCTCAAGAAATCCCACCCGCAGGGTCGGGAAACGGTCCAGCAGGCCGCTGTTGATCATGGACGAGAAGCCGAGGAGCACCGGCATGAGAAACGCGTTGACGGACGACGGATAGATGTGCGTGAAGAGGCCGCTCAAGGCCGGGCAAGCCCATCCCACGTGGATAGCCAACGTCAGGTCCCGCTCCACCAGGGCTTCGTAGAACGGCAGGAAAGCGGGGTCGTCGAGCAGCCGGTCGCCGATGGTGCCCAGCAGCATGACGGCCACGGCGCCGAGGTCGTGGGCCTCCTTGACCTGCTCCACCGCCCCCTCGACGTCGTCCAGGTTCACCACCGCGGCCCACTTGAGGCGCTCGTGGGAGCCGATCTGGTCGCCCAGGAAACGGTTGTACGCCGTGCTCATGGCGGTCACGAGCGGCGGGTTCGCCGCCAGCGGATAGGCAAGGAACAGCGTGGGATAGAGGACCTGGAGCGAGATCCCCTCCTTGTCCATGGCCTCGATCCGTTCCTTGACGCCGTGTATTTCCATGCTGCCGATGGTGTCGGACTTCTTCTGGGCATGGGGCGTCTTCTTGCCCTTGTAGCTGGCCGGAGTGCCGAGGTTGTGGGCGCCCCGGCCGACGCGGCGCGGGTACATCTGCTCTTCGATCATCCAGTAGACCATCTGGTCGATGGCCACCACCCGCGGGCGCTGGGCCCGGAATGCCGGATCGAAGTACTTGTCGCTGAACGTGGTCTCACTTTCCTCGACGTGTCCGTCCGCGTCTACCAGGTACATGGGTTCACCTCCGTGTGCTGCGCCGCCCCTTGTCAGTCATGGGCGCGACCCCTCTGGATGTAACCCAAACGCACGGGCCAGTTCAAGACTGAGAGCTTGTTTATCGGCCGCATCCCGTTGACAGGGCGTGGGAAAATGCCTAGTGTCCTGGATTCGGCGCGTTGGGAATGAACCTCCCGTTCGCCGGAACACCCGTTACAAGGAGGGAAGACATGCTTCGAGCGGTATCGAGTTTCCTGATCGCACTGGTCGCCCTGGCCGGCGCCGGCACGGTGCTGGCCCAGGACATGCCCACGGTGCAGATGTCGTCGTTCGACAAGCCGTCGTTCGGCCATACGACGGCTTCGCTGATCGAGGCCAACGAGTTCGACAAGAAGCACGGAGTCGACATCCAGTGGGTCTTCAAGCAGGGACGCGCGGCCAACACGGATTTCGCCACCGGCAGGGACAAGATCACCATCGCCTCGGCTCTCCTGTCGGAAGCCAACCGCCGGCTCAAGGGCGTGAAGTCGGTTTACCTGTTCAACGTGCTCAACGGACACGGCGCACTGCTGACCATGGACCCTTCCATCAATAGTATCGCCGACCTCGAGGGCAAGAGCCTGGGGGCATTCACCGTGACCACCAACTACGCCATGTTCCGCTACTTCGCCCAGAAGGCGGGGGTGGACCTGAACAAGGTGTCGATCCAGTCCACCAACACCGGGGGATTGGCGACCCTGCTCATGGCCAAGCGCGCCGACGCGGTGCACTTTTGGGAGCCCAACTACTCCAAGATGCTGGTGAGCAATCCCGGCAAGCTCAAGATGATCGAATACTTCCACCAGTGGCAGGCCATCCACGGGTCGCCGCAGAGGGGCTTCCTCGGCATCGCCGCGCACGAGGACTGGATCGCCGCCAACGAGGCGCTGATCCCGAAGATCTACAAGGCCTTCGAAGAGCTGGCGAAGTGGCTGCCGACGCATCATGACGAGGCGGCAACGATCATCGAGAAGGCCGCCGGCGTACCCAAGCAGGCCTTCCTGATGGCGCTGTCTACGGCCCGCTACCCCCTCGACGTGGTGCCCGCGGCGGAGATCGAGGGCAACATCAAGGCCCTGTTCCAGGCCGGCATCGACAGCGGCTACATGAAGAAGCTGCCGGACGACGGCATCATCTACCGGGGCAAGGTCCGTTAGCCGCGCGCCGCTTCCCGAATGGAATCCGACGCACCCCACACCACCTTGTCTCCGGCGCAGGCCCAGGAGGCGTGGCATACACGCCTGCTGGGCCTGATGGTCGCCCGGAAGGAGCCGATCCTATCGTTCGCCGTGATCCTGGTGGCCTGGCAGATCGCCTCCTTCTTCCTCCCGCCGTACCTGATTCCCAGCGTCGGCGTCATCGTCGGCGCTTTCATCGAGATCGTGGTGAACATCAGCCTGCTGGGCGACGTGCTGATCACCATGGGACGGATCTTCCTGGGGCTCGTCCTGGCCTTCATCATCGGCACCATCCTCGGCGTGTTCATGGGCTTCACCCAAACGGTGGAGAAGCACACCCTGCCGGTGCTCCACTTCATCATGGGCATACCGGCGCTCTCCTGGGTGGTGTTCGCCATCATCTGGTTCAGCCACGTGGAGACCCGCATCGCCTTCATCCTGCTGGCGGGCTGCCTGCCCAACTTCGCGCTGATCATCCACGACGGCATCAAGAGCATCTCCAAGGAGTACCTGGACATGCTGCGGGCCATGCGCCCAACGAGGAAGCAACTCTTTTCCAAGCTGATCCTGCCGGGGATGATCCCCGCGGTGCTCACGGCGTGGAAGGTGAACCTCGGGCTGGCCGCGCGCGTGGTCATCGTCGCCGAGCTGGTGGGCGCCACCCGCGGCGTGGGCAACAAGCTCCTGCTGGCGCAGGAGTTGTTCGAGATGCCCAAGGCGATCGCCTGGACCCTGGTGCTGGTGGCTTTCCTGCTCATCACCCAGTTCATCCTTCTCCTCCTGGAGCACAAGCTGCTGCGCTGGCGCCCCGCGAAGCAGGGAGGAATGGCCACGTGAGCGCCGCCGAGCTGGTCGTCCGGATGCGGGACGTAAGCAAGGTGTTCACGTCGGTGGACGGCGACCGCTTCACCGCGGTAGAGAGCCTCGATCTCGAGGTGGGCAGCGGTGACATCGTCGCAATCGTGGGCAAGACCGGCTGCGGTAAGTCGACGACGTTCAACCTTCTGCTGGGCCTGGAAGAGGCCACCGCCGGCTCCATCGAGCTCCTCGGGCATGACCCTTACCGGGAGTTCGACTGGTTCCGCTCGAAGCTGGGCGTCATCTTCCAGACCGACCGCCTGCTGCCGTGGCGCACGGCGCTGGAGAATGCCCGGGTGGGCCTGGAAATCCTCGACTTCGGCGAAAAGGAACAGAACGACATCGCCCTCCAATGGCTGCACAAGCTGGAGCTCCAGGGGTTCGAGGACGCCTACCCCCACGAGCTGTCCGGCGGCATGCGCCAGCGCGTGGGCATGGCCCGGGCCTTCTGCCTGTCGCCGGAGATCTTCTTCGCCGACGAGGCCTTCGGCCACCTCGACCAATCGACGGCGAGACGGCTGCGGGAAGTCTTCCTCGAGCTTGTCACCGAAACCCGCAAGACTTGCCTCCTCATCACCCACAACATCCACGAGGCCCTGGAGATCGGCTCGCGCCTGGTGATCCTCGGCAGACCCGGACGGGTCCTGGCCGACATAGAGACACCCACCAACGCCACCCGGGCGGAAATGGCCGAGTTCGAGGACCGGATCCTCGACATCATCGAGACGAACGAAGTCGTGGGGTGAAGGTTAATGAGGAGTCGGGATTTGGAACGCCGATCCTGCACCGTGGGTGTCCACAGAACGACATAATGGCACACTCTAGTAGAGAACCCCACTCGGCGAACGGCCGGAGTGAGAGGGCCGAACGCTCGTTAGTTCACATTCGTAGTGCTTCTTTTTGCTAGAACAGGAATACTCTACTTCCCACGCAAGACTTCGTTGCAGCTCGACGGCTCCAGAGACAGAGATTGACATTGGAACGGGTTTGACGTCCAACAAGCGAACGTCCAGAGTCTTCGGTAGCGTGCGAGGAATGATTACACGACAAAAACCCCCCGGACACGTTACTCCCTCCATGCCCCCAACTGCTTTGTAGTTAACACTGATGTGACCACTTGTCGGACGGGGTCGCAGGGCGATACGGAGGTGTGTACGCATGGTGCTACCTGCTTTGATGCCTGCATCTTGCTGAAGCCTTTCTACAGCTGTGTTCTTTGACGCGAGTTCAGTTCTCAGCTCCTGCAACTGCCTCTCTAGCTCTTCGATATTCTTGCCACCTTCAGCAATTTGCAAATTCAGACGCTCTACCCGATCGCGCGCTTCCTCCAGTGCCTGTTGTTTCTCTGCTAGATCGTCGAGTCGTTTCACTTCATCACGAGCCCACTCTTTTGCATCTTCGTCGTCCAAAGTAGCGGCCAAGTATCGAAGAATAAAAACTCGCTCTGTTCCTTGTTGTGCAAGCGTATTGTTCACAATTTCAAACTCTTGCTTCTGCTTTGCCACTATGTTCCGTAGTCGAAGCGCCACTGTCTGTTCTTTTGCCAACTCAATATCCTGCTTCTTTGACAAATAATCTCCCACGACCTCTGGAATGGTAAGGAAAGCGCTAACCAAACCAACGATCGCAGTAATCCAGGCCGGACTGTGCCAAATCGACCTCATGGCGGCGGAGCGTCTGTCCGAGGATCGTTAATGGAGAACAACTACCCCAGCATCCTGTCCGGCAGCCACAGCGAGATCTGCGGGAACGCTACCAGAATGACCAGGGTCACCACGTCCATCAGGAAGAACGGCAGGATGCCCTTGAAGATCTCTTCGAGGCGCACCATGCCGTGGGCGGCGGCGTTCACGGTGTAGACGTTCATTCCCACCGGCGGGGTGATCAGGCCGATCTCCGATGTCTTGATCACCAGCACGCCGAACCAGATGCCGCTGAAGCCCATCTGGATGATGATGGGGAAGACGATGGGCAGGGTGATGGCCATCATCGCGGCCGGGTCCATGAACATGCCCAGGAACACGTAGAGCAGGAGAAAGCCGGTCAGGACCAGGTGGCGCGGCATGCCGGAGCTCACCAGGTAGTCCGCCAGCCGCGGGCCGACGTTGGTGATGGCCAGGAACCGGCTGAAGATGTAGGCGCCGATGATGATCGTGAAGAGCATCGTGGTGGAGGTGGCGGTGTCCAGCACGGTGTTGCGCAGCCTCTCGCGCGAGAAAGCGCCCTTGCCGATCATGATGATGAACGCGCCGAATGCGCCGAAGGCCCCCGCCTCGGTGGGGGTGGCGATGCCCAGGTAGATGGCTCCCATGACGACGAGGGAGAGCGTGACGATTCCCCACACCCGGTACAGGGACAGGAGCTTCTCCCTCAACGGCGGCCTCTCCTCGAGGATGGGCGCTATTTCGGGCCGGAGCCGGACCCAGCACGAGATCATGCCCATATAAATCAGCGCGGAGAGGATCCCCGGAATGAAGCCTGCGATGAGCAGCTTGCCGATGGACTGCTCGGTAATGATGCCGTAGATGATCATGAGACCGCTGGGAGGGATCAACGCTCCGAGGGTCCCGGAGGCCGCGATGGCGCCGGTGGCTAGCCGCTTGTCATAGCCGTACTTGGTCATTTCCGGCAGGGCCACCTGGGTGAAGGTCGCGGCGGTGGCCACGCTGGAGCCGCAGGCCGCGGCAAACGCGGCGCAACTCGCCGTAGTGGCCATGGCGAGGCCGCCACGGACCCGTCCCAGCCACTTGTGAACCACCGAGTAAATGTCCGCGCTCAAGCCACCGTAGTTGGCGAACTGCCCCATCAGGATAAAGACGGGGATGGCGAAGAACGTAAAGTTGGCCACCACCTTGTACGGGGTCGTCCGCAAAAGACCGATACCGGCGGTCCAACTGTCGGTGAGCATGACGAAGCCCAACACCCCGACCAGCCCCAGCGACACAGCCACGTGAAGGCCGCACAGGAGCAGGAAGATCAGGAGAAAGACGCTGATGATCGCCAGGAAGGTTGGGTCCATGTGATGCCTACCCCGGGGTTATGAGACTCCGAAACCGTTTCCAGGCGTCTCTCAACATCTGGATGGTGATAAGGGTTGCGCCGAAGGGGATGGCGAGCTTGGGCGGGTAGACCGGAATCTGCACCAGTCCGTCGGACGCCTCGCGGTATTCCAGGGCGGAGAGCCCGGCATGCCACGACTGCCAAGCCATCAGCACGAAAAACACCGCCGCGATCAGGAGGACGAACACCGCGAGGCCGTGCCCGACCTTCCCCGGCAGCCGCTGCGTCACCAGCTCCACGCAGATGTGCCGCTTGGTGAGCTGGACATACGCCAGGCTGAAAAAGACCACGAACACGATGAGGAACTCGGTGAACTCCAGCGTCCCGGGGATCGGGCTCGAAAACACGTAGCGCCCCGTGACATCCACCGTGATCAGCAGCATCATGAAGAACAGGACGTAGCCGCTGATCTCGTTCAGGAAAGTCATGAACCGGGTCATCCAGGTGGTGTCGCCTTCCGGCGCCGCGAACCCCGGGGTTACCGCGGTTTCAACAGGATCGTTCGATTGATTCAAGATTCACCAGCCCCATGGTTGGCGGCGCGGGGACGGCTCAAGCCGCCCCCGCATCCTTGTGCGTCCATCGGGGGATGATCCCCCGCTTCTCTGACGGGACTTACTCACCCCGGTAAAGGGCGAGCACCTTCTTGCCCGGCAGGCCCAACTTCTCCATGCCCTTCACCCAGTCATCGGCGATTTTCTTGACGCCCGGGCTGTTCTTCCACTTCTCCCTGTCCTTCGCCGAGAACTCGACGACCTCGACGCCCTTGTCCTGGAGGTATTTCTTGAACTTGGTCTCGTCATCCTTCATCGCCTGGGCTTCCCACACTCCGACCTTTTCCCCCTCCTCCAGGAGAATCTTCTGGTGTTCCTTCGACAGGGAGTCCCATTTCCTCTTGTTCATGGTGAACGTGTTGACGCCCGCGATGGCTCCGATATCGATCGTGCTCACGTACTTGGCCACCTCGTAGGTCTTGAACCGCACGTGAGCCTCGTAGGAGATGATCCGCTGGTCGATGGTCTTGCGTTGGAGGGCTTCGTACATCTCCCCGCCCGTGGTGCTGACCGGAACACCCCCTCCTGCCTGGATGACCTTGGGCGCGATGCGGCCGAAGGTGCCGACCTTCTTGCCCTTGAGGTCCGCCAGGGTCCGGATGGGTTGGTGGCCCACGACATGGTAGGTGGCCGTGGAGGTCATGGCCACCACCTTGTGGCCGAACTTCTCGATCTCGGCAAGAGCCTCCGGAACCTGCGCCAGCACGCGCAGGCCGCCGTTCCGCGCCCGCACCGGGTCACTCACGGCAAAGGGCAGTCCCCCAACCTGCATCAGCCGGATCTTGTCGGAGAAATAGCCGAGGGCGAGGTCGGCCATGTCGGCCGTGCCCAACTGGACTGCCTCCAGGGCTTCCTTGGCGTGCACGAGGGAGTTGGCCCAGAAGATCTGGACCTCGATCTCGCCGTTGGTCCTTTCCGCGACGGCCTTCTTGAAGTGCACCATGTAGTCGGCGCGCGGCGTTCCGGGGCGCGCGGAATGTGTCGCCACCTTGAGGATGATCTTCGATTCCGCGTCTTCCGGAACCACGACCCCCGTGGCGCACAACGCGCCCGCCATCAGGAAAACCGCGAACATTTTGGCCATGGTCTTCATGTTTTCCCCCTTCTGATGATACCCGCCTTGCCGTGACGCCGACGGGCGTCACGGCGTTACGTCATTCAGATGATGGCACCGGGACGGCCTCACAGGTTGAAAAAGCGTTTCGCATTGTCGCCCAGCACCGCCTGCTTGTCCTCCCTGGACATGTCGTCGCGTTCCACGACTTCCTCGATCTCGTGTATAGCCGCCGGCAGATCCACCTCGTGGGGGTAGTCGGACGCATAGGCGAAGGCCTCGATGCCCACGCGGCTCGCGACGTACGCCAGGGTCTCCTCGCTGCCCTCGCATCCCAGCAGGATCCGGCCGCCCTTGAGGTATTCCACCGGCCGCATCTTGGGCTGGTCCGCGGCGTCGAAGTAGTTCTCGTCTCGCACCATGCGGTCGATCAGGAAATCGAGCCAGCCGCAGCCGCCCTCCATGAACGCGGCCTTGAGCTTCGGGTGCGCGTCAAACACGCCGTGATAGATGAACGACACCAAGGCGATCATCAACGGTATCGAATGATGCAGTACGTGCGAGCCCGTGAAGTTCGTGAACGTGTCCATTCCCATGCCCAGGTTGGAGCCGCCGTGAATGGCTATGGGCACGCCCAGGCGCTCGGCCTCGGCGTACACCGGCCAGTAGCTCTGGTGGCCCAGGTGGAGCGGCAACCCCGTGGACGGCAGCATGCCGCCGACGAAGCCCAGCTTGTCCACCGCGCGCCGGAGTTCCTTCACGGCCTCCGGAACGTCCTGCATGGGAAGGAGCGCCACCGGCCGCAACCGGTCGCTCACCTTGGCGAACTTCGCGTGGATGTAGTCGTTGTAGGCCTGGCAGACCTCGACCGCGTAACGGGGTATCTGGATAAGCCCCACCGAGAGCCCTTCGGTGGTGAACAGGACGGTCTTGTCGATGCCGGCCTGCTCGAGAAAGGCGACCCAGTCCTCGCCGCTGCCCGGCATGTACTCGCTGGCGGTGACCCGCTCGTTGCCGGTGGTCCCGGCGTGGAGGGCGAAATGCATTCCATCGATGGAAGGGAATACCCCCTGGCGGTCCCGGGCCGGGTTGGTGGCCTGCATCTTGATGCGGTCGCTCATGTACTCGGCCATGTCCGGGACCCACTCCACCACATGGCCGTCACAGTCCACTACGGAATAGTCTTCATACGACACGGCATCGCTCCCGAGAAGAAAACACTGCGTATGAACGTGGAAGGGGGGCCGTACGCCCCGGCCCCCCAACCAGACCTACTCGCCCAGGAAAACCGCGAGGGTCTTCTTGCCGGGCAAACCCTGCTTTTCCATGGTCGCGGCCCAGTCCCCGGCGATCTTCTGGACGCCCGCGCTGTTCTTCCACTTCTCCCTGTCCTCGGCCGAGAAGTCGACGATGATAACGCCCTTGCCCTTCAGGTACTTCTGGAACTTGAGGTCGTCGTCCTTCATCGCCTGGGCTTCCCACCTGCCGGCCTTGTCGCCTTCCTCCAGGATGATCTTCTGGTGCTCCTTCGACAGGGAATCCCACTTCCTCTGGTTGATGGTGAACATCGAGACGCCCGCGATGCAGCCCATCTCGATCTTGCTCATGTACTTCGCCACCTCGTAGGTCTTGAACCGCTGGGCGGCCTCGAAAGAGAGGATGCGCGCGTCGATGGTCTTGCGCTGCAGGGCTTCGTACATCTCTCCGCCCGTGGTGCTCACCGGGATGCCTCCCCCCGCCTTGATGGCCTTGGGCGCGATGCGTCCGAAGGTGCCGACCTTCTTGCCCTTGAGGTCCGCCAGGTTCCGGATGGGATCGTGGGCCACGAGCTGGTAACTCGCCGTGGCGGTCATGCCCACCACCTTGTGGCCGAACTTGGTGAGCTCGGCACTCGCCTCCGGGATCTGCTTGAGCACGCGCTCGGTGCCCTGCCACGCCTTCACCGGGTCGCTGATCGTGAAGGGCAGCCCTGCAACCTGGAGCAGCCGGATCTTGTCGGAGAAATAGCCGACGGCCAGATCGGCCATGTCCGCCGTTCCCAACTGCACGGCCTCCAGGGCCTCCTTGGCATGCACGAGGGAGTTGGCCCAGAAGATCTGGACGTCGATCTCACCGTTGGTCCTCTTCTCCACCGCCTTCTCGAAACGCACGAGGTAGTCGGCGCGCGGGGTTCCGGGGCGGGCGGACTGGGTCGGTATCTTGAGGATGATCTTCGCCTCGGCGTCCTGCGGAACCGGCGCTCCCGTAACGAGCACGAACGCTGCCATCACCAAAAGCGCCAACGATCTGGATATTGCTTTCATTGCCTCCCCTTTCTGTTTGTCAGTGGCCTGTACCCTGACTCGGCACGTGTTTCGCCGCCGACACTATGCGATGCCGTCAACGGTTGTCAAGGGATTGCACAACGAAGCCGCGCGCTCTCGCCGATACGTGCGCGGCTTCGCCGCCCCTCACGATCGCCCCGCATCCACTTGGGTGGGCGGCTCAGTTGGCCGGCAACCGTTCCTTGGGGAAGTTCGAGGCCGCGGTGACGCCGCCGTCGCAAATGAGGTTCTCGCCCCACACGAAGCCCGAGTCGTCGCTGGCCAGGAACAGCATGGCCTTGGCCTGGTCCTCGGCGGTGCCCAGCCGTCCGGCCAGGTTCTTGAACTCCCGGCCCTCGGCGCCCTCGTCCTGGCCCACCGGAGAACCCGAGCGGTTCGGGGTCAGGCAGTTCACCCGGATGTTGTACTGGGAGAGCTGCACCGCCATGCCGCGGGAGAGGTTCACCACCCCGCCCTTGGCCGCCATGTAGGCGATGGCGTCGGTGCGGCCGGACAGGCCCGAGGTGGAAGCCACGTTGACGATGACGCCGCCCCTGCCCTGCTTCACCATCTGCTCCGCCACGTACCGTCCCACCAGGAACGGTCCCTTGAGGGTGACGTCGATGACCAGGTCCCACTCCTCCTCGGAGATGCTGAAAATGGTCTCGTGGTCGGTGATGGCGGCGTTGTTCACCAGGATGTCGACGCCGCCGAAGGCGTCCACGGTCGCCTGCACCATGGCCTTCACGTCTTCGGTGTCGGCGACGTTGCACTTGGCGTAGATGGCTTCATGGCCGGCGGCCTTGAGGTCGCCGACGACCTTCTCGCCGCGCCCCGGGTCCATATCCACGATACAAACCTTCGCGCCTTCCGAGGCGAACAGCTTGGCGGCCGCCTCGCCGATGTTGCGGCCCGATCCGGTGATGATGGCCACACGGTCTTTGAGTTTCATGCTTGTTCCTCCTTGCCCCACTACGATTCGGTCGTCTCAGGGTCGTTTTGGTTACAGTACGGGTGCTCTACGACTTGTCGAGCATACCCAGGAAAATCTTCTCCGCGGTCACGGGCAGATCCTTGATGCGTACCCCCACGGCGTCGTCCACGGCGTTAGCGATGGAGGGCGCCACCGGGATGAGCGAGGTTTCGCCGATGCCCTTGGCGCCGAACGGCCCGTTCTTGTGCGGCACCTCCACGACGATGGGCGTGATCTCGTCGGGCATGTCGCCCAGGGCCGGCAGCACGTAGTCCACGAGGTTGGGATTCACCAGGATGCCGTTGTCCCACACCATCTGCTCGAACAGCGCCTGGCCCAGCCCGGTGATGGCCCCGCCCACGAGCTGCTGCTGGCAGCCCAGGGGCGTGATCACCCGGCCCACGTCCACCGCGGTGGCGTGCTTCAGCACCCTGAGCCGGCCGGTGTCCTTGTCGATCTCCACCTCGCTGCCGCCGGCGCCCACGAACCAGAAGGACGAGGTGGTCTTGTCGCCGGTGTCCGGGTCCACCGTGCTGGTCTTCACTTCGCCGCGCCCCACCAGCGTGCCCCCCTGCATGCCGAAGTGGTTGAAGAGCACCTCGCGGATGGTCAGGGCATTCTCGCGGAAAAGGACCTTGCCGCCCTCCATGCGCGTCTCCTCGAGCGGCACTCCGTGCTCCTCGGAGACGAACCTGCGGAGCTGCTCGCACAGGTCCAGCGACGCCAGCTCCAGGGCCTTGCCCATGTGGAACGTGGAACGGCTCGACGAAGTGGTGAGGTCGTAAGGCACCACGTCGGTGTCCACCCCCAGCACCGAGACCTGCTCCAGCGGTATCCCCAGCGTATCCGCCACGATGGCCGCCATGGCCGTGTCCGACCCCTGGCCCATCTCCACCGTGCTGGTGAACACGTTGACGCTGCCGTCTTCGTTGAGCTTGATGGCGGCGCACGAGATGGAGGGCGTGATGGTGGCCTTGATGAGCGCCGCCAGCCCCCGGCCCCGCACCTTGGAGGGATCCGCCGGCGCCTCCGCCGGCTCGCCCCACTTCATCTCCTGGGCGACCTTCTCCAGGCAGCCCTTGACGCCGATGCTCCAGAGCTTCTCGCCGGTGACGAACTCGTCGCCCTCGTCGTAGATGTTCTGCATGCGCAGCTCGTAGGGGTCCCGGTTGAGCGCCTTGGCGATGATATCGGTCTGCGACTCGCTGGCCCAGGCCGACTGGGACACGCCGAAGCCCCGGAACGCGCCCGCCGGCGGCTTGTTGGTGTAGACCGACTTGGCGTCGATCTTCACGTGCTTGAACTTGTAGGGCCCTGCCGCCGTGTAGGCGGATTTCTTCGCCACCCGAGGGCCGATCTCCGCGAACGCCCCGGTGTCGAGGAATACCTCGGCCTCCCGTGCGTGGAAGCTGCCGTCAGCCTTGACCCCGGTCTTCATGCGGATGAACGCGGCGTGCTTGGTCACCGTGTAGAAGACCTCTTCGCGGCTCAGCAGGATGCGCACCGGGCGCTTGGCCTTCTGCGCCAAGGCGACGGTGAGCGGCTCGATCTTGGGATAGACCTTGCTGCCGTAACCGCCGCCGAGATAGGGCACCATGATGCGGATCTTGGAAACCGGCATCTTGAAGATGTTGGCGAGCTGGGTGCGCACCACGAAGGGGTTCTGGGTCGTGGACCAGAGGTTCACCCGTCCGTCGGGCTGAAACGCCGCGATGCAGCCATGGGGCTCCAGCGCCACGTGCTGGGTGGTGGGGAGGATGAAGGCGTCCTCGAACACGTGGGCGCATTCAGCGAACCCCTGCTCGATGTCTCCCTTGCGCAGCTTGAAGTGGGTGCAGACGTTGGTGTTCTCGATGGGCTTGAGCTCCGCCAGGTCGGCGAAGCCGTGCTCCGGTATGCGCACGGTCTCGTGCACCAGCGTGGCGTCCTCCTTGACCGAGTCGCGCACGTCCATCATCGGCGGCAGGTCCTCGTAGTCCACCACGATAAGGTTCGCCGCCTCCTCGGCGGCCTCCCGGGTCTCCGCCGCCACCGCCGCCACCGGATCGCCCACGTGCCGGACCTTGTCCACCGCCACGATGGTCTGGTCCTTGAACACCGGTCCGTAGTAGGGCTCGATGCCGGTGCCCTGGACCACGTCGTCCTTGGTGTAGACCGCCACCACCCCCGGCACCTTGAGGGCCTCGGACGCGTCCACGTACCGTATCCACGCGTGGGCCACCGGGCTGCGAAGGACGACACCCTCCAGGACCCCCGGCATCTTCATGTCCGCCAGGTAGGCGGCGCGGCCCGTGAGCTTGGCCTGGTAGTCGAGCCGCTGTCCGTCCTGTGCGCTCCGCGGCCTCTCGCTTATCGCCATGACACGCTCCTTCGGAACATCCCGTTGTGCCCCGCCGCTATCCTTGGGCCACGCTGCGGATGGCCTGCATGATCTCCTGGTAGCAGCCGCAACGGCAGAAGCTGCCGCCCATGTAGCTCTTGATCTGCTCGTCGTCGGGACGGGGATTCTCGTCCAGCATGGCCTTGGCGGTGAGCAGGAACCCCGACGTGCAGTAGCCGCATTGCAGCGCCCCGAACTTCATGAACGACTCCTGCAGCGGATGCAGCCGGTCCCCCTCCGCCAGACCCTCCACCGTGGTGACCTTGCGCCCGTCGGCATCCACCGCCAGCACCGAGCAGGCGCTCACCGGCTTGCCGTCCACCAGCAGCGTGCAGGCGCCGCACACCTGGATGTCGCAGCCCAGCTTGGCGCCGGTGAGGTCCAGCTCTTCGCGCACCACGTCCAGCAGCGTGCGCCAGGGCTCCACCTCCACTTGGCAAGACGTGCCGTTGACCTCCATGGTGATGGCCTTCTTCATGCCGGGATATCCTCTCTAACCATGTCCGGAAGAGCGTCGGCCCTCTCAACCGTGACCTTTCGCCTTCTCGTACACCCTTGAAGCGAGCCGCCGCACCAGCGCCGCCACCATCTCGCGCTTGTAGCGCTCGGAGCCGCGCAGGTCGTCCATGGGGTCGCACTCCTCGGCGGCGGCGCGGGCCGCCTTGTGGAGATTGTCGTCGTTGAGCGATTGCCCCTCCAGCGCCGCCTCGGCGTTGCGCGCGCGCATGGGCGTGGGTGCGACACAGCCGAGTCCGATACGCACCTCGCCGCACGCGCCTTCCTTCGGGTCCACCGACATGCGCACCGCCACGCCGATGCAGGGCTTGTCCACCACCGAGCTGCTGGAGAAACGCACGTAGTCCATGGCGCTGTGGGCCGGCAACGGCGGGATAACCACGTGCGTCAGCACCTCGTCCTCCTGCAACTGGGTCTCGTAGTAGTCCACGAAAACCTCTTCCAGCGGCAGCGTGCGGCCGCCCGAGGTGTTGGCGATGCGCACCGTGGCGTCCAGCGTCATGAACACGCACGGCAGATCGGTCAGCGGCTCTCCGGAGGCGATGTTGCCGCCCACCGTGGCCATGTTGCGCACCCGGATGTTGGCCACGTCGTGCTCCAGCTCGCACAGCACCGGCAGGCGCTCCGCCAAGAGCGTCGATGTCTCGATGTCGTGGTGCGTCACCAGGGCGCCGATGACGAGGTCATCGCCGGATGCCTCGATGCGCCGCAGCTCGTCGATCTTCTTGATGTTGATCAGCGCGTCGGGCTGAAGGAAACCCTGCTTGAGCAGGATCGTGAGGGAGCTGCCACCGGCAAACACGCGCGCGTTGCCCCCGTATTGCTTGAGCAGGTCGCAGGCTTCGGCCACGGTGCCGGGTTCCAGATACTCGAAGTGCTTCATGATTGCCGGGAAACGTTGTGAGCCGTTCGTCCTGAGCGTAGCGTAGCGCCAGCGGAACGAAGTCGAAGGACTCTGATCACAGGTGCCTCAGATATAGTCCACCTTGTCGACCCCGGGCACCTGGACCTTCCGGTAGTACTCGTTGTCGCGGAGCGGCATGGTGGCATCGATGCCCCACACCGCGGTGGTGCGCGGCGCCGGCGCCGAGGGGTCCAGCGTGGACATGGCCAGGTTCGGGACGATGATGATGTCCTTGTCCGGCTGGACCCGCGTGTTGACGGCCCATTCCACGTCCACCGGATCGTGCACGTTGATGTCCTCGTCCACCACCACCACGCGCTTGAACCCCGAGCCTGTGGCCAGCAGCGCCAGGATGACGTTGCGCGCCTCGGCGTCGTGCCGCTTGCGCATGGACACCACGGCGTGGTGCCGGAAGGTACCGCCGGCGGTGACGCTGCAATCCTTGATCTCCGGGGTGATGGCGGACACCGTGCGGTAGACCAGCGCCGCGTTGGCGCACTCGATGAGCGTGTGGTTCTCGGTCACCGGCATGCCCGTGAGGCAGGTCTCGTAGATGGGGTTTTGCCGCATGGTGATGGCGGTGATCTGGACCACCGGCGCCTGCTTGCTCTCACTGTAAGTACCGGGGTACTCGCCGTAGGGGCCGTCCGACACCCGCTCCCCGGGAACGGTCACGCCCTCGATCACCACCTCGGCGTGGGCCGGCACGTCCACGTCGATGGTGTCGCACTTGGTCAACTGCACCGGCGCGCCGCGCAGACCGCCGGCCACGGCGAACTCGTCCACGCCGTAAGGCACCCGGGACTGGGAGCCGATGATGATGGCCGGGTCCACACCGATGGCCGTGGCCACCTCCAGTCCCTCGCCGCGGTCCTCGGCCTTCAGGATCATGCGCCCCAGGTGATGATCCGGCGGCGCCCACAGGGACAGCCTGTCCTTGCCCAGCCGCAGCATGCGGTGGATGGACACGTTGGGGATCCGAGTGTCCGGATCCTTGCCGATCTGGACGCCGATGGTGACGTAGGCGCCGCAATCCTTTTCGGAATGCACACAGATCGGAAGCTTGTCGAGGTCGATGTCGTCGCCGGTCCAGCGCACCTCCTTGACCGGACCGGTGGGCACCATCTCGGAAGGGATATGCTTGTCCTCCAGCGACAGATAGCGCTCCAGCAGCTTGTCCTCGGTGACCCCCAGGCCCAGGGCCACCAGCCGGCGGGTGGCGTAGAGCGCCCCGAGCACGCGCCAGTCGGGATGGTCCTTGACGTTGTTGAACAGCAGCGCGGGACCGCCGACGTCGGAGCTCTTGCGGATCCCCGCGGCCACCTCGAAGCGCGTGTCCACCTCCCGGTTCACCTCCAGCAACTGCCCCTCGCGCTCCAGCACGTCAAGGAATTCTCTCAGGTCTTGATGCAATGTGGGTCTCCCGGTTACCGCCCCGTTTCCTCAACCCCCGGAGGCGGGAATCCAGTCTAATTACCAAAAGGTACCTGGGGAGTCCACCATTTGACACCGCCACCCCACGGGAGTAGGGACAGGGCGCATGATCACGATCCGGGAGCTGCGCAAGGAGTTCATCGTCACCGACGGCAAGGTCGCCGCGATCAAGCGTCTCGACCTCGACGTGGAAGAAGGCGAATTCTTCGTCATCGTCGGCGCCAGCGGGTCGGGGAAGACCACCCTCCTGCGCTGCGTAGCGGGGCTCGAGACCCCCAACAGCGGCGAGATCTCCATCGCCGACCGCACCGTGTTCGGCGACGACCCGCCGGTGTGGGTGCCGCCCCAGGACCGGAACTTCGGCATGGTGTTCCAGTCCTACGCGGTGTGGCCGCACCTGACCGTGTTCGACAACGTCGCCCTGCCGCTCCGGGAAGGCGCCCAGAAGATCCCTCGCCAGCAGGTCGACGAGCGCGTGCGGAACGCCCTCCACATGGTGCAGCTCGACGAGCAGACCGACCGCCCGTCCACGCTTCTGAGCGGCGGCCAGCAGCAGCGGGTGGCGCTGGCCCGGGCCATCGCCGTGAACCCCAAGGTGCTGCTCATGGACGAGCCCCTGAGCAACCTCGACGCCCGTCTGCGCGAGGACGTGCGCGGCCGCATCCGCGACCTCGCCAAGCAGCTCGGCGCCACCGTCCTCTACGTCACCCACGACCAGGTCGAGGCCATGGCCATGGCGGACAAGATCGCGCTCATGAGCCTGGGGGAGCTGCTGCAGTACGGCGAGCCCATGGATCTCTACCACAGCCCCAACTGCGCGGAGGTGGCCGAGTTCTTCGGCTCGGTGAACTGGCTCCGGGGGCGGCGTGTCGACGACGACGTGGTGGAGACACGCATCGGCCGCTTCCGCACGTCCCGGGATGCCGGTGCGAGCAACGACTTGTTCGTGGGGTTCCGACCCGAGTGCATTCAATACGCACAGCCCGGCGACGACGAGGGGGACAACACCTTCGAAGCGCGGCTCACCTCCAGTGTATTCCTGGGAGACCAGTTCGTCTACGACGCGACCGCGGGCGACGTCCAGCTCACCGGCAAGAGCCGCACCGTGCCCACGACCCACGGGGATTTGCTCTCGCTCCGCGTGATGCCCGACGAAGTCATGGTGTTCGCGGCTGACGAGAAGAACACCACTTTCGTGAACTCCGTCGGCAAGCAGGCTTAGTCCAGGGTCCCGAACACGGATCACCCAGGCCCTGGCGGCGGCCCGTCGAGCGCGTACAGATCGTCCAAGGCATACCAGCCGCCTGCCCTTTCCGTTCCGGGATTTGGACAAGTCATGATCTGACAAGTCGTGACTAGACAGGTCGTGTTTAGACAACAAGTAGACCCTGCCGCGAGGCGAACGCTTCCGCCAGGGGCCGGAGAGTGCATGCCCGTGCGGCCTGCGCCGCGCCATCCTTGCAATGGCCTGGGAATTGTGGTGCAAGGGTAACCCGTGCAAGGAGGCCCATACTAAAGGAGGAAAAGTGATGCTCGACGTCAAACGCAACCACAGGTGGGCCGTCGCCCTATGTACGGTCCTGTGCTCCCTGTTCCTGGTCGCGGGAGCCTATGCGGCCGACGCCCCCAAGACCCTGAAGGAACTGGTGGAGGGCGCCAAGAAGGAAACCACCCTCAGGGCCATGTGGTCCTCGCGCAGCCTCGGCGGCGCCAAGGGAATGAAACAGATCCTTGCTGCCATGAACAAGAAGTATGGCACCAACATCAAGCCGCAGTTCACGCCCGGTCCCAGCATGACCAAGATGATCGGCAGGCTCACCCGCGAGTTGAAGGCGGGGCAGCCGGCCAGCACCGACGTCCTCTGGAACAACTCGGGCGGCATGCTCAAGTCCGGCCAGGTGGGACTGACGCGGTCCATGAACTGGTTGGCCTACCTCGACCGGAAGATGCTGGCGGCCGACCCGGGCTTCGACCCGGTGGCCCCCAAGGGCATCGGACTGGCCTCGGCGTCCACCCTGGTGGGCATCATGTACAACAGCGACGTGGTCAAGGGCGACGACATCCCCAAGAGCATGAACGACGTCCTCCATCCCAAGTGGAAGGGCAAGATCGCGTCGACGCCCTACGTCGCCGGCCTGCGCGAGTTCGCCACCCCCAGCCTGCTGGGCAAGGAGGTGATGGTGGACTACGCCAAGAAGCTGTCCAAGCACGTCGGCGGCCTGATCCGGTGCGGCACGGTGGACCGCCTCACCAGCGGCGAGTTCGCCATGCTGGTGTTCAGTTGCGGCGACCAGTACGTGAACCAGGCCAAGCGCGACGGACTGCCGCTGGGCTACTCGGTGGTGAACGAAGCGGTGGTGTCGCACACCCGTTACGGCGCCGTCCCGATGCACTCCCAGGCCCCCAACGCCGCCGCCCTGTTCATCGCCTACCTGCACAGCAAGGAAGGCCAGAAGTGGAGCTGGGAGGTGAACGGCTTCGACTTCCATCTCTATCCGGAGTCCCATGAGCGGAAGATCCTGGCGGACGCCCGTTCCCGCGGCGCCAAGGTGGTGGTCAACTCGCCGCAGTGGCTGGCAAGCCAGAAGGACTACCGGAAGACCCGCAAGGAGCTGGAAAAGATCATGCAGCAGAAGTAGCGCGCCTTCTCGTCTATCCTTGTACGCACCGGCCGGGGGCGTCGCGCATGGCGGCGGCCCCGGCCATGCTTGCGTGCCGTTGAACCCGCGGACCCGGCGGCGACAACCTGCCCCGCGGCGGACCCGTGAACCTCCGAACGCGCCGACCCTATGGAAGCCGTCCTGAGACGACCGTTCCTCCGCACGCTCCGTCCCAAGGCATCGCCCTGGATGCTGGGGCTGGCGGTCGTGCCCATGTTCGTGATCGCGGTGCTGGTGGCCGTGCTGGTGTGGATCAGTTTTCAGACCGGCATGCTCGGAACCTCCGACGCCACCTACACGGTCAACAACTACTTCGAGATCCTCGCCGACCCCTTCGTCGCCGAGGTCACCTACAACACGCTGATCTTCACCGTGGCCACCACGGTCGTGGCGCTGGCCATCGGCCTGCCCATCGCCTGGCTCACCGAGCGCACCACCCTGCCCTACAAGGGGCTGGTCTACACCATCATGACCCTGGGCCTGCTGATACCGGGCATCTACACCGCCATGGGGTGGACCTTCCTGGCGCACCAGCGCATCGGCTTCCTGAACCGCTGGCTGGTGAGCCTGTTCGGGCTGGACGGCGGCCCCATCAACATCGCGACCCCGGTGGGCATGGGGTTCGTCCAGGGGTTGAGCCTGGCGGCGCTGGCGTTCATCCTCACCGCGCAGATGTTCCGGGCCATGAACCCGTCCCTGGAGGAGGCCGCCAAGATCCACGGCATGAGCTTCTTTCAGACCCTGCGCCGGGTCACGCTGCCGCTGGCCTTTCCGGCCATTCTGGCCGCGGTCATCTACATGGCCACCATCGCCATCGCCACCTTCGACATCCCGGCCATCATCGGCCTCGGCAACCGCGTCTACATGCTCAGCACCTTCGTCTACCTCAAGACCAATCCCGGCGACGACGAGTTCCCCGAGCACGGCATCACCGCGGCCCTGGGCGTGCTGATGATCGGCGTGGCGGTGCTGCTCACCTGGTGGTACAGCTCGGTGCTGCGCCAAGGCCACCGCTACGAGGTGGTGACCGGCAAGGGCTACCGCCCCACCTTGATCGACCTGGGCAGGTGGGGGATGGCGGGCTGGGGCTTCATCGGGCTCTACATCCTCGCCTCCAAGCTGGTCCCGCTGCTGTTGATCGCCTACGTCGCGGTGACCCCCTACCTTGCGCCGCCGTCCTGGGCGATGCTCAACCGGGCGTCTCTGGCGGCGTTCTACAACATCGACTGGGACCTGGTGTGGCGCGGCCTCCAGAACACCGCGCTACTGGTGGCGGTGGTGCCGACGGTTACGCTGGTGGTGGCCTTCGCCATCTCCTGGCTCATCGTGCGCTCGGGCTCGCGCTACCGCTACGCCCTGGAGTTCGGGGCCTTCCTGCCCCACGCCCTGCCCGAGGTGATCCTCGCCATCGCCGCGCTGCTGGTGTCGCTGTTCGTGCTCAAGAACTTCATCCCACTGTACGGCTCGGTGTGGCTCATCGCCATCGTCTACATGGTCTCCCGGCTGGCCTTCGCCACCCGAGCGCTCAACAGCTCCCTGCTGCAAATCCACAAGGAGCTCGAGGAGGCTGCCTATACCGCCGGGCTCTCCGCGGTGCGAACCTCCTGGAGGATCCTCGTGCCGCTCTTGCGCCCGACCATCCTGTCGGTGTGGATCTGGTCCGCCATCCTGGTCTACCGGGAGCTCACGGTCGCCGTCTTCCTCATCAGCCACGACAACATCACCCTCCCGGCGGTGATCTGGAGCTACTGGTTCTCCGGCGCCACCAACCTGGCGGCGGGCGTCACCCTGGTGCTGACGGCCGTGCTGACTCCGCTGATCCTGGTGTTCTGGTGGTTCGGCCGGCGCTCGCTCATGCCCGAGTCATGACCGCGGGGAAATGGCGTCCTTCGACTTCGCTTCGCTACGCTCAGGACGCTAGCCATCGCTGTTTGCCAGAGGAAGCTCTTGTGACGGAAAAACGCATCGTAGGCGCGCCGGTCCTGCGCGCCGAAGGTCCCGACAAGGTCACCGGCCGCACCCGCTACGCCGCGGACATCCCGCGGGAAGGGATGCTGTGGGGCAGGATCCTCCGCAGCCCCCATCCCCATGCCCGCATTCGCGGCATCGACGCCACGCGGGCGCGGAACGCTCCCGGAGTGCGGGCCGTGGTCACCGGCAAGGATGTGCCCAACCACTTCATGGGCAAGCAGATCCGGGACCTGCCGGTGCTGTGCTGGGACCGGGTACGGTACATCGGCGACCGGGTGGCGGCGGTCGCCGCCGACACGCCCGAGGCCGCGGAGGCAGCCCTGGGTCTCATCGACGTTGACTACGAGGTCCTTCCGGCGGTGTTCGATCCCGTGGCCGCCACCGAGCCCGGCGCGCCATTGCTGCACGACGACGTCGGCGGCTACGCCGGAGCGCCCAGGGAACGGCTCGCCACCGATGTCCACAACGGGCTCACGCGCCTCGCCTGGAGCAAGGGCGACGTGGAGCGCGGCTTCCGCGAGGCCGACGTCACTCTGGAGCACACCTTCCGCGTGCCGGCGCGGCACCAGGGATATCTGGAGCCCCACGCCGGGCTCCTGGCCATCGATCCGGACGGCCGCATCCAGGTCTGGGCTTCCACCAAAGACCCCTTCCGCACCCGCCGGATGTTGGCCGACGCCATCGGCGTCGAGCACGCGCGCGTGCGCGTCCACTCCGTAAACGTGGGCGGCGAGTTCGGCGGCAAGGGCGACGCCCGGGACCTCCCCATCGCGTTCTTCCTGGCGCGGGAATCGGGGCGGCCGGTGAAGATCGTCATGACCTACGCGGAGGAGCTGACCGCCAGCAACCCCGACGAGGCCACGGTGGTTACCGTCCGCACCGGAGTGAAGCGCGACGGCCGCATCGTCGCGCGGCGCATGAAGGCGTGGCACGCGGGCGGCGCCTACGGGGGCCTCAAGGCCAGCGCATCCTTCGCCACCTGGCACTACGTCGGCGGACTCTACCGGGTGGAGAACGCCGCGTTCGAGTTCCTGCAGGTCTACACCAACACCACGCCGGGCGGCTATTACCGGAGTCCCGGCTCCATCCCCAACTTCTTCGCGCTGGAATCCCACACCGACCTCATCGCAAAAGAACTGGACATGGACCCGGGCGAGTTCCGCCTGCAAAACGTGCTGCGCGACAACGAGGAGGACGCCATCGGCAAGCGGCTGCCCGGCCTGCAGATTCACTCGGTGCTGTCGCGAGCCCTGGACGCGGCCGACTGGCGTGGCCCGCGGTCCGGTCCCAACCGCGGCCGGGGCGTTGCCATCTACGGCCGCCACATCTCCGGCGGCGAGACCGGCATCGCGGTCACGGCCGAGACGGACGGCACGCTCACGGTGTTGAGCCCCACCGTGGACCAGGGAACCGGAACCCACACCATCCTGCGCCAGCTCGTGGCCCAGCGCATGCAGGTAGCGCTGGAGCAGGTCCGGGTGGTCACCGGCGACACCGACATCGCGCCCTACGACACCGGCGCCAGGGCCAGCCGGGTCACCTACACCGCGGGGCGGGCCGTGGAAAAGGCCTGCGACGGCCTGGAGGCCAGGCTGGCCGGCTGCGCCGCACGCATGCTGGAATGCGATCCATCGGAGATGGTCTACGAGAACGGCGCCTTCCTGCTTTCCGCCGATCCGGGCCAGGGCGTCACCCTGGCGCAGGTGGCAGCCCGATACCCGGACGACCGCACGGTCACCGTGGAGGAAGACTTCCGTTATCCGGACGAGGTCACCTACGTGTGCGCGCAGGTGGCGGAGGTGGAGGTGGACCCCGAGACCGGAGCCGTCCGCGTCGAACGCATGGTCACGGCCCACGACGTGGGCACGGTGATCAATCCCGTCACCCACCAGGGCCAGATCGACGGCGGCGTCGTCATGGGCGTGGGCCAGGCCGTCATGGAAGAGCTCGCGCTGGACACCGGCAAGGTGGTCAACGCCAATCTCGGTGAGTACAAGCTGCCCGGCATCCGCGACATCCCGACATTGGAAACGGTCCTGGTGGAATCCGAAGGCGGGTTGGCGCCGCACGGCGGAAGGGCCATCGGAGAGTTCGCCAACAACGCGCCGCCGGCCGCCATCGCCAACGCGGTGGCCGACGCCGTGGGCGTGCGCGTCTACGAGATTCCGGTGACCGCGGAGAGAGTGTACCGTGGGCTGACGGAGAAACGGTCGACAGGTCCGGTGGTCGCGGCTTCACGGGAACGACGCCGAGGTGGTAACAATGACAGTCGGGCATCGACCGAGCATGGTGAAGGAGGATCGGGAATGCTGGAAGGCAAAGTGGTCGTGGTCACGGGCGGCGGCAAGGGCATCGGACGCCACGCGGCGCTGACGTTCGCACGGGAGAAAGCCAAGGTCGTCATCATCGACGTGAGCCAGGAATGGCTCGACAAGACCGGCCCCGAGCTGGGGGAGATCACCGACGCCCTGGGCATCAACGCGGACGTGCGCGACGAGAAGTCCGTCCGGCGCGCCTTCGACGAGGTGGCCTACCGGTTCGGGCACATCGACGTGCTGGTAAACGACGCCGCCATCGTGCCCCATTTCGCCTGGGGCATCCCCCGCTGGCCGCTGATCCGGGACATGGACGTGAACTTCTGGGACAAGGTCATCCAGACCAACCTGGGCGGCACGTTCCTCTGCTCCAAGCACGCTCTTTCCCACATGGAGAAACGCCGCTCGGGACACATCATCAACCTCTACGGTGGCGGCGGCACCACCCCCGGCGGCGCCTGCGCCTACGTGGTCACCAAGGACGCCATCTGGACCTTCAGCCGCTACCTGGCCGAGGAGGTGCGGGACTCCAACGTTTGCGTGGTCACTTTCTCGCCCCGGGTCGCCATCGTGACCGAAGAGGCACCCGAGGACGCCTATGGCCGGCTCCCGAGCCCGGAGATCCTGGGACAGGGCTTCGTGCTGGCGGCCCAGTTGCCCATGGAGGATTCGGGGCGGTGTTTTTACTACGAAGACGGGAAGCTCGTACCCTCCAAGGACGGGAGGTACGACTAGCGCCCTGGCCCCTGGCTACCCGTCGCCCGGCCGCAAGGGGAGAGAGTAGGAGAGGACCGTGAGACTCGCATCCACTTCATTCCTCAGGCGGCTCGGGCATTGCACCGCTCTAGCGCATGCCCAGCGAGCCGTCGGCAGGACCCAGGGCGGCGACCATGTCCCCGTAGGAAGCCAGCCCGAATCGGCCTTCCATCTCCACCCGCCAGATCCCGTCCAGCGCTTGGCGTACGTCCAGGGGTAGCGCACCCACGTGATCGCCGACCCGTCCGTTTCTCAGCTTGGACGATGAGCCTCCGGGCGGAAGACCGTTGGCGGCGTTGCGGGCTGCCCGGACCACGTGGTCGTCAAACCGCGATCCGTGGGCCTTCATGAACTGGATGGAAGACTGCCGCACCGCCACGTCCAGCAGCTCCTCGTCCAGCGGACACCCGATGAACCGGGCAACGCGCCGGACCGTCCCCGGAAGGTCCGCCAAGGCGGCCTCATAGCTCAGCAGCAGCACATCCTCCCGCCCGCGCCGCGGCCACCACGATGCCACGTGCTTCCAGTAACCGCGGTCCCGCTCGGGCGCCAGAAAGAACTTCCGGGCGTAGTCTTCCATGGCGATGGCCCCGGCCTCGAAGCGCCAACCCTCGTGGAAGTGATACATCGACACCAGCACGTCCTTGGGGTCCCGGACCATGGAGATGTAGCGGCCTCCCTTGGGGACGTCGTGCCAGCTCAGGTGGCTCTTGAAAGCCCGCGGCTCAGCCACCTGAGGGGCGTCAGGGTCGATGCCGAGGTCAAGGGCCAGCTCGAGCCACGGCACCACCAGGGTGATCTCCTCGAAGTCCATGGAGCCCCGGGTCCTGAGCCCGTGCACGATCTGTTGCAGCCAGGTGGTGCCGCACTTGGGGAACGTCGCGATGATGACATCGGCGGGATGTGGGCGAAACGCCAGCGCGGCAGCCCGGCTGGCGGCGCTGCCGATGCCGCCGCGGAATGAGCTCATCTCGGCAATCGACCGTGCGCGTTTCAGGACGGGTGCCGGTGACCGCGTATCGTCTTTCATGTGGCGAAGGCTGACTCGATCATCGTCATGAAGCGTGCGCCGGCGGTTCCGGGCGCCCGCCGTGTCACCAGTCCTTGTTGATGAAGGCCAGGAGCCGTTCGGCGCCGTCGCGCTCCTCGAACTGCGCGTTGAGGCGCCGCTTCATGTTGTCGACCTCGCCGCTCTGCAGCCGCTCGTAGAGCTGCCCGCGCTTGCCGAAGGGGGTCATGACCAGGTCCGACGCCACCGCCAGCAACCGCAGGTGCTCCCTGGTGGTGGGAGCCAGGCCCCGGAAGTAGCGGTCCACCAAGGGGCCCAGCTCACTCTCGGCCAGGTCCGAGCCGCCGCCGGTGAGCACCAGCGAACTGGTGAGCAGGTTCTCCATGTTGCGCTCCGCCCGGTCCGACGCCTCGATGCTGTGGACCCGGTAGGAGGGACTTAGGAGCGGCGCCCAGAAGCCTCCGGCGGTCCGATACCCCCGATTCTCCGCGATCTCGACGCAGTCGCGCTGGATCTCCAGGTCCTTGATGAAGGTGGCCAGCCCGATCTCCGAGTTGGGGACCTTGTGCCGACCCGACCACTCGGTGAGCAACTGCGCCACGCCGAGGAAAGTCTCCAGCTTGGTGATGAGGCGCACCATGGTGGCGTATTGCGCCCACGTCTGGATGTTCCGGTGAAAGCCCGCCACCACCGCCGGCGCGCGGTAGGCAAAGATCCGCTCCCAAGGCACCACCACGTTGTCGAACACCAGCGTAGCGTCGATCTCGTCGAACCGCGTCGTGAACGGAAAGCGCTCCGGGTCGGCGTGCTCGGCGTAGAGGTCCCGGCAGATGATCTTGAGACCCGGGGCATTCATGGGGATGGCGAAGGCGATGGCGTAGTCCGGCTCGTCAGCACCGCGCGGGCGGATGGGATACACCAGCGCCTCGTCGGAGAGCGGCGCCAGGGTAGCGAGATTCCGCAGACCCCGGACCACCGGCCCCTCCGAGGTTTCGCCGACCATGTGGAGGAACAGGTCCGGGTCCCGCTGCTCGCTCGCGCGCTTCGAATGATCGTAGAACTGGTCCGTGAGCGCGTGGGTCAGACACAGGTCGCCGGCGATGCAGTGGCGGTAGTACGCCCGAGCGTTTTCTCCCCAGCGCGGGTCGTGGTCCGCCAACGTGTCGGCGATGTCGAGCATGCCCACCACCAACTCCGCACAGAACTCCGGGTACCGTCCCATCTGGCCGAAGGTCTCCCGGGACCACAGCTCGATGTTGCGGCGCTTGGCCTGGAGCTCTTCGGCATTCACCGGTGGTAGATAACTGTAGGAGATGCGCTCGCCGTCCCGCGCCACCGTCATGGTGTCGCCGTCCTCGGCCGACGCCTGCCGGTCGTAGAGGTCCGCAAGGGTCTTGATGGTGCCGGTAAAGCCGGGATGGGTGGTCACGTCCTCGATGCGCTTCCCGGCATGCCACACCTCGCGGCCGTCGCGCAGCGATTCAACGTAGTTCCTGCCGGATCGAATGGCCATACCGGTGATCTCCTGCCGAAACCCGCCGGGTACCCCAGGCCCCGCGAATCCTTCCGCTCAATGTGGGGATGCTTACCATAAGCCCCCCGGTCATCATAACCGAGTTCCGGACGGATATCTTCGACCCGCTTCGACTGCCCCGGGGGACTGCGAGATCATTCATTCTTGCGTTGAAGTCCTTCGCGGCTTTGCCTCCGGCGTGCTCGATGCGATTGCGGACCTTATGGGCCTGTGTTAGGCGGGTGCCGGGAGTCCAGCCAAGGAGAGACGATGAGAAAGTCCGAACAGAAGAAACGTGCCGAAACCTTCGCAGCGATGCACGAAGGCAATGAACTTCTCGTCCTGCCCAATGCGTGGGATGCGATCAGCGCGTGCGTCCTGGTGGAAGCAGGTTTCGCCGCCGTCGCGACCACTAGCGGCGGCTGTGCGTTCGCACTCGGATATCGCGACGGCGAGAACATCTCTTTGCGGGAGATGGCCGGTGCAGTGCGCCGGATCGCCGACGCCGTGCCCGTTCCGGTCTCGGCGGATATGGAAGCGGGCTACGGTCCCGCGCCGGAGGACGTGGCGGAAACGACACGCCGGACCCTCGCAGCCGGCGCGGTCGGGATGAACATCGAGGACGGTGACAAGCGGAACCCGGGACAGCTTATCGAATTCGCGCTGGCGGTGGACCGCATCCGCGCGGCCCGCGCGGTTGCCGATTCGGCGGGCATTCCGATGGTCATCAATGCCCGCACCGACGGATTTCATTATGGTGAGGACGAAGAGGTGTTTTCCGAGACGGTCCGCCGCGCCAACGCCTACCTGCTGGCCGGCGCCCGTTGTGCGTTCGTGCCGTTCATCAGCGATGGCGCGCTGATCGCCCGGTTGGCCGCCGCCATCGACGGGCCGATGAATGTGCTGGCCGGCGCGAACACTCCGCCGGTTCCGAAGCTTCGCGATCTGGGCGTCGGACGGGTGACCGTCGGCAGCAACCTTACCAAAGCAGCGATGTCGCGGGTGCGGCAGGCTGCCGATGAGCTGCGTGGACCGGGCACCTTCGAGTTCGCCCGCGATGTTTACACGCAAGCCGACATGCACCGAATCCTGACCAGCCCAGGCGGCCACGGAAAGCATTGAAGGCAGAAGGGGCTGAACGGCGTTCCCGCCGCCAGCCGCATCACCAGTCGTCGTTGATGAACTCCAGCAGCCGTTCGGTCCCGTCGCGCTCCTGGAACTGCGCGTAGGCGCGCCGCCGCTGGTTGTCCGGGTCGCCGCTCTGAAGCCGCTCGTAGAGTTGTCCGCGCTTGCCGAAGGGAGTCATCACCAGATCGGCCGCTACCGCCAGCAGCCTCAGGTGCTCCCGGGTGCTGGGGGCGCAGCCGCGAAAGTAGCGGTCCACCAACGGCCCGAGCTCCCCGCTGGCCAGGTCCGAGCCGCCCCCGGTGAGCACCAGCGAACTGGTCAGCAGGCTCTCCATGTTGCCCTCGGCCCGGTCCGACGCCTCGATGCTGTGCACCCGGTAGGCCGGAGTGAGGCGCGGCGCCCAGAAGCCCCCGTTTGTGCGGTACGCCCGGGCCTCTCCCATCGCCACGCAGTCGCGCAGGATCTCCAGGTCCTGCACGAACGCGGCCAGCCGGAGTTGCGAGTTGGGGTTCTTGTGCCGGCCGGACCATTCCGTCAGGAGCTGGGCCACCGCCAGGAACGTCTCCAGCTTGATGATGAGGCGGACCAGGGTGGCGTAGCCGGCCCAGGTCTGGATGCTCCGGTGAAAGCCGGCCACGAGATCGGGCTTGCGGTAAGCGAAGATCCGGTTCCAGGGCACCAGAACATCGTCGAAGATGAGCGTGGCGTCCACCTCGTCGAAGCGCGCGGTGAGCGGAAACCGCTCCGGGTCGGCGTGCTCGGCGTACAGGTCCCGGCAGATGATCTTCAGTCCCGGGGCGTTCATGGGGACCGCGAAGGCCAGGGCGTACTCGGGCTCGTCCGGGTCCCGCGGCCGGTTGGGATACACCAGGGTCTCGTCGGACAGGGGCGCCAGGGTCGCGAGGTTCCGGAGGCCGCGAACCACCGGCCCCTCCGAGGTTTCCCGGACCACGTGGAGGACCAGGTCCGGATCGGACTGCTCGCTCACCCGCTTCGAGTGGTCGTAGAACTGGTCCTGCAAGGCATGGGTCAGGCACAGGTCGCCGGCGATGCAGTGACGGTAGTACTCCCGGGCGTTTTCCCCCCAGCGCGGGTCGTGGTCCGCCAGCGTGTCGGCGATGTCCAGCATGCCCACCACCAGCTCCGCGCAGAACTCCGGGTACCGTCCCATCTGGCCGAAGGTCTCCCGGGACCACAGCTCGATGTTGCCGCGCTTGGCTTGCAACTCCTCGGCGTTCAGCGGCGGCAGGTAGCTGTAGGAGATGCACTCGCCGTCCCGCGCCACCGTCATGGTGTCGCCGTCCTCCGCCGACGCCTGCCGGTCATAGAGGTCGGCGAGGGTCTTGATGGTGCCGGTGAAGCCGGGATGGGTGGTGATGTCGTCGATGCGCTTCCCCGCGTGCCACACTTCGCGGCCGTCGCGCAGCGACTCGATGTAGTTCTTGCCGGATCGAATGGCCATTCCCCTGACCTCCTGCCGGACACTGCCGGCGACGCCTCGGGCCCGCGAATCCTTCCAATCGTTTTCGTGCCGAACGAGAAGCCGCTAAGAAGAATGGGGCGAGTTCGCTCCCGTCCCCGGTCCACACACCATGACGCCCTGGCTCAGAGACTTCATCGACAACCGCGTCTTCGGCCCCAACCACCGCTGGTGGGCCCTGTGGGTGGTTGTGATCTCGGTATTCATCGCCACCACGGATGTCGGCATGCTTACCATAAGCCTGCCGGTGATCATAACCGAGTTCCGCACCGATATCACTTTCGCCGGCTGGATCGTCTTCGTCTACGCGCTGGTGACGGGAGCCCTGTACCTGCCCTGCGGCAGGCTCTCGGATCTCCTCGGGCGCAAGCTCACCTTCTCCGCGGGCTTCCTGGTCTACGGCGTGGCTTCGATGCTCGCGGGAATGGCCCAAGGACCCGCGCAACTCATGACCTGCCGCGTGGGACAGGCCGTGGGCGCCGCCCTGATGATGACCAACACCTTCGCGCTGACCGGCTCCCTCTTCACCGGCCCGGACCGGGGCCGGGCCATGGGCCTTTCCGGCGGACTGGTTTCCGCCATCGGCTTCACGCTGGGTCCGGTGGTGGGCGGGTTCATCACCTTCACCCTGGGATGGCGTTACATCTTCTTCATCTCCGGCGCCCTGTCGTTCATCGGCTTCGCCGCCACCCGGTTTCTCCTGCTGAACGACCGGACATCGGGCAGTCAAGAGGCCCGGGCGCCCTTCGACTTCGCCGGCGCCGGCCTGTTCGCGGTGGCGCTGACGTTCCTGCTGCTGGGCATCACCCGGGGCGGACTGGGCTATTGGGGGTTCGTGTCGAGCGCGTTCTTCGGAGGATTGTTCATCTGGCGGGAAGCCACCTGCCCCTACCCCATCCTCGACCTCGGGCTGCTGCGCATCGTGCCCTTCGCGGTGGGCAACCTTGCCCGCCTGTGCACCTTCGTCGCTCTCAGCACCAACGAACTGATGATGCCCTTCCTGCTGCAACTCGTGCTGCGCATGGACCCGCTGGAAGCGGGCAGTCTGATGACCGCGACGGCACTGGTGCTCATGGTGGTGTCGCCCTCGGCCGGCTGGCTTACCGACCGCATCGGCTCCACCCTCCCCGCCGCCGCCGGAGCCACCGTGGTGGCCGTGGCCATGTACGCCATGAGCCTGCTCGGTCCGGACTCCGGCCCGGCCGAGATCGTGCCCCGGCTGGCCCTCCTGGGGGTCGGCCTGGGCCTCTTCCAGACCCCCAACAACCACGGCCTCATCGGCTCCGTCCCCCCCGAACGCCTGGGCATCGCCTCCTCCGTCATCTCCATCATCCGCAGCGTGGGCCGCTCTCTCGGCACCGCCATCGCCACCGCCTTCGTCGGCATGCGGCTCGCCGCGGTCACCAACGAATCCGCACCCCAGGACCTGGCCGCGTTGAACGTGGCCGACAACCCCCTGTTGCTGGGAGCGTTCATGGAAGGCTACGGCTACGCGTACATCACGGCGGCGTGCCTGGGGATGAGCGCACTGGCGTTCACGCTGATCGCGGCGGCGGGGAGGGGCGCCCGTCAGAAGTGACCCACGCGCCCGCGGGAGTATCGGTGAAATAACGGGTCAACCGTCCCGGCTTGTTCCATCGCCCCTCCGCCCTTGGCCGCCGTTTCCGCCGACTTGATAGCGGTGCAGGCTGCCGCCGTCGGTGAACAGGTCAATGGCGCATCCGGGTGTGGGGCGGGGCTTGCCGCCGCCCTGTGTCTCAACGACGAGATTCACGCCGGCCGCGCTGCAGTGAAGGAGGGCGCTGGAGCCGAGGTACTCGACCAGTTCCAACCTGGCCTGGATGTGCAGGTCGTCGTCGCCGCGCCGCTGCAGACGCAGCTTTTCCGGCCGGACGCCCACGGTGATGTCTCCATCTAACCCGACCATGCTGCCGGGAAGGAAGTTCATGGGCGGGGAACCGAGGAAACCGGCCACGAAAAGCGTCTTCGGGTTCTCGTAGAGCTCGTCCGGCGTGCCCACCTGCTCGATCTGTCCGTCGTTCAGGACAACGATCTTGTCGGCCAGGGTCATGGCCTCGGTCTGGTCGTGGGTCACGTAGATGGAGGTCGCTTCCAGACGGTCGTGGAGCGTCCGTATCTCCACCCGCATCTGGGTTCTGAGCTTGGCATCGAGGTTGGAGAGGGGCTCGTCCAGCAGGAACAGCCCGGTGTTGCGCACCATGGCCCGGGCCATGGCCACGCGCTGCCGCTGGCCGCCCGAGAGCTGGGCCGGTTTTCGCTGGAGATAGTCTTCCAGCTCGACGATGCCGGCGATCTTGCTGACGCGCTCGGCTATTTCGGCCTTTCCGAGACCCTGCACCTTCAGCGCGAACGCCAGGTTGTCGAAGACCGTCATGTGCGGATAGAGCGCGTAGTTCTGGAACACCATGGCGACGCCGCGCTTCTTGGGCGGGAGTTGGTTGACGACCTTGCCGCCGATGCTGCAGGTGCCGCCGGAAATCTCCTCGAGCCCCGCGATCATCCTCAGCAGAGTCGATTTCCCCGACCCCGAAGGTCCCACCAGAACGGCGAACTCTCCCGCGGCGATCTTCAACGAGAGATCGCGGATCACGCACGTCGATCCATACAGCTTGGAGATGTTCTTCAGTTCAATGTCCGGCATCGCGCCCCGCCCGGGCGGCGCAACTCATTTCCCGGGCCGTCCGGGCCTGCCGCCGCCCTCGCCTCCATTGTGCACGGAAGCCGTCGCCGACAGGACTCTACGCGTCGAGCTTCGTACAATCAAGGGAGTGGGAACCCGGTGCATCTCCACCGGGAGCTCGGGCATTTGAAGCCGCTTCATCAATCGTTCGATGACCCAGCGGGCCACCTCATCCACCGGCAGGCGCAGCGTGGTGAGTCTGTAGGACGGCGAGGAGGCCATGGGTATGTCGTCGAAGCCGATGACGGACAGGTCTTCCGGAACCCGCAGGCCGACCGCCGCGGCGGCATCCAGCACGCCCATGGCCAGCACGTCGTTGACGCAAAAGACCGCATCGGGCCGCTCCGGACCCGACAGCAGCATGAGCGCATCGGTGAAGCCGTTCCCGGCCGAGGTCTTCACCACCTCGACCCTGGCCCTGCCCCTCAACGCGGAGCACAGCCCGTCCACCCGCTCATCGTCCGAGAACGTGTCCCGGCCGTGCCGGACGGCGGTTACGCGTTTCGCCCCGGAACGGGCGATCAGCCGGCCGGCCCTTCGCGCGCCTTCGAAGTTGTCGGCGACAATGCAGTCTACTCCGGGCGCTTCCAGCATGCGGCCGAACAGTATGACCGGGATGCCGAGTCTCGCGAGCCTTTCGCTTGCCGACTGCGAAATGTGACCTGCCGCGACCACCACGCCGTCGGTCTGGTAATCCAGCGCGGTCATGGGCCCCGAGTCGTTCTCGCCATGGTCGGCGGGAACGATCAGAAGCCGCTTGCCCTGGCGGTAGAAGCCCGCCGACAACGCCTCCACCAGGGCGGCGTCGAAGGGATTCCGAAGGGAGCCCATGACGAACGCAATGAGCTGGGTGCTCGATTGGGTCAGGCTCCTGGCCATCACGCTCGGCCTGTAGCCAAGCTGGTCGGCGGCCGCCCGCACTTTGCCCGCCACCTCCTGCGATGCCCGGCCGTCACCCGACACCACCCGGCTCACGGTCGCGGGTGAAACGCCCGCCATGACCGCCACGTCCTTGATCGTGATCCGCTTCATGCCACAAGTATATAGGTCAGTAACGAAAACGGTTTCAAGACTTGTCACAACACCTTTACACCAACGCAACAAATAGCGGTTGACAAGTTTCGTGAAAACGTTTTAGCGTTCAGTCGTCCAGCACCGAATCCCCAGTCTGGACCAGCCTGAATTGCCAAAAGGAGGACTCATGCCATGAAGCTCACAAGAATACTGGCCCTCGCGACCACGTTCGTCCTGTTGACCGTTTCGACCTCCATGGCCGAGAAGCTGGTCATCGCCGGACGCGACGGCGGCTACGCCTCCGCCCTGTCGAAGATGGTCGCCGCCTACAAGGCGGCCAATTCCGGCCTGGAAGTCGATCGCCTCGAACTTCCCTACGGCGGCCTGCTGGAAAAGGTCACCATCTCGATGCGCGAAAAAGCCCGCGCCTACGACGTCATCATGCTCGATGACACCTGGGCGGTGGAGTTCATGTCGCGCGGCTGGCTGGCCGACCTCGACAAGCTGGGCGGCGGCCTCGACAAGGACTTCGTCGGGTCCGCGGTCGCCGTCTCCCGCTATCCGGTGGGAAGCGGACCGCTCTACGCCGTGCCTTTTGTCGGAAACGTCGAACTTTTCGCCTACCGGTCGGACCTGCTGAAGAAGCATCTCGGCGGCGCTCCGAAGTCGTGGAGCGAGGTGCTCAAGGCGGCGAAGGCGGTCGCGGCCGGCGAGAAGGGGGTCTCCGGGGTCGTCTTCCGCGGCAAGAAGGCCAATCCCATCGTCACCGGCTTTCTGCCGATACTCTGGGGCCATGGCGGCAGCGTCGTGGACAGCTCCGGCAAGGCGGGCCTCGATTCCGGCGCGGCCCTCAAGGCGTTGAACCTGTTCCTCGAGCTGAAGAAATCGGCTCCCAAGGGCGTGGAGACCTACAACTCCTCGGAAGTGCGGGACGCCCTGATGCAGGGTACCACGGCCATGTCCATCGAGTTGTGGCCTTCCTGGGCCCCGTCCCTCGACGACCCGAAGAAATCCCGAGTGCCGGGCAAGATCGAGATCATGGCCGCGCCGGGCGAGACCGAGCAGTCGAGCCCGATGCTCGGCACCTGGCTGCTGGCGGTCCCGGCGGACGCTCCCAATCCCAAGCGGGGACGCGCCTTCATAGACTTCGTGACTTCCGCGGCCAACCAGAAAACGCTCGCGCTGGAGTTCGGGACTCCGCCTACCCGGGCGAGCGTCTACGCCGATGCCGACGTGGTCGGCAAGTACCGCTGGTACCCGGCGCAGCTCAAGGCTCTGCAGCAGGCCCGCCCGCGCCCGCGCATCACCCAGTGGACCAAGGTCGAGGCGGTGCTCGGCGACTACCTGCAGCTCGCCCTGATCGGTGAAATGAGCGCAAAGGACGCCTTGTCGGAGGCGAACCAGCAGATTGCCAGAGTCCTGAAACGCTAGTATCGTCTACCTTCAACCTGTCAGGAACCGGCGCCCGCAAGGGCGCCGGTTCCCCTTCCGGGGATCGAGGCGGATGCACCGGCGTTCCAACGGACTTGTCTTTTTCCTTTTGCTGCCGGCGCTGGTCCTGTTTGCCGCACTGACCCTGTATCCCCTCGGGCGCGTCTTCGCGCTCTCTCTTTTCATCACCGACTACGGTTTCGAGGGGGCGACCTTCACCGGCCTCCAGAACTACGTCGAGCTTTTCTCGCACCGCTTCTTCCGCACCGCCACCTGGAACACCATCGTCTTCGCGGTCCTCGCCACGGTCAGCGAGGTCGGCCTCGGCCTGATGCTGGCGCTGCTCGTGAACGGTCGGATCCCGGGACGCCGCTTCGTGATCCCGGTGCTCATGATGCCGTACGTGCTGTCCACCATGGTCGTCACGGCGATCTGGCGGGCCTGGTTTCACTACGATTTCGGCTTTCTGAACAACGTCCTGCGGGCGGCGGAGTTGCCGCCGGTTGAATGGCTGTTCAACCCCGACATCGCGATGCTGTCGCTCGTCATCGTCGACACCTGGCAGACCGCGCCGCTGACGTTCATCATCCTGCTGGCCGGGCTCCAGGTGGTTCCCCGCGAGGTGTACGAGGCTGCCGAGGTGGACGGCGCGGGCCCCGTCCGGATCTTCCGGTCCATCACGCTGCCGCTTCTGGCCCCCTACCTGTTCCTGGCCGCGCTGCTCCGAAGCGTCGACGCCTTCAAGATCTTCGACAAGGTATTCGCGCTGACCGGTGGCGGGCCAGGACAGGCCACCGAGACCCTGTCCATGTACGTCTACCGGCTCGGGTTCAAGTTCTTCGACGTCGGCCTGGCGTCGGCGGCCTCGATCATCATGGTGGTGGTGGCGGGAGTTCTGGCTGCCTTCTACGCGGCCAGGCTGATGAAGGGGACGTCGTCATGAACCGCGTTTCCGCGGCCGCATCGGTTCGGGGCGCGGCGACCTACCTCGTGGCCGCCCTCTTCCTGCTGCCGATCGTCTGGATGATCGCAACGTCCCTGCGCCCTCCCATCGAGTACATCTCGCCGTCCATCGCCCTCTGGCCCTCGTCGGTAACGCTGGAGCACTATCGCCAACTGGTCGCCGACGACATCGCCGGGAAGGCCCTCAACAGCATCGTCGTCGCGCTCGGCACGACGGCCCTTTCGCTGGCGGCGGCGTTCCCCGCCGCCTACGCGCTGGTGCGCCTGCGGTTCCCGGCAAGGCTCGACATGGCGTTCCTCGTCTTCGTGCTGCTGGTGAAGCTGACGCCGCCCATCTCCCTCGCCATCCCGCTCTACCAGGTGCTCCGCGCGCTCTCGCTGCTCGACACCCTTCCGGGGCTGATCATCGTCTACCAAGTCTACACGCTCCCGTTCGCCATCTGGATGCTGCTGGGTTTCGTGCGCGACGTGCCGGTGGAATACGACGAGGCGGCGCTGGTGGACGGCGCTTCGCTGCCACGGCGGCTGGCCTGGATCATCGTTCCCGTCATGATGCCCGGAATCATCGCTACGGCCGTGTTCGTCATGATCCTGAGCTGGAACGAGTTCGTCTACGCGCTGCTGTTCATCCAGTCGCCGTCGAAATTCACGCTGCCCACCTTCATCGCCACGCTGATCACCGAAGACGAGACCTTCTGGGGCAGGCTGTCGGCCATCGGTTTCCTGGCCTCCCTGCCGATCCTGTTCCTGGTGGGGTTCGTGCAGAAGGGGCTGACGCGGGGGTTTGGCGGAGGGCTGAAGTAAGTCCGCAGGTGATGGGCGGTCAGAAGTGCCTCGCGCGGTCCAAGAGCTCGACGCCAGGCCGTCCAACCGCGGCTGCCGCCCACCCGACAAGATCTGGCCGCGGCCCAAAGAGGGCAAACACCTTGCCATCCCTGGTCTCACCGGTCTTGACACCGCCGTCGACACGCCAACCATGCGCGCCGCCAGAACGCAAAGCGGCCGAGGGGGCCGTGAGCCCGGATGCGCCTCGGCTTCGCAAACGGTCGGCTTCCCGCTGGCAATCCGGCCAACCTTCCGGGCCATCGGTCAACGTCTCCGGCGCGAGTTCGGGCAGTGTCGCCGGTTCCTCACCTATTTCGACAGCCCAGAGTGCCCGACGAACCGTCAACAAGTCGGCGGGATCGGAGATCTCCTCGTGACGCAGGAACTCGGCCCATGCCCCATCCGGTGTGTCCGTGAAGTAATGCGTTAACTGCCCTGGGCGATTCCACCGCGCAGCAGGTTGGGACGAATCTTCGCGGAGAAACGGAAAACGGGGGTCGGCGTGGCGAAAGGCAATCATGTCACCGGCGACGGCCCGAGAGCGGCCGCCAGTTCCCGCACCTTTCGTGGCCCCTCGTCATCCGGTTCCCAGCCGCCTTCCAGCAACTGAACGGGTGCATTTCCGTCGAGGAGCCGGCGCGGACGCTGGAACCAACGTCGGACCCCGACGTCATTGTACGCACCTGCGAGATCGCCAACAACGAAGGCAAGGAAGTGGAGACGGGCCGCGACAGCGTCCGGAGTGGTCCGCGTGCCTCCGAAATAGCGGCGGGCGCTGGTGAGGGATATCCCAAGCAGTTGTGCCGTCGATTCCAGCCCCAAGACGCGTTCAACGGCTCGCCACTCCCGCTCGGGAACAGGTGACTCGTCGAGGGCCACACTGATCGTCTTGAGCAGAACGGACAACCGTTCCGGGTCCGCATTCGACGACGCATGCAGTTCCGCCGACAGGCCGCGACCGATGCCGGCATCGACCAGCCCTCTCTCCAGTCCGTGCATAGCCGTTTCGTCCAAAGAAACGATCTCGCCCGGAAGCAGACCCATCGCATCCGCCCGACTCAGAACCTCAATCGCAACGGGCAGCACTCTAGGGTCATCATACGGACGGCGAATGGATTCAATTCGGATACCAAGCATACTCCGAATAGTATCCACTCACTGATCGCTTGTCAACTCACTGATCGTCAATGCTCTTATTGAACCGCGCCGGGACAGTCTTGGGGGCAATACATCCACAGAGTGCTAAACCACAAGCCACACGGTCGACACAGCGGCTAACCAACTAACAAGGGGCTGATTGTAGGGCGGAACTGTGCAGCCTGGAAACTCGGGCTACCGTCGGGCTACGGGACCCGTTTGCCAAGTCTCCCTCAAGAACGGTCAGGCTGAGACTTTCACCCGCTGGTCGACTCCCAGCCCGTAGAACTGCTCCGCGTTCCGGTGCAGCACTCCGTGCTTGTCGTCGTCGGTGAGGCGGTCGTTCTCGACGATCTCGCGGATCTCGGACTTGCAGTAGTCGTTGTTGACCTCGTGGGGGAAGTCGCTGGAGAACATGAAGGGCTTGTTGCCCAGGGCCTCGATGGCGTGGTGCAGGGTGGGCTCGGTACCTTCGCAGCCTACGAAGATGCGCCCCTCGGCGGCATGGCGGCGGATGTAGTCGCTCACGGCCTCGCCCGGCTTCAACTTGATGAACTCGTCGCGGGGGTCGTACTGGACATGGGTTTCCCAGCCGCGGTCGAAGCGTTCGAGGCAGGTGTGGATCCAGGCCACGCCGCCTTCCATGAAGCCGACGCGCATGTTCGGGTAGCGGTCGAAGAGGCCGTTGAAGACGAAGCCGGCGAAGCCCACCATCTGGCCGAAGGGATGGCCGAGCCCGTTGATGGGCGCGTAGGGCGTCAGGTAGTCCATGCCCAGGCCTTCGTGGGCGCCACCGTGGACTCCGAGGCAGCAGCCCAGCCGGTCGGCCTCGGCGTAGACCGGCCAGTACTCCTTGCCGCCCAGATGGCCCTTGAGGCCCATGGACGGCAGCATGGCGCCGCAGAAGCCCAGCTCCTCCACGATGCGGCGCAGCTCCTTCACCGCCTCCGGCGGCTCCTGCATGGGGATCAGCCCGAGCCCCTGGAACCGGCCGCTGGCCTTGAGATAGGTGTCGTGGAACCAGTTGTTGTAGGCCTGGCAGATCTCGATGGCGAAGTCGCCGTTGATCACCTTGCCCACCGCCAGCCCGCCGGTGGGATAGAGCACCGCGCGGTCGATGCCCACGTCGTCCATGAACTCCAGCCACCCCGGCGGTCCCACCTGCCGGAAGGCGCCGGGCACCAGCTCGTACAGCGTGGCGCTGTGGAGGTGGTCCAGTGGCGGGAACAGCCTCCCCTTGCCCCGGAAGCGGTCATGGTACGCCGCCGGCATGTACTCCAGCAGCGCGTCCCAGTCCTCCATCACGTGCCCGTCGCCGTCGATGACGTCCATCCGATTCCAGGCCATGTTCGTTCCTCCCATTTCCCGAGAGCGGCCGCTACAGCCCGTAGAGCCGGCGCGCGTTGTCGCTCAGGATCTTGCGCTTGACGTCCTCGGAGATGTCGGTGCGCTGCCGGAAGATTTTAATGGCGTCCACGTCGCTGGAAACGTCCGTGTGGCCATAGTCGGTGCCGATGACCAGACCGTCCTCGCCGCTCTCCTGCACTATGTAGGCAAGATCGTCACTGTTCTCACAGGTGACGAACATGCCGAACTCTCCCATCGGGTTGTCCGGCCACTCACGCCCCAGCACCCGGCAGCGGTTCTGGACCTCGTGAAGAATCCAGGGCAGCCACTGGGCGCTGGCCTCGATGAAACCCCAGCGCAAGTCCGGAAACACCTGCGGGATCTCGCTCAGCAGAATGTCGCTGAAGGCGCCCACGGTGGGCACACGGAAGCGGTGGAAGTTGGCTGCATTGGACACCGGATGGCTGCAGAGGTCGTTGAACCAGGGGCTGCCGTTGGCGATGTGGATGGCGATGGACATGTCGAGGCGTGTGGCTTCCTCGTAGATGGGGTAGAAGTACGAGTCCACCAGCAGCCGGTTGCCTTCGTACGGCCGCATCAGCACGGCGCAGGCACCGTGCTCCTTGCCGAAGCGGATCTGGTCCAGCGCATCGGACAGGCTCAGGGTGGGCGCCAGGCACGACCACCGCAGCCGGCCGTCGGACTGGGACCAGATGTCCGCGAGCCACCGGTTCCAGCTCCCGCACAGCGCCACCTCCACCGGCGCGCGGTCCGTCACCTGGGTGATGAACATGGTGTTGTGCAGCACCTGCACGTCGACGCCCGTGTCGTCCATGTACTCCAGGCGGAGCCCGACGTTGCCCAGCTCCATGGACTCGTCGGCGTCGGCGAACTTGCGGCCCACCTGCTGCTCACGCTGGCGCAGCGCTTCCTCCGAAAACGCCGGGAAGCGAAAGCCCTTCACCTTGCCGTCCACCACCCAGAACTGCTGCCTGACGCCCGACTCCTCCGGCGACGCCAGCGGCACCGGGCGGTACTGGCGTTCCGAGGGTTCCAGGTAGTCCCAGGTGCGTTCGCATTCCACCACGTGGGCGTCCGAGTCCACGATCAAGGGATTTCCGTTGGCGTCTCCACTCATGGCGTCTCCTTTGCAGTTTGTGCCGAGCGCGGCGGCATTCCGGGGCACGGCCGGGTTTGAAACCCGCGCTACAGCCCGTAGAGCCGGCACGCGTTGTCGCTGAGGATCTTGCGCTTCACGTCGTCGGGCAAATCGCCGCGTTCCTTGAAGATTCTGATGGCGTCCACGTCGCTGGACGTGTCCGTGTGGCCGTAGTCCGTACCGATCACCAGGCCGTCCTCGCCGGTCTCCCGCACGATGTACGGCAGGTCGTCGGTGTTCTCGCAAGTAACGAACAGCCGGAACGCCTTCATCGGGTTGTCGGGCCACTCCAGGCCTCGGGTCCTGAACCGGTTCCGGGCCTCGTGAAGGATCCACGGCAGCCACTGGGCGCTGGCCTCGATGAACCCCCAACGCAGCTTCGAGAACAGCTCCGGCACCTCGCTGAATAGTACGTACGCGAAACCGCAGACGGTGGGGATACGGAAGCGGTGGAAAAAGGCTCCCAACCTGACCGGGTGGCGGTAGAGGTCATCGAGCCAGGCGCTGCCGTTGGCGATGTGCACGGCGATGGCCATGTCCAGCCGGCTGGCCTCCTCGTAGATCGGATAGAAGTACGGGTCTACCAGCAGGCGGTTGCCCTCCACCGGCCGCATCAGCACGGCGCAGGCGCCGTGCTCCCTGGCGAAGCGGATCTGGTCCAGGGCGTCCGGTATGCTCAGGGTGGGCGCCATGCACGACCAGCGCAACCTTCCCTCCGACTGGGACCAGATGTCCGCGAGCCAGCGGTTCCAGCTCCCGCACAGCGCCACCTCCACCGGAGCACGGTCCGTCACCTGCTCGATGAACATGGTGTTGTGGAGCACCTGGACGTCCACCCCGGTGGCGTCCATGTGCTCCAGCCGGAGCCCCACGTTGCCCAGCTCCCGCGCCTCCCTGGCCTCGGCGAACCTGCGTCCCACCTGCTCCTGGCGCCGCCGCAGCTCTTCCTCGGAGAACACCGGGAAACGGTTGCCCCGCACCTTACCGTCCACCAGCCAGAACTGCAGCGTGACGCCAGCGTCCTCCGGCGCCGCCAGCGGCACCGGGCGGTACTGCCGCTCCGAGGGCTCGAGGTAGTCCCAGGTGCGTTCGCATTCCACCACGTGGGCGTCCGAGTCGACGATCAAGGGCGTTCCGTTGGCGTCTCCGCTCACGGCCTGCTCCTTTGAATGGCAAACAATCGGAACGCGCTACAGCGCGTAGAGCCGGCGCGCGTTGTCGCTCAGGATCTTCCGCTTGACGTCCTCGCCCAAGTCGGTGCGCTCACGGAAGACCCGTATGGCGTCGATGTCGCTGGACGTGTCCGTGTGGCCGTAGTCGGTGCCGATGACCAGGCCGTCCTCGCCGGTCTCCTGGACGATGTACGGCAGGTCGTCGGTGTTCTCGCAGGTGACAAACATCCGGAACGCCTCCATCGGGTTGTCCGGCCACTTCCGGCCCATGGTCAGGTAGCGGTTCCGAACCTCGTGGAGGATCCACGGCAGCCACTGGGCGCTGGCCTCGATGAAGCCCCAGCGGAGCTTCGGAAACACCTCCGGAACCTCGCTGAACAGCACGTCGGCGAAGCCTCCCACGGTGGGGATGCGGAAACGGTGGAAAGTGGATCCCAGCCGGACCGGGTGGGTGTAGAGGTCGTTGAGCCAGGCGCTGCCGTTGGCGATGTGCACGGCGACGGCCATGTCCAGGCGGCTGGCCTCGTCGTAGATCGGATAGAAATACGGGTCCACCAGCATCCGGTTGCCCTCGAAAGGCCGCATCAGCACCGCGCAGGCGCCGTGTTCGCTGGCGAAACGAACCTGGTCCAGGGCATCGGACATGCTCAGGGTGGGGACGAGACACGACCAGCGCAACCGCCCGTCGGACTGGGCCCAGATGTCCGCGAGCCAGCGGTTCCAGCTCCCGCACAAGGCCACCTCCACCGGCGCCCGCTCGGTCACCTGCTCGATGAACATGGTGTTGTGGAGCACCTGGACGTCGACGCCGGTGGCGTCCATGTGCTCCAGCCGGAGTGCCACGTTGCCGAGCTCCCGCGCTTCCTTGGCCTCGGCGAACTTGCGGCCCACCAGGTCCTGGCGCCGCCGCAGCTCGTCCTCTGAAAACGCCGGAAAGCGGAAGCCCCTCACCTTGCCGTCCACCAGCCAGAACTGGAGCGCGGCGCCGTCTTCTTCCGGCGACGCCAACGGCACCGGCCGGAACTGCTTCTCCGACCCCTCGAGGTAATCCCAGGTGCGGTCGCACTCCACCACGTGGGCGTCCGAATCCACGATCAATGGCTTTCCGTTGCCGTCGCCGCTCATGGCCTGCTCCTTTGGACGGGTCCGTGGACCCGAGTCTTCGCGGGCGTTGGGAGCCCTTTGCCGTCCGTTCCGTTCCTTCTACTGCAACTCGGCGAAAAAATCGTTGCCCTTGTCGTCGACGATGATGAACGCCGGGAAGTCCTCGACGTCGATCTTCCATACCGCTTCCATCCCCAGCTCGGGGTAGTCCAGCACCTCCACGCGCCTGATGTTGTCCTTTGCCAGCACCGCCGCCGGGCCGCCGATGGAGCCCAGGTAGAAACCGCCGTGCTTCTTGCACGCGTCGGTCACCTGCCGCGACCGGTTGCCCTTGGCCAGAGAGATCAGGCTGCCGCCGTGGGACTGGAACAGGTCCACGTAGGAGTCCATGCGTCCGGCGGTGGTGGGGCCGAAGGAGCCCGAGGCATAGCCCTCGGGAGTCTTGGCCGGTCCGGCATAGTAGACGACGTGGTCCTTGAAGTAGTCCGGCAACGGCTCGCCCGCGTCGAGGCGCTCCTTGAGCCGCGCGTGGGCCAGATCCCGGGCCACCACGATGGTGCCGTTCAACGACAGCCGGGTCTTGACTGGATGCTTCGACAGGGTGGCGCGGATCTCGTCCATGGGACGGCTGAGATCGACGCTCACCACGGCGTCGGCGTCGTCCTCCTCCACGAAGTCCGGCAGGTACTTCGCCGGGTCCGTCTCCAGCCGTTCGAGGAATACGCCGTCCCGAGTTATCCTCGCCTTGGCCTGCCGGTCGGCGGAGCACGAGACCCCTATGCCGACGGGACACGAAGCGCCGTGGCGGGGCAAACGGATGACCCGCACCTCGTGGGTGAAATACTTGCCGCCGAACTGCGCCCCCACGCCCATCTTGTGGCTGATGGCCTGGACCTTGGCCTCGAGGTCCAGATCGCGGAACGCCCGCCCGTGCTCGTTGCCGGTGGTGGGGAGGCCGTCCAGGTAGCGTGTGCTCGCCAGCTTCACGGTCTTGAGGTTGAACTCGGCGGACATGCCGCCGACCACGACGACAAGGTAGTAGGGCGGGCAGGCCGCGGTGCCGATGGTCTTGAGCTGCTTCTCCAGGAACTCCAGCATGGACGCCTCGTTGAGCAGCGCCGGCGTCTGCTGGTGCAGGACCGACTTGTTGGCGGAGCCGCCGCCCTTGGTGATGAACAGCAGCTCGTAGGCGTCCCCCGGGGTCGCGTAGATCTCCACCTGCGCCGGCAGGTTGGTGCGGGTGTTCTGCTCCTCGTAGAGCGTGAGCGGCGCAAGCTGTGAGTAGCGCAGGTTGGTGCCGGTATAAACGTCGTAGACGCCGGCGGAGAAGGCCTCCTCGTCGTCGGCGCCGGTGAAAACGTTCTCTCCCTTTTTGCCGATGACGATGGCGGTGCCGGTATCCTGGCACGCCGGCAGCACGCCGCCAGCCGAGATGTTGGCGTTCTTGAGTTGCTGGAGGGCCACGAAGCGGTCGTTCTTCGAGGCCTCGGGGTCGTCGAGAATGGCCCGCAGCTTGGCCAGGTGGCTGGGGCGGAACAGATGGGAAATGTCGCGGATGGCCTCCGCGGTGAGCTTCCGCAGCACCGCGGGATCGACCTTCAGAATCGAGCGCCCGTCCACCTCGATCTCGGACACTCCCTCCCTGCCCAGGCCGCGGTACTCGGTGGTGTCCTCGCCGAGCTCGAAAATGCGCTGAAACCGGAACTCTGACATGAAACTGGTTCTCCTTGAAGATCGGTTCGGCTCGGAGTCAAGCGTGCTTCCCCGCACTGCCGCTCCTGGATCCCGGCCCTCGCCGGGATGACGGATTCGGGGCATCGGCACGCGTTCCCGTGGCGAATTATACCCAAACCCTTGACGCTAACGCAAAGTCACGTATGATTCGATTCCAACAATCACGGGCGCAACGGGAGGGTGGTGTATCCCACCACACCGGGGAGTCTTTTCATCCATGAGCATTCGCGGCAACACGGCTATCGTCGGCATCGGCGAGACCCCGGTGGACCGCCTGGGCCGGCGCCCGGGCGAAAGGCGCCGGACCATCCCGGAGTACCTCACCTGGGCCGCGCGGCTGGCCATGGAGGACGCCGGACTCACGCGCAAGGACTTCGACGGCCAGGGGCTCGCGGCCATCTACACCACCACCTACCTGCAACCCTTCTGGCCGGAGGAGACCGCTTCCATCCTCGGCATCGCGCCGGCCCTGTCCCTGGCCAACGCCAACGGCGGCGCCGCCACGGTCTCGACCCTGGGCCAGGCGGCCGCGGCCATCCAGGCCGGGTTGGTGGAGCGGGTCCTCTGCGTGGCCGCCTCGTGCACGTTCGTGGAGAACCACAACGGGGCCGAGCCCCGGGAGGTGCGGGATCACGAGGTGCCCTACGGCCTGATGGGCGCCAACAGCGGCATCGCCCTGGTGATGCGGCGGCACATGCACGAGTACGGCACCACCCTGGATGCATTGGGTAGCATCGCGGTCACCGCCCGCTACCACGCGTCGCTCAACCCCAATGCCTATCTCAAGAAGCCCATGACGCTGGAGGACTACAAGACCTCCCGGCTGGTGGCCGACCCCGTCCGCCTGCTGGACTGCGTCATGCCGGCCAACGGCGGCAAGGCGTTCATTCTTACCTCCGCGGAAAGGGCCGCCGACATGCCGCGGAAGCCGGTCTACCTCGTGGGCTTCGGCGAGCAGGACAACCCCAGCTACGGTCCCCGCACCCACTCCGACGCGACGATCATGGGGATCAGGGACGCCGGCGCCCGCGCCTTCGACATGGCCGGCGTCACCGCCAACGACATGGACTTCGCCCAGCTCTACGACGACTACGTGATCATCGAGCTGATGCAGATGGAGGACCTGGGCTTCTGCGAAAAGGGCGACACGAGGTACTTCGAGTCCACCGACTTCTCGTTCAAGGGGACGCTGCCGATCCAGACCGGCGGCGGCATGATCAACTGCGGACAGCCGTCCACCTGCGGCGGCATGATCCACATCCTGGAATCGGTCACGCAACTGCGCGGCGACGGCGGCGAGCGGCAGGTGGCGGACGCCCGCACCGGGCTCTGCACCGGCCTCGGCGGCCTCCCCTACGGCAAGAACCTCGGCTCCACCGCCGTGGCGATTCTCAGCAACGACAACGGGTGACCCCCATGGCTGAAGCACAAACCGAACCCCGACGCCCCCTCCCGGAGATCACCGAGCTGACCGCGCCCTTCTGGCAGGCCACGAAGGAGGGGCGACTGGTGATGCAGCGTTGCCGCGCCTGCGGCGAGTTGACCTGGTGTCCGCGTCCGTCGTGCGTGGTGTGCGGCGGCGAAGATCTCGAATGGAACGAGCTCAGCGGACGCGGCACGGTCTACTCCTTCACCATCATCCGCCAGTTGGCCGGCCGCGGCGCCCGCGCCTTCGAGAAGGACATCCCCTACGTCATCGCCTGGGTGGACCTGGAGGAAGGCCCCCGCTATTACACCAACATCGTGGATTGTCCGGTGGACGACGTGGAGATCGGGATGGAGGTGGAGGTGGTGTTCGACCCGGTCAGCGATGACATCAGCCTGCCCAAGTTCAGGCCCCGCTGAAGCACTCTGCGCCCTTCCCGTCTGCCAGGAGCGTGTCCGAGAAATGGCGTGCTTCGGCTTCGCGGAGCGCCAGCGGAGCGAAGTCGAAGCACGCCATTCGATTACTCGGACAGGCTCCTAGTCAAGCCAGCCCGGTTTTGCTAATCCACAGCTATTATCGCTCAATCCGGAGGACATCATGCCAGTCATCGATGCCGATACCCACGTGGACGAGACCGAGGATACCTGGGCCTTCATGCGCGACGGCGACGAGTCGCTCAGGCCCGCCACCGCTTTTCCCAAGGGCCAGGACGCCGGCAACGCCACCATGCGCTACTGGATGATCGACGGCAGGCGGCAGATCCGCTTCGTGCGCAGGGACGAAGAGACCCACACCACCGAGGGGGCCCGTGAGCTCAAGGACGTAAAGCAGCGCCTGGAGGACATGGACCGCATGGGGGTGGACTTCCAGGTGATGTACCCGACCCTGTTCCTGGTTGAGTTCACCGACAAGCCGGAGGTCGAGCTGGCGCTCAGGCGCAGCTACAACCGCTGGATGGCCGAGCGCTGGGCGCAGTCCGAGGGGCGGCTGCGCTACGTGATGCTGCCGCCCACCCAGAACATGGACGCGGCCCTGGAGGAGCTGCGCTTCGCCAGGGAGCACGGCGCCTGCGGCGTGCTCAAGAAGGGCGACCGGGAAGCCGGGGTGTGGGCCAACGACCCGTACTTCTTCCCACTGTACGAAGAAGCCCAGAAGCTCGACCTGCCCATCTGCTTCCACACCGGCTCGGGCGTGCCCGACTTCACCCCCGCGCGCGAGTTCACCTTCAGCCGCTTCTACCGCATCCTGCTGCCGGTGGTGCACGCGTTCCAGTCGTTGATCGTGCACGGGGTGCCGGACCGCTTCCCCGAGCTGCGTTTCGGTTTCATCGAGGCCACCGCCTCCTGGGTGCCGTTCGTCCTCTACGAGATCCGCCGCCGGATCGAGAAGAACCTCGAAAGGCCCACCAGCGTGCTGCGCTCCACCATGGAGATCGAGGAGATGCCGGAGGACATCCTGCGGCGGAACCGCATGTACGTGTCCTTCCAGGTGGACGAGGACCTGGACTACGTGATGCGGCACACGGGCGAGGACAATCTCCTGGTGGGCTCGGACTACACGCACAACGACTCCGCCCAGGAGATGGACTTTCTGGCCCTGCTCAAGCAACGGGCCGACAAGGGCGACCTTTCCCATTCCGCGGTCACGAAGATCACGCAGGACAACCCCAAGACCTTCTACGGCATCTGAACAGTGAACGGGAGGCCTGCCGCCGGCGGTGACCACGAGCGACGACCCCAGGAGAGATCGTACGAAAACCTCGGACAGGTCACACCGGCTACGTCCTGGCGGGCGGCGCACAAGGAGATCGGATGAAGGAATCACCGGACAAGCCGCTGGCTGACGACGAGGTGGAGAAGCGCCTCTTTCCAGGCCCGGGGTTGCCCGGCGGCGGGCAGCTCGACGTGCGCGTGGAGGTGTCGCCGCTCCACCCGGACCCGGACGTCCGGGAGGTGGCGCGCCGCTACAGGCCTTACAACATTGACAGCTGGCACATCGAGTGGACCCGCATGGCCGAAAGGAACGAGGCCCTGGCCGCCGGGTTCGAGGACGAGGGGCGTAACGTCACCGCCCACGACTTCTACCGGCGGGCGGCGGAGTTCCACCGGCGCGCGCTGGTGTACATGCCGGAAGCCGACCCGCGCATGATGCAGAGCCACTTCAAGCTGAAGGAAACCTTCGACAAGGCCTGGAGCCTGGTGCCGCCGCCCTTCGAGCGGGTGGAAATTCCCTACGAGGGATACCAATTGGACGCCCTGTTCTACCCCGCCCGGGGCAAGGCCGGCACACGGTTTCCGACCGTTTACAACTACGGCGGCGCCGACGGCATCCTGCTGCGGGGGCTCGAAGGCGACGCCGCCCAGTACGTGCGCCGGGGAATGTCCTTCATCGACGTGGACGGGCCGGGCCACGGCGCCGCGTTGCGGGAGAAGAAGCTCTACGCGCCGCCCGATTCCGAGCGCGTGGCCAGGGCGGTCATCGACTACCTGGTGACGCGGCCGGACGTGGACCCCGACCGCATCGGCCTCCACGGCTCGAGCATGGGAGGATACTCCGGGCCCCGCTGCGCCACCGACGAGAAGCGAATCAAGGCGGTGGCGGTGTGGAGCGGCGCCTACAGCCTGGTGGACGATATCTTCGACTTCTACCCGCCGATCCAGGAAAGGCTGCGCTGGCTCATGGGCGCCAGGGACCTCGAAGACGCGCGGGAACGCATCCAGGAGTTTACGCTGGTGGGCCGGGCACAGAAGATCGAGTGCCCGCTGCTGGTGGGCTACAACCACGACGACCGGGTCATGGACCCGCGCGGAGCCATCCGGTTGTATGAAAACGCCGTCAACGCCCCGCGGGAGCTGCTGGACGGCGTAGGGCACGGCGAGAAACGCTTCGACCGGCGGAGCTTCATCGTCGACTGGTTCGCCAGGCAGTTGGGGGCGTAGCGGAGCGCCAGCGTAGCGAAGTCGAAGGACGCAAGCCCACCGTTGCCTCGAATAGACTCGGAGAAGCCATGCTGACCATCGACGCCGACGCGCACGTCATCGAGAACGAGGCGACGTGGGACTACCTGGAGGGCCCGGACCGGCGTTTCAGGCCGGTGCCGGTGTCGGCGGACATGCCCACGGGCGCGCGACAGAACTTCTGGATCATCGACGGTCGCATCATCGGCGGCCGCGACAACGTCGGGGCGGACACGCCGCAGGAAGCGCGGGAGATGACCGACATCGAGCAGCGGCTGCGCCACATGGACGAAATCGGCACCGGCGTCCAGGTGCTTTACCCCACCGTGCTGCTGCGGCCCTTCACCGAGCGGCCGGACGTGGAGCTGGCGTTGTGCCGAGCCTACAACCGCTGGCTCGCCGACATCTGGAAGCAGGCGCCGGAGCGGCTGCGCTGGGCCGTGCAGCTCCCCGTGCTCAGCATGGAGGCGTCGCTGAAAGAGATGCTTTGGGCCCGGGAAAACGGCGCCTGCGCGGTGTCGCTGCGCGGCGTGGAGACCCATCAGCCGCTGCACAACCCCTACTTCTTCCCGCTCTACGAGGAGGCCCAGCAGCTGGACCTGGCCATCGGCATCCACGCCGGTCAGGGCAGCTTCGCGGTGCTGGACACCTTCGGCGCCGACAACACCTTCACCACCTCCAAGCTCACGGTGGTGGGGGCGTTTCACGCGCTGGTGCTGCACGGGATTCCGGAGCGGTTTCCGCAACTGCGCATCGGCGCCATCGAGGTCACCGCCCAGTGGCTGCCCTACGTGCTCCACGACCTGCGCCTGCGCTTCAAAAAGGCGGGGCGGCGCCTGGATGACGACCTGCTCAGGACCCAGCGGCTGTTCGTGGCATGCCAGACCGACGACGACCTGCCCTACGTGCTCGGCTACGGCGCGGAAGACAACCTCATGGTGGGCTCGGACTACGGTCACGCCGACAACGCCAGCGAGTTGCTGGCGCTCAAGGGGGTCCAGGACAAGGGCGAGATCGCCGCCGAGGTCATCGACAAGATCCTCACCCACAACCCGGCCCGCTTCTATGGGTTGGCCGAGAACTGACGGGATTGCGGCAATGGCGTCCTTCGACTTCGCTCGGCTGCGCCTCGCTACGCTCAGGACGAACGGTTCTGGGACCTTGCCCCGTTCGTCCTGAGCGTAGCGGAGCGTTAGCGAAGCGAAGTCGAAGGACGCCATTCCACGACCCCGACTGGAGGAGAACATGCTGGCCATCGACGCCGACGCCCACGTCATCGAGACCGAACACACCTGGGACTACCTGGAGGGACGGGACAAGCGCTTCCGCCCGGTGCCGGTGACCGTGGACATGCCCGAGGGCGGGACGCGCAACTTCTGGGTCATCAACGGCAAGCTCATCGGCGGCCGCGACAACATCGGCCTGGACACCCCCAAGGAGTCCCGGGACATGGCCGACATCGACGCGCGCCTGAAGCACATGGACGAGATCGGCACCGACATCCAGGTGCTCTATCCGACCCTGTTCCTGCGGCCGGTGACGGACCGCTCGGACGTGGAGCTCGCCCTGTGCCGTTCCTACAACCGCTGGCTCGCCGACGTCTGGGCCGCCGGCAAGGGACGGCTGCGCTGGGCCGCGCAACTGCCGCTGCTGAGCATGGAGGAGGCCCTGGAGGAGCTGCGCTGGGCCACGGAGCACGGCGCCTGCGCCGTGTTCATGCGCGGGCTGGAAACGAATCATCCGCTCCATCACCCGTACTTTTTCCCGCTCTACGAGGAGGCCGCCCAGCTCGACGTGCCCATCGGCATCCACTCCGGCATCGGCAACGCCGCGGTCTCGGAAGCCTTCGGCAACGACCCGTTCCGCACCGCCAAGCTCACGGTCATCGGCGCCGTCCACGCCATGGTCATGCGCGGCATCCCGCAGCGGTTCCCCGGTTTGCGCATCGGCGCCATCGAGGTGGCCGCCCAGTGGGTCCCGCACGTGGTCCGGGACATCACGCTGCGGCAACGCAAGGCCGGCACCGAGCCCGAGGAAGACCTGCTCGAGGCCAACCGCCTCTACGTCGCCTGCCAGACCGACGATGACTTGCCCTACGTCCTTGAGCACGCGGGCGAGGACATGATCATGATCGGCTCGGACTACGGTCACGCCGACAACGCCAGCGAGTTGCTGGCCCTCAGGGGCCTGCGGGAAAAAGGCGAGGTGGCGCCTCACGTCATCGACAAGATCCTGCACGAGAACCCCACGCGGTTCTACGGACTGTCGGAAGATTAGATGGCGTCCTTCGACTTCGCGACGCGAGGCGTCGCGAAGTCGAAGGACGCCATTCAAAGGGAGATTTGCCGTGAGCGATTCTTTCGACCTGCTTCTCGTAAACGGGACCGTGATCAACCCGGCCGCCGGGCCACGGCAGGAACTGGACGTCGGCATCGCGGGCGGCCGCATCGCCGCCATGGGAAGGGGGCTCCCGCGGGACGGCGCCAAACAGGTCCTCGACGTCACCGGCTGCTTCGTCACTCCCGGCCTCATCGACTTCCACGTCCACAGCTACTGGGGCGTCAACCCGTACGGCACCGACCTGGACCCCGTCTGCGGCGCCAGCGGCGTCACCACCACCGCGGACGCGGGCTCGGCCGGACCGGTGAACTTCACGGGGTTCCGGCACCTGGTGTACGAACGCGCGCGCACCCGCATGCTGGCTTTCGTGGCGGTGGCGCAGCACGGCGTCCTCAACGCCCCGGGCGAGCTCGAGAACATCGGCTTCGCCGACCCCGAGAACGCCGCGCGCACGGTGCGGGAAAACCCGGACGTCGCGGTGGGCATCAAGATCCGCCTGCACGTCAAGTCGGTGGGGGACAACGGCCGCGAGGCCCTGGGGATGGCGGTGACGGCTGGAGAGGCCAGCGGCTCGCCGGTGATGGTGCACGTGGGCGACACCGGAATATCCATGGAGGAGATCGTCGAGACGCTGCGCCCCGGCGACATCGTCACCCACTGCTACACGCCGAAGCAGCCGGCCATCGTGGACCCGTCCGGCCGCCTTCGCCCCGCCGTTCTGGAGGCGCAGCAGCGCGGCGTGGTCTTCGACGTCGCCCATGCCAACGGGCACTTCGACTTCGACCTGGTGGCCCGGGCCATGGACCAGGGGCTCCGCCCGGACATCATCAGCACCGATCTTCACAAAATGAGCGGTGCGGGTCCCGTGGTGGACCTGCCAACCACCCTGACCAAGTTCCTGATGCTGGGACTGGACCTCGACGAGATCGTCGCCGACTGCACCGTCAACGCCGCCCGCGCCATCGGCTGGGAAGACCGCCTCGGCGTCCTCGAGGTGGGCCGGGAGGCCGACGTCGCGGTGGTGGAGGTGGTGGAAGAGGAGGCGACCCTGGAGGACAGCGTCGGCAACCGCCGCACCCACGGACAACGCATCGCCGCCCGCCACACCATCCGTGCCGGCGCCCTGTAGAACTTTCCGCCAACGTTGGCGAAGCCCGTGGGCGCTGGTAGAACAGGGGCAGTGTCGAAAGGTGACCCATGAACGAGTGGATCTTCCGCTATGACGGCTTCGACCCGGGCAAGCAGGGCCTGCGCGAGGCCCTCTGCACCCTCGGCAACGGCTACTTCGCCACTCGCGGCGCGGCGGAAGGGGGAGACGCCGGCGACGTGCACTACCCCGGGACCTATCTCGCGGGGTGCTACAACCGGCTGGAGACCGCGGTCGGCGACCGCGTGGTGGTCAACGAGGACCTCGTCAACCTGCCCAACTGGCTCCGCCTTCGGTTCCGCCTGGAGGACGGGCCGTGGTTCGACCTCTCGGCGGTCGACGTCCTGGCCTACCAGCAGGAGCTGGACCTCAGGAACGGCTTGCTGACGCGAAGGCTGCGGTTCCGCGATCCCCAGGGGCGCACCAGCTTCATTCGCAGCCGGCGGCTGGTGCACATGCGGCATCCGCACCTAGCGGTCCTGAGCTGGACCCTGCTGGCGGAAGACTGGTCCGGAAGCGTCGCCATCCGATCCGCCCTGGACGGCTCGGTGATCAACGCCGGGGTTCCGCGCTATCGCCAGCTCAATTCCAAGCACCTGGAAACCGTGGAGATGGGCCGCACGGGCGAAGACGGCGCGTACCTGGTGGTCGAGACCAACCAATCGCGTATACGGCTGGCCCTGGCGGCGCGCACCCGGCTCTTCCGGCAGGACGAGCACGAGGAAGTCGCCTCCCGCACCATCGAGGAACCGGAAGCGATCACGCAGGAGTTCGTCGTCACGGTGGGGAAGAAGCAGGTGGTCACGCTGGAGAAGACGGTGGCCCTGTACTCCTCCCGGGACCGGGCCATCTCGGAATGCGGCCTGGCCGCCCGGTCGGCGGCAGCCGCGGCCGGCCGGTTCGTGGAGCTGCTGGATTCGCATGCAAGCGCTTGGCATTCGCTTTGGCGCCGTTGCGACGTCGAGCTTCCGTCGCGTCCGGAAGAGGAGAGGATCCTGCGCCTGCACGCCTTCCACCTGCTGCAAACCGCGTCCCCGAACACGGTGGACCTGGACGCCGCGGTGGCCGCCCGGGGTCTCCACGGCGAGGCCTACCGCGGCCACATCTTCTGGGACGAGCTGTACTTTCTCTTCTTCTACATCGCGCGGGTCCCGGAGGTCGCCCGGTCGCTGCTGTTGTACCGCTACCACCGCCTGGATGCGGCGCGAAGGGCCGCCCGCGAGGAAGGCTACAACGGCGCCATGTACCCTTGGCAGAGCGGCAGCGACGGCCGCGAGGAAACCCAGAAGCTGCACCTGAACCCCAACTCCGGCCGCTGGCTCGAAGACAACAGCCACCGGCAGCGGCACGTCAACATCGCCATCGTCTACAATGTCTGGCGCTACTTCAAGACCACCGGAGACCGACAGTTCCTGTCCCGCTACGGCGCCGAGATGATCCTCGAGATCGCGCGCTTCTGGGCGAGCCTCGCGGAGCGGAACGAGACCACCGGGCGCTACGAAATCCACGGGGTCATGGGCCCCGACGAGTACCACGACATGTACCCGGACGCCGACAGCGGCGGCCTGCGGAACAACGCCTACACCAACGTGATGGTGGCGTGGGTGCTGGAACGAGCCTTCGAGGTGCTGGACCTGCTGGGTGAAAGCCGGCGGGTGGAAATCACCGAGGAGATCGGCCTCACGCCGGAAGAAGAGCAGAAGTGGCGCGACATGAGCCGCAAGATGACCGTGCCGTTTCACGGCGAAGGCGTCATCAGCCAGTTCGAAGGGTATGAGGCGCTGGAGGAGTTCGACTGGAGCGGCTACCGCGACAAGTACGGCAACATCGAGCGGCTGGACCGCATCCTCGAGGCGGAGGATGACACCCCCAACCGCTACAAGGTGTCGAAGCAGGCCGACGTGCTCATGCTCTTCTACCTGTTGCGCGAGGATGAGCTTCGCGCCGTCTTCCAACAACTCGGCTACAAGCTCGGCCCGGAGACCGTGCGAAAGACCGTGGAGTACTACACCGCCCGAACCTCCCACGGCTCGACCCTGAGCCGCGTCGTGCACGCGGCGATATCCGCGCGCGCCGACCCGAGCACTTCGTGGCGGTACTTTGTCGAAGCGCTGCAAAGCGACGTCGCCGACATCCAGGGCGGCACCACACCCGAAGGCTTGCACATGGGGGCCCTGGGCGGCCTCGACGAGCTCCTGCTCACCCGCTACGCCGGCATCGACACCCTCGGCGAGACCCTGAGCCTCGACCCCTGCCTCCCCCAAGAGCTGCCCGCCCTGCGCCTTGCGATCCTCTACCGCGGCCGGCGGTTGGGACTGGATCTGACCCGCGAACGCGTGCGCATTTCACTCGACGGGGATGCGGCGGTGGACCTGGAAGTCGTGGTCAGAGGTACGAAGCACTCTCTCCACGGGGGCGATATCGAGATTCCGCTCACCCCGTAAGAGCCTAGTGTTGTGTCTCACAAACAAGTTTACAAATCTGCTTGTCTTTTTTGCCGTCGGCTGCGTTGCTCTTCCTCGCGTGGTGCCTGCCACTGCTCGTCATCGCGCCTTGCCGACGACAAAAAATCCAGCGCATCTTTGCAAACCTGTTTGTGAGACACAACACTAGATTGAAAGGGTCGAGGGCGCGCGGTGTAGGGCCTCGCCCCGATGGTCCGACGGACGGTCCGCGCGGTCTCACGCCTGGTACTTGACGACGCCCCCTACCACGGTCATCTCCACCTTCAGGTCCTTGATGCGTTCCGCCGGCACCTCGAAAGGGTCCTCCGCGAGCACCGCCATGTCCGCCAGCTTGCCCACCTCCAGGGTGCCCTTGAGGTGTTCCTCGAAGCCGGCGAAGGAAGCGTGGGTGGTGTGGAGCTCGAAGGCTTCCTGGACGCTCAGGGCTTCCTCCGGCACCAGGGTCTCGCCCCACAGCATGCGGCGCGAGACGTAGGCGCCGATGTCGCGCAGCGGGTCCACCGGCCAGTACCCCGGCGCATCGGAGCCGCCGGCCATCTTGACGCCCGCTTCCAACAGGGTCTTGAGCGGGAAGGCCCCTTCCAGGCGCTTGGCGCCGATGGCGGCGCGGATAGAGTCGCCGACGAAGTAGCCCAGGGAGATGTTGGGAACGGCGACGATGCCCATGCGCACCAGGCGCTCGATGCGCTCGGGCGTCATCAGCCAGTTGCCCATGTGCTCGATGCGGTGTCGGTGGTCTTCGCGCGGCAATTCGGCCAGCGCCTTCTCGTAGGCCTCCAGCGACATGTCGAAGGCGCGGTCGCCGATGGCGTGCACGCAGCAGCGGAGGCCGGCGCGATGGCAGCGCAGCACGGTCTCGTCCAGCTCGTCCTGCTGGATGCGGATGAGTCCGCTGTAATCCGGCGTGTCGACGTAGGGTTCGTAGAACAGCGCGTTGCGGCCGGTGATGCCGCCGTCAATGCTCATCTTCGCGCCCCCCACCCGCAGCCACTCGTCGCCGAAGCCGGTCTGGATGCCGGTCTCCAGCACGCTGTCCGTGCTCATCTCGGACTCGATGACGCGCAGCAGGAGGCTCGAGCGCATGTGCAGGCCGCCCTCCGCCTTGAGTTCCTGGTAGGCGCGCACCGCGGACGGGTCCTTGATAATGTCGTGAATCGTGGTCACGCCCCGTTCGAGGGCCTGTTGCACGGCGAAGGCGATTCCCAGCTTGCGCCGGGTGGCGTCGAACCCCGGGTGCACGCCGGTCACGATGTGCTGGGCGCGCTCGTGAAGGATGCCGGTGGGCTCTCCGGTGCTGGAATCCCGCTCGATGGCGCCGCCGGCCGGGTCCGGAGTATCCCGGTCGATGCCGGCCAGCCCCAGCCCCCTCGAGTTGGCCACGGTGACGTGGGCGCCGAAGGAGACCGACGCGGGGTGCTCGGGAACCGCGGCATCGAGGTCGACCCGGTCCGGGAAGCGCTTGTCCTTCATGCGGAAGTCCTGCATCGGGCTTCCCTGCGCCACCAACCAATCGCCCGCGGGCGTTTCGGCGGCCTTCCTTGACATGCGCGTCAGCACCACGTCGATGTTGTTCACCGGGCCGTAGAAGTCGCGGACGTCCACCAGCTCCCGGTCCGCCAGCCCCTTGTCCGCCAGATGCACGTGGGCGTCGGTCAGCCCCGGGATGACGGTGAGGCCCCCGAGGTCCACTTCCCGGGTGTCGGCGCCGCAGAGCCGCCGCACCTCGTCCGAGGCGCCGACGGCGACGATGCGGCCGCCGGAGCAGGCCACCGCCTCGGCCAAAGGCGCTCCCGCCGCGAACGTACGAACCTTTCCGTTGAAGAACACCGTGTCGGGATACGGCAAGTGACTTCCGGCCATTGAAACCTCCAGAGTGGACACCGTGTTGCGGGTTGTCCCGCGCGGCCCAAGCTCCAACTAATATAGCCGCTCCGGTGGACGGTCAATCAGGGGTATACCAACCGCGCCGCGCCGCCTGATCCATTGTGCCGGCGTCCTTCGGCTTCGCGGAGCGAAGTCGAAGGACGCCATCTCCCATTCTCATCCCGATGACTGTTCCTGTTCAGGGTTGACTTTCAACACGACGATTTCTTATGTATCGCGGGACAGGACCGCAACCGGTCCACATTCCGAAAGGGGGACGGCTCAATGAGACTCGAAACACGTTTTCGCGAAAACTTGTGGAAGCAGGCAGGGTCCCTGGTCGCGGGGGCGGCGCTCCTGGCCGGCGTTCTCGTCTCCGGTCCGGCCCTCGCCGCCTCCAAGGACAGGGTGGTGGTCTATCATGCCGGCAGCATCGACTCCCTCCACCCCTACAACCACAGCCTGGGCCCCGCCTACTCCATATGGGAGCACATGATGGAGCCGCTGGTGCAGTTGGACGAGGAGCGTACGGAGTACGTGCCCAAGCTGGCCGAGTCCTGGGAGTTGAAGGGCACGGAATGGACGTTCAAGCTGCGCAAGGGAATCAAGTTCCACGACGGCACGCCGCTGACGGCGCACGACGTCGAGTTTTCGTTCCACCGCATCAAGACGGACAAGAACAGCCTGCAGCGGCGGCAACTGAAGGAACTGGTGGAGATGCGGGTCGTGGACGACCACACCATCGTCCTGGTGACGGACAAGCCCAACGTCGTGTTCCTCGACAAGCTCAAGACCCGCTTCGTCATGAGCAAGGCCGCCGCGGCGAAGTACGGCAAGGACGTGGACAAGAACCCCATCGGCACCGGACCCTACAAGTTCAAGAGCTTCAAGCGCGATGGCGACCTGGTGCTGGAGCGTAACGACGCCTACTGGGGCTCCCCCAAGCCGCAGATCAAGACCCTGGTGTGGCGGAAGGTCACCGAGGAGGCCGCCCGGGTCGCGGCTCTGGAGGCCGGACAGGCCGACGTGGTCAACGCGGTGCCGGCCCACGACGTGGAGCGCCTGAAGAAGAACCCCAGGATCAACATCAAGACGGTGCCCGGTGGGCGCATCTACTTCCTGGCCCTCAACCCGGGTTTCAAGCCCTGGGACAACAAACTCGTGCGGCAGGCGGCCAACTATTCGGTAGACGCTTACCCCATCGTCAAGAACATCTTCGACGGCCTCGGTTTCGTGGTGGAGGGAGCCGCCGGGAAGCAACACATCGGCTACGACCCCAACGCCAAGCGCTATCCCTACGACCCCAAGAAGTCCCGTGAGCTTCTGGCCAAGGCGGGATACCCGGACGGCGTCTCCGTAAAGATGTACTACTCCGCGGGACGGTATCCCAAGGACACCGAGGTGGTCCAGGCCGTCGCGGCCCAGATGAAGAAGGGCGGTTTCAACGTCGAGCTGATCAGCCAGGAATGGGTGGTGTTCTGGGGCAAGTCCGGGGTCAACGGCGGCAAGCTGCCGTTCTACCACGTCAGCCGGGGCAGTGTCGTCGACGCACACACGCACCTCGAGCAGTACTTCAAGACCGGCGCGAGCAAACGCGTCGACTACAGCAATCCCGAGTTCGACCGGATCATGGCACTGGAACAGGCAGAGACCGATCCCGAGAAACGCAACAAGCTGCTGCACCAGTTGGGCCGGATCGTGAAGGAGGACTCGCCGTGGGTGCCGTTGTGGGTTCTGGCGGACATCTACGGCGCCGCCAGCAACATCGAGTGGAAACCTCGTTCCGACGAAAGAATCCGTGCCTGGGAGATGCGGATCAAGTAGTACCCATAACCCTTGCGTTGTTGCCCATGCGGATGCCCCTGGGACGTCCGCATGGGCGCGGCACCCGTCCGGCCCGGATCAAATCGGCGCCTTCGACGTACCCCTGCTCAGGGTTGACTTCCGACACGACAATTTCATATGTATCGCGGGACACGGACCGCAAGGGGTCCGTATTCCGAAAGGGGGACGGCTCAATGAATTTCGATACACGTATTCGTGGAAGTTTGTGGAAGCGGACTGGAGCACTGGTTGCGGGTACCGCGTTCCTCCTGGGAATGCTCGTATCCGGCCCCGCCCTGGCCGCTTCCAAGGACCGGGTGGTGGTCTACCACGCCGGGAGCATCGACTCGCTCCACCCCTACAACCACAGCCTGAGCCCCGCCTACGGCATCTGGGAGCACATCATGGAGCCGCTGGTGGAGGTGGACCAGAAGGCCAACCAGTACGTCCCGAAGCTCGCCGAGTCGTGGGAGTTCAAGGGCAAGGAGTGGGTCTTCAAGCTGAAGAAAGGCATCAAGTTCCACGACGGGTCACCCCTGACCGCACACGACGTGGAGTTTTCCTTCAACCGCATCAAGACGGACAAGAAGAGCCTGCAGCGGCGGCAACTGAGAGAGCTGACGGAGATGCGGGTGGTCGACGACCATACCATCGTCCTGGTGACCAAGACGCCCAACGTCGTGTTCCTCGACAAGCTTCAGAGCCGCTTCGTCATGAGCAAGGCGGCCGCCGAGAGGTTGGGCAAGGACGTGGACAAGAATCCCATCGGTACCGGGCCCTACAAGTTCAAGAGCTTCAAGCGCGACGGCGACCTGGTGCTGGAGCGGAACGACGACTACTGGGGCTCCCCGAAGCCGCAGGTCAAGACCATGGTATGGCGCAAGGTGACGGAGGAGGCGGCCCGGGTCGCGGCCCTGGAGGCCGGGCAGGTGGACGTCATCAACGCCGTGCCTCCCCACGAGGTGGCGCGGCTGAAGCAGAACCCCAGGATCACCATCAACTCCGTTCCCGGATCGCGCATCTACTTCCTGGCCATCAACCCGGGGTTCAAGCCCTGGGACAACAAGCTCGTGCGGCAAGCGGCCAACTACTCGGTGGACGCCGACTCCATCGTCAAGAACATCTTTGACGGCCTCGGTTTCGTGGTGCAGGGCGCCGGCGCGAAGACCTACATCGGCCACGACCCCAACGCCAGGCGCTATCCTTACGACCCGAAGAAGTCCCGCGAGCTGCTCGCCAAGGCCGGCCACCCGGACGGCGTCTCGGTGAAGCTCTACTACTCGCAGGGCCGCTACCCGAAGGACACCGAAGTGCTCCAGGCCATCGCGGCCCAGATGAAGAAGGGCGGATTCAACGTCGAGCTCATCTCTCAGGAGTGGGTCGTGTTCTGGGGCAGACAGGGGGTCAACGGGGGCAAGATGCCCTTCTACTACATCGGTCGGGGCAGCGTCATCGACGTCCACACGCACGTCGAGCAATACTTCAAGACCGGCGCCAGCCCGCGGATAGACTACAGCAACCCCGAGCTCGACAAGCTCATCGAAGCGGAGATGGCGGAGGCCAATCCCGAGAAGCGCGCCAAGATTCTCCACCAGATCGGCCGGGTCCTGAAGGAAGATTCCCCGTGGGTGCCGCTGTGGAACCTGGCGGACATCTACGGGTTTGCCAGCAACATCGAGTGGCAGCCGCGTTCCGACGAGAGGGTCCGCACCTGGGAGATGACGATCAAGTAGGGGCGGGTTGCAACCCCGCCCGTTGTGCGGGTCTGGAACACGGGCGGGATTCGAACCCGGCTGTAGCGATAAGGCCTTTCATGGAGGTGCGTGCATGAGAGCGGCGGTGCTGCTGGAGCAAAACACCCCTCTGGTGGTGGAGGACGTGGACCTTGAGGGGCCCAAGGCGCAGGAAGTCCAGGTCCGCATCGGCGCCACCGGCATCTGCCACAGCGACCTGCACAACATCAAGGGCGAGTGGGACAATCAGACCCCGGTGATCCTGGGCCATGAGGGGGCAGGTGTGGTGGAGGCTGTGGGCGACGGCGTCGAACACGTCAAGCCCGGCGACAACGTCATCCTCTCCTTCCGCGCCAACTGCGGCCGTTGCGAGAACTGCGCGCGCGGCATCCCGGTCCTCTGCAACGGCCACGACTCCCCGCGCCAGATGATGCACGACGGCACCGCCCGGGTGAGCCTCAAGGGGCAGCCGCTCTACATCTCGGCGCGGCTCGGCACCTGGGCCGAGCAAGTGGTGTGCCCGGCGGAGCAGGCCGTTCCGGTGAGTGGCGACATTCCGCCGGAAGTGGCCGCCCTGATCGGCTGCTGCGTCACCACCGGCGTGTGCTCGGTCACCAATGCCGCCCGCGTGGAAGCCGGCGACACCGTGGCCGTCATCGGCTGCGGCGGCGTGGGGCTCAACTGCATCCAGGGCGCCCGGCTGGTGGGCGCGAGCACCATCATCGCCATCGATATCCTCGACGGGAAGCTCGAGTACGCCCAGGAGTTCGGCGCCACCCACAAGATCAACAGCTCGCGGGAGGACGCGGCCAAGCGTGTCCGGGAGATCACCGGCGGCGGCGTGGACTACGTCTTCGAGGCCATCGGCCTGGGTCCCACGGTGGAGCAGGCGCTGGAGTGCGCGCGGGTGGGCGGCACCGTCGTGGTGGTGGGGATGGCGCCCATGGACCACACGGCGTCCATCAATCCCCTGCGCTTCGTGAGGGAGCAGAAGACCCTTACCGGTACGGGCTACGGCAACGCGCGGCAGCTCATCGACATCCCCAGGATGGTGGAGCACTACAAGGCCGGACGGCTGGACCTGGACCGGCTGGTGTCGCACCGCTACAAGATCGACGAGATCAACGAGGGGGTGGAGCGGCTGAAGCAAGGGGAAGCGGCCCGGGGCGTGGTCGTGTTCTGATTTCCGCGCGACGCCGTCGCCTTCGAATCATGCCCATCGCCAACGTAAGCGGCCTGAATTTCCACTACGAGCTCCACGGCAGCGGCGAGCCCCTGGTGCTGGTAAGTGGCACCGGGATGTCCGGCGACCACTGGAAGATCTTCCAGGTGCCCGGACTGTCGCAACACTACCGGGTGCTGACCTGGGACCACCGGGGCACGGGACGGAGCGACAAGCCCGACGTCCACTATTCCACCCGCATGTTCGCCGACGACTGCGTCAACCTGATGGAGGCGCTGGGTATCGGCCGGGCGCACTTCATGGGCCACTCCATGGGCGGGCGCGTCTGCCAATGGATCGCCATCGATCATCCGGAGGCCGTTCACAGCCTCATCCTCTCGGGTTCCGGACCCGGCACCTCGTACGACGGCCAGTACTACGAGCGGGGGGTCCCCTACTCCACGGCCGCGGAGATGGCCGAGAAAGGGCATCCCCGCTACATGGAAGACCACTTCGGCGGCGCGTTCATGTTCCCGCCGGAATTCGTGCGCGACCACCCGGACAAGGTGCAGGAGTTCCGGGAGGTCAACATGACCTACTTCACGCCGTTGAGACCCTATCTCCGGCACGTGGTGGCGCGCCAGGAGCATGAAACGCGCGACCTGCTGGACCGCATCCAGTGTCCGACGCTGGTGATATGCGGAGCCGGCGATACGGTGGAGGCCTCTACCGGCAGTCACGTGGAATCATCGAAGGTGTTGGCCGCGGGCATCGCCGGCGCCGAGCTCAAGCTCGTCGACGGCGGAAACCACGGCTACCTGCGCCAGATGCCCGACGTCGCCAACGCTCACTTCCTGGAGTTCCTGAAGCGCCATCCCATGGAGACGGGAAACGGTTGAAGACCGGGTGTCGCTTCCCGTAATATTGCATGCGTAGCGACAGCAGAGTTCCGAAACTAGAAAGGGGTTCGACATGAGTGACAAAGGCAGACGGTTCAGCCGGCGGGACGTGCTCAAGGGCGGCGCCGCCCTGGGGGCCGCGGCCCTGATCAATCCTTCGCTGGGACAGTTCGCGTACGCGGCGTCCAAGGACCGCGTGATCGTGTACAACGCCAGCAACATGGACAACCTTCACCCCTACGACCACAGCAGCGGCGCCATCTACGGCCAGTGGCAACACATGATGGAGCCGCTGGTGGAGTTCAGCTACTCACAGGCCAAGTTCATCGGCCGGCTGGCCGAGTCCTGGGAGTTCCGAGGCAAGGAGTGGGAGTTCAAGCTGCGCAAGGGCATCAAGTTCCACGACGGCAGCCCGCTTACGTCCGCGGACGTGGCCTTCTCCATCGACCGGATGAAGAACGACAAGAGAAGCCTGCAGCGGCGGTCGTTCCGGAACGTCCAGGAGGTGCAGACGCCCGACGAGCACACGGTGGTCGTCATCACCAAGAAACCCTCGGTCACGTTCCTGTCCCGCGGCGTGCGCAACCGCTTCATCATGAGCAAGACCGTGGCGGACAAGTACGGCAAGGACGTGGACAAGCACCCCACCGGCACCGGCCCGTACAAGTTCGTCAGCTTCAAGCGCGACGGCGACCTAGTGCTGACGCGGAACGACGACTACTGGGGCGAGAAGCCGGCCATCAAGGAGCTGGTGTGGCGCAAGGTGGTGGAGGTCAACTCACGCATGGCGGGCCTGGAGGCCGGGCAATGCGACGTCATGGACCGGGTGCCGGTGCACGAGGTGGAGCGGGTCAACCGCAGTTCGCGTGTCAGCGTGCGCAGCGTGCCGGGCCTGCGGATCTATTTCTTCGCTTTGAACGTCAACTTCAAGCCCTGGGACAACAAGCTCGTGCGGCAGGCCGCCAATTACTGCGTGGACGCGGACTCCATCGTGAAGAACATCTTCGACGGCAACGGCGAAGTGCTTCAAGGACCCGTAGGGCCCCGCGTCATCGGATACAACCCCAACGTCAAGCGCTACCCCTACGATCCCAAGAAGGCCAGGGAGCTGTTGAAGAAAGCCGGCCATCCGAACGGCGTCGACGTCAAGCTCCACTTCTCGCCGGGCAAGTACGAGAAGGACACGGAGCTGGTGCAGGTGGTGGCCGCGCAGATGGCCAAGGGCGGCTTCCGGGTGGAGATCGTACCGCAGGAATGGGTGGTCTTCTGGGGCCGCGGCGGCGTCAACGGCGGCAAGATCCCGTTCTACTACATCGGCCGGGGCAGCGTGCTGGACGCCGATACGCCACTGTACCAGTACTTCCGCACCGGCGGCTCCAAGCGCACCAACTTCAGCCATGCCGGCTTCGACGCGCTGGTGGACGCCGAGCAGGCGGAGTCGGATGACGCCAAGCGGTTGAAGATCCTCCAGGAGATGAGCGAGGTCATCATGGAGGAAGCGCCGATGATCCCGTTATACCAGCTCTTCGACCACTACGGCGCGGCCCGCAATCTCGTGTGGACGCCGCGTCCGGACGAGAAGATCATGCTGGAGGAGATGGACGTCAAGGCCTGATCGCCGAACTTCAGCCAACAAGAAAAGCCGCGCCGGGAAACCGGCGCGGCTTTTTTTATTCAACGCCGGCAACCGCCAACCCGTCACGCTTCGTACACCACCTCTCCCCCCACGATGGTACGCTCCACCGGGATATTGCGGATCTCCCAGGGGTCCACCGTCAGCGGATTATCCCCCAGCACCACCAGGTCGGCCAGCTTGCCGGCCGAAATGGAGCCCTTGATGCCTTCCTCGAAGGCGGCGTAGGCGGCGTTGATGGTGTAGGCGCGGATGCCCTCCATGGGAGTGATGCGCTCTTCCTCGCCCAGCAGCACGCCCGCCCGCGTCTTGCGGTTCACCGCGCACCAGATGCCGAAGAGCGGGTCGGTGGCGAAGAGCGGGTCCTTGGGCAGCGCGATGGGGGTGTCGGAGTGGGCCACGGTGACCACGCCCAGGTCGATGGCGGTGCGCATGGGGTCGAGCCGCTGCGCCCGCTCCATGCCCAGGAAGTCATGGATGTGGCGGTCACCCCAGTACCAGACGTGATGCGGGTAGAACGACGCGATGACCCCCAGGCGGCTCATGCGCGCGAGCGCGTCCCGGGTGACCCCCTGGCAGTGCTCTATGCGGTGGCGGGGGTCGGGCCGCGGCACCTCGTTCATGGCGTTCTCGACCGCGTCCAGGGCCACGTCCACGCCGCGGTCGCCCTGGGCGTGGATGGCCACCTGGTAGCCTTTGCCGTGGGCTTCCAGCACCAGCTTCTTCTGGTCCTCGGGCGAGTACTGGAGCACGCCGCGGGGGTCCTTGGTGGGATCATCGGTGTCGCTGGTGATGTAGGGATCGTAGAAGGCGCAGGTGTGCACCTGGATGGAGCCATCGCTGCAGGTCTTGACCGCGCCCAGCCGCAGCCAGTCCGAGCCGAAGCCGGTGCGGAGCCCCAGGTCCCGCTCCAGGTAGAAGCGCTTGTAGGGCAGGTCGTGGATCATCAGGTAGACCCGCACCTTGAGCCGGCCCTCGTCGATGGTCTCCTGGTACGCCCGGTAGTGGTCCGGGGTGTCGCCGGTGCCGGCGTCATGGGTGGACGTGATGCCCACCGAATTGTATTCGCGGCCCGCCAGCTCCACGCCGTCCTTGAGCTGCTGCAGGGTGGGATGCGGCACCAGGTTGTTCACCGGCCGGGCGGCGGCCTTCTCCCGCAGCACGCCCGTGAGCTTCCCGGTTTGCGGGTCCCGGTCCATGTGGCCGCCATCAGGCTGCGGCGTGTCGTCATTGATCCCGGCGAGCTTGAGCGCCGCGCTGTTGGCCATCCAAACGTGGGACGAGCGGTAGGTCATGACCAGCGGATTGTCCGGAGCCGCGCTGTCGAGCTCGGCCAGCGTGGGCCAGCGCTTCTCCGCCACAGCCGTGTGCTCGTAGCCCTGTGCCTCGATCCACTGCCCCTTAGTCGTGACGGCCGCGCGCTCGCGGATGCGCGCCAGCACGTCCTCGATGGAGTTGTTGGGCGGAGTCCGCACGTTCACCATTCCCAGCCGGACACCGAAGGACATGAAGTGAGTGTGGGGCTCGATGAACCCGGGGAGCACCGTCTTGCCGCTACAGTCGATGACCCACGTGTTCCGGCCGGCGCACTGTCGCACGTCGTCGTTGCTTCCCACGTGCAAGATCCGGTCGCCCTTGACCGCAACCGCCTCGGCCGTGGGGCGGGCGTCGTCCACCGTGATCACGTTGCCGTTAACCAGGATCGTGTCCGCGTAGAGACTCTCCGGCAGCGCCATCCTTACCCTTCCCTCTTTCCGGGACCATACACCACCCGCCCGGGCCGGACCCCGGTGTGGTCGCCGTTCTCGATCACCATTTCTCCATTGACGAACACGTACTCGACACCCTTGGGATACTGCTTGGGCTCCTCGAAGGTGGCCTGGTCCGCCACCGTGTCGGGATCGAACACGACGACGTCGGCCCAGTACCCTTCCCGGAGAAGCCCCCGGTCCTTGAGCCCCAGCACCTGGGCGGGCAGCGAGGTCATCTTGCGCACCGCGTCGGGCAGGGTCAGCACCTTCTCGTCGCGCACGTAACGCCCCAGCACGCGCACGTTGGTGCCGAAACTGCGGGGATGCGGCATGCCGGGGGAGCGCAGGTTCAGGGCGCTGCCGTCGGAAGAGACGGAGATCCACGGCACCCGCATCACGTCCTGCACGTCCTGCTCCCGCAGGGTGTGGTGGATGCCGTGGATGAAGATGCCCTCGCCGTAGATCAGGTCGAAGCAGGTGCTGGCGGGATCCTGCCCGCGTATCTCCGCGATCTGCGCGATGGTCTTCCCTTCCCATGCATGGTGCTCGGGCTTGTCCAGGCGGGCCGCCACGATGCCCTCCCAGCCGCCGTGCTCGCTGACGTACTGGGTGAACTCGGGATCGTCCATGACCCGCTGCCGGAAGCTTGGGCTCATGAACTGGCCGATGGTCTCCTGCACCGGCGCGTCCTGCACCCAGCGCGGGAACAGCCGCCGCCACGGGTGCTGCATGGCGGTGTAGGGGTACTGGTTGGCGGTGACGTCCAGGCCCTCGCTCCGGGCCTCCTCGATCTGCTCCACCACCTGCATGACCCGCCCCCAGTTCTCCTTGGAACGCATCTTCAGATGGTAGACATGGATGGGGATGTCGGCTTCGCGTCCCACCTTCAAGGCCTTCTCAAGCTCCTCCATGATGTCGAAGCCCTCGCTCCCCAGGTGCACGCCGTAGTAGCCGCCGTACTTGCGCGCCACCCGGGCCATGGAGACTACCTCATCCGGATACTCCGGCCCCTTGGCGTGCCAGGCGGCGGTGAGACCCAGCGCGCCTTGCTCCATGGCCTGGGCCACGTAGCCGTTCATACGCTCCTGCTCCTCCGCGCTGGCCGGACGTTCCTTGTACCCCACCACCACCCGCTTGACCTGCTGCGGCGACACCCCGGAAGCCACGTTCATGGAGATGCCGCCCGCCTCGACCCGGTCGAAGTACTCGCTGAAGGTCGTCCAGTCAGCTTCTATGCCGTTCCGGTGCCGGTGCTCGGCCACGTACTCCTCGAACACCGGCCCCACCAGAGGAGCCACGGTCTGGCTCTCCCCGATGATGTCCAGGGTCACGCCCTGGCGGATCTTGCTCTCGCCGTTGCCGTCCTTGATCAGCGGCTGGTCGCTGTGGGTGTGCATGTCGATGTAGCCGGGAGTCACCATCTTTCCCCGGACGTCGATGGAGCGCGTCCCCGAGCCCGGGTCCAGCCGTCCCATCGCCGCGATCCTGCCGTCCTTGATGGCCAGGTCGCCGTAGTACCAGGGGTTGCCGGCGCCGTCGATGATGGCCCCGCCGTGAAGCACGGTATCGAAAATCGCCATGGTGGTGTTTCCTCTCTGCGCGAATGAGCCGCGGTGAAACAGGCGCCCGCGGACTCGTGCGCGCCTTATAGCATTCCAGTCACCGGTGCACAACGCGGCCCGACCCGGCGCGGGCACCACTCCGCCGGGTGGTTCCGACGGGGTTGACTTTGTCGGGCCAATGTTGGGAGACTAGGGACTTCCTGCCTTTTGTGCTGCCAATCAGACGGTCGAGAGTCCGTTCAGGCGCGAAACGGCGCTGTCAGGCCCACAACCCAGGAGGTGTTATCGTGGCCGAGGAGCAATTGTACGGCGACAACCCCATCGCCCAGCGAAAGACCGACCAGTACAAGCGCGAATACGTGCACAGCTTCGTCCGCAAGTGGGACGAGCTCATCGACTGGGACGCCCGAGCCGCCAGCGAAGGGGACTTTTTCATCAACATTCTCAAGGAACGCGGGGTGAAGCGCGTGCTGGACGTGGCCACCGGGACCGGTTTCCACTCGATCCGGCTCCTGAAAGCCGGCTTCGACGTCACCAGCGCCGACGGCAGCCCCGAGATGCTGGCGCAAGCCTTCGAGAACGCCAAGGAGCACGGCTTCATCATGAAGACCCTCCACGCGGACTGGCGGTGGCTGAGCCGGGACGTTCATACCCAATACGACGCGGTCATCTGCCTGGGGAACTCCCTGACCCATCTGTTCTCGGAGCAGGACCGCCGGAAGGCTCTCGCCGAGTTCTACTCGGTGCTGCAGCACGACGGCGTCCTGGTCCTGGACCAACGCAACTACGACGACATCCTCGACGATGGGTTCACCTCCAAGCACATCTACTACTACTGCGGCGACAACGTCAGCGCCGAGCCCGAATACGTGGACGAAGGCTTGGCCCGGTTCCGGTATGAGTTCCCGGACAAGTCGGTGTTTCACCTCAACATGTTCCCGCTGAGAAAGGACTACGTCCGGAAGCTCATGGGCGAGGTCGGGTTCCAGCAAGTGAAGACCTTTGCCGACTTCCAGGAAACCCACCGCGTGGAGGACCCGGACTTCTTCATCCACGTGGCGGAAAAGATCTACAAGAACGAGGAACGCCCCGCCAGGTTCGCGGCGGGACCCAGCTACTCCGAAACGGTGGAGACGGCGCGGGACTACTACAACAGCAACGACGCCGACCGCTTCTACGCCACCGTGTGGGGCGGCGAGGACATCCACGTGGGCCTCTACGAGGGCGAAGGGGACACGATCTTCGACGCCAGCCGGCGGACGGTGCGGAGAATGGCCTCCATGATCGACTCCCTGGGGTCCACCACCCGCGTGCTGGATATCGGCTCGGGGTACGGCGGCTCCGCCCGATACCTCGTCGACAACTACGGGTGCCACGTCGGATGCCTGAACCTGAGCGAGGTCCAGAACACGCGGAATCGCGACCTCAATGCCCGCAAGCAGTGCTCGCTGGCCATCAACGTGGTGGACGGGAGCTTCGAGCAGATCCCCATGCCGGACGACAGCGTGGACGTGGTGTGGTCGCAGGATGCGATCCTTCACAGCGGTGACCGGCGGCAGGTGTTGGAGGAAGTCGACCGGGTCCTTGCCAAGGGCGGACAGTTCATCTTCACCGATCCCATGCAACGCGAGGATTGTCCGACGGAAGTGCTGAAACCCATACTGGATCGCATTCACCTCGACTCCCTGGGATCGGTCCCCCAGTACCGGACCATGCTGTCGGGCCTGGGATTCGAGGAGATCGAGTTCGTCGATCTCACGCCGCAGCTTGCGACCCACTACGCGCGCGTGTTGGACGAGGTACAGGCCAACCACTGGGAACTCCTGCAGGTCTGCAGCGCCGAGTACATCGAGCGGATGAAGGCCGGCCTGCAACACTGGGTGGACGGCGGCAACAAGGGCCATCTCCAGTGGGGAATCCTCCACTTCCGGAAGGTCTGAGGGATGAAGGGAGCAGCAGCCTCCGCGGGGCCCGGGGAGGGCCCGGCGGAGGCCCACTATTCGGAGGCGGTCGAATCGGTCAGAAGCTACTACAACAGCGATGACGTGCGCCGGATCTACGATGCGTCGTACGGCGACGAGCACCTCCATCTCGGCATCTACGAAAACGACGAGGACACGGTCGACGAAGCCGGCCAGCGGACCGTGGAGACAATCGCCTCCATGATCCATGAGCTGGGTCCGAGCACCCGCGTGCTGGACATCGGCGCGGGCAATGGCGGGTCCGCCCGCTACCTCTTCCGCGCATACGGGTGCCACGTGGCATGCCTCAACCTGAGCGAGGTCCAGAACGCCCGGAACCGGGACCTCAACGCCAGAGACAGGTGCTCCCTGGCCATCAACGTGGTGGACGGGAGCTTCGAAGACATCCCCGTCACGGGCGGGACCTTCGACGTGGTGTGGTCTCAGGACGCCATCCTGCACAGCACCCGGCGGCGGCAGGTATTCGCCGAAGTCGGCCGGGTGCTGCGCACGGGCGGACAGTTCATCTTCACCGACCCCCTGCAGGGTGAGCTCTGCCCTCCCGAAGCCCTGCAACCCATCCTCGACCGCGTCCACCTCGACTCCCTGGGATCCCTGCGGGAATACCGGGCCATGCTGTCAGAGCTAGGGTTCGAGGAGTTGGAGTTCTTGGACCTCACGCCGCACCTGGCCACCCACTACGGTCGGATACTCGACGGACTACTCGCCGACGAGGAGGAACTGACGCAGCACTGCGGCGCCGAGCACGTCCAACGCGTCAAGACCGGCCTGCGGCACTGGGTGGACGGAGGGAAGCGGGGTTACCTGCAGTGGGGGATCCTGCACTTTAAGAAGGGCTGACACGTTTCGAAGGGAGAACGCATACCGTGAAAATTCAGCGACAGGCGCCGAATTTTCAGGGCGCTCGCGGAGCCTGCTGACGCCGGGTGTACCTCCCATCGCTCTCCTACCAGGCCGCCGGCGTCGCCACCCGGCCGCCGATTTCCGGCGAGTCCGCGGCGTAGCGGTAGACCCGGAACATGCTGTTGGCCGGGCCCCGACCCTGATAGTCCGCAAAGAACGGGCAGACGTACTCCCAAACGATCTCACCCGCCTGAGTAACCTCGAAGGCCCGTCCCATCTGCCCCTCGCAGATGAGCGTGTTGCCGTTGTCGAAACGCTGGGCGCCGCTGATGTTGGGGCTGAAGAACGTCCAGATAGGCGAGCCCCGGTAGTGCCAGACGGTCTCCCCCGACTTGGGGTCGAGCTCGATGACCCGGGAGAATGGGTTGTCCAGACTGTGAATGCCGTTGGCGAACAACAGGATGTTGCCGTTGGGCAGCACCGTGCAGTCGTGCTGATGGCCCCAGGTGGCGTCCTGGTGCGACCAGCGTACCTTGCAGGTCTCGCGGTCGATCATCATGATCGCGTTCAGCCGCCGAAAGCTGAGCATCACACCACCGTCTTCGAGGGGGAAGCAGGCGTTGGCATGGGCGAACTCGTCCCGTCCGCAGCAGTGGCAGATCTCCCACCGGTCGAGGTCCAGGTCGCGCCACGCGTGCCACTCCCACACCGTTTCGCCCGTGGGTGATACCTCCCTCACGTAGTCGCCGTAAGTGACGCCCTCATGCTCGCTGCCGGGCGCGCCGCCCTTGATCGCCGGCTGGACATCCGCTGGCACCGGCTCCCAGCCGATGTAGATCGTGTTTCCGTCCGGGCGCCGCCGGAAGTCATGGTGTTGCGCGGGGTCGGAGTACTCCCATACCACCTCCCCGTCCCAGGTGTATTCCCGCAAGAGGCCGCCCTTGCCACGCCAGAGCGGCGGACCCGCGTCCTCCACGCGACCGGCCCAGAGCAGGTTGCCGTTGGGGAGGAGGTAGGCGTAGTTCCCCGGACACAGGGGAAACGACCACTCGTGCAGCACCTCGCCGCGCATGCCGATGAGGTAGGCCTTGCGCGACGACTGCGGGACGATCAGCGTGTAGCCCGGCGTTGCCTTCGCCTTGTCGTAAACCAGCACACCTACGTCTCGGTATCTCATGAACCCTCCCGACGGCGATCACGGCCGATCAAGCCTTGCCCGGCGAAAGAATGACTGGATCGTGCCGGCCCCGCTTCAAGCGAGCGGCGGCTTCCGGGTGTGCCAACCCGCCGCCTGCTCGTAGGCGTGTGCTACCCGCAGCAGCTTCGGCTCCTCGAAATGGGGCGCGGCGATCTGCAGTCCGATGGGAAGTCCCCGCGAGGAAAAGCCGCAGGGAACGCTTATTGCCGGCGCGCCGGTGACGTTGAACGGGATCGTGCAGAGGGTCCCCCTCGTGCCGCGGGCGTCCGCCAACTCGATGCGCCCCGCCGCGGTTTCCACGTAGCCCCGCTGGCATTCCTCGATGGTTTCCGCCGGCATGCTCACCGCCGGGCTCACGATCACGTCCACCTGCTCGAAGGCCCGGTCGAAGGCTTCGCAGATGAGGCGGCGGACCCGTTGCGCGGTGACGTACGCGTGGGCGGGCAGCGCCAGGGCGCGGATTTGTCGGTACAGCAGCTCCGGACTGTAATCCCGCGGGCGGGTGCGCAGGAACGGCTCGGCCGGGGACAGGTTCTCGGCGCGCGCGGTCACGAGCTGCACCATCGCAATATGCTCGGTGTACGGAACCGACAGCTCCTGCACCGACATGCCCAGGGACTCCAGCAACTCCACCGCGTCGGCGACGGCCTCCTTGACCTCGTCCACCGCCAGGTCGTCGAAGTAATCACGAATGATGCCGACCTTGAGGCCCGCGACGCCCTCGTCAAGGAGCGCGCAGAAGTCCGGCACGGGGGCATCGCTCGACAACGAATCCCTGGGGTCGTAGCCGGCAATGGCCTGGAGCATCAACGCGCTGTCCCGCACCGTGCGGGTGAGAGGGCCGAAATGGTCCGTCGAATAGCCGCCGGTGCCGGCGACGCCGCCGACGCGGCTCACCCGGCCGTAGGTGGCCTTGAGCCCCACGACGCCGCACAGGGACGCGGGGTTGCGCACCGAGCCCGCGTTGTCCGTGCCGATGGACCCCAGGGCCAGGCCCGCGGCTACGGACGCTGCCGAGCCGCCGCTGGAGCCACCGGAGACGCGGTTCCGGTCCCAAGGATTGCGGGTGGTGCCATAGTAAGGGTTGATGGTGGTACAGCCGGCGGCCCACTCGTGCATGTTGGTCTTGCCCAGGATGACCGCCCCGGCCTGCTTGAGACGTGCCACCACGGTGGCGTCCTCGTCCGGGACCCAGTCGGACAGGTGCTTCGCACCCGCCGTGGTGCGGACGCCGGCGGTGGCGAGGCTGTCCTTGACTGCAACGGGGATCCCGTGCAGCGCGCCGCGGTGGCGCCCCGCAGCGATGTCGGCCTCGGCTTGGCCGGCGTCCTCCAGGGCCCGCTCGCGGGTCAGGGTGACGAAGGTGTTGAGGTCGGGGTCCAGACGGTCGATGCGGTCCAGGCACGCCCGGGTCAGCTCCACCGGCGAGAGCTCACGCGCCTGGATGCGGCGCGCGGCCTCGGCGATGGTGAGGTCCTGGACGTCCATCACAGGTAGCCCTGGTCCCTGCAGAACTTCTCCGCTCCCGGGTGGAGCGGCACGTCCAGGGGCGTCGCGTCGGTGTCCTTCCACAACTGGTCGATGCCGGTCAGCGTCTCCCAGTAGATCTCGTTCTGGCGCTCCTTGAGCGCCTCGCACACCTTGTACACGTCCTCATTCGGCAGTGTGGCGCGTGTGTACAGAGGCCAGCCGCCGTAGTCGATGCAGGTGTGGTCCGCCTTGAGATGGGGATAGCAGCCCGCCGGCATAGTCACCGTGCGCCAGCCCAGGGCGTTGAGTTGTTCCATGGCGAAATCGTCGGGCGTGACGGGCTCCATGCCGCGCGACAGGGCGTCATCGAACCACAGCACCAGCCCTTCGTCGAACACCGCGTCGATGGATTCGTCCTTGAGCGCGGCCATGCGGCGCTCGTCGCCGGGGCCGCCGTTGAGCTGCAGGCCGCCGCCCCAGGACTCCAGGTCCGCCAGCGTGAACCCGTAGATCTCAAGGGTCTGGTCCAGCAACACACGGGTGGAATGGGTCGCATCCTCACGGATGGAAAGGCGCAACGGATACTTCCGTTCCTTGATCTGTGAAAGTGACGTCAGGCCCGTGCGCGGGTGGATCATGAACACGAAGCGGTCCCAGGACGGATAGCAGGCCACCACCCGGAGCGGCAGCGGCTGCTGGAAGAGCCCGACGCCCCGGTAGGCCTGGGTGAGGAAGGCCGACGGGTTCACCATGGACATCTCCAGGTCCCCCTTGGCCACAGCGTGGGCGATGATCGGCGAGCCCGTGGACATACGCAGCCAGGGCCGGAAGTTGTCCGCCGACCCGCTCCCCACCGAGATGCACATGTCCCGGTTGCCGTAGTACGGTTCGTTCGGGTCACCGGCGACGTGCAGCCCGATCTGCCAAAGCATCAGGCTGCGTTGAAAGTTCGCCCCACGCGGCAGTCGCTCCATGGTTGGTCACTCCTTGTTCAGTTCGGCCAAGGCCGTCTTGTATGGCTTTGTGAATGCGACACGACCGAAGCTGTGCTTGATGCCTTCGACGATATCCAATCGGACCGATACCCCACGTTCCTTCAGACGCGCGACATAGGGGCGGCAAATACTGACGGGGTTGGTTTCGTCTCGTGACCCGGTCACCAGAACAATCCTGGTACTCAGTGGTACCTTGTCGACGTAGTCGATAGGGTTCAGATCCTGAGGCCGCACCCTTCTGTTTTGGTATTCGGCCTTCGCCACCTTGTCGCAGGCACATCCCACCAATAGCGCTGCGTCGACGGCGCCCGGGTGGCGGCCCAACATGACGGCGATGGTATTGGAACCGCCCGACTGGCCGATCATTACCACGCGCGATGCGTTATGGTGTTTCCTCAGGCGGCGTACGGCCGCAGTGATCTCATCGATATCTTCGGCGGTCTCCCAGTTCCGCCTGCCAGAACTCTTGTCGGATGACTGCCTGCCTTCGTGGTCGAAGTGCTCGGGCCGCAACATGGCAACGGAAACGGTTCCGGCGGGAGTCCGCGCCGCGTACCTGTACATGGAATCCGAGGGATACCCACGTTTTCTAAGGCGGGTATTGTCCCCGTGGAGATAGACTCGCAGAACCGGGCTCGGGACCGCCTTTGGCGGCAGCACCGTGGCGATGGCGAAGCAGTGGTTGTCACCCTTGACCCAGTTGAAGTTGTCGGCGTCCACACAGTCGCTGGTGAAGGGGGCCAGCTTGTCAGCCGCGCCCGCATTCCCTTGCAGAAGGATCGCCGACCACGAAATGGCCATGGTCACGGCCAACACCAGGCGAATGGCCCTCCTCATCGCATACCTCCTTCCACTGGACCCCGGACTGACGGATTTCGGGGACTACCCCAGCAGCCCCGCGCCCCGGGCCCACCTGTACTTGGCGCCCAGGATCGCCACCGGCAACTCGGTGGTGTAGGGACATCCGACGATGCCCCTTTCGTAGAGGTACTCCGAGGCCTCCTCCACCTGGACGTCGCCCACCAGCGACACCACCACCGGCTTCTCGATGCCCTTGTCGCGGCCTTCCTGCACCACCCGCGCGCACAGCTCGGCGAACACCATGGGGGGTGTGATGATGGTGTGCCAGTAGCCCAGGATCAGGGCATGGATGCGGTCGTCCTCGAGGCCGAACCGTATGGTGCGCTCGTAGGTGGTGGGGGGCTCGCCGCCGGTGATGTCCACCGGATTGCCCGAGGCGCCGAAGGGCGGGATGAACTGCTTGAAGCCCTCGTCCAGGTCCCGGGGGAACTTCATGAGCGAGAGGCCGTTGGCCACCACCGCGTCCGACAAGAGCACTCCGGAGCCGCCGGCGCCGGTGATGATGACGATCTCCTCGCCCTTGGGCGTCGGCAGCACCGACAGGCCCCGGGCGAACTGCAGCATGTCGTTCAACGAGTAGGCGCGCACCACGCCGCAGGCCTTCAGGAGGTCGTCGTAGACCTTGTCGTCGCCGGCCAGGGCGCCGGTGTGGGAGGCCGCGGCCCGGGCGCCGAGCTGGGTGCGGCCGGCCTTGAGCATGACCACGGGCTTCTTCTTGGACACGCGGCTCGCCACCTCGTAGAAGCTGCGTCCGTCCTTCAGGTCCTCCGCGTGCATGGCCACCACCTGGGTGTTGTCGTCCTGCTCGAAGTAGGTGAGCAGGTCGTCCTCGTCCAGGTCCGACTTGTTCCCCAGCCCGACGATGGCCGACACCCCCAGCCGGGTGGAGCGGCTGAAGCCGATAATGGACATGCCCACCCCGCCGCTCTGGGACGACAGCGCCACCGGACCCTTGACATCGTAGGGGGTGCAGAACGTCGCGCACAGGTTGGCGGGGGTGTAGTAGAAGCCGTAAATGTTGGGCCCCATGACGCGCACGTTGTACTTGCGCGCCTCGGCCAGCAGCTCCTCCTGCATCTCCTTCTCGCCTACCTCGGCGAAGCCCGACGGGATCATCACCGCGCCCGGGATGCCCTTCTCCCCCACCTCGGTCATGGCGGCGGCGCAGAACTTGGCGGGCACCGCGAAGATCGCCACGTCCACGTCGCCGGGGATGTCCTTGACGCTCGTATAGCACTTCTTGCCCAGGATCTCGTCGGCCCTGGGGTTGATGGGGTAGAGCTCGCCGCCGTAGCCGCCGTTGATGATGTTCTTCATCACCGAGTTGCCGATCTTCCCTTCCCCGTCCGAGGCGCCGATGACCGCCACCGCCCTGGGGTTCATGATGCGCTGCATGGCCGCGACGATCTCCTGCCGCGACGGCCGGTAGGGCTCAGGTTGCGGCCCGAAGTCCACGGTCATGACGCTGTCCACCGCGGTGGCGCCGTCGGCATCCGCCAGCACCGGGTTGAGGTCCACCTCACGGATCTCGGGGAAGTCGCTCACCAGTTCCGAGACGCTGACGATGATGTCCGCCAGGGCCTCCCGATCCACCGCGGCAGCGCCCCGAACTCCCTTGAGGACCTCCGCCGCGGCCACGCCGTCCAGCATGGAGAGGGCCTGATCGCGCGTGGCCGGCGCCAGCCGGAAGGTCACGTCGCGCAACACCTCCACCAGCACCCCGCCGAGACCGAAGGCCACCACCTTCCCGAAGCTCGGATCGGTGACCGCGCCGACGATGACCTCCACTCCCTTGCGGGAAACCTGCTGCTGAACCTGGACCCCGCCCAGAACGGCATCGGCCTTGTAGGCCCGCGCATTCTTCAGGAGCGTGCCGTAGCCCTGCTCCGCCTGCTCCCGGTCCGCCACCCCCACCAGCACGCCGCCGGCCTCGGTCTTGTGCAGGATGTCCTCGGAGACGATCTTCATCACCACCGGAAAGCCGATGTCCTCGGCCAGCTCGGCGGCCTCGGCGGCCGACTGCGCCACGCCTTCCCGCGGCAGCGGGATGCCGCAGGCGCGCAACACCTGACCGCACTCCACGGGCGACAGCGCGGTCCGTCCCTCGGACCTCGCGCCGTGCAAGACCGCGAGGATCGCTTCCTTCCGATCAGATCCCGCTTGCATTTCTACGGCCTCCCTCCTCGCAAGGATGCGGCCGGAATCGCCAGAGGCGGGTCCGTGCGCACCGTCGCGCTTCAGGCAGCTACCGGGTAAAGGCTCCCGCGCTCCTGAGCGCCGCGATCTCCTCCCCGTCGTAGCCCAGGACCTCGCTCAGGACCTCGTCGGTGTGTTCCCCCAGCAAGGGCGAACGCCTGACCTCCACCGGCGAGTCCGAGAGCTTGATGGGGCAGCCCACATTGTACCACTTGCCGCGCTCGGGGTGGTCTACCTCGACCATCATCTCACGGAGCTTGACATGCTCGTCGTGGGCAAGGTCCTTCGTGCTCATGATCGGCCCGCAGGGAACATCGAGGTCGTTGAGGATCTCCATCAACTCCCACTTCGTGTAGTCCCGGGCGAACTCCGCCAGCAGGCGCCACATCTCCGCCTGGTTGGCGCGGCGGACGTCGATGTCGGTGAAGCGCGGGTCGCCGGCCAGCGCCTCGCCGCCGATGCGCCTGGCGAGGGCAGTCCAGACGTGCTCCTGCACCACCACGTAGAGGTAGTCGTTGGCGCCGCCGGGCTTGCACGGAACGGCGTTGCCCAACTGGCCGCCGCCGGAGTCGTTGCCCGCCCGCGGCGTGAAGTCCTCGAACTCCTGCACCGAGTACTCGGCCAGCGGACCATGCTCGATGCGCTGATGGTCTCGGAACTTCACGCGGCAAAGGTTCATGACGCAGTCCATCATGGCGGTCTCGACGTACTGGCCGCGCCCGGTGCGCTCCCGTTGAAGCAGCGCCGCCAGTATCCCGGCCAGCAGGTGAACGCCGGTGCCGGAATCGCCGATCTGCGCGCCGGTGACCACCGGCGGGCCGTCGAACATGCCGCTGGTGCTCATGGCCCCGCCCATGGCCTGGGCCACGTTCTCGTAGGCCTTGAAGGCAGCGTAAGGCCCCTCGCTGCCGAACCCCTTGATGGAGCCCATGATCAGCCGGGGGTTCAGCTCGTGCACCTTCTCCCAACCAAACCCCAGGCGGTCCAGCACGCCCGGGCCGAAATTCTCCAGTAACACGTCGCAGGTCTTCACCAAGCGGGTGAACACTTCCTTGCCGCGTTCGTTCTTGAGGTTCACCGTGATGGAGCGCTTGTTGCAGTTCAGCATGGTGAAGTAGAGGCTGTCCGCGCCGGGGATGTCCCCGAGCTGCTTGCGCGTGGCGTCGCCGGCGGGCGACTCGAGCTTGATCACGTCCGCGCCCAGAAAGGCCATGAGCTGGCTCGAGGTGGGGCCTGCCTGCACGTGGGTCATGTCCAGGATGCGGATGCCGGAGAGTGCCTTTTCCATCTTGTTCCCTGGTGGTTCGCAGGTCGGGTTACTTGTACATGGTCTGACGCTTGGTACCGGGCGCCCATTCCCCGGCATCCACCCAGATGTTGACGACCGCCGACTTGCCGGAGGCCTTCACCGACTCCCGCGCCCGGCGCAGCGCCGGGCCGATCTCGCCGCACTCGGTGACCTCCTCGCCGTATCCGCCGAGCATCTCCGCAAACTTCGAGAAGGGCACGTCTCCCAGCAGGTTGCCGACGTCGCCGCGCTCCTCGCCGTACTTGGAGAGCTGCCCGTAGCGGATCTGGTTCATAGCCGAGTTGTTGCCGATGACCGCGATGTAGGGGGCGCCGAAGCGGTTGGCGGTCTCCATGTCGAACGCGGTCATGCCGAACGACCCGTCGCCGTAGTAGCACAGGACTTCCTTCTCCGGGCGCACCAGCTTGGAAGCCAGCGCAAAACCGGTACCCACGCCCAACGCTCCCAGGGCGCCGGGGTCCATCCAGTTGCCGGGCGCGCGGGGCTCCACCGCCTGGGCGCTGATGGTCACCACGTCGCCGCCGTCGCCGATGTAGATGGTGTCTTCAGTGAGAAACTCGTTCAGCTCCCACGCCACCCGGTAGGGATGGATCGGGTTGGCGTCGGACCGGAACAGCGGCATGAGCTTGGCGGCGCGCTCCCCTTCCAGACCGCGGAGGTACTCCAGCCAGCGGGTGCGGCCCTCGGCGCCGTTGTCGGGGCGTTCTCCGACCGCGGCGTGCACCGCCTTGAGAATCGCCCCGGGGTCGCCCACCAGGCCCAGCGACACGTCCCGGTTCTTGGCCACCGTCCGGTAGTCCATGTCGATGTGGACCACGGCGGCGTCGGCGCGGAGCCGCCTGCCGTAACCCATGCGGAAGTCGAAGGGCGTGCCGACGATGACGATGACGTCCGCCTCGTTGAAGGCATCGCCGCGGGTGCGGTTGAAGTAGTGCGGATCGCCGGGGGGCAGCAGGCCGCGGGCAGCCCCGTTCATGTAACAGGGAATATTCAGCGCCTTGAACAGCCCGTTCGCGGCCTCGTGTCCGCGACAGGTCCAGACCTGGGTGCCCAGCAGCACCGCCGGCCGCTCGGACTTCACCAGCAATTCAGCCAACTTCTCGACATCCGCGGGGTCGCCGATGGAACCCGTGGATGCGCGGTAGCGGCCCCGTTCCGGCACGACCACCTTGTCCGCCGGCACCTCGCGGTCGAGCACGTCCCGGGGGATCTCCAGGTAGCTAGGGCCGGGCGCCCCGGCGAAGCACTCGCGCGCCGCCATCGCCACCATGTCGGCGATGCGCTCGGTGGAACGCACGCTGGCCGAGAACTTGGTGATGGGGGCGGCGACGTCGACGTGGGGGAGATCCTGCAGCGACCCCATCTTGTGCTGCGTGAGCGCCCCCTGGCCGCCGATGTGGAGCACCGGGCTCTCCGAGCGGAACGCCGTGGCGATGCCGGTCAACGCATTGGTGAAGCCCGGCCCGGCGGTGGTCACCACGCAACCCAGCCGCCCCGTCTGCCGGGCATAGCCGTCGGCGGCGTGGGCCGCCACCTGCTCGTGGCGCACGTCCACCACACGAATGCCGTGGTCGATGCAGCCATCGTAGATATCGATGATATGGCCACCGCACAGGGTGAAGATGGTGTCCACCCCCTCGTTCCTGAGGGCCGCCGCCACCAGATGGCCGCCCGAGACGACGCTCTCGTCGCGGCTCTTTTGCGCGAGGGTGTCCTCGGCCGTGCTGGAAGCTCGTTCGGTTGAAACCCTTGCCATGGTCGCGTTTTCCTTCGCAGGGGCGGTTGCCGGCTGCTTCGCATTGTTGCCGCCGCAACGGCAAATTGAAGCTAGTTAATCCCGGTCCGTTACGTCTGTCAATCAGGCTCGTCCGGGCGTTTATGGTAAGATATCCAGTCGTGACTCTCACCATCACTCAAGTCGACGCTTTCACCAGCGAACCGTTCGGCGGCAACCCGGCGGCCGTGTGCCTGCTGCCCGCTCCGGCCGACGCCGCGTGGATGCAGCGGGTGGCGCAGGAGATGAACCTGTCGGAGACCGCTTTTCTGGTCCGCCGGGAAGCCGGCGGATTCGACCTGCGCTGGTTCACGCCGGCAGTTGAAGTTGACCTCTGCGGCCACGCCACTCTGGCCAGCGCCCACGTGCTTTGGGAGGAAGGACACCTGCCGCCGGATGAGCCGGCCGTTTTCCACACCCGCTCCGGCCGGTTGTCGGCGGAGCTGCGCGGCGGGTGGATCGAGATGGACTTCCCGGCGGAAGCGGCCGAGCCTGCGCCGGCTCCGGAAGGACTGGTCGCCGCCCTCGGCGCCGAGCCGACCTACGTCGGACGGAACCGTTTCGACTACCTCGTCGAGGTCGACACGCAGGCGACCGTGGAGAGGCTCGCCCCCGACTTCTCGCGTCTCGGTGAGATCGACACGCGCGGAATCATCGTGACGGCGCGCGCCGAATCGCACGGCCTCGATTTCGTGTCGCGCTTCTTCGCGCCACGAACCGGCATCGACGAGGACCCGGTCACCGGGTCGGCCCATTGTTGCCTGGGCCCCTACTGGCAGTCATGCCTCGGCCGCGACACGTTCACGGCACGGCAGGTATCGGAGCGCGGTGGCTTCGTCAAGGTCGCCGTGCGCGGCGAGCGCGTCATCCTGTCGGGTCAGGCGGTCACGGTGCTGCGCGGCGAACTGCGAGCCTGACGGCCGCACGGCACCCCTTTCTTCCGCGAACCCCAGGCTCCTCCGGGTCTCAATGAACCCATGGTGCGCCGCCAAGGGAGCCGAGGACGCGGAAACCGGGCCATCGACGCGCGATCGCTCGTTGTCCAGTTCGGCCAGCCCCTCTTTGTGTACGCTCGACCTTGCCAGCCTTCCGGGTATGGCGGCGGAGATCTGGGCAGTCGGTGTTAAATGGTTGGATCGCAGCGCCTGCCCGAGCAGACGCGCTCGCACTGGGGAATGGCAATGATCTCAGGTCAAACTACCGATAGCCGCCTGGATAACCCCCAGCAACGGTGCCGGATACACGCCGAACCAGATCAGCAGCACCGTGAGGCCGGCGAGCACCAGGCCTTCCGGGAGCGAGAACCGGCGGGTGGCGGGGAGCGGCGAGGAGGGATCGTCGGGAGCGGACAGGTACATGGTGATGATGAGGCGCAGGTAGTAGTAGAGGCCGATGACGCTGCTCACCACCAGCAGGATCACCAGGGCCCAGAGGTCGGACAGCACGCCGGCGGTGAGGACGTAGAACTTGCCCACGAACCCCGCGGTGAGCGGGATCCCGGCCAGCGAGAACAGCATCAGCGACAGTGCGCCGCTCACCCACGGGCGGCGCCAGAAGAGCCCCCGGTAGTCGCTGACCTCGTCGGCTTCCTTGCGCTCGTCCGAAAGCGCCGCGATGATGCCGAAGATCCCCAGCGAGGTGATGAAGTAGGCCACCAGGTAGTAGGTCACCGCGTGGGAGCCGTCCCGGGAGGCGGCGATCACCGCCACCAGCAGGTAGCCGAGGTGGGCGATGGACGAGTACGCCAGCAGGCGCTTGACGTTCTCCTGCAAAAGCGCAAGCAGGTTGCCGAGGAACATGGAAAGAACGGCGATGATGGCGAGCACCGTGGCCACCGACTCGTAGTCCAGGAGGCCGCCGTACTGGCCGTAGCGAAGCAGCAGCGCCACCATGGCTCCCTTGGAGACCGTGGTCAGGTAGGCCGTCACCGGCGTGGGGGCGCCCTGGTAGACGTCCGGCGCCCACATGTGGAACGGCACCACCGCGAGCTTGAAGCCGGCGCCGATGACCACCATCCCGAAGCCCCCGAGCAGCAGCAGGGTCGGCTCCCTCGTCTTGCCCGCCAGCACCGAGTTCATGGCGGTAAAATCCATGGTGCCCAGGTCGGCGTAGATGAGCGCCATGCCGAAGAGCAGGAAGGCCGCAGAGGCCGCCGCCAGGATCAGGTACTTGACGCCGGATTCCAGCGCCGTGCGGCTGGTGCGCAGATACGCCACCAGGCCGTAGAGGGAGACGCTCAGGATCTCCAGCCCCAGGAAGAACGACGCGAAGTGATTGCTGGCGGTGAGGACGGCGCAGCCGAAGGTGGCCAGCGTCAGCAGCAGATAGAACTCCTCGCGATTACCCGGCATGCGCTCCAGGTAGCCGTAAGACAGCACCACCACCACCATGGTGGCGGCGGATAGGAGACCGATGTAGAACAGCGCGAACGCGTCCATGGCCAGCAGCGGCGCCACCGGCGGCGCCGTGCTGCTTGCGACGCCCGGCAGCACCGCCAGCGTCAGCGCCAGGCCCGCCAGCGACAACACCACCGCGAGCCCGTGGCTACGGCGGAACGAGATCACCAGCATCAGCACCAGCGGTGTCAGGCCCAGCAGGACGATGGGGGTCAGTGCGCCGAACACGTTCACCGCCGCCTACCTCCCTCCGGCGCCGTCGATGCCACGGCCTTGGGCGTCCGGACCTCCTCGGCGGGTGGGCGCGTCGCCGGCGCCCGCGCCTTGTCGGCGAACTGCCGCATCTGCGCCAGCGCGTCGCCCGAGGTGGTGAGCACGGGCTGCGGATAGAGACCCAGCCAGAGGGTCGCGCCGATGAGGGAAGCCATGATCGCCATCTCCCGGCCGCTGGCGTCGTCGAGCTTCCACTCGCCGGTATTGGCTCCGTAGTAGACCTTCTGCATCATCCACAACGAGTAGATGGTGGCGGCCACCAGGCCCACCGAGGCCAGCACCGTCAGCGGCACGTTGACCTGGAAGGCGCCCAGCAGCACCAGGAACTCGCCCACGAAGCTCGCCAGCCCGGGCAGTCCCAGGGACGCCATGGCGAAGAACAGTCCCACGCCCCCCATCCGGGGCATGATCGCCCACAGGCCGCCGAAGCGGCCGAGCTCGCGCGTATGGGTGCGGTGCTGGAGGTCGCCCACCAGCATGAACAGCGCGGCCGCGCTGAATCCGTGGGAGAGCATGATGATCACCGCCCCCTGCAGCGCCAGCTCGTTCCACGTGAAGATCCCCAGCAGGACGAACCCCATGTGGCTGATGCTGGTGTACGCCACCATGCGCTTCAGGTCGGTCTGGCCCAGCGCCAGCAAGGCGCCGTAGAGAATGCCCACCACCGCCAGGATCATGGCCAACAGCGCGAAGTCGGCGGCCGCCTGGGGGAAAATCGGCATCACGAACCGCAGCATGCCGTAGGCGCCGATCTTGAGCACCAGGCCCGCCAGCGCCACGCTGCCGGCGGTGGGCGCCTGCGTGTGGGCGTCCGGCAGCCAGGTATGGAACGGCACCACCGGGAGCTTGACCGCGAACGCGATGAAGAAGCCGAGCATGAGCCACCACGCGGTGGCTTTCGACATGGGCGTCCCCACCAGCTCCAGGTAGTCGAAGGTCATGATGCCGGTGGACTGCCAGTGCACCACCACCAGTCCCAGAATCGCCAGCAGCATCAGCAGCCCGCTCCCCTGGGTGATGATGAAGAACTTGGTGGTGGCGTAGACGCGGTTCTCGTAGCCCCAGATGCCGATGAGGAAATACAGCGGCAGCAGCGAGATCTCCCAGAAGACAAAAAACAGAAACAGGTCGAAGGCGACAAAAACACCCGACAGGGCGGTCAGGATGAGCAGCAGGTTGAAGTGGAAGAACCCCACCGAGTGCGTCACCGACTTCCAGGAAGTCAACACCGCCAGCACGGTGAGGAAGCTCGTCAGCAGCAACAGCAGCAGGCTGAGACCGTCCACCGCCAGGTGGAAGCTGATGCCGAGCTGCGGAACCCACGGCTGCTTGTAGAGCATGAGCCAGCCGGCCTGGCCGGTTTCGATGCCGGCGAAGAAGACGCCCCAGGTGACCAGCAGCAGCAGCGTCTGCAGCAGCGCCGTCCCGAGCGCGATCCAGCGCGGCCACAGGTCGCTCCAGCGTCCGGCGATCCACGCCGCCAGCGCGCCCGCCAGGGGCATCAGCAGGATCCAGGCAACGCTCATAGCAGGATCACCAGTCCGACGGTCAGGACCGCCCCCACGGCGATGCCGGTGGCGTACCACCGCACCGCGCCGGTCTGGGTCAGGCTCGCGACGAAGTGCAGCATCTCGGTGGCGAAAGCCGCGGCGCGATAGAAGGCGTCGATGAAGTCGCTCTTGTTGACCCGCGCGCACCACAGGTAGGGCTGGACGAAGAGCGTGTCATAGAGCCGGTCGAAGCCCCAGCCGGAGAGCCACAGACGCTCCACCGAGGGCGCCCACGGCAAGGCGGCGATGCGCTGCATGTGACGGGAATGCCCCATCACCAGCACCCACACCAGGTACACGCCGCCGATGGAGGCGGCCGCGGCCATGAGCTCGAACAGGAACTCGGTGCCGTAGCTCGCATGGGCGCCGTGGAACTCCGGCAGCGCCGTGTTCAGGAAATCGGAGAACAGCGTGAGCTTTCCCATGGTATGGGGCAACTCGATAAACCCGCCGGCGACCGAAAGCACCGCCAGCACACCCAGCGGGATGTGCACGCACGGACCGGGTTGGTGGATCGGAAGAAGCTTCTTCACCCACTCGGTGGCGTCCCTGAAGAAGGTCAGGAACACCATGCGGAAGGTGTAGATGGAAGTGAGCAGCGCCCCCGCCAGGGCTCCGGCCCACAGCCACGCGCCGCCGATGTGGGAGTTGTAGGCGTTCCAGATGATCAGGTCCTTGCTGTAGAAGCCGGCGGTGACCACCGGAATGGCCGCCAGCGCGCCGCTGCCGATGAGGAAGCACCAGAAGGTGAACGGCATCAGCCGGCGCAGGCCGCCCATGCGGTGCATGTCCTGCTCGTGGTGCAGGCACATGATGACCGCCCCGGCGCCCAGGAACAGCAGGGCCTTGAAGAAGGCGTGGATCATGAAATGGAACAGCGCCGCCGACCACGCGCCCACTCCCAGGGCCAGGAACATGTAACCGATCTGGCTGATGGTGGAGTACGCCAGCACGCGCTTGATGTCGGTCTGCACCAGCGCCGCGAAGCCCGCCATCAGCAGCGTCAGCGTCCCGATCACCGCCACCAGCGTCAGCACCGCCGGGGCCAGGGTGAACAGCACGTGGGTGCGCGCGATAAGGTAGACGCCGGCGGTAACCATGGTGGCGGCGTGGATGAGCGCGCTCACCGGGGTGGGACCCGCCATGGCGTCGGGCAGCCAGGTCTGGAGCGGAAGCTGCGCCGACTTGCCCACGGCCCCTCCGAGCAGGAGCAGCGCCACCGTCGCCGCCAGGCCGGAACCGGGCTGGAACTGCTGGCCGGCGCGCTGGAGCAAATCCTGGATGTCCAGCGTCCCGAGCTCGGCGAAGAGCAGAAACAGACCCATCAGCATGGCGGTGTCGCCCACCCGGGTGACGATGAACGCCTTGCTCGCAGCCGAGCCGTTGGCCTCGTCGCGGTAGAAGAAGCCGATCAGCAGGTAGCTGCACAGGCCCACGCCCTCCCAGCCCAGCAGCAGCAGCATCAGGTTGTCCGCCAGCAGCAGCGTGAGCATGGCGCAGACGAACAGGTTCATGTAGGCGAAGAAGCGGCTGTAGCCTTCTTCCTCTTCCATCATGTACTCCACCGAGTAGAGGTGGATGAGGAAGCCGACGAACGTCACCACGAAGATCATCGTCAACGACAGCGCGTCCAGGTAGAAGGCGAAGGCGGGCCGGAAGCCGTCCACGTCCAGCCAGACCCACAGGGTCTGTGTGAAGGCGGCGCCCGCGGGCGGCGCGGCCATGAAGCTCAGCCCCACGATCAGGGTGACCAACGCCGACAGGCCGACGGAGCCGCAGCCGACAAAGGCGACCTCGGTGCGCGACAGGCGCGCGCCCGCCAGCATCAGGATGAGAAAGCCCAGAAGAGGAAGCGCGGGTATCAGCCACAGCAGCTCGAGCATGTCATCCTCTCATGCGGCTCAGGGTATCGACGTCCAGCGTGTTGAATCGGTAGTAGATCTGCACCACCAGCGCCAACCCCACGGCCACCTCGGCCGCGGCCATGGCCAGGATGAAGAAGAACATGACCTGCCCGTCGGCCTGGCCCCAGTGCGCGCCGGCCACGACGAAGGCCAGGGCGGCGGCGTTGAGCATGATCTCCAGCGACAACAGGACGAAGATGATGTTGCGGCGCACCAGTACGCCGGTCAGGCCCAGCCCGAACAGCACCGCCGCCAGCACCAGGCCGTGCTCCATGGGGACCGCGGCCATCACGATTCGCCCTCCTCGCCGTCCGACGGCACCCGCCGGCCCAGATGAAAGGCGCCCACGAGGCCCGCCAGCAGCAGCATGGCGGCCAGCTCCACCCCCAGCACGTAGGGGCCGTAGAGGGCCGCGCCCACGCGCTTGACTCCCACGGCCGCCGGCGCCCCCGCCTGTCCGGGCTCGACCACCAGCAACACCAGGAACTCGACGAACAAGATCGTGCAGAGGATCGCCGGTCCGCGCCACGCCTGGGGTTGCAGCCATTGCCGCTCGCGGGCGGTGGCCTCGGTGCCGAGATTGAGCATCATGATGACGAAGACGAACAGGACCACGATGGCGCCCGCGTAGATGATCACCTCCAACGCCGCCACGAAGGGCGCCCCGAGGGTGAAGAAGATCAACGCCAGCGACAGCAGCGACACGATCATGTACAGCAGTGCGTGCACCGCATTGGAGCGGGTGATGACCATCGCCGTCGAGACAACCGCGACGGCCGCCGCCAGGTAGTAGATCAGGGTCATGGAAGCAGGCTCTTCACGTCGACGGGCTTGTCCTCGTTCTCCGACGCCCCTTTGTCCTTGCCGCTGACGGCCAGGCCGGCGACCCGGTAGAAGTTGTACCCCGGGTACTTGCCGGTGCCGTCGATCAGCAGGTCTTTCTTCTCGTAGACCAGGCTCTGGCGGTCGAAGTCGCACAGCTCGAAATCGGGCGTGAGCTGGATGGCGTAGGTGGGACAGGCCTCCTCGCACAGGCCGCAGAAGATGCAGCGCGAAAAATTGATGCGAAACCACTCCGGGTAACGGCGGCCGTCCTGCCGCTCGCCGGCCTGGAGGGCGATGCAGTCCACCGGACACGCCGCCGAGCACAGGTAGCAGCCCACGCAGCGCTCGTCGCCGTCCGGGTCCCGGGACAGGATGATCCGGCCGCGGTAACGGGGCGGCAGATACGGCTTCTCCTCCGGATACTGGACCGTCACGGGCCGCCGGAACAGGTGCAGAAACACCGTCCAGATTGTTCGTAGCATGCTCAACATCGGCGACTCCTCATGACTTCAACAGCAGCAACACTCCCGCCGTCACCACCAGGTTGAGCAGCGACAACGGCAAGAGCACCTTCCAGCCGAAAGCCATCAACTGGTCGAACCGCGGCCTCGGCAGCGCCGCCCGCAGCGTGATGAATACCAGGATGAAAAACAGCAGCTTGAGCCCGAACCACACGATGCCCGGCAGCACCGGACCCATCCAGCCCCCGAAGAACAGCGTCACGATCATGGCCGAGATCACCGTCACGCCGACGTACTCGCCGACGAAGAACATGCCGAACTTCATCCCCGAGTACTCGGAGTGGAAGCCCGCCACCAACTCCGCCTCGGCCTCGGGGAGATCGAAAGGCAGGCGATGGGTCTCGGCCAGCCCGGCGATGAAGAAGATGGCGAATCCCAGGAACTGCGGCACGATGAACCACAGGTTCTGTTGCGCCTCGACGATCTCGCGCAGGCTGAAGGAGCCCGCCAGCAGCACCACCCCCATCAGCGACAGGCCCATGAAGACCTCGTAGCTGACCATCTGCGCCGAGGCCCGGAGGCCGCCCAGCAGGGCGTACTTGTTGTTGGAGGCCCAGCCCGCCAGCACCACGCTGTAGACTCCCATGGACGACATGGCGAGGAAGAACAGCAGTCCGATATTGAGGTCGGCGACGCCGATGGTCTCGGTGATGGGGATCACCGCCACCGACATGAGGCCGGTGACGACGATGACCGCCGGCGCCAGGATGAACACCGCGCGGTCCGCGAACGGCGGGGTCCAGTCCTCCTTGGTGAAGATCTTGATCATGTCGGCCAGCACGATGCCGAGCCCCAGCGGCCCCACCCGGTTGGGCCCGTAGCGGTCCTGCAGGAGGGCCAGGAACCGCCGTTCCAGCCAGATGAGCAGCGCGGCCAGGATCAGGGGCGCGTTGAGGACCCCCAGAACCACCACCACCTGTAACAGCACGTCCTTCACGTCACACCTTGCGGCACGGGCTCCATGCCGGCACGTCGCTGCCGCGGACGGCGATTCCCATGGGCACGCCCACCACGCCCGCGGCCATGCCCGCGGACAAACGCGCCGGCAGCCGGTACAGCGTGCGGTCGAGCTCGATCTCCACCAGCGTCCCTTCCTCCACCTCCAGCGTGCGCGCGTCCTCGGGGTTCAGCGCCGCGTACGGCTCGGGACACCGCTGCGCCACCGCCGGCGCGGCCGCGCTCGATTCTTCGGAGCCGAATATGTGGTACAGCGGCACCACCAGAAACTCGTCGCGGCGCCGCTCGAAAGGCGCGGGAATGTCCTCGCTGTAGGCGGCGTCGCCGTTGGCTCCGGGCTCCAGGAGGCGTATTCCCGGGTCGCCGCCGGTGAGCGCGCCGCCGACCTCCGACTGAAACTTGTTCAGCGACTGCACCGAGTTCCACCCGGGCGCCCAGAACCGCGTGAGGAGCGCCGACGGCGGCTGCTGGGGATAGCCCTCCATGGAGAAGGCCAGCGGCGAGTCCGGATCCGCCGGCGGCTTGGGCTCGTGGACGTTAACGTCGGCCTGCACGGCCGTGCGGCCGCTGGCCCGCGGCGACTGCCGCGGCACCTTCTCCCCGTTTACGCGGAATGCCGCGGTGGGCAGGTTCTCCGGTAGCGATGCAAACACCGGAACCGCCTGGGCCAGGGCGACCAGAAGGTCGTCCGGCGACGCCAGCGTCGCGAGCTCGTTGCGCCCGGCCGCCTGGGCCAGCTCCCGCAGCCAGCGCCAGGCGGGCTTCACCTCCCCTTCGGGCACGAAGACCTGGAAGAAACGCTGCGCCCGGCCCTCGTTGCTCACCAAGGTCCCCTCGGTCTCGGCGAACGACCCCGCCGGCAACCCCACCGCGGCGCCCGCGGTGGTTTTGTGGGCAGTGTGGTCGATGGCGATCACCTGGGCCGACTCGAACAGCGCGTCCACGGCCGCCCCCGGGGCCCGGCGATAGAGGTCGTTCTCGAGCACCACCACCGCGTCCACCAGACCGTCGGCCGCCCTCTGGAAAGCCTCCGACGTATTCATGGCGTTCAGCATTCCGAGGCCGAAGCTGTTGCACTCGGGCGCCGTAAAGCACAGGTCCGCCGTCCGTTCCCGCCCCAGCGCCCGCGCCACCTGCGCGGCGGCGTCGATGACCGCCTCGCTGCCGCTGCCCGACCCGGATAGGACCACCGGCCGCTCGGCTGCCCGCAACACGCCGGCGATGGCCTCGGCCAGCGCGCGGTCGCCGTCCGCCAGCCCCTCCACCTCCGGGGCGGAGTCGTCCAGCGCCCGGGCCACGGCGAAGCCGAGCCGGGCGACGTCGTCGGGGGCGCCGCGGCAGCTCGCCGTCGCCACCTCGTCGAGCTTGGTGGCGGCCGAGGCGGCGATGTACAGCGGGCCCTTCTGCTGCTGCATGACCTCGCGAAGGGCGGCGTCGTCCCAGCGCGGTATCCGTAACCGCATGGCCTCTCTGCGGGGCCCCTGCTTGACCGCCTGCCGCACCGCCAGCGCCAGACGCGGCGCGGTCTGGGTCACGTCCTCGCCCAGGATGAAGACCGCGTCCGCGGACTCCACGTCGTGCAACGACGGCGTCCGCACGCGGGTGCCGCGAAGGGCCCGGAGCATGCGCGCCACCAGGTGGTCTTCCCCTGCCGCCATGCCGCTGAAGAAGTTCCTGGCCCCCACCAGCGTCCGGAGCGCGAAGTTGGCTTCCAGCGAAGCCCTCGGCGAGCCGATGCCGATGACCCGGGACTGCCGGCCCAGCAACGACGCCGCCCGACGCAGCGCTTCCGGCGGCTCCGCCGGCTGGGCGCCCACCAGCGGCTGGCGCAGGCGCCCGTCACCGTTGACGAAGTCGTAGCCGAAGCGTCCCCGGTCGCACAGGAAATAGCCGTTGACCTCGGCGTTGTAGCGGTTGAGGATGCGGCGGAGCCGGCCGTAACGCTCGCCCGCGATGGTGTTGCAGCCGAGGCTGCAATGGGCGCACACCGACGGCGCCGTCTGCAGGTCCCACTTGCGCGTGTAGTGCTCCTTGAGGGTCTTGTCGGTAAAGACGCCGGTGGGACAGACCTCCACCAGGTTGCCGCTGAACTCGTTCTCCAGGACGCCGTCCTCGTGGCGCCCGAAATAGACGTGGTTGTGCGACGCGAAGGCGTCCAGGTCCTTGCCGTCCGCGTAGTCGCGGTAGAACCGCACGCAGCGGTAGCAGGTGATGCAGCGGTTCATCTCGTGGTTGATGAACGGGCCGAGCTGCTGGTTCCGGAAGGTGCGCTTGCCGAAGCGGTAGCCGCGGTAGTTGTGACCGGTCATCACCGTCATGTCCTGGAGGTGGCACTCGCCGCCCTCGTCGCACACCGGACAGTCGTGGGGATGGTTGCTCATCAGGAGCTCGATGATGCCGGCGCGGAACTGCTCCGCGTCCTTGTCCTTGATGGAGAAGCGCGCGCCGTCCATCGCCGGGGTCATGCACGCCATGACGATGCGGCCGCGCTGGTCGTTCTCGTCCCGGTACTGCTTGACCGCGCACTGGCGGCAGGCCCCCACCGAGCCCAGCGCCGGGTGCCAGCAGAAATACGGCAGGTCCATGCCCTTCGAGAGGCATTCCTCCAGCAGGTTCTTGCCGGGGTCCACCTCGTAGGAGCGATCGTCGACGTAGATGGTAGCCATGATCTTTAAGCTGCGTCGGTCCTGGGAATGAGCTTCTCGAAGTCCTCGCGAAAATACTTGAGCGCGCTCTGCAACGGCTCCATGGCACCGGGGGCCAGCGCGCAGAAGGTGTTGCCGGGTCCCATCATCCGGGTTTGCATCTCCAGCCGCTCCAGGTCGCCGGGCCGTCCCCGGCCTTCCAGCAGCCCCTGGAGAATCCGCGCCGTCCAGGGAAGGCCGTCGCGGCACGGAGTGCACCAGCCGCAGGATTCCTGGGCGAAGAAGCGCTCGAGGTTGAGCACCATGCCCACCACCGAGGTCTTGTCGTCGAGTACGACCATCAGGCCGGTGCCGAGCCGACTGCCCGCCGCCTGCACCGAGCCGTAGTCCATCTTGGTGTCCAGGTGCTCTTCCACCAGGAAGTCGGTGGAGGCACCGCCCGGGAGCACGCCTCGAAACTTGTAGCCCTCGCGCATGCCCCGGGCGCGCCGCTCGAGGATCTCCCGCATGGTGGTGCCCAGGGGGAGCTCCCAGGCCCCGGGGCGCCGCACCTTGCCGCTGACGCCGTAGATCTTGGTGCCGCCGTCCTCGCTGCGGCTGAGCCCCAGGTACCACTGCGCGCCGTGGCGCAGGATCGGCGGCACATTGCACAGAGTCTCGACGTTCTGCACGATGGTGGGCTTGCCCCACAACCCGCTCACCTGGGGGAACGGCGGCTTGGCCCGGGGATTGGCGCGCTTGCCTTCCAGAGCGTTGAGCAGACCGGTCTCCTCGCCGCACATGTAGCGGCCGGCGCTGGTGTGCAGGTGCAGCTCGAAGCTGTAGTCCGAACCCAGGATGTTCTTCCCGAGATAGCCCTTGTCATAGGCCTCGGCCAGCGCCCGGGTGATGCGTTCGGCGGCGACCTTGTAGGCCCAGCGGAGGAAGATGTACCCGTTGGTGGCTTGGATCGTGTACGCCGACAGGATCATCCCCTCGATGAGAAGATGCGGGTTCCCTTCGAGGATCATGCGGTCCTTGAAGGTCCCGGGCTCCATCTCGTCCGCGTTGGCGATGAGGAACTTGGGCGTCGGCGCGTCGTCGCCCATGGGCACGAAGCTCCACTTCTGGCCCGTGGGGAAGCCCGCGCCGCCGCGGCCCCGGAGCCTGGAGTCGGTCACCTCCTTCAGGACGTCGGCCGGAGTCATCTCCTTCACGACCTTGCGCAACGCCTCGTAGCCGCCGACCTTCTCGTAGGCCGCCAGGTCCAGCACGCCGCCGTCCGATCTCAGGTCCCCGGTGAGAGGCCTGTCCATGGATGATCCGTTCGCCATAGGTCCGCCTGTGGAGCGGGTTTCAAACCCGCCCGCTCACGTATCCGCCTCAGGCCTCCGGCGCCTCGCGGTACCGGTTGAGTATCTCGTCCACCTTCTCGTTGTCCAGGTTGCGGTGTAGGTCGCCTCCCACCATCATCGCCGGCCCGCGGTCGCAGGTGCCGAGGCAGGCCATGGGCAGCAACGTGAACTTGCCGTCGGCCGTGGTCTCGCCCAACTCCACCCCGAGCCGCGCCTTGAGGTGGGTGCAGATCTCCTCGTAGCCCATGATCCAGCAGCTTACGCTGTCGCACAGGAGAATGACGTTCTCCCCCACCGGCTTACGGAAGATGAGATTGTAGAACGTGGCCACGCTGTCCAGCGCCTCGGGGCTCATGTCCAGCAGCTCGGCGACCTCCTTGAGGTGCTCGTCCGACACCCAGCGGTGTCCTTCCTGGACGATCTTCAGCGCCTCCACGCACGCGGCCTGCGCGTAGTCGTAGTGGCCCGCCTCCTCCCTGATTCTTCCGCGCTCCTGTTCCGTCAGCATGGAAACCTCGTCATCGCCCGCCCGTCCATTCAACGATCGATGTCCGCCAGCACGAAGTCGATGCTCCCCAGGATCGCCAAGAGATCCGGCACCATGGTGCCCCGGCTCATGAGCGGAATCATCTGCATGTGGGCGAAGGACGGCGTCCGGATGCGCACCCGGTAAGGGATGGTGCCGCCGTCGCTCACCAGCCGGTAGCCGTTGTTGCCCTTGGTCGCCTCGATGCCCACGAATGATTCGCCGGCCGGAATCACCGGCCCCCAGCTCACGCTCAGGAAGTGGTTGATGAGCGTCTCGATGTCGTGCATCGTGCGCTCCTTCCGCGGCGGCGTGGTCAGCGGGTGGTCCGACTTGTAGTGCCCCGGGGGCATGTTCTTGAGGCACTGGTCGATGATCCGGAGGCTCTGGCGGATCTCCTCGATGCGCACCACCGCGCGGTCGTAGCAGTCTCCCTTGTGGGCGAGGGGCACGTCGAAGTCGAACTGGTCGTACCCTGAATAGGGCCGCTTCTTGCGGAAGTCCCAATCGAAACCGCAGGCCCGGAGACCCGGTCCGGTGACGCCCCAGTCGATGGCCTCCTCCGCGGTGTAGGCGCCGATGCCCTGGGTGCGCGCCTTGAAGAGGCGGTTCTGCATGACGATCTTGTCGTATTCCACCAAGCGGTCCGGGAGGTAGTCGACGAAGTCCCGCACCATCCCCTGCCAGCCCTTGGGCAGATCGTGGGCGACGCCGCCGATGCGGAACCAGCTCGGGTGCATGCGGCCGCCGCAAACCGCCTGCACGATGTCGAAGATCCGCTCGCGGTCGTTGAAGGTATAGAATACCGTCGAGAGGGAGCCCACGTCCTGGGCGAAGGTGCCGTACCAGACGAGATGGCTGGCGATGCGGAAGAACTCGGACATCATCACGCGGATCACCTGGGCGCGATCGGGGACGTCGATGCCGGCGAGCTGCTCCACCGAAAGGACGTAGGCCAGGTTGTTCATGACCCCGCCCAGGTAATCGATGCGGTCCGTATAGGGGATGAAGGAGTGCCAGGACTGCCGCTCCCCCATCTTCTCCGCGCCGCGGTGGTGGAAGCCGATCTCGGGGAGGCAGTCGACGATCTCCTCGCCGTCGAGCTGCAGGACGATGCGGATGACCCCGTGGGTACCGGGATGCTGGGGCCCCACGTTGAGGAACATGAAGTCGGTGCCCTCGTGGGTGCGCTTCATGCCCCAATCCTCGGGCCGGAAACGGAGCGCCTCCTGCTCCCGGTCCTGGCGCTCGTCGGGAAGCTCGAACGGCCCCATCTCGGTGGCCCGGGCCGGGTGTTCCTTGCGCAGAGGGTGCCCCTCCCAGGTGAGCGGCATGAGGATGCGCCGCAGCGAAGGGTGGCCGTCGAAGCGGACGCCGAACATGTCCCAGACCTCGCGCTCGTACCAGTTGGCCGAGGGCCACAGGCCCGTCGCCGTGGGGAGGGAGGCGTCGCCGTCGCTCACCGGCACCTTGATGCACAGGTCCTCGTTCCGCCCGTAGGAAAGCAGGTGGTAGAGGACGGTGAAATCGTTGTCGGGCTGGCCGTCCCGCTGCCTGCGGAAGCGCTCGTCGATGGCGGTGAGGTCGTAGAGCGTGCCGAAGGGCTTCTCCACCTCGGTCTTGAGGAACCTGAGGACCGCGGAGAGGCGTTCCCTGGAGGTCCACAGGGTCGGGAACCCGCACCGGGTTTCCTGCGCCGTGAAGGCGTCGGCGCCGAAGCGGCCTTCGAGCTCGGCCACCACCGCGGGCGCATCACTCATGATTCGCACCCACGGCCCCGCCGCCGGGAAATGGCGTCCTTCGACTTCGCTTCGCCTGTCCTGAGTCCTTCGACAAGGCTCAGGACAGGCCTTGTCGAAGGACTCGAGACGAACGGGGATAAGGGTCTCCATAACCGTTCGTCCTGAGCGTAGCGGAGCGTCAGTGAAGCGCAGTCGAAGGACGCCATTGAACAGAGTTCCTGGACTCAGACTTCATCCGGCGAACGCAGACTGGTGGCATGAATGCGATCGGGCCTCTTCACGTCACGCATGGCGGGCATCGACGCCTTCTCCACGCCCTGGGGGCCCACCATCCAGCTCAGCGGCCGGCGCTCGTTGCCGACGGCCTTCTGGAGCAGGGTCAACGCTTCCAGAAAGGCCCAGGGACTAGGCGGGCAGCCCGGCACGTAAACGTCCACCGGCAGGATCTTGTCCACTCCCTGGACCACGCTGTAGATATCGTACATGCCGCCGGAGTTGGCGCAGGCGCCCATGGAGATGACCCAGCGGGGCTCCATCATCTGCTCGTACAACCGCCGGACGATAGGCGCCATCTTGATGAAGGGAGTTCCCGCGATGACGATGACGTCGGCCTCGCGGGGGGTCCCACGGATGACCTCGGCGCCGAAGCGGGCCACGTCGAACTTGCTCGTGAGGCTCGTGGCCATCTCCACGAAGCAGCAGGACAGGCCGAAATGGAACGGCCACATGGAGTTCTTGCGACCCCACCGGACCAGGTCTTCCAGGCGGGCCATGACCAGAAGCTTCCGGATGGCTTCGTCGAAGCCGCCCTTTTCAGGCTCGGCCGGCTTGGGCTTGGACAACGACCATTGCATGGAGGTCCCTCTATCCTTTCTCCCGACCGGCCTTGGCGATCCTGAGCCGGACCGGCTCCCAGTCCAACGCGCCCATGCGATACTCGTAGATCAGCGCCACCACCAGAATCGCCACGAACACCACCATCCCCCCGTAGCCGGCCCAGCCCACCTCCTCGTACGCCACCGCGTAGGCGAAGATGAAGACGGCTTCGAGATCGAAGATCACGAACAGCATCGCGACGATGTAGAACTTGACGGACAGGCGCACCCGCGCCGAGCCGGTGGATACGATGCCCGACTCGTAGGGCTGACCGGTGGCACGATCCGAGTGCCGTTCCCCGAGGACGAACGACAACCCGATCATGCTCCCGGCCACCACGAGAGCAATCAAGAAATACAGACCCAGCGGCCAGAGCGTCTCGCTACCCATGATGTTTCGCCGCGCACAATCCTGTCAGGAAAGTCATGCCGAGGCTGGAAACGAAGCGTAGTATATGGGGAAAGGGGATGTCAACTAATGCTCCCCGAGACCGTCGAGGAAATCGCCCACCGTCTGAATGCGAATGCCGGACGTCTCTTCCGGGCGGTTCATCAGCGGACCGAAGTCCTTCAAGTCGCCGGTGAGCAAATGGGTCGCCTTGCATGCGACCGCGGCCTGGAAGATGGGCTGGTCCTTCTGCGCGAGGCCGGGAACGGAAGCGCCGGGCACCTGGTCGACGAGCCTAACGGCCTCTGCCAACGCTCTCAGGGCATCGAGGGACCTCGGAAATTTCCACGCCAGATTCCGGTGCGCTTCCTCCAGGGCGTAGGCGCTCGACCAGAGTTCCCAGTGGCCCTCCCTGCCGAGATCGATGATCAGCGCCGCCTTTCCGCGTGGATTGTGTGCCGCCGTAAACAGGACATTGGCGTCGAGGAACAGCCTCATCCCTTCCCGCCGAGTCGATCGAGTATGCGCGCACGCTCACGGTCCGACAGTCTGTCCGACTTGTCCCACTTCGCGACTTCTTCGTCGCTGTAGTATTGGGTCGCCACCACGACACCCGGCTTGAGAACGATCTCGCTACCGCGGTCTTCCAGGATAAGGACGTCGCCGGTCTTGAGGCCAAGACGCTTCCGCAACACGGCGGGCAAAGTGATCTGACCACGACTCGACACGACCAATGTTTCATTCATGAAAAGGTCCTTCCGACTCCGGTTGCCGACCTTCCCCTCTTGTACCATACTTGCAGTGATTCCGAAAATCAGTTATTCCGCAGTCCGCTCCCTACGCACAGGCAAGACACATGCGGTCGTCTGGCTCTGGGAAGCGAACTGGAGTATAAGGTGAAGGGTCGCGCAACGCACGCAGCAGGCGTCGGGTGGCGGAGTTCGGTTCCATGCGAGGGGGGAACGCCCAATGGGCCTGGCCTACGATGATCTGATCGAGCCGGTGATCGTCCGGCAGGAATCGGCGAGCCGATTCTACTGCATGTGCGGGCGGACGAAGAACTTCCCGTTCTGCGACGGGTCGCACAAGGTGACCTCCATCACGCCCCGCGAGATCACGGTGGACGAACCGCGGACCATGGCCATTTGCGCGTGCTGGCGGTCGAAGACCCGGCCGTACTGCGACGGCACCCACGGAAAGCTGGTCGCGGACAAGTAGCCGCCCGGATGGACGGGGAAGGAGGACAGCACATGTACCAGGTGAAGAACCCCATCACGGAGGCCAAGGCAAACCCGAATGTCCGCCATCTCAAGCTGTGGCGCACGGACCTGACCTATTTCTGGACCATCAACTGCGAAGCGAACATGCAGGACGACATGCACTACCACGAGAACGACGACCACATGTTCATGGTGCTCGAGGGTCAGTGCACGGTGCGGACGCCCGAAGACGAGTACGTCCTGGACCCCCACGACATGATCCTGCTGGAATCGGGCAACCCCTACCAGCTCTGCAACACGGGCGAAGGGCGTCTGATCCTTTTGGGCGCGGGCAACTCGCAGGTCGACGGCAAGCCGCGCACGCGGGTGCCGAGGCGGCCCAGCCACACGCCGGTAAGGGAACCCATCATCGCGTAAATTGCACGGGGGCGGGTTCCAAGCCCGCCCCAATGGCGGCCGGCGCGAAAGCTGGCCGGAGATTCGAAGGAGGAAAACATGATGCGACTGCTGTCCTACGGTCCTTGACCGTACGCCCACAGGACAAGGCTTGTCCTGGCAGAAAAAGACATCCCTTACGATCTGGTGGAGTGCGACCTCAAGAACAAGTCCAAAGAGCTGGTCACGCTCAACCCGTACGGGAAGGTACCCGTGCTGGTGGACGGGGACACGGTGATCTACGAGTCGGCCGTCATCAACGAGTACCTCGACGAGAAGTTTCCCGAGGTGTCGCTGATGCCCAAGGACCTGGCGAAGCGCGCCGAGGTGCGCATCTGGATCGACTTCTGCAACACCCGGCTTCAGGCCGCCGCGGGCAACATCCGCCACGACCACGAGGTGGAGAAGAACAAGAAGCGGCTGCGGGAGCACCTGGAGACGCTGGAAGAGCGCATGACCGGCCGTGACTACATCGTCGACGACTATTCGCTGGCGGACATCACCTACATCCCGTTCTTCACACGGGAAGACCACTATCGCACGTCCATCACCGACGACTTGGCCAACGTGAAGCGCTGGCGCGACCGGTTGCTGGAACGGCCGAAGGTCAAGTCGACGCCGTAAGGCGGAAGTCGGTTCCGGAAGACTTACCGGATGATGGACACCGGCAACGCGCCGGCGCCAACGGATCCCGGCACAACGCTGGCCGGCAAGGTAGCCGGGCTTCAGGCCCTGCTGAGGGAGATGGGTCACGTGGTGGTCTGTTTCTCTGGCGGCGTCGACTCCGGCTACCTGCTGGCCGAGGCCGTGAACGCCCTCGGGGACAACGCCCTGGCGCTGACCGCGGTTTCCCCCAGCCTCGCGCCGGAAGAGGGCGCGGACGCCCGCGGCCTGGCCGAGAACATCGGCGCCCGACACCTACTCATCGACACCTACGAGCTCGACGACCCCCGCTACGCGGCCAATCCCGTCAACCGCTGCTACTTCTGCAAGACCGAGCTCTACTCGAAAGCCATTGACGAGGCCGCGGCGCTGGGCATCGCCCACGTGCTGGACGGCTTCAACCTGGACGACCGGGGGGACCACCGCCCGGGGCGCAAAGCCGCGCGCGAGCGCGGCGTGCGCTCGCCGCTGGACGAGCTGGGTTTCACCAAGGCGGACATCCGCGAAGCCGCCCGCCAAATGGGTCTCCGGGTCTGGGACAAGCCGGCATTGGCCTGCCTTTCGAGCCGCTTCCCTTACGGCACCGCCATCACCCCCGAGAAGCTCACCCAAGTGAACCAATGCGAGCGGGCGCTACGGGAGCTGGGTTTCCGCGTCTACCGGGTCCGCTACCACGAGGAGTTGGCCCGCATCGAGGTGGCCCCGGACGAAATCGAGAAGCTGTTCCGGCCGGATATACGCGAAAAGATCCTCCGGCGCTTCAAGGACGCCGGCTTCACCTACGTCAGCATCGACCTGCAGGGCTACCGCACCGGCTCCCTCAACGAGAGTATGAAACAGTCCAGCAAACCGTGACGCCAGCAGGGATGCCCAAACGATGCGCGCTCCGCGACGCAGGCGTCCGCGAAGGCGGACCATCGACGTTCCCCCTGACACCGACCTGGAAGGCTTGGCTGGCCGTGTCATCCGTGTCATATATGAAGGGAGCCCCGAGCACAAAGACATACCCAGCTTCGCCGGCCAGCCTCGCCTCCGTGCCGACGCATCTTGTTGCCCCAGGGAGATAACGGACCAGGAAACGGTCTCCGGTTGGCTCCGGTTCGCTATTCGGCGAGGGGCCATCGGCGCGCCCTGGCAGGGAGAATTTCCACGCTACGTGTGGTACAAGCACGCCAACACCGTTTTCGAGGCCCGGCTGGTCAACCGTGAGACCGGCTCGTATAAGGGCTATCCACTCGACGAAGACGAGTGGCCGAACGGCATCGAGCGAGTATATGCCGAAACTTAGCTTCGAGATCGACTGGGTGGATGCGGAAGGGATCAGCGGCCCGGAACTTTCCGCGACCTGGGCGTCGCTGCACATTCGGGCCGGAGACTCGGTGGTCACGCGTGTACTGGATACACGCGCAAGGACCGTCCGCGACTTTATCCATGTCCCGGTCTATCCCTTCGCGGAGTGGTTGGCTACCAACTGGTGGTTTCTGGCGCACGAATCCGGAAATCCGACTAAAGAGGGTGATCCCGACTTCCATCGTCGACATTCATTGGGCGCCAATCGGGAGGGCTATGCGTTTCCCAGCTTGGAAGTCGTTTCGTCCGGCTCCAGGACGCACGTTGCCTGGAAACGCGATCCGTCTCTCTGGACGAGGGTCGAGTTTCTGAACCAAGGCGAAATCTGGATGGACAGCGACGAGTTTCAGGAGTGTTGCACAGATCTCGTCGACAGGGTGGTCCGGCGCCTCGAAACTCTTGGTATCGATAAGACGTTACTAAAAGAAGAATGGGCTGCGATTCAGACCGCCGATGAGGACGAGGCGATATTCTGCAAGACGGCGGCCGGACTGGGTTGGGATCCCTATGCAGTGGATGACGTAAGGCGCGACTGGGTCTTTCTTTTCGAGAACAGACTGGGCGAACTGCTTGGCGAAGCAATTCCGGCCATTGACATGGAAACCCCGTACCATGAGTGGTTCGACATTGTCGACACCGTCGCAGAGGCCAGAAAATTCCATGCCCTTCATCTGGAACGCCTCCAGGTATGTCGTGATGAATTTCGCGTAGTCGCGGGCGAGGAAAGAGTTCCTTGGCACGTCGGGTACGAATGTGCGCAGAGACTACGACGGGGCCTTGATCTGGATGGTCAACCGATACCCACGCTATCGAAAATGGCGGAAGCCCTTGGCGAAGACGCCGCGTCAATCGAGAAGGTGACAACCGGACAAGTTGGCTTCGGCGCTTGGCCCGCGCTAGTGGACGGGGTCATCGCTGGGAAGGACGACGATAGTCCGGCCTTCGCCTTTCGCCCTTTCGGCGATGAGGGCAGGCGTTTTCATTTTTGCCGTGCGCTGGCCGAAGTCTTGTTGTCACCGGGGTCGGATACATTGCTCACGAGGGCTTACTCGGAGCGGCAACAACGCAACCGCGCGTTCGCGGCCGAATTCCTGGCACCCTCGGCCGGGCTGAGAAGCCGAGTATCTCGCGCCGTGGTGGACCGCGATGACATCGACGAGTTGGCTGCTGAATTCGGCGTATCGTCGTACACTATCGAGCACCAGATCAGGAATCACCGAATCGCTCACGTCTCCCGTTTGGGAGAACTCATCCCGTAGCACCATACCGTCCTATCCTCGGTACCGTCTTGTCCTCGGTCCTGCTACCAGCCACGGTGTTTCTGTTGACACTGTAAGGGCTTGTTGGTACGCGTAGCCGGTCTAATCGGGCGCAAGCCCGAAAACGGACAAGGAGGTTGCGTTATGTTTCGCAGAATCGCGTTGCTTGCGGCGTTGCTTGCGTTCGTGCTGGGCCACGCGCCCGCGGGCGCGGAAGACTTCTACAAGGGCAAGAACCTACGAATGCTGGTGGGCTTCTCCCCGGGCGGCGGCTATGACACCTACACCCGCTACATCGGCCGCTACATCGGCAAGTACATTCCGGGAAACCCCACCCCGGTGGTTCAGAACATGCCCGGAGCGGGGAGCCTGATTACCGCCAACTATATCTTCAAGCGGGCCAAGCCCGACGGCAGGACCATGGGAGTTTGGAGCCCGGCGCTGATCTTCGCCAAGGCCATGGGCGACAAGAAGGTGCGGATCGAGCCCGCCAAGTACGAGTACATCGGCACGCCGACGTCCGACTCGGTGACCTGCGCCCTCATGGCGGGCTCCGGCCTCAAGACCCTGGACGACGTCGTCAAGTCGGGCCGGGTGGTCACCATGGGCGGCACCCGCGCACCCGGAAACACCACCGACCCCTTTCTGTTCCTCAACAAGGAGTTGGGGACCAAGTTCAAGGCCATCCCGGGGTACGGCGGCACCGCCAAGATTCGGCTGGCCATGGAATCCGGCGAAGTGGACGGCGCATGCTGGACCTGGGAGTCCATGAGGGTCACGGCCCGGGGGATGCTCGACGCCCCGCCGGACAAGAGGATGATCCCCTTCATCACCACCAAACGCTTCCAGGACCCCGAGGTCAAAGACATCCCGCTCTTCTCGGACGTGCTCAAGGGCGAGAACCTCGCGGCCTTCAACGCCTGGAACGGGCAGAACAAGATCACGCGGGTCTACACGCTGCCGCCGGGCACGCCCAAGGATCGCGTCGCGATCATTCGGAAGGCCTACAAGGCGGTAATGGAGGACCCGGCCTTCCTGGCGGAGACGAAGAAGGCCAAGCTCAATATTTCCTATGTCTCTCCTCAGGACATCGCGGATGCGTTGCACTCCATCAACAACATGCCGCCGAAGATCAAGGAATACCTTCAGATCCTGACCGGCTTCAAGAAGCCGAAGGCGTGAACCGCGCCGTGTGACGGCTGTCGAAGCCGGTTCCGACCGTGGGCCGGTAGGGGCGACCAGCCGGTCGCCCCTACCGGAAATCATCCCCCGACATCCTCCGGCGCGCCGGCCTAGTCCGGCGCCATCCCCTTCTTCGTCAACTCGGCGACCGCGTCGGGCGTCTTCCTCAAACTCCCGAGCCCCATGCCGCTGAGCACATTGGGCGCCTTGGAGAACTGGACGTCGTCGTAGGGCACCACCTCGATGCGGTTGCCCCACGGGTCGCGGAAGTTGAGCCGCTGGTCCAGGGGCTCGACGCCGAGCCGGTCCAGCGCCGCGCGCACCGGACCCCGGTCATCCACCACGAAACCGAAGTGGCGCTTGCCGTCGGCCTCCTGGGTCTTGCCGAGGCTCAACTGGATGAACTGGTCGCCGAGGTCGATGAAGGCGTTGTGGTCGCTCCGGCCGCGCAGCGTGAAGTCGAAGATGGCGCCGTAGAACTCGAGCGCCTGATCCAAGTCCTCCACCTCCAGAACCACGTGGTTGATGCCCATGGCGCGGGCCTTCCTGGGCGCTTTCTCGCTCATGGCTGCTCCTTTCCCGTCCGCTGGACCGAACCGCCGCCGTCCGGCTCTCAGGCCGGGGCCGCCTCGTAGGCGGAAGCCATCCGGCTCTCGATGCCGTGCTGCGCCAGCGCCTGCTCGAACATCTCCCGGACGCTGGGGTCCTCGTCCTGGTACTCGATCTGGTCGCCGCCCTCCTTGACGCTCTTGTCGATGCCGTAGCGCTTGCGGAACCGGTGCTTCTTGCTGCCCCAGCGCAGGGCGAGGTAGCGGGCGGGCGTGGTGCCGGCGTTGAAGTGTTGGTGGAACCACAGCTCCGGGGGCACGACGACGCTCCCCTCGTGCCAGTCGAACCGCTGGATCGGCGACCCCTCCGGCCACATCAGCGAGTAGCCGGTGCCGCCGATGATGACCACGTGGGCGCCCGGACCGTGGCGGTGCGCCTTCTTGTAGGTGCCCACCGCGAACTCGGAGATGTGCGAGCACATGGTGTTGTCGGACAGCTCGAACATGATGTTGCGGCCGCCGGCGCCGCGCTCCTTCCACTCCTTCAGGACGAAGCCGCGCACGTCGGGCACGAAGTTGGTCTCCCACACCCGGCCACTGTAGGACTTGCCCTGTCCCGAGAAGTAGTGGTCCTGGGAGTCGAAGCGGTCGGTGAAGGCGAAACCGTTGTTGAACACGAACTCGAAGTTGTGGAAGAGGTTGATGACCAGCGGCGCGCTCGTGACCGAGAAGAGCCGGGCCGGGGTGTCGCCGCTGCCGTTGAAGTGCTGCCGCCAGGTGTTGAGGGGCGGCGAGAAGAGGCTCCCCGCCTGCCACTCGAAGGTCTGCTTGCGCCCGTTCTCCTGCCAGATGGTGGTGGCTCCGCGTCCGCTCGCCACGTAGATCATCTCCTCGAACAGGTAGCGCTCGGGGTGGAGGCTCTTGCCCGGCGGGATCTCGCAGATGTACGCGTCGTTCATGTCGCCGGTGCCGATGAGGTTGAGGTAGATCCCCGAACCGCCCCGGCGCTCCCAGGGCTCCAGCGGCACCGCCCGGACGTCCTCGATGTAGTAGTCGCGGATGACCGGCAGGCCCTCCATCTTCAACCACTGCTGGTAGGCGCTCTCCTGCTCGATGCTTTGTTCTTCCATGGCTGCCCTCTGCCCTGTCTCAGTAGTCGAATCGTTGCGGGTAGGGGCGACCGGCCGGTCGCCCCTACGGGAGTCCACCTCAGCGCAGGACACTACCCGGTGTAGTTCTTGAGGATCCACTGCGCGATCTCGTCGCGCCGGGCGAACCACACGTCCGGGAACGACTTGGCGTAGCGGATGGCCTCGTCGTAGAGCTTGCCGGTGGCCGGGAAGGCCATCTGGCAGTGCATGGCCAGGGTCAGCATCTTGGGATGGGTGGCCGACTCCTCGTAGAGGATGTCGAACTCGTCCCGGAACGCCTGCAGCAGGTCGCTGGCGCTCTTGCCGCGGCGGTACATGCCGGTGTCGTTCAGGCCGCTGATGGCGTTCTTGTAGGGGATGATCACCATGGTCTTGCCGGCGGCCTCGGCGAGATAGGGGACGTCGTCGTTGACGGCGTCGCCGTGCCAGGCGAAGCCTTCCTCCGCCAGCAGCTCCAGGGTGTTCTCCGTATGCCGCATGCCGGACGACAGCCAGCCGGAGGGACGGACGCCCACGAGGTCCTCGAACGTCTTCACGCACGCGCGGATCTCCTCCCGTTCCTCGTCCCTGGTGAGCAGCACCAGTTGCACGTCCTCGGCATAGCTGTGGGCAACCAGCTCGTGGCCGTCCTCGTGGACCTTCTTCACCGCCTCCGGGTAGCGTACCGCGCAAAGCGCGTTGGTGTTGAAGGACGCCTTGACGCCGTACTTCTCGAGGATACGCAGGATGCGCCAGACCCCGGTCCGCCCGCCGTAGTCGTTCTCGCTGGCGGTACGGAAGTCGTACGGGCAGCGGACGTCCTCGGTGAGCGGGTTCGAGCCGCCCACGTGGCGCGAGCGCCGCAGCCTGGGGTCGGGGGTCTCGGTCCATGCTTCGAGGTTGCCGGCCAGCGCCACCGCGATGCGGGCATCGCCGGGCCAGCGGATGTCGAGCTTCGCGGCCCTGGAGAATACATCGTAGAAAGAATCGTGTTGCGGGATCATGGGTCCGAACCTCCGTTGAAGAGATGACCTGTGGGCTTACATCTGCGCCGTCACGCCGTTGCGCGCGCACTCGTCCTCGTACATTTCACGCAGGACCTTGTCTTCGTCCTCGAACTCGATCTGCTCCACGCCGCGCTCTTCCCCTTGAACCGCAGTGGAGGCGTGGAGCGCCACGAAGCGGCAGGGCTCGGGACCGGTGTTGTAGTGCTGGTGCCAGCTTCCCGCCGGCGGAGAGATCACGGTCCCTTCCTGCCAATCGAAGCGCTCGGGCTTCTCACCCTCCTGCCACATGAGCGAGTAGCCGGTGGAGTCGAGCATGTAGACGTGGGCGCCGGGGCCGTGCCTGTGCGCCTTCTTGTAGGTCCCCACCGGGAACTGGGAGACATGGGCCAGCATGGTGCTGCCGGCCATGTGGATGTACATGTTGCGATTGCCCTTGCCGCGCTTCTCTCGCGGCACGAGCTTGATGTCGCGGATGTTGCTGATGAAGTTGTTCTCCAGGATGCCGCCGTAGTAGTCGGTGTTGTACTTTCCCTCGGCGCTGAAGAAGTCTTCCTGGGCCGGGTCGAAGCGGTCCCGAAAGACGTGTTCGGTGTTGAAGATGAAGTCCGGGTCCCGGTAGAGCTCGAACACCACCGGCGCGCTGGTGAGGGCGAAATAGCGGCAGCGCTCCGTCCCGCTGGCGTTGAAGTGCTGGTGCCAGGCGTTGAGCGGGATCGCGAACAGGCTGCCGGCTTCCCACTCGAAGGTGCGCTTGCGGGCCTCGTCATACCACACCGTGGTGGCGCCCCGGCCCTCGACGATAAGCACGATCTCCTCGAACAGGTGCCGTTGCGGCGCGAGGCTGGAGCCCGGGTCGATCTCGCACACATAGCCGTCGGCCACGCGCTGGTCCGAGAATGACAGGTAGGCGCCCTTGCCGCCGCGGCGCGGCCAGTCCCCCAGTGCCAGGGTCCGCACGTCCTGGACGTGGGAGCCGCTGACCACGGGCAGCCCCTCCGACTCGATCCAGCGGTCGTAGGCGCCGAAACGGTCGCCCATGAACTGGACGTAGGGATGGACCTTGAACTCCATGACAGCCTTGGTCGCCATGTCGGGCTCCTTTCCCGCAAGGAATGGACACAGGCTATCGACTTTGGCCCGGGAATGCGAGCCGTGGCCAAGGCGCGGTTTTTTGCTAAGGTGAGCGCATGGCAAACAGCGAAAATCCTCCCGCGGCGAAGATCCTCCCCCATGAACTCGAACACCACGGCCACGTACGCACGGACAGCTATTACTGGCTGCGCGAACGGGACAACCCCGACACCCTGGCCTACCTGGAGGCGGAGAACCGGCACACCAGGGAGGCCCTGGCCCACGTCGAGCCGTTGGAAGAAGCCCTGTTCGAGGAGATCAAGGGACGCATCAAGCAGACCGACATGTCGGTGCCCTACCGGCGAGACGACTACTACTATTTCACCCGCTACGAGGAAGGACAGGAGTATCCTCTTTACGCGCGCAGGCGCGACTCCCTCGAGAATCCCGAAGAGCTGATGCTTGACGTCAACGTCCTGGCCGAGGGGCACGAGTTCTTCGCCGTGGGGAGGCTCGCGGTGAGCTCCGGGCAGGACCTGCTGGCGTACACGGCGGATGCCCAGGGACGGCGCATCTACACCATCCGTTTCAAGAACCTCGCCACCGGCGAGACGCTGCCCGACGCCATCCCCGAGGTGACCAGCAACATCACCTGGGCCAACGACAACCGCACCCTCTTCTACGCCAAGCAGGACCCCGAGACCCTGCGCTCGCACCGCATCTACCGCCACGTGCTGGGAACGGATCCCGCCGAGGACGTGCTCGTCTACGAGGAGACCGACGACACCTTCTCGGCCCACGTGTTCAAGACCAAGTCCAAACGGTACGTGATGATCGTCTGCTCGCAGACTCTCACCAACGAGTACCGCTATCTCGACGCCGCGGACCCTGCCGGCGCGTTCACGCTCTTCCTCCCGAGAGAGCGCGGGCACGAGCACGCCGTGGACCACTTCGAGGACCGCTTCTTCGTCCACACCAACCACGAGGCCAAGAACTTCCGGCTCATGTCGACCCCTCTGGACCGGACCGGCAAGGAGCACTGGGAGGAGGTCATACCGCACCGCGCCGACGTGCTGCTGGAGGGATTCGAGGTGTTCCGCGACCACCTGGTGCTCGAGGAGCGGCGGGACGGACTGGTGCAGATCCGGGTGATGCCGTGGGACGGCTCGCCGGAACACTACCTGGAGTTCGGAGAACCCGCCTACCTGGCCGGCACCAACGTCAACCTGGAGTTCGACACCACGGTGCTGCGATACGGCTACACCTCCATGACCACGCCGAGTTCCATCTACGACTACGACATGGTGACCCGGGAGAAGACCCTGCTGAAACAGGAGGAGGTGCTGGGTGGTTTCGATTCAGCCGGCTATCGCACGGAACGGTTGCACGCCGTGGCCCAAGACGGGGCCCGGATCCCCGTGTCGCTGGTGTACCGCGAGGGAACGGAACGGAACGGCCGCAGCCCGCTGCTGCTCTACGGCTACGGTTCCTACGGCCACAGCCTCGACGCCGCCTTCGGCTCGGCGCGCCTGAGCCTGCTGGACCGGGGCTTCGTGTTCGCCATCGCCCACGTCCGCGGCGGCGAGGAGATGGGACGGGGGTGGTACGAGGACGGCAAGCTGCTCAGGAAGAAGAACACCTTCAGCGACTTCATCGCCTGTGCCGAACACCTGATCGAGCAACGCTACACGTCCCCGGACCGGCTGTTCGCCATGGGCGGGAGCGCCGGCGGCCTGTTGATGGGCGCGGTGGTGAATCTGCGCCCCGAGCTCTTCAAGGGGATGGTGGCGCAGGTTCCGTTCGTGGACATCGTCACCACCATGCTGGACCCCGACATTCCGCTGACCACCGGCGAGTATGACGAGTGGGGGAACCCGAACGACAAGGAATACTACGACTACATGCTGTCGTATTCCCCATACGACAACGTCGAGGCCAAGCAATACCCGCATATGCTGGTGACCACCGGGCTGCACGACTCCCAGGTGCAATACTGGGAGCCGGCCAAGTGGGTGGCCAAGCTGCGCGCCACCAAGACCGACGGAAACCGGCTGCTGTTGAAGACCAATATGGAGGCGGGACACGGGGGCGCATCGGGGCGCTTCAAGCGTTACCGCGAGATCGCCCTCGAATACGCGTTTCTGCTGGACCTGGCCGGGATCCGGGAGTAACCGCCCGCGCAACCGCCCTCGAGGGCGGCACGGACGGATTGGAAACCGCCCTTACTTGTCCTCGTCGTCCTCGTCCATCGACATGGCCTTGAGGTGCTTGTCGATGGTGGTGTAGCCCTTCCACTGATCCACCAGCCAGTAACGGATGCCGAACTCGAAGCGGAGCTCCCGGGTCTCGCCGTCGCTGGGGTTGAAGTGCTGGTGGTGCATCATCCCAGGGGGTACGTGGACCGCGTCTCCCTGCTCCCAAGTGTATTGCCTGCCGCCGATCTCGGAGTAGCCAGCGCCCTGCAGCGCGTAGAGGTAGGCCTCCGGGTGGGCGTGGCTGTGGCTCTTGGAGCGCGGCAACTCGACGAAGATGGAGCTGATGGCCGCGGCGGTGGCCTTGAAGCCGTTGCGATTGCCGCTGCGGCCCATGAGGAAATAAGTCGCGCCGTGCTTGGACTCGGCCGAGAGCTCGTGCTGGTCCTGGTGCATGGAGATGCGGCGGCCGTCCTCCGGCCAGTACTGGGACTCCTCCGCCCCGATGGCGGCCACCGCCCCGGAATCGTTGGCGCCGCAGTCCTCGAACTGGTCCATGCGACCCATGTACACCGACGCCTCCAGGTGCCAGGCCAGCCCCGAGATGTAGCCGACCGGAACATCCCCGGTGTTGAACAACTGGTGCTGGGAGCGGTAGGGCACGTGCAGGAGGGTTCCCGGACCGAAATCGTAGCGCTTCCCGTCCAGGACCATGAAGCCGGTGCCGCTCTCGACGTAGATGGCTTCCTCGCCGTGGCTGTGACAGCCGGTATGCCAGCCCACGGGAATCTCGGCGCGCATCATCATGCTGCCGCCGGTGGGGAAACCCAGCTCGGGCGCGATCATCAGCGCCGCCTTGGCATCCTGCCGCGTCTGGACCCACTCGAGCTCCTTGTGGCGCGCCACCCGGGGCGCGTTCTCTACGAACTCTTCGTTCCTTTGGGTCGCGCTCAACCATTCACTGTAAAAATCGCTCATCGTGATTCCTCCGCCGGAGCGCCCGTTAGACGCCGGACGCTGATTTGCTTGAGCCTTATTAGACGAATTCCAACGGGACCACAAGGTACCTGGCGGTCGCGGTTGACATAGCTGCGTGTTTGAACTATCAAATTTGACTGCTCGTACAAACTAAACCGACGACGTCCATCGCCAGTAGAGGTTGCTGCCGCAATCTCCTCTACCTGTCCGGAACGACCCGGTTCACGCAAAACCGCGAGGACACCCATGGACGGCACCATTTCTCCGTCAGTGCGTGATAACGACTTGACCGGGGTCCGTGCACGGCAGTGGCGATCCGCGTACCGGGAAGCACTGAGTCCCCAGGTCCTCGGGAGTGCGCTGATCGTAATCGGGCTCTACCTGGGAGCCTATGCCGCCATTTGCCCCCTGGGCACTATTGGACTGCCTTGGGAACAGCGCCTTGCCTATTTGGCCCTGGGCGCGGCCTTGTGTGCTCCCCTGTGTCACGCCGAGTACGTCGTAGGGCTCTACCTGACGCGTTTCTGGTCTCCCTTTGCCATCGCGCTGGCGGTCGTCGGCACTACGTTCGTAGCCGCCTCGACCTGCACCGCGGTCATATACGGCGTCGACGGGCTTTTTGGTACCTACCTTCGCTCCTACGGTTTCGGCACGGTTTATCTGTTCATGATCCTGTCGGTGGCATCGTGCACCGCCGTGATCCACTACCTGGTGAGCCAACGCGTCAAGCACGGACCCTCCGGGAGCCTGGAAACGGACACGGCCGCGGAGCCCGCTCCCGACACGAGCGCCGCGGCCGTCGGCGCCGGCGAGCCCCAAACCGCCGAAACGACTTCCAAATTCCTGGAACGCCTGCCCGCGGAGATCGGCCGTGACATCGTCTATCTGAAGATGAGCGACCACTACGTGGAGGTGGTCACCACCCTGGGTCGCCGCGCCGTGCTGATGCGTTTCGTCGATGCCGTCGCCGAACTCGGCCACCGAGGACTTCGCATCCACCGTTCCTACTGGGTCGCCTACCCGCACGTCGAAGGCTGGACAAGGGAAAACCAGCGTACGCTGCTGCAACTCACCGGCGGCCACCTGGTGCCGGTGAGCCGCACTTACCTGGCCAACGTGCGTTCCGCGTTGATGGGTCGTCGACCTCCCGCCGGCACTACCCGCCGCAAGCCTCCCGAAGACGGCTGACCCTGCGTTTCGGGCAAGCTTCTCCGCCGCAATCCCGGGGCCTCCCGCGGTGTCCCGGGGGCCGGGCCGCGCTTGACAGTAATCGTGGGCGGAGTCTATATAGGAGGCTCGCTCGGAAGGTCATGCGGAACGTCAATGCCGTGGTGCGGTCCAACAATGCTCCCGCCGGGTCGACCATCCGTTCATGAAATCCCACGGAAATGACGCCTAACGGCGTCATTTCGAGCAGTTGGCGGAGGCGAGCCTCGCTCCCGCGAGGCAGTCATTCCATTCGGGTCAACGATCACAAGAAACCGCAAGGAGGTTCAAGAATGGCGACCAACCTGAAGTTCGGACTGTTGTTGCCCCATTTCGGGGATCAGGGATCGGCGGAGAAGTGCATCGAAGGATCGAAGCTGGCCGAGTCATTGGGATTCGACTCTGTCTGGGTCCGCGACCACCTGGTCTTCGAACCCCACGGCATGGAGGGCACGGACAACACCCATATCGAATGCGTCGCCATCCTGTCGGCGATCTCGTCGGTGTGCAAGAAGCTGATCCTGGGCACGGGAACGATGATCTCCCACAGACACCCGATCCACCTCGCCCAGTGCATGGCGGCCCTGAGCGTGCTGGCCGACGGCAAGGTGATCATGGGCATCGGCGCGGGAACGTTCCAGCACGAGTTCGCCGCGGCGGGGCTCAAGAACACGCGGGAAGACCGCTTCAACATGGCCAAGGTCAACTCCAACCTCGTAAGGCGGCTCTGGGCCGGCGAGAAGGTCGACTACGAAGACGAATACTACTCCTTCACGGACGTGGAGCTGAAGCCCACCCCGTTGGCCCCCATCCCCATCTGGTACGGCGGCGGCACTCCGGCTTCGTGCCGGCGGGCCGTGGACTACTGCGACGGGTGGATGCCAGGGCGGATCCCGCTGGCCACGTTCCACAAGTGCATCAAGTACCTGCACGACCTCTGCGACAAGGCCGGCAAGCCCATGGTGACCACCGGGGCCATCCCCATCACCAGCATCGCCAAGGACAAGGACACCGCGGTGAGCCTGGTCAACGCGCCCGGGCTCATCAACGAGGGCAACAAGAAGCCCACCTGGGTCAAGCCCGCTTCGGGCACCTTTTCCGAGCTCAAGGACATCGAGGGGTTGCTGCTGGCGGGCACGCCCGAGGACATCGTCCGCGACACGCAGCGCTACGAAGAGGGCGGCCTCGACCACATCGTCTACGACCTGCGGTTCCGCTACGAGGACTGGTACGAGCAGATCGAGCTGTTGGGCAAGGAAGTCCTGCCGGCGGTGCGCGCCTAGGCGCGTCGGTCACGGTTCATAAGCCTGCGACGGGGATGTCGGGCGCGGGGCAGTGCCCGTTTCTCCGGCCCGCGGGTTCTTTTGGAGAGCTACATGCGAACAGAGGACGTTACTTTCTATAGCGAGGGCTACGAGGTCCACGGGACCATCTACCTGCCGGACGGCGACGAGGGGAAACCCTGGCCGGGCATCGTTCAGGGCCCGGGCTTCCTGGGACTCAAGGACGCCAAGCATTACATCCTGATGTTCGAGCGCCTGTGCGAGGCCGGCTACGCCTGCCTGTGCTTCGACTACCGCGGCTGGGGCCAGAGCGAGGGCCCGCAGAAGGGCTGGGTCATGCCCACCTGGCAGGCGGAGGACATCCGCAACGCCATCACCTACATGGAGACCCGCGACGACGTCGACTCCGACCGCATCGCCACCTACGGGTCCGGCGGCACCGGCGGCGGCAACGCCGTGCTGGTGGGCGGCACCGACGACCGGGTCAAGGCCGTGGTGTGTTACCTCGGCGTGTGCAACGGCCGCGACTGGCTTCATTCCATGCGCCGCGAGTACGAGTGGATCGACTACCTCAAGCGCATCGAGGAAGACCGCCGGCAGCGGGTGCTCAACGGCTCCGGGGAATTGGTGGCGGCGCGCGAGGAGATCATGGTCCAGACGCCGGAGCGCAAGACCACCAACATCAAGAAGGAGGTGGCGTCCAAGATCCCCAACCAGATGCCGCTGCAGTGCGCCGACGCGATCCTGGACTATGCGCCGGAGGACGTTGTGCACAAGATCTCGCCGCGCGGCGTCCTGTTCATCGCGGTGGAGTACGACGCCACCACGCCCGAGGAACACTCCGTCCGCATGTACGAGAAGGCGGGAGAGCCCAAGAAGCTGGTGATGCTCAAGAAGACCACCCACTACGGGGTCTACAACGACTACTTCGACCAGATCGCCGGCGAGGTGGTGGACTGGTACAACCGCCACCTAAAATACGACCGCATCGGCATCACGGAACCCTAGCGCACACCGGCGAGGCTGCGGACCGGTAGGGGCGACCGGCGGTCGCCCTCCGTAGCCGGCACCACACGACGAGGAGCATAAAAGACCATGGGTAAATTCGAATTCGGCATCCGGGTGCCCAACTCGGGGCCGCTCTCCAGCAAGGAGAACATCGTCAAGGCCGCCCAGAACTCGGAGGAGCTTGGCTTCGACACCATCTGGCTTCACGACCACGTGGTGTGGAGCTCGGAGATGCACCGGCACCACATCTCGTCCGGCGCCGCCGAAGCCCTCAACGACGCCCAGGAGGCCAACTTCTTCGAGTGCATGACCACCATGTCGTACCTGGCCGCCAAGACCAAGGACATCCAGATCGGCGTGGCCTGCCTGGTGATGCCGCTCCGCAACCCCATCTACGCCGCCAAGCAGTGCGCCACCCTGGACCACCTGTGCGACGGGCGGCTGCTGGTGGGCGTGGGACTGGGCTCCAAGGCCACCCGCGACTCCAGCGAATTCGACGTGTTCGAGGTGCCCATCAAGGGCCGGGGCAACCGCACCGACGAGTACATCGAGGCCATGAAGGCCATCTGGACCCAGCCCATGGCCTCCTACGAGGGCAAGTACCTCAAGTTCGACAACGCGGAGATCCACCCGAAGCCCATCCAGCAACCCCATCCTCCGGTATGGGTCGGCGGCTGGATGGACCAGGCGGCGGTGCGGGCCGGCCGCTACGGCGAGGGCTGGATCCCCGGGTGGCTTTCGCCCACGGAGATGGCCCGGGGCTGCGAGCTCCTCCGCAATGCCGCGGAGGAAGCGGGCCGGGATCCCGCGGGCATCAAGATCGCGGTGGAGAAGCTTGCCGCCATCGCCCGCACCCGGGACGAGGCCATGACGCTGGCGTTGCCCACCATCCGCGAAAGCTCTCATACCTATGAGCGCGACGTGGACAACATCCAGTTCGCCCTCGACCGCCACATCATCGGCTCGGTGGACGACGTCCGCCGCCGCATCGACGAGTTCATCGAGGCCGGCGTCGAGCACTTCGAGCTGAAGCTCATCTACCCGGACATGGAAACCATGTACAAGGAGATGCTGCTCTGGTCGGAGGAGATCATACCGCACTATGTCTAACGCCAAACCAGCCCTCGTGGAGCTGCGCTTCGAGCTCAATGGCAAGGAAACGGCCGTGGAGTGCGAGCCGCAGCAAACCCTGTCGGAGGTGCTCCGGGGTCGCCTGAACCTGACCGGCACCAAGATCTCGTGCGAGGTGCAGGTGTGCGGCGCCTGCACGGTGCTGGTGGACGGCCTCCCGGTGAGCTCCTGCACCTACCTGGCCTACGAGGCCCACGGGCGCACGGTCACCACCATCGAGGGCCTCGAAAGCCGCGACCGCACGCTGCACCCCATCCAGCAGTGCTTCATCGACGAGTTCGCGTTCCAGTGCGGGTTCTGCACGCCGGGTATGATCCTCTCCGCCAAGGCGCTGCTCGACGACAACCCCGACCCCTCCGACGACGAGATCATTCACCACATGGACGGAAACCTCTGCCGCTGCACCGGATACGTGTCCATCATGAACGCCATCCGCAAGGCAGCGGCGAAGATGAAGGAGGCCCGGGCATGAGCGACGAACAGAGCCGCGACTTCGAGGTGGTCAACCACTCGGTGCCGCGCCGGGACGGCCGCGCCAAGGTGTCGGGCCGGGCGCTCTACGTGAGCGACGTCAAGCTCCCGGGCATGGCCTACGCCAAGGTGCTGCGGAGCCCCTACGCCCACGCCCGGATCGTCTCCATGGACACGTCCAAGGCCGAGGCCCGCCCGGGCGTCTTCAACGTGTTGCGGGGCGACGACCTCGAAGGACTGAACCCCTACTTCGGACACGCCGTCAAGGACCACCCGCTGGTGGCCATCGACAAGGTGCGCTACGCCGGCGAGCCCGTGGCCGCGGTCATCGCCGAGGACGAGCTCACCGCCTACGAGGCGCTGGAGTTCATTCACGTCGAGTACGAGGAGCTGCCGGCGGTGATGGAACCCCAGGAGGCGCTGGAAAAAGACGCGCCGCTGCTGCACCAGCGCGAGTTCGAGGCCGGGGCCCTGCGCGGCTTCGAAGGGGAGGTCACCGCCGGACGGGGCACGAACCTGTGCCAGGAGCACCACGTCAAGTGGGGCGACGTGGACGAGGCGTTCGCCAAGGCGGCGGCGGTGGTGGAGGGCGAGTACTACTTCCCCATGGCCTATGCCTACGCCATGGAGCCCTACGTGGCCATCGCCGAGGTGGGCGACCAGGGCGTCACCATCTACTCGTCCGCCCAGCACCCCTTCATGGTGCGCCACGACCTGAAGACCATCTTCGACATGCCGGTGAGCCAGATCCGCCTGATAGTCCCGTTCGTGGGCGGCGGCTACGGCAGCAAGTCCTACACCAAGATCGAGCCGCTGGTGTCGGCCTGCGCCTGGAAGGCGCGCCGCCCGGTGAAGCTCCAGCTCAGCGTGGAAGAGGCCATGCTCACCACCCGGGGCGACGACGCGCTGACCTGGATGCGCACCGCGGTGGACGCCGACGGCAAGATCATCGCCCGCCAGGCGAAGATCCACATGAACACCGGCGCCTACGCGGAGAACAGCCCGCTGGTGTGCGAGAAGTCTTCCAACCGCTGCGTCGGACCCTACGCCATCCCCAACGTCCAGATCGACAACCGCATGGTCTACACCAACACCGTGCCGGCCAGTTCCTTCCGGGGCTTCGGCTGCGCCCAGGTGACCATGGCCGGCGAGTCCCAGATCGACGAGTTGGCGGCCAAGATCGGCATGGACCCTTACGAGTTCCGCTTGCACAACGCGGCGCAACCCAGGCAGGAGTTTTTCCCGGGCATGCGCCCGTTCGACGGCACCTTGACCCAGGACTTGAAGATCGTCGCCGACAACCTCGGCTGGAAGGAGCCGCTGCCGAGCGGCCACGGGCGCAGCATCGGCTGCTCCGCCAGCGACGCCGGCGCCTATCCCCTCACCTCCACGGCCGTGCGCGTGCACGCCGACGGCTCGGCGTCGCTGATGATCGGCAGCACCGAGCTTGGCCAGGGCAGCCACACGGTGCTGCCGCAAATCGTCGCCGAAGAGCTCGGCGTTCCCTTCGACCTGGTCCGAGTGGTGTCTTCCGACACCGCCATTACCCCCTACGATCGCTCCACCGGCGCCAGCCGCACCACCACCCTCATGGGCCGGGCGGTGCAGGAGGCGAGCCGGGAGGCCATGGAGCAGATGGTGCGCATGGCGGCGGACGTGCTGGGGGTCCCGGAGTCGGAAGTACAGAGCGTTCGCGGCGGGATCACCTGCGGCGAGGCGAAGCTCACCTGGTCCGAGGTGCTGACCCGCTACTACCGCCTGCCGGACGGCGAGGTCATCGGCCGCGCCTACATCCGCAAAGACGGCGACTTCGCCCAACTGCCGGTGTTCTGGGAAGCCGCCTCCACCGGCATCGAGGTGTCGGTGGACGAGGAGACCGGCAAGGTGACCATGGAAAAGCTCGGTACCGCCGGCGACGTGGGGCTGGCCATCAACCCGGCGCTGGCCGAGGGCCAGGACATCGGCGCCGCCACCACCGGGATGGGCATCGGCATGTTCGAGGAGCTCGAGTTCGACCGCAACCAGCTCCTCAACGGCAACCTGCTCGAGTACCGCCTGCCGCGCTTCTCCGACATGCCGCGGACGGTGAAGCTGGAGCTGGTGCAAAACCGCGACGGCGTGGGACCCTACGGCGCCAAGGGAGGCGGCGAGGCCTCCCTCAATTCGCTGCCGGCCAACATCGCCAACGCGGTCTACGCCGCCACCGGCGCCCGGGTGCGCCGGGCGCCGCTCACGCCGGAGAAGGTCTGGCGCGCCATCCGGGAAACGCGCGCCGCGCGTGGAGAAGACAAGTCATGATGCCGCTCAGACGCTTCGCCATCCACCGGCCCGCCGACCTGAACGAGGCCGCGGAGATGCTCGAGCACTACGGCGACAACGGCACCCTGTACGCCGGGGGCACCGAACTGCTGCTGGCCATGCGCCACGACCTGCTGCGCTATGAACACCTGATCGACATCAAGGCCGTGGCGGGCCTGGACGGCATCGAACGCCGCGATGGGAACCTGCACATCGGCGCCGGCGCCACCCATCGGGCCATCGAGCGTTCCGCGGTGGTGCGGGAGCTGTTGCCGGTGATGTCGGAGATGGAAGCCCAGGTCGCCAACGTCCGGGTGCGCGCCACCGGCACGCTGGGCGGAAACCTCGCCTTCGCCGAGCCCCACTCCGATCCCGCCACGCTGCTGCTGGCCCTGGGCGGCACCGCGCGGGCGCAGGGCAAGTCCGGCGAACGGACGCTTGCCATGGACGAACTTCTGGCCGGAGCCTATGAGAACTCTCTGGGCCGGGACGAGGTCCTGACCGGGGTGGAGGTGCCGTTGCCGGGACCGTCGCAGCGCGACGCCTATCTCAAGTTCCAGGTCCACGAGCGGCCGCTGCTCGGGCTGGCGCTGTCCCTCGAGCTGGACGATGACGGCGGGGAGATCCGCGAGGCCCGCTGCGCGGTCGGCTGCGTGAGCCCCACGCCGTGCCGCTCGCAGACCGCGGAAAGCCTCATCACCGGCCCCGCCGGCTCACTGGAGCAGCGGCTCCAGGAGGCCGCCGACGCCCTCGCCGACCAAGCCGCCCTGACCGACGACCGCGAAGGCAGCGCGGAATACAAACGCCACCTCATCGGCGTGCTGCTGCGCCGCGCCGCCGGGAAGTGCCTCGACGGCGACAGGGAAACGTCCTCGATACGAAAATGGGAGTGAGCCTCCGTCTCCGTCTTTCGCGGGAATGACGAATCGGGGCACTTGCGGCCTCTCTCCATGGCGCTATGCGCTTCACCACCCCGCTCATCCCCGGAACCCTCATCAAGCGCTACAAGCGCTTCCTCGCCGATGTCCGTCTCGACGACGGCACGCTGGTGACCGCACACTGCACCAACACCGGCAGCATGTTGGGCTGCAACGAGCCGGGCAGCCGCGTCTATCTCTCGGACCAAAGCGGCAAGGGCCGGAAACTCGCCTACACCTGGGAGCTGATCCGGGTCGGCCGCACGCTCGTGGGGATCAATACGCTGGCGGCCAACCGCCTGGCGCGGGAAGGGATCGAATCCGGGATCGTCACGGAGTTGCAGGGCTATGAACGCCTCCGGGCCGAGGTGCCGACGCGGCCGGGGTCCCGGCTGGACTTCCTGCTGGAGAGCGCGGACCAGCAGTGCTACGTGGAGGTCAAGAACGTCACATTGGTGGTGGACCGGGTCGCCGCCTTCCCCGATGCCGTCAGCGAACGCGGCACCAAGCACCTGAAAGAACTGATTCGACTACGGCGGCGAGGCCACCGCGCCGTGCTGCTGTTCGTCATCCAACGGGGACCGTGCCCATCCTTCAGACCCGCCGACGAAATCGATGCCGAATACGGCCGCTGGCTGCGCCGCGCGGCCAGGGCAGGCGTCGAGATCTATCCCTACCGGGCCAAGGTAACCGTCCGGACAATTTCACTCAGCGAAGCCGTTCCGTTGCAACTCTAGTGTGGTGTCCCGTGGAACAGGACGCCAGGACCGGTTTCAAGGCGTCTCATCCTCCGCCGGTCCGAGGGTTGCCGGTGTCAGGGCGGAAAATATGCCCACGAAGCTCCCGCTGCTGCCGTCGGCTTCCGCGAACGCGACCTCGCTCAAGCCGACGACCCGGCGGGGATTGCCTTCCGGATCCGGGACGTTGGAGAACTGTCCGGCCCACACACCGGTCGTATCCGTGACGGTCCGCCCCGGATGCGTCACCGTTACGTCGGTGTTCTCGAACGTCCCATCCGCGTTGAAACGCGTGGGCCCGAGGCGCAGCTCGTAGTCCGTGGGCAATGCGACGGGGTCCCGGGTCCACCAGGTCACGATGGGATACAGGTACTGGCCCGCCTGTATCCTGATGTCCTCCGTACACCCGATGCAACCCTGAATGGTGCCGTCGACGAAATCGGCCCGGAGCTCGATGACGGCGCCGAACTCGGTGTGCTGGCTCGCCCCGTCCAACCTTCCCCATTCGCTGCCGTAATTGTACCGGTAGACGCCGCCGACGCTACCCGCATAGGTGGCTTCGCCGGCTACCGGCATCTGCGGCGGGTTCGAAGGGTCGATTTCCGGACCGTCAATGAATACACCCGTTTCGGCCTCATCCAGGTTCCGCCGCGAACCCCCCGGGGGGAAGTGGGCCCACCACCCCGCCGCCAGGTAGTCGGCTGGATCGTCCGTGTCCCAACCGATGAACGCGTAAGCATAGAGTCTCCCGTCGTGGCGGTTCTGCACCAGCAACCATTCCCGATCCGCAAATCCCGGGATGACCGGCGGGGGATTGTACTGCGCCCACGTGCGCTCCAGGTCGATCGTACTGACCAGTGTCGTGGTACTTCCGTCCCCGCGTCGCACCTCAACGCCGACGACCCCGTCCTTGAAGGTCGTCTTGGTCCTGAACCGCTCTTGCGTCTCGGTGAGCTCGACTTCCTTCATCCTCGGACCGCCACCGGTGGTGCAACCGGCCGTCGCCACCAGCAGGAACACGCTCGACAGAAGCAGAATCGATTTCATGACGCCCTTCCTCCACGGTCCCGGGAACTCCATCCCGCTTCCCGCGTTGTCAGTACCGCGCTCGATGCCGGCCCGTCGCCCCTCAACCAAGGCTTTCGATGAATCCGGTTACGGCCTTATTGAACTGATCCGGCTGTTCCCGGTAGCAGAAGTGGCCTGCCTTGTTGATGACGTGCAGTTGCGCGTTCTCCGTGCTGCCGGCGACGAAGTCGAACAGCGAGAGGCCCCGCCGGTATTGTGCCGTCGGGTCGTTGTAGCCCCACACCACCAGGGTGGGGGTCTTGAGCCGCCCCTCCTGCATCCACTGGAGGCACTCCTCCTTGTCGAGGACGAGGTTGCGCATGAACAGCTTCAATCCTCCGCCGTTCATCGCACGCACGGACTCCTGGTACTTGGGGAGCTCGGAGATCTCCACCGCCGCGTCGATCCAGCCTTCGGTGATGTGCCCGGTGCCGTAGGAGTAGTGCTCCACGACCCAGCGCTGGCTTTCCCGGCTCAGGTACGGCTCGGGCCGGTTCGCCATCACCAATTCCGTGAGCGAAGGGCCCGGCGAAAGCGTCCCGCTGTCCACGATGATGCAGGACTTGACGATCTCGGGATGCAGCAGCGTGAGCCGGGCCACCAGGTAGCCGCCGCGGGAGTGGCCGCACAGGTGGACGTCCCGGAGTCCCATGGCCTTGAGGAACCCGTGAGCGTGTTCCACCACGGCGGCGGGCGTGTAGTCGTCGTCGGTCCTGGGGTTGCCGGTGTGACCCTGACCGAGCTTGTCCACCGCGATCACCCGGAAGGACTCCGCCAACGCGTCGAAGTTGAGCTCCCAGTCCAGGGCGCTGTCACAGGCATCCGTGGTGCCGAAGTGGCTGCCGTGCCACAGCACCAGCGGTTCCCCCGTCCCCTGCTCGAAGTAACGTGTCCGGACCCCGTCCACGTCGATGAACTTTTCGTCGGTCATAGGCATGCTGGTTCTCCTGGCGGTTGCTCAAGCTGCAACAAACCTGTGCTCCGTTTCCCCCACCGTTACCGTTGCGCCACTCCCCGCCATCCCCGGATTCCCGCTTGCGTGGGAGTGACGGTTCCGGGCATTCATGTCAGCGCTGCAGCGCCATGAACAGGAACACCTTGGTCGCCTCGATTACGCTCTTGAGGGGGACCAGGTCGTTGTCCGTGTGCTGGAACCGCACGGCGCGGGAACCGTAGTTGACGGTCTCGATCCCCCGGACGTTGAGCAGTCCGGTATCGTTGGCGGCGGTGGAGAAGCTGTATTCCGGCTCCCGTCCCAACATCGTCCGGATGGCGCCGCCCAGGGCCACCACCACGCCGGCATCCTTCCCCACCTCGCAGGGATACATGAACTCTTCCTTCTCCAGCGCCACCTCCCAGGGCTCGATGCCCCCGATGGCCCGGGCCAGTTGCTCCACCGCGCGGTCGGCGTCGTCACCGGGCAGCAGCCGGCGGTCCATCTTGATGTGGCATTCGCTCGGAATGGTGTGGGTCGACTTGGGGTAGCTCTCGATGGCCGTGGGCGTGAGGGAAACCCGGCCCAGCTCCGGATGGCTCTTGTCCTCGGGATAGGGCATGAGCGGCGCGAGCCGTTCCAGCACCTTGACCGCGCCGTCCACCGCGTTGACGCCGTCCCACGGGCGGCTGCTGTGGGCCTGGCGGCCGCGCACCACGATGCGCACGTCGATGCGGCCCTTGTTGCCGAGCTGGATTTCGGGAGGGCCGTCGATAAGGCCCCAGCCGGCGTCGATGGCGCCGCTCGACAGCACGTGGTCGAGGGACTCGTGCTTGCCGCTCTCGCCCGCGGTGCTGGTGACAAAGTAGAGATCCCCGGGGAGCTCCCACCCGCTTCGGGCGATGAGCTTCACCGCGCTGAGCATGGCCGCCAGGCTTCCCTTCTGCTCGCACGCGCCGCGGCCCCACCCGCACGGTCCTTCGAGCCCGTAGGGCGCGCCGTCGACGATCTCTCCGGAATACGGGTTGGGCATGGTGCTGGGGGCGGCGTTCATGGCGTAGGACACCAGCACCAGGCCCGGCGCCGCTCCGGTGCCGGGCAGCCGGGCCGTGAGGTTGCCCATGTCGTCGATGTCGCCGCGGATACCCTCGGCCTCGAGCTCGGGCCGCACCAGATCGCGGATCAGCGCCAGCACCCGCGGCTCCCTTTCCAGCAGCTCGGTCTGGGGGCTGGGCGCCTGCAGCAGCTTCACCAGCAGGCGCCGGACCTCGTCCTCGTCCAGGCCCCGCTCGATGCATTGTCTTGTTTCGTTCGCGTCCATCCCTGTTCTTCCGGATACGGCCAAACCACTCTTCCGTTCGCCCCGAGCCCTTCGACAAGCTCAGGACAGGCGTAGCGAAGTCGAAGGGCGCCGTTGCCGAAGGCTCCTATATCTCCACCTCGGTGCCCACGCCCTGCTCCAACGCTCGCCGGTAGACGAGGCTGGCGGCGGCCACGTCCTGGGCCGCGATGCCCACGGACTTGTACATGGTGATCTCGTCGTCGCCGGTGCGTCCGGGCTTGGCGCCCGCCAGCACCTCGCCGATCTCGCCGCGCACGTGGTCCGGAGTGATGACGCCCTCCTCGATCGCCAGCAGGATGTCGCCACACTCGCTGTTGATGGCGTCCAGGGAGTCGACGATCACCGTCGACCGCTGGACCGTGTCGCCACCCATCTCCCGGGCCTCGGGCCGGTGCGAGCCCACGGCGTTGATGTGGACGCCGGGCTTCAGCCACCCGGCCTGCAGGATGGGCTCGGCCGCGTCCGTAACCGCGGTCAGGACGTCGGCGCCGCGCACCACCGCCTCGGCGGACTCTTGCGGCTGGATCGGGAAGCCCAACTCGTCCTCCAGTTCCTCCCTGACGTAGATCGCGTTGACGGCCGTCGGGCTCCAGATGAGCACCCGCTCGACGGAGCGGACCCGGCTCAGCGCGCGGATGTGGGTCCGCGCCTGAGTGCCCGCGCCCAGGACGCCCAGCACCGGCGTCTCCGCCCGAGCCAGCGCCTTGGTGGCCATGGCCGACGCGCAGGCAGTGCGGATGGCGGTGATGTAGACGCCGTCCATCAACACCTCGATCGCTCCGGTCTCGGCGCTGTAGAGGGAGATGGTGGCCAGGATCGGCGGCAGGCCCTGTCGCGGGTTGTCACGGAAATAGGAGATGATCTTGATCCCCAGCGCCTTCTCCTCGTTCATGAACGCCGGCATGCTCGTGATACGGCCCTGGATTTCCGGCAACGGCACCACCAGGCGGACCGGCATCACCACCTTGCCCGCGGAGAACTGGACGTGCGCCTGCTCCAGCGCGGCGATCAATTCGTCGAGATCGAGGAGTCCCCTTACCTGTGCTTCCGATATGACCAGCATGCGGCTTCCTTGTGCTTGGGATTGTCGAGACGGAAAGGATGACATATCGGGCAACGCGGGCAATTGCAACGACGCATGACTGCGCACGGGCAGCCGCGGCGGGATCGTTTCACTTGCTTCTCCAGTGGTGTATTCTGGTGCCCTGGACCAACGGTGACAGGCGGAAGGAGACCGGAATGAAGCAGGAGCGCATCGGCGATTCCATCGAGCAGCTCAACCGGGACATGACCGAGAAGAGCCTCGAAGGGCACTGGAGCCTGGGACTGGAAGACCTGCCGCCCTACCCCGTCACCAGCGTGCAGCCCCACCTGTGGCGCTGGGAAGACGTGCACGAAAGCATGATACGGGCCGGGGAGGTGGTCAACCTGGAGCAGGACGCGGAGCGCCGGACCATCCGGCTTCTGAACCCCGGCATCGCCGGCGGCCACGGCACCACCCACACCATCCACTTCTCGTTCCAGTACGTGAAGCACGGCGAGTACGCGCGCGCCCACCGCCACACGGCGGCGGCCTTCCGCTTCGTGCTCGGCGGCCGGGACGCCTACACCACCGTCAACGGGCAGAAGTGCGTCATGGAGGAGGGCGATCTCATCCTGACGCCCCAGCTCACGTGGCACGACCACGTCAACGACTCGGGCGCGCCCATCATCTGGCTCGACGGCCTCGACATCCCGCTCACGCAGGCCCTGCATCAACTCTACTTCGAGCCCTACCATCAGGAGCAGCAGAACGTGGAGGCCACCAGCGAGGAAACCGCGGGCTTCTACAGCCACGCGCGCCCCGCCATGGAGCCGCCGCGGCAGTTCTTTCACTACAAGTGGGCCGACACGGCACGCAGCCTGGAACAGCTCAGACGCAACCATGCGGGGCGGGACCCCTACGACGGCTATCTGCTGGAGTTCCTGAACCCGGTCACCGGAGGTCCCACCATGCCCACCGTCCAGTGCGCCGTCCAGCTCCTGGAGCCCGGCCACGAGACCCTGCCCCACCGCCACACCAGCACGGTCATCTATCACGTGTACCGCGGCGAGGGCAGCTCCATCATCGGCGGCCAGGTCTTCGAGTGGCGGCAAGGCGACTCTTTCGTGGTGCCGCTGTGGAACCAGCACGCCCACGCCAACCACTCGCCGGACACCGACGCCATCCTGCTGTCCATGAGCGACGCCCCGGTGGTGAAGGCGCTGGACCTGTACCGGGAAGCGAGCTGATCCGAATACGTACGACAATTTTTGTTGACCCTCTAAGGAAACGACAGGATTGGTCGATTAGAGTAGATAGCCCATGGGAAAAGAACCCACTTTTGCGTCCCTAGGCGACGTGACCGACAATATTGAGGTACGGCTCAGCTACAGGATCGTCGAGCTATTTTCCGAAGGCCTTTACACGAGCCCCAACAAGGCGATGGAAGAACTCGTCGTCAATTCCTTCGACGCCGGCGCCCAGGGAGTTCATGTCCTCCTTTCACCGAACCTACACGATCAGGATGCCACTATCGCCGTTATCGACGACGGCGAAGGGATGGGGCAGGAGGGCCTCAAGCGACACTGGCTCATCGGTATCAGCAACAAACGCGATCTGCCTGTCCTACCGCGCGGTCGGAAACAAATCGGCAAGTTTGGGATCGGCAAGCTAGCCACATATGTACTTGCCAATCGCCTAACTCACATCAGCAAGAGTGGAGGAAGATACTATTCAACCTCCATGGACTACAGCGTAATCGATACGCGCGTCGGCCAAGATGTCGAGCCGAAATCCCCTATCAAGATTGCACTCCGTGAGTTGAACACCACCCAAGCGAAACGGGCCGTGAAGCCGTGGGTGGAGACGGCCGCATTCAGGGCGTCTAAGGTGCGCCTCTTTGGAGAGACGAGTCCGACCGCTTGGACGGTCAGCGTCATGTCATCGCTGAAAGACAAGGTACACGAGATCAAGCCCGGCATCCTTCGGTGGATACTGCGGACAGCTCTACCTCTTCGACCCGACTTCGGAATCTGGCTCAACGGTGAGAAACTTTTTCCCAGCAGGGGTGCGAAGAACAGGATCAAACGTTGGACACTTGGAAGAGACTTAGTCGACCTTCCGCGACCGCGACCGCGAGGAATAACGCAGTCGGAGGACAAAGACGAGCCTCCAGCTAGCGAGCACCGATTTGGTATCAATGTCCCGGGGTTAGGGAGGGCGACAGGCTATGCGGAGGCATACAAGGACCTCCTCACCGGCAAGTCCGACGAGATCAGCCGTAGCCACGGCTTCTTTGTCTACGTATACGGGCGTTTGCTCAACGTCACTGACGGCCATTTTGGGATTTCACCTGACGAATTGCGCCACGGTACGTTTGGGCGATTCCGACTCGTCATCCATATGGACGGGTTGGACGTAGGACTCCGATCTAACCGTGAAGCCGTTGGCGAAGGGCCGCTACTCGAAACGGCGCAAGATCTTCTACGGGCTATTTTTAACGCAGTCCGTCCAGAGATCGAGAAACGTGTAGAACGGGAAGAACCGGGAGCAAAGCTTGCCCGCAAGCTTGCCGCCAGTCCCGCCAGTCTATCGCGCACACCGATCGTCGAGTTGTCACGAGCTGTAGTAGAGGGCAGAAACAACTCCCGTTACCTGATCGTTCCCACATTCCAATCTGACGCGGACCGCAAGGCATTTCTAGCCGACCTTGAGGGGCGTACAGCCGGCGACGATTTCGTTACCGACATTTCCATTGAGTTTGGTGGATCATCACGTGATGGAATTGCTCGGTTCGACACCGTTACAGGATCTTTGCGGTTGAACGGCTGGCACCCATTCATCGCTACGTTTCACGATGAGTTCATCAACAAACATTGGGGACAGCCACTCGAGCTGCTCGCAATGGCAGAGGTCCTAGCAGAAGCCCATCTTCATTCCATTGGCGTGAATCCCAACGAAAGTGACGAATTTTTGTCAACGCGCGATCAACTTTTGCGACACCTCGCAAACGACTCAGGGCGTCAAAGTGCGCTTTCCGTCGCCAACGCGTTGTTAGACGCGCGCAACAGCCCAAGCCAGTTGGAGGAGTGTGTCTGCGACGCATTCCGTAGTCTTGGTTTCGACGTTACGCCCTTAGGAAAGTCTGGACAACCGGATGCCGTGGCGGCAGCCCACCTTTCCGCAGACGACAACGGCAATCCCCGGCACTACAAGGTCAGTCTAGAGGCCAAGAGTAAACAACAAGCGGGTAAGCCAGTCTCCGCAAAGGACGTTGGTATCGCTGCCGTGATTAGGCATCGCCGTCAATTCGAATGTGACCACGCAATTGTCGTGGGCCCGGCGTTCCCAACCTCCAAGGGAGAGCGCTCCGCGCTGGGAACATCCATTGCGGACGATAGAGCGAAGTCGGCGAAGGAAGGAAGCCATGCCACCACTACGCTAATTAATGTCGACGACCTCGCTCGATTGGTTCGGCTTCGTCCTGTAAAACAACTTGGTCTCCAGAAAATCCGTGAATTATTCCGCCAATGCAGCCTTCCCGAAGAATCCGCCGCTTGGGTAACGGCGATTTCCGCAGCTTCAGTAACCAAACCGCCGTACCGGCGAATTGTCGAGACCGTCGAACAACTGCAGAGGAAGTTTAAACGGGCATGGGTGAACTACTCCGCCCTTCGTGTTGAACTCTCCCATCTGAACCCCCCCATCGAGTACGAAACGGACACCGACCTAGCCGAACTTTGTAAAGCAATGACCCAAATGGCGCCTGGAGCGATTTTCGCAGGCGCAGAGAAAGTCGAGCTAGACCAAAGTGCGGAGAACGTGATCGCAGCCATCGAAGCCACTATCAGCGACTACCCCAGAGACGACGGGATCCACGTGACATAAAAAATGGCGCCTCACGACGACAAAACCATCTACGGTATACTTGGCCGACACTCCGTCCATCCGTTCCCAGCTCGTATGGCACCAGACCTTGCGTTGGATGTGGTGGCGAGATGCGAAGGAGAGCTGCGCGTTCTAGATCCAATGTCCGGATCAGGCACGGTGCTCGCAGTAGCGGGATCAAGGGGACACTTCGCTGTTGGCGTGGACATCGACCCTCTAGCTGTTCTTATCGCCAGGGTGTGGACAACCCCAATTGAATCGAGGAGCTTGCGGGAAAGGGCAGTTAAAGTTCTAGATGATGCCCGCAGGCGCTTTTCGTTCCTCAAGGTTCGCGACGCATACCCGGAGAACGCAGATTCCGAGACTCGGCGTTTCATACGGTACTGGTTCGACGACTACGCGCGACGACAACTCGCCTCTCTCTCAGCGGGTATAAACAACGTGGAAAATCACATCATCCGTCGGGCTTTGTGGTGTTCTTTCTCACGTCTCATCATAACCAAACAATCCGGGGCGTCTCGAGCAATGGATCTGTCACATAGCCGGCCGCACCGGGTCTTTGCACGCGCTCCCTCCAAACCCTTCCGCAATTTCCTTTCGGCAGTAGACCGTGTGGCCAAAAATTGCATCGACGGAGGCCCCGTCGCATACGGGTCTGCCATTCGCGTAGAAGAAGGCGATGCCCGTAATCTCAGCTTGAACGACGGAACTATCGACTTGGTCCTCACGTCTCCACCCTACCTCAACGCAATTGACTACTTGCGATGCAGCAAGTTTTCACTCGTTTGGATGGGACACTCCGCCAAACAACTTCGCGATCTCCGATCCACTGTTGTCGGTGCTGAGGTCGGAAAAGACATAACTGACGATCCTGAAATAGTAGAGATCCTATCGAACTTGAAGCTGCAGCCGCAGCTACCGAAGAGGCAAGAATCTATACTGAGTCGTTACATTGACGACCTGCGGAGAGTGGTTCGGGAAACCGCTAGAGTCCTCACCGATCATGGCCAAGCCGTTTATGTAGTGGGTGAAAACACTATGCGCGGCACATATATACCGAACTCTCTGATCGTAGAAGCGGTAGCGCGTGCGGTCGGACTACATTGTGTGGCCCGGCACTCCAGAGAACTGCCGGCGAGCCGCCGTTATTTGCCGCCACCCTCGAAACACTCAAACCTCGCAGGCCTCGACGGTCGGATGCGACGCGAAGTCGTTCTCAAACTCAAGAAGGTAGCTTAACGGCTTGAGAACTGCGGTACGTTTTCACAGCTGAGACTTCCTTAAGCCACCCTTTACTGCGGGTCAACAACCGTCAGGGAGGCCCTTGCGTTGCATTGACCACCGCTCGTCTTTGGATGTACGATGCCCGGAGTCAACTGCAAAGGAGGATCCTTGCCGTGCGAAAATGGATGATTGCCCTGATTACGATAGCCTTGGCGGGGGCGCCGGCGACGCTGGCGGCCCAGGTAAAGATCGGCATGATCACGACCCTGTCGGGCGGCGGCAGCGCGCTCGGCGTGGCGGTGCGGGACGGCTTCAAGCTGGCCGTCGACCAGGAGGGGGGCAAGCTCGGCGGGACCGCGGTGGAGTTCCTGGTGGAGGACGACGCGCGCAAGTCGGGCAAGGCGCTGCAGGTGGCCAACCGCTTCGTCAAGCGCGACAAGGTCGACATCATGACCGGGATCATCTGGTCGAACCTGGCCATCGCGGTGGTGCCGAAGGTGGTGGAGGCCGGGGTTTTCTACATCAGCCCCAACGCCGGACCATCGAAGCTGGCCGGCAAGGGCTGCCACGAGAACTACTTCAACGTGGCCTGGCAGAACGACAACCTGCACGAGGCCATGGGGCAGCACGTGGCGCAGAAGGGCTATAAGAACGCCTACATCCTGGCGCCCAACTACCCGGCGGGGAAAGACGCGCTCCGCGGCTTCAAGCGCTTCTACAAGGGCAACGTGGCCGGTGAAGTCTACACCAAGCTGGGGCAGAAGGACTACGCGGCCGAGATCGCCGCGCTGCGCGGCGCCAACCCCGACGCGGTGTTCTTCTTCCTGCCCGGCGGCATGGGCATCAGCTTCATCAAGCAGTACCATCAGGCGGGCCTGACCGGGAAGATCCCGTTGTTCGGCCCTGCCTTCTCGTTCGACCAGACCATCCTCGGGGCCGTGGGCGACGCGGCGCTGGGGGTGATCAACTCGTCGCAGTGGAACAAGGACATCGACAACGCGGCCAACAAGGCCTTCGTGGCCGGATTCCAGAAGGCCTATCAGCGGCTTCCGTCGCTTTACGCAAGCCAGGGCTACGACGCGGCCCGGCTGATCGGCTCCGCCCTCAAGAGCACGGGCGGCCAGGTGTCCGACAAGGCGGCCTTCCGCGCGGCCCTGCGCAAGGCCGACTTCGAGTCGGTGCGCGGAAGCTTCAAGTTCGGCCCGAACCACCACCCGGTCCAGGACGTCCACGTCCGCGAGGTGGTGCGCGAGGGCAAGGTGTTGACCAACAAGACCGTCGGCAAGGCCTTCTCGGACCACGCGGACGCCTACGCCGGCCAGTGCAAGATGTAGCGACCCTCCATTGAACCGGTGTCCCGTCTTCACGGACCGGTGCGACGGGACACCGGCGGCCTTGCACCCGAAACCCGAACCCGTCATTCCGGGCTTGACCCGGAACCCGGGAGGGGGGACGGGCGAGACCGGGCTCACGAACCATGTCCATGCTGCTGGTCCTCGAGCAGGTCCTCAACGGCCTGCAGTTCGGGGTCATGCTCTTCCTCATGGCCGCCGGACTGACCCTGGTGTTCGGCATCATGGGGATGATCAACCTCGCCCACGGCTCGCTCTACATGGTGGGCGCCTACGTATGCGCCACCGTGTACCAGCTCACCGGCTCCTTCTGGCTGGCCCTGGCGGCCACGCTGTGCGCCTCGGCGCTGGTGGGCATCGCGGTGGAGAGGGTGGCGCTGCGGACCCTCTACAGCCGCGACCACCTGGACCAGGTCCTGGCCACCTTCGGCCTCATCCTTTTTTTCAACGAGCTGACCAAGATCCTCTGGGGCCCGCGCGCGCTGTTCCTCGACGTTCCGGCGGCGCTGTCGGGTTCGGTGCAGATCATCCCGGGCGTGGACTACCCCCTGTACCGGCTGGCCATCATCGCCGTGGGCGGCCTGGTGGCGTTCTCGCTCTACTGGCTCATCGTCCGCACCCGCATGGGCATGATGATCCGGGCCAGCGCCAGCAACCGGGAGATCATCGGAGCCCTGGGGGTGAACGTGCCGGTGCTCTACACCTTGGTGTTCGGCCTGGGCGCGATGCTGGCCGGGCTCGCCGGCGCCATGGCCGGGCCGGTGTGGTCGGTGGAAGTGGGGATGGGCGAGAACATCCTGATCCTGACCTTCGTGGTGATCGTCATCGGCGGCATCGGCTCGGTCCGCGGCGCGCTCCTGGGATCCTGCCTGGTGGGTTTCATCGATACCATGGGGCGGGCGTTCCTGCCGGCTTCCCTGGGGCTCTTTCTCGACCCGGCCACCGCCAACGGCGTGGGCGCATCCCTCGCCTCCATGTCCATCTACATCTTCATGGCGGCCATCCTGGTATGGAAGCCCAGCGGACTGCTGCCGGTCCACGCCCGGTCGTGACGCCCGTGTCCGTCTCGTCCCCGAACCCGCCATCGACTCATGAGTGACGCGTCCCGAACGGCAGCCGTTTCCCGAGCATCGGCCGAAGGCAAGGCCGGCCGTCTCGCAACCGGGTGGAGGGCCGCGCTCCTGACCTGCGTCGCGGCGGCCCTGCTGGTGCTGCCGCCCGCGGCCGAAGCGCTGGATGAGTCGTTTCTCATCGGGCTCTTCACCCGGATTTTCATCTTCGCGCTGGCGGCGGCGAGCCTGGACCTCATCCTCGGCTTCGGCGGCATGGTGAGCTTCGGCCACTCGGCCTACTTCGGGGCCGGGGCCTACGTGGTCGGCGTCCTTTCATTCCATGCAGCCGGCGGCGAGGCCCCGGCATGGCCCTTCTCGCTTCCCGGTCTCGAGAGCGCCCTGAGCGTCTTGCCGTTGGCGGTGACGGCGGCGGCGCTGCTGGCCCTTCTGGTGGGCGCCGTCAGCCTGCGCACCAGCGGCATGTATTTCATCATGATCACGCTGGCCTTCGCCCAGATGCTCTACTACTTCTTCGTCTCCCTGGAGATGTACGGCGGCGACGACGGGCTGAGCATCGCCCGGAAGAACAGCCTTCCGGGGCTCGACCTCGAAAACGAATCCTCCTTCTACTACCTTTGCCTGGTGATCCTGGTGGTCTTCCTGGTGCTCGGGCGGCGGCTGGTGCATTCCCGCTTCGGCATGGTGCTGCAGGGCTGCAAGGAAAACGAGCAGCGGATGTTGGCGCTGGGCTTCCCGGTCTACCGCTACAAGCTCGTGGCCTTCGTCATGGCCGGCGCGGCGGCCGGCCTCGCGGGCGCCCTGATGGCCAACTACATGGGCTTCGTGAGCCCGGGCCTGATGCACTGGACGGTGTCCGGGGAGATCATGGTCATGGTCATCCTGGGCGGCATGGGGACGCTGGCGGGACCCGTCATCGGCGCCTTTGTGCTGCTGCTCCTGGAGGAGGTCCTCTCCGCGTACATGGAACACTGGATGATCATTCTGGGGCCGGTGATGGTGCTGGTGGTGCTGTTCGCCCGCCGCGGCATCTGGGGCTGGTTCCAGGGAGGCAACTCCGATGGCTGAAGCGCTGCTCACGGCGCGCGGGCTCACCAAGGCATACGGCGCCCTGAAGGCCACGGACTCCCTCTCCCTCGACGTTGTCCACGGAGAGATCCACGCCGTCATCGGCCCCAACGGGGCGGGCAAGACCACCGCCATCAAGCAACTGTCCGGCGAGGTGGCGTCCGACCAGGGCGCGATCCACCTCGGCGGCCGGGAGATCACCCGCAAGCCCGTGCACGAACGCGCCCGGCTGGGCCTGGCCCGTTCGTTTCAAATCACCTCCGTGTTCGGCGGCTTCACCGCCGAGGACAACGTGGCCATGGCGGTGCAGGCCCACGGTGGCCACTCCTTCCGGTTCTGGCGCGGGGCGCGATCGGACCCGTCGCTACGGGAGCCCGCGCGCCGGACCCTGGAGCAGGTGGGCCTGGGCGGACGCGGCGGCGTCATCGCCCGCAACCTGGCCCACGGCGAGCAGCGCCAGCTCGAGATCGCCATGGCGCTGGCCACCGCCCCCTCGCTGCTGCTCCTGGACGAGCCCATGGCCGGCATGGGTCCTGACGAGGCCAACCGCATGGTGGCGCTGCTGGGGGGACTCAAGGAACGGGTGGCGATCCTGCTGGTGGAGCATGACATGGACGCGGTGTTCGCCCTGGCTGACCGGGTCACCGTGCTGGTGTCCGGGCGCGAGGTGGCCACCGGCCCTCCGGACGTCATCCGGGCGGACCCGGTGGTGCGGGAGGCCTATCTGGGGGAGGACGCGTGATGCTCGAGTTGGAAGGCGTGCGGACTTTCTACGGCCCGAGCCAAGTCCTGTTCGACGTAACCCTGCGGGTGGACGCCGGCGAGATGGTGACCCTCATGGGCCGCAACGGCATGGGCAAGACCACCACGGTCAAGTCCATCATGGGGCTGGTGCGACCACAGGCGGGAAGGATCCGGTTCCAGGGCGCGGAGATCCAGGGTTGGCCGAGCTATGCGGTGGCACGGGCAGGCATCGGGCTGGTGCCGGAAGGCAGGCAGGTCTTTCCGAACCTCACGGTGCGGGAGAACCTCCTGGTGGCCGCGGGTTACGGATCCGCTTCCCAGGCGCCCGGCACGGAACCCTGGACCGTGGAGCGCATATTCGAGATGTTTCCCGCGTTGGAGTCACGCAAGAACCTGTATGGCCGCAACCTGTCGGGCGGCGAGCAGCAGATGCTCGCCATCGGGCGGGCGCTCATGACCAACGCCCGCCTGGTCCTCCTGGACGAGGCCACCGAGGGCCTGGCGCCGCTGGTGTGCGCCGAGATCTGGCGCTGCCTGGAGCGCCTCAAGGCCGTGGGTCAGGCCATCCTCCTGATCGACAGCAACCACGGCGCCCTGATGCAGATCGCCGACCGCCACTACATCATGGAGAAGGGCCGCATCACCTGGACCGGCGATTCCGCCGCCCTGGCCGCGGCGGACGACGTGAGGCATCGGTACCTGGGAGTGTAGCGAGGGTATCCTACCGCCGCTGAGGCCAGGCATTCGCCATCCCCTGGTTCGGCACATACCGGTATTTGTGATCCAGCACGTAACTACCCCTGGACCTGTACCAGTATTCAAACTCCAGGGCAGACAGGTTGTGATCGCCGTCGAACTCGATCTGGTAAATCTTCAGGGCGGTCTTGACGCACTGCCTTCTCTTTCCGGGTTCCCATCCGTACCCCGCGGGGAACTTGCACCGACCCGGCTGGCGGGTCCTTTCCCGCCCCTTCCGAGTCTCCCAGAGACGCCCGATCCCCTTGGCGTGGCACTCGAAGTACTGCGTTTTCGAGCCGTCAACCTTCTCCCTCGACCAGATTTGCCTACCTCTCCATTCCTTGGGCCCCTTGATCGTGGTCGTGCTTCGGTTGTTGACGTGGAAGAGGGTGTCCGCCTCGTGCATGCAGGGAGCGTCCTTGTCGCCGTCCCATTCAGCCCCGGTCCATAACTGGTAGGGGATGAAGAGGCGCCGGCCGTCGCATTCGTAGAGGTGCGTGACGTTCCAGGGGGAACCGTCCCTCTTGGGTTCCTTGCAGGCCAGTTCGTGCAGGGCCGCAGCATCCTCGATGACCGCGGTTTGGGAAAACGCGTTGCTCGTGGAGCCCAGGACCAGCAACGCCATGCACAGAAAAAGGATGATGGACATGGGAAGATCGGTTTTCATGCCTGCTCCGACACCAAGAAACCCTGACGACGATCCGAAATGGTGGATAAAATCAGACGCTCGTAGGCGGAGACGGCTCTCTCGGCGGAAAAAGGGGCCGCGCCTTCGCGCAACGTTCGCCGGTCGGTAGGTTGGTCCAGGACCGCGGTCATGGCCTCCGCCAACCGGAGGGGGTCACCAACCGGCACGAGCGGCCCGAGACGCCCACCTTGAAGTATTTCCGCCGGACCGGCCGGGCAATCCGTGCTGACACAAGGACAGCCGCATGCCAGCGCCTGGACGAGAACCCCTGGCAAACCTTCGTGTCGCGAAGAAAGCACAAATAGCGCGGCACGTGACATCAAGGCGAAAGGATTGTCCACCCAACCCGGAAGGGAAACACGGTCGATAAGCCCAAGACCCTGGACCAGCCGTTCAAGCGCCTTCCGCCGTCTTCCTTCACCGAGGATGATCAGACGACACCGCCGGTTTGCGGAGACACGCGCGAACGCCTTGATGAGAGTGGGATGGTCCTTCTGTTTCGCAAGGCGCCCGGCGGAGAGTATGACCGGTGCTCCCCCGTCGTTCATCCACGGGTGGTTCGCTGGCTGGACCATCTGAGCACCGAGGGCCGCGGTAACGACGGGGTTGTATATGGTGGAAACCTTTGTCCTGGGAACACCGAGTTGTTCCACCACCGCATCCGCTACACCCTGAGACACGCAAACGAAGTGGGATGCCTGCCCGAACAGCCGCCTGTACCTGCGCCTGTGGCCAGGACGGCGGGCTTGGATCACGTTGCGTATAGTCGGCACTATGGGGGGAGGCGTGGCCAACAGGCCACATGCCAGTAGAGTCGCGATCTTGGCGCGAGGCAGACTTGGGACGACACAATCGGGTCGTTCACGGCGCATGTATGCGGCGACAGCGCGGGTTTGTTTGACCAGGCGTGGGTCCGGCAGACAAAGTGGGTCCCATTTGAGCGCGCCCATGATGCTGCTCCAATCGCGCGGGATCGGCGACACAGGAAGCTGGATCAACTCGGCAAGCAGGTGACTGGCGCAATCCTTCGTCCGTGCGTCCGGCTTGTTGTCCACGATGAACAAGCGCGCGTTCCCGGGAACGTCCGTGGGATAGTGGATTCGTGATCCGAACAGTATGATATCAACCCGGTGTCCACGTTCGATCAATCCTCCGGCGACACCCAGCAGTGACCTCTCCGCACCGCCTCCCCTGAGATTGGGGAGGACAAGAGCCACGCGTGCGCGGGAATCCCTGCTCAAGTTGCGATCCCGGCCATGCGAGGCAATTTTCGCTTCACGATGTCGCCCAGAACCCTAATCGTGCTGCTGTCTTGTTCGTTGTCGACTATGTCGTGGATCATGGGGCGTTTCAACGTGGTGTCGAAGTCCAGCATTTGGCCGAAGGCGGGCTCGTCCTTGGTCCTGCAACAGCCTGCCAAGGGCCAAAACGTCAGTTCCCCGAAAATGGGGCGCGCCTTGTATTCGTAGAGATCGACGCGGACGTATCGGAACGGTTCGCTGAGCGTGCGGGCCATCTCCTTCATCCGGTCCCACGTCGTCGGGCGAGCCGGTGGCTCAGGCTCGTAGGTATTCTCGTAGTTGAAGTGGAGTGGGAGAGGCGAATAACTTTCATCGACCATCGTTTCCCGTGGTTTGTTCAACGCCCGGTCTGCGATGATTTGAACCCAGCGGATCTCTCCAGCACAGCAGTGGAACTTGTAATCGGTGGTCGGCCCGTGCATCAGTTCTTCCGCGAACACAAAGGGAGAAACATGTGCATAAGCCCATTCGCCTTTGGCCACCCCATAGGTCCGCTTGATCCTCCTGCGGATTTGCCTCCGTGCACGTCTGAGCGTACGCTTGTCGGCTACGACATACACGCTCCCGCTGTCGTGATTGGTTTTCAACACGTAGCGTTCAGGCAGCGCTTCAAAAGCAATTCGGCCAACGCTTCGCGCCATCTGGTAGACGTCGAGAAGGCAACCGCGGCCGATCCGGTCGGCAACGTAGGCGCGAACAAGCAGTTTGTCGCAGCAAATGACCTGTTCCGTCATCTGGTCATGGATCTTCAGCCAATTTACCTTGTCGTTGTAGCCCTTTGGGTTGGCGAGGTCCGGCAAGACCCCGAGTCTATCGAGACAGTAGTCGTTGACGATGTCGACCAAGTGCTTCGGCATGAGGTGGCTCTTCAGGGAAGAAGGCCGGATCGTTGGCCTGGGGTCCTATCCTGCGACGCAGAGTTCCCTTTATCAAAATACTGGCTGCCTCCTGACTCTACAACCGAAATGGAGTGCAGCGAAGTCGAAGGACCGCACAATCGACGATTAGAGCCATCAGGACCGCCGATCACGGCTTGCGCGCATGAAGGAACGGAACCGGCCCGACGCCGAATCGTTCCGGTACCGTCCCTTGGCGACATGCCGGATCTGGCAGACACCCGGGATATCGAGGGCCGTGCCTTCCGTGCCCAGGAGCCAACGGAACGCCCGATCCTCATAAGCCTTGCGCCAGCGCGACGCCGGTCTCTGGTAGAGACCGATGGATGCACAGTAGCCGACGGCCCGAGCCGCGTCGCCGTGGGTGATCTGGTAGGGTCCCTTGGCCCGGTCGTGGTTTCCGCCGTAGGGCCGGAACTCCGCCACCGGAATGTCGAGAAGGGCCGGGGTGGCGCGCCCTCGTTTCAGAATCTCATGGTCTTCCGGCAGCAGTGAGGTGCCCAGCGGCGACCTTGGATGCACGAGGACGTCGTCCCTTCCCTGCAAGAGGTCCGCCAGGGTGTCGAGGCACCCTTCGTGGAACACGATGTCCGCATCAGTGAACCATATCCAGTCGGCTCCGGTGGCTCGGGCGGCAAGGTTGCGGCCGATGCTGCGGCGGAACAACCTGTCCTCGGACAACCGCCTCCAGTTCCACGAGACACCGGGTACGGCGATACCCTCGAAGAAGCGCAGCACTCGCACCACCGATTCGTCGCCCGGCGCATGGTACACGGTCATGGTGACATCGAGCTTGTCCGTGCGGTGTTTGACGAGGGAGCTAAGCTGATAGGTGAGGAAGTGCCCGTACCGCCAGCAGTGGCTCACGATCTCCAGGGAGAGCCGTCCGGTACGCTTGGCTCGTGCCACACCAGCGGGGTCCACGTCGCGGAACCACGAGGCAGGCAACGCTCCGCTGGCAGCAAAACGGTAGAACAACCCCGCGGCCCCATCGACGAATTCGGACATCGCCCGTTCTTGCTCCTCCAAACCATGCGCATCCCGCGCCTCACCGGACCCATGCACGTGGGACACACCGGTTCCTTTGACACGGACTGTGAATACCGCACTCCCGGAAGTCAAGCAGAGTCACCCCGAAGCCACGCGAACTCCCGGCCCTTCAACGTTCCTCCGCCATCGTCTCACTTGTCACCCTACCATCATTGTAGTAGTTTCGGGGCCGATGGAACCCTACATCCGATCCACCGATATCACGTTGACGTTCACGCCCAAGAACAGGGACGCGGTCACGGCACTCAAGGATTTCCGCATCGAGCTGAACAGCGGCGAGTTCGTCTCCATCGTGGGACCGTCGGGCTGCGGCAAAAGCACCTTTTTGAACGTGCTGCTGGGGCTGCTCAAGCCGGATATAGGCGAGCTGGAGATCGGCGGCAAGAAGATCACCGGCCCGGGGGTCGAGCGAGCCATGGTCTTTCAGGAGTTCGGGCTGCTGCCGTGGCGGACAGTGCTCGCCAACGTGGAGCTCGGGCCGGAGCTCAAGGGCGAATCGGTCGCCCAGCGCCGTCCGCGAGCCCAGGAGCTCATCAACCTGGTGGGGCTCACGGGGTTCGAGGGGCACTTCCCGCACGAGCTGTCGGGCGGCATGAAACAGCGGGTAGGACTCGCGAGGGCGCTGGCCACCGACCCCGAGGTGCTGCTCATGGACGAGCCCTTCGCCGCACTGGACGCGCAGACGCGCGACCTCATGCAGGCGGAGTTGCTGCAGATCTGGGACAAGCACAAGAAGACCGTGCTGTTCGTGACCCACAGCATCGAGGAGGCGGCGTATCTTTCGGACCGGGTGATCGTGATGACCGCGAGGCCCGGGAAGACCAAGCGGATCATCAAGATCAATCTGCCCAGGCCGCGGGGCTACGAGATGCGGCTGTCGCCGGAGTTCAACGACATCAAGCTCGACATCTGGAACTCCCTCAAGGACGAGTTGAACGCGAGAGAGTAGATGGGACTCAAGGGACTGTCGGAACGCAGCGTGCGCTTCCTGCTGGGGGCGGGGGCGGTGGCGGGCTTCTTCCTCGTGTGGGAGTTCCTGCTCACCTACGTCTTCACCTTCAACCCGTTCTTCATCACCAAGCCGTCGCTGATGTGGGAGGCGACGGGTGACCTGATCCTGAGCGGCGAGCTCTGGAAGGACATCTACGTCAGCGGCACGCCCTTCGTCTTCGGGTTCGCCGCCGCGGTGGCGGTGGGCATCCCCCTGGGGGTGGTCATGGGCTGGAGGCGCCGGGTGGCGTTCGCGCTGGACCCGTTCCTGACCGCCCTGTACGCCAGTCCGCTGGTGGCGCTGGCGCCGCTTCTCATCGTCATGTTCGGCGTCGGCGTCAAGGGCAAGACCATCCTGATCTTTCTTCTCGCCGTGTTCCCGTTCATCTTCAACGCCTTCGCCGGCGTCCGCTCGGTGGACACCCTGCTGATCAACGTGGTCCGGTCCCTGGGCGGGAAGGAGCGCGACCTCTACTTCAAGGTGATCCTGCCGAGCACCCTCCCCTACATCGTGGCGGGAGCCAGGATCGCCATCGGCCGGGGCATCGTCGGCATCATCGTCGGCGAATTCTACGCCGCCTCCGAGGGCATCGGCCACGCGCTGATCTGGTACGGCGACATGTACCAGCTTGCGCAGATGTTCGTGTGCATCCTCGTGCTGATGATCATCGCGGTGATCTTCACCGTGGGCCTGCGCAAGGCCGAGCTCACCATCGCCCCCTGGCGCACCCAGGAAACACGATGAACCGCTACCTGTCACAGTACCGCGAGAACGAGGAACCCATCCTGGGATGGGGCTTCATCGTGCTGTTCCTGCTGGCCTGGGAGGCGGCTCCTCATATCGTGCCGCTACCCAAGGGGTTGGCGCTCTTCTTCACCACCCCGTACCACATCGCCCTGAGGCTCTTCGAGATGGCCACCTCGGGCGAGGTGGCGTTCCATTTCTACGTCAGCGCCAGCGAGTTCGTCATCGGCCTCGGGCTCTCCATCATCGTGGCGTTGCCCGTGGGGCTGGTGATGGGGCGTTTCTACACGCTCAACGCCATGTTCGACCCCTTCGTCACCGCCTTCAACGCCACCCCGCGGCTGGTGTTCCTCCCGCTGGTGGTGCTGTGGTTCGGCTTCGGCATCTGGTCCACGGTGATCATCGTCTTCATCGGCGCGCTGTTCCCGCTCCTCATCAACACCTACGAGGGCGTCAAGAACGTGGACCGCGTGCTCGTCAACGTGGTGCGCTCCTTCGGCGCCAACGAGTGGCAGCTCATGAAGATCGTGGTGCTGCCCAACTCCCTGCCCTACATCATCGCCGGCCTGAGGCTCGCCATCGGCCGCGCCATCCTGGGCGTGGTGGTGGGTGAGTTCTTCGGCTCCGACCAGGGCATCGGCTACCTCATGGCCGCGGCCGCCGGCAACTACATCGTGGATGTGGTCTTCGCCGGCCTCATCCTGTTCATGGGCATCTCCCTGGTGATGACCATGATGGTCAAGAAGCTGGAAGACCGGCTGAGCCGGTGGCGGCCGGAGCAGGTGAAGACGTTCTGAGGATCCGCGGAAGGAAGCGGAAGCGGACGGAGGGGGACACGGTCACAGGCCGTGTCCCCCTCGTGCATCAGGAATGGGGGGAGTCCTACAGCGGCTTCGGCTGCAGGTAGTAGCCCCGCTCTCTCAGGGTCTCGTTCAGCAGGTCCCTGGCGACGAACTTCTCGACGTCGGGGAGAGGCTTGTCCTTGGGCCAGAGGTTCTTCGCGATCATGCGCTTGACGCGGGACTCGAAGAGGCTCAGGACCAGGGCCTCGGGCATGTCCGGCCCGTACTGGTCGAACACTTCCTCCCAAACCCCTTCGGCTTCCCGGCGGTCCTTCATGGCGAAGTACTTCTGGATGACGTCCACGGACCCTTCCTTGTTGTTCTTCATGTACTCGGCGGCCTCGGCCATGGCGTGAATGAACCTCTTGCACGCCTCCCGGTTGGCCTTGAGGTAATCGTTGTGGACCCAGAAGCTGCCGCCGATGCGGGGCAGGTACTTGCCGGTCTTCAGGATGACCTTGAAACCGGCCAGCTTCGCCTTGGCGGCATGGGGGAACGTGAGCAGGCCGGCGTGGATGTCGCCGTTGATCATGGCGGCGATCCGCTCGGCCTCGCCGCGGAAACTGATGACCTTGTAGTCGCGGCCGGGCTCCATGCCGAAGTTCTTGGACAGCACGATGTCGGCCTCATCATAGTCGGCGCTGCCGGGCCGCCCCAGGCCGATGATCTTGCCCTTGAGGTCCTTCACCGACTTGATGCTCGCGTGGGCGGTGACGGTCCACTGGGAGATCAGCGACTGGCCCACCAGGTAGGTGATCGGCGCGCCCTTGAGAGCCGCCTGGGAGCCGCCGCCGGGAATCGGCACGTAGTCGATCTGCTTGGCGATGCCGGCGTTGAGCAAAGCCTTGCCGCTCATGCTGCGGTACTTGGCGTCCAGCCCGTACTTCTTGAAGATGCCCTGCTCCATGGCGATGTACGAGGGGATGTGGAATCCGCTCGCCGAGGTCGTCCGGCCCACGCTGATGCCGGTCATGTCCGACGCGGTGGCGGTCGTAGCCGCCAGGGTCGCGATGCCGAAGGCCAACAGCGCTGCCGGCGCCGTCCATCTGTTCCTGAATTGCTTCATTTCGACGCTCCTTGTTGTTTTCTTCATCGCGAGGCGATGAGCGACCGCACTCTATGACAGAGTCGTCGCTGTTTGCAAGCAGGTATTGAAGTCACCCGAGCCCGGTCCCGCCTGGATTCCGGTTTTCGCCGGAATGACGGGCCGGGCACGGCAGGCTACTCCGTGAGAACGACGGTGCCGAGCTGGACCGGTCAGCGGCACAGCGGCCAGACCTGGTACCAGGAGTCGCAACGGAACCGCGACTCGCATTGGGCGAGTTGGGAGCGGTACTGGCCGGCGGTGGCGGCGACGTTCCTGGCGGTGCGCTGGAGCTTCGGCTTCTTCTTCCAGGTCCCTCGCGTATAGCCGCCGCGTCCCTCGTGGTAGGCGAGATAGAGATTTTCGGCGTCGGTGCGAAAGATGCCGAGCTGGCGCCAGGTCTGGTAGTTGTACCAGCCGACGAAGTCCAGGGCGTCCTCCATGTCCGAGCGGCTGCGGAACAGCCTGCCCCGTTCCGCCTGGTACTCGCTCCACACCGGATCCTGGGCCTGGGCATACCCCTTGGCCGATGACGGGCGCCCCAGCGGGATGAACCAGACCCAGCGCCGGGGCGGCTTGGCGTGGCTCCGGTAGCTGGATTCGTGGCGCACGAAGGCCATGAGGATGTGCACCGGCGTGCCCCACTGGCGCTGGGACTTGACCGCGTAGTCGTACCAGTCCGGATACTGTGCGAAGACCTGGCAGATGTCCGCCTGGCGCTTCGGCGGCGGCGTTGTAAAGGAGCAACCCGCCACCCACGCGAGCAGGAGCACCACCAGCACTGTACGCGCTACAAACAACTCCCTGCTACTCCGAACCATCCGGCCCTGGGGTGGTCGCCCGGCTCGGTTGGGCCGGCCACGCGGCCGCCTCGGGATACCGGGCACTGGTTCCATGCGAGGATAAGGTTTGGTTGGCGACGCGTCAAGGAGACGCGGGCGCGGCCCGGAAGGCCTTCACCCGGACCAAATGGGCGACGATGGCCAGGATCACGGCGCCGGCGCCCACGCTGAGGGTCAGGGCACCCGGGAAGATCATGGTGAAACCGCCCGCCATCAGGAGGACGCGCTCCCAGGCGGCGGTTGCCCTGGAGATCCAGCCCTCGAAACCCGCGGCCAAAGCGAATAGCGCGAGAGCGGCCACGCCGGTCGAGAACAGGATCTCGAGGATGGTTCCATGCATGAGCAGTCCGCCATTGAAGACGAACAGGAACGGCAGCACGAACGCGCCCACCGCCATACGCATGCCGAGGAGCCCCACCAACATGGGGTTGGCTCCGGCCAGGCCTCCGGCAAGGAACATGGCCGGACCCGCCGGCGGAGACATCGGCGCGATGACCGCGAAGTAGACCGCGAACAGGTGCGCGGCCAGCGGCGGCACGCCGAGTTGCACGGTCACGGGCACGATCATGATGGCCGTGAGGATGTAGGTGGCCGCCACCGACAGCGGCGCCCCCAGCACCAGGGAGGCGATCATGGCGATCACCAGGGCCGGGAACAGGTAGCCGCCGGAGAACAGCATCACCATGGAGCCGAACTTGCCGCCGAGGCCGGTGGCCGAGATGGCCGTGACCATGATGGCGCCGGCGGCGATGGGCAACGCCACGATGATGGAGGTGGTGGCGCCGGTCTCGAGCCCCTTGAGCACGTTCTTGATGAAGTCCTTGCGGCCCTTCTTCCGGATGGCCGTGACCACCAGCAGCGTCGCGATGGCCACCAGCGCGGCCCGGATGGGAGTGTAGCCTTCCAGCAGCACCCAGACGATGACCACCAGCGGCACGATGAAGTGGCCATCCTCCTTAAGGACGTCCCACGCCGAGCGCCGGCCCTCGGTGGGGGAAGTGATCCCCATCTTCACGCTCTCCAGGTGCACCTGCCAGAAGACCGTGAAGAAGTAGAGACAGGCGGGGATGAACGCCGCCACGATGATCTCGACGTAGGGGATGCCGCTGATGTCGCTCATCAGGAACACGGTGGACGCCATCACCGGCGGCATGAACATCCCGCCCATGGATGCCGACAGCTCTACGGCGCCGGCGAATTCCGGCCGGAAGCCGACCCGCTTCATCATCGGGATGGTGAAGGAGCCGCTGGTGGCGACGTTGGCGATCTGGCTCCCGGAGATGGTGCCGAACAGCCCGCTCCCCACCACCGCCACCTTGGCCGGCCCCCCGCGCGCGCGACCTGCCATGGCGTCGGCCAGGTCCACGAAGAACGCGGCGCCGCCCAGGTGCAGCAGCAACTGGCCGAAGAGCACGAACAAGATGATATAGGTCGCCGAGATGTTCATCAGCGAGCCCCACATGCCCTGGGGGCTCAGGAACAGCACGTCGATGACCCGGTCGAAGGTCATGCCCGAGTGCCACCAGATGCCGCCGAGAAGATTTCCCCAGAACATGTAGACGAGGAAGATCACGGTGACGAGCACCAGCGGCATCCTGGACACCCGCCGTACCCCCTCGAGCACCAGCAGGACCAACAGGGTGCCGAAGATCAGGTCCAGCAGCGGCGGCTCGTCGATGAGGCTCAACCACAGGGTGATGCGGTTGAGGTTGAGCATCATGTAGCCCCAGATGGCGATGCAGAGGGCGGCCAGGAACCAGTCCCACCAGCTCACCCGCGTCTTCTTGGCCCCGGGCGCGTAGACGATGAAGGAGAACGCCAGCAGCCACAAGAGGTGTGTCGACCGGTGCTGGAAGACGTTGAGCTTCCCCACGCCGATGATGAAGACGTAGAGGTGGTAGAGCGAGTACAGGATGGCGAAGCCCGGGACGAGCTTGCCGGCGATGCCGGTGAACTGCCTGCGGCTACCCTCGGCGTACTCCTCGTACACCTGGCCCAGGGTGGTCAGGAAGGACATGGGTTGGTGACTCTAGGTCAAGGTTGGCAGGTCACGCGGGAAGGGCATGCCGCGTGACGAGACGCCGGGCGCCGGCGCGGACCCAACGTCCCGCGCCGGCGCCCGACTCGCACGCGCCACTACTTCATGGCGCCTACTTCGCGGAAATACTTCACGGTGCCCGCGTGGAGACTCAGCGCGTCCGACGCCTTGTCGAGCGCCACGGTGTTCGCCGCGGTGAGCGCCACGAAGGACTTGTGCACGTTCACCAGGTAGTCCTTGCTGCCGAAGACCGCCTTGGTGATGGTGTATGCCTGATCCTCGGACAGGTCCGAACGGATGGTGATGATGTCGGCCATGCGCACGGTGTGCAGGGGCTCCTTGTTGACGAACTTGTAGCCGTAGCCGAAGTCCCCGGGGCTGTCGAGCATCACGTACTCATACCCGAACTCCGCGCCGAGCTTGTCGATGGCTTCCTTGTCGAGGCCCACCCAGACCATCTCGCGGTTGTTGGTGAGGTCGACGATGCGGGCGCTCGGCTGCCCCCACAGACCGCCCAGGCCCTCGATCTGGCCGTCCTGGAGCAGCTCCAGGGAGGGAGCGGAGTATTGATAGTGGATCTTCGCGCCCCAGCCTTCCATCGCCTTGAAGTTGGTGCCATGCACCTTCGCCACGTCGTCGAAGACCATGTAGGAACCGCTTCCCGGAGGACCCACCGAGATGCCGTCCTTGGCCTTCTTGGACACGTAGTCGCCGAAGGTCTTGAGACCGGCCTTGGGGGTGGCCACGAACATGAAGAGGTCCGCGCCCCAGAAGGCCAGCAGCTTGAAGTCGTACTTCCGCTTGAACGGCGCATTGCCGCGCAACGCGTTGACCGCCATGCGCGCCGAAGCGCCCACGGCCACTTCCGCCTTGCCGGTGCCGATCAGCGCCAGGCCCGCGCCGGGGCTGGAGGTCGGGACGCTGACGTTCGACTTGGGGATGGCCCGGCGCAGGGCTTCGCCGATCCCCTCGGCCTTCACCTGGAGCGTGCCGCCCGCGGGCGAGCCCACCACCGAGATGTTCCACTGTGCGAACGCGCTCGATCCCAACAACAGCGCAACCGCCACAACCAAGCTCAGAAACATGGCTTTTCGGTTCATTCGAATACCTCCTGGGTTTTGTGGATTCGGCCTGTTTATCCCATTTGCCATGCAACATCAACAGCAGGTTTCGCCGGCAAGGCCGGGCGGAACGGCCGGTCGAATCCCGGCCGATCTCGGGTTCCGCAGACGACGTGGCTTGAGTTGGACAAATGGTCACGAGTGAGCTAGAGACCATAACCCAACCTATTCTTTACTCGGGAGGACTACGAGATGAGACAACGCTACTTCGTTGGACGCTTGACCCTGGTCGCCTTCGCGGCGCTTACACTGGCGTTCAGCGTTCCAAACTCGGCTCTCGCCGCCGACAAGGTGCTGGACAAGATCCACTTCCTCATTCCCGGCGGCGCCGGCGGCGGCTGGGACGGCACCGCCCGGGGCACCGGCGAGGCCCTGACCAAGGCCGGCATCGTCGGCTCGGCCTCGTACGAGAACATGTCCGGCGGCGGCGGCGGCAAGGCCATCGGCTTTCTCATCGAGAACGCCGCGTCCAATCACGGCACCCTGATGGTCAACTCGACGCCCATCATCATCCGCTCGCTGGTGGGGCGCTTTCCCCACAACTTCCGCGACCTGACCATGATCGCCGGCACCATCGGCGACTACCAGGCCATCATCACCGGCAAGGACAGCCCCTACAAGAATTTCGCGGACGTCGTCGCCGCCTACAAGAAGGACCCCCGCAAGGTGTCCGTCGGCGGCGGGTCGGTGCCGGGGTCCCTGGACCACCTGTCCATTGCGATGGCCTTCCAGGCGGCCGGGGCCGATCCGACCAAGGTCAAGTACATTGCCTATGACGCCGGCGGCAAGCTGAACGCGGCCATCCTGTCCGGCGAGGTCGCCGCGGGCTCCACCGGCTTCTCCGAGGCCGTCGGGCTGGCCAAGGCCGGCGAGATGCGCATTCTGGCGGTCACCGCGCCGGAGCGCGTGGCGGCGTTCAAGGATGCCCCTACTCTCAAGGAACAGGGAATCGACGTAACGTTCGTCAACTGGCGCGGCTTCTTCGGCGCCCCGGGGCTGCCGGAAGACAAAGCGAACCAGTACCGCAAGGCCATCGCGGCCATGTATGCCACGCCGGAGTGGAAGGCCGTGCGCGACCGCAACGGCTGGGTGGACATCCACAACTCCGGAAAGGATTTCGTCGCGTTCCTGGAGAACCAGGAGAAGGTGATGAAAGCCTTGTTGCAGCAGCTCGGCTTTCTGAAGTAACCGCCCGAATCAACCGGGGCGCCCGTTGGAGGGCGCCCCGGCTTGTCTCCCCGTAGCGCGAGGGACGAAGAGGAGGGATTGCATGACCCTCGAACGCGCCATCGCCTTTGTTTTCATCCTCATTTGCCTGGTCTACGGGTACACGGCCTTCGTGGTCATGGAGGCCTCGATCCTTCCGTTCGAGCGCAACCTGGCGTTCCTGCCCAACGTGCTCCCCAAGTGGCTGAGCGTCCTCGGCGTGGTGGTGGGGCTTGCGGTGCTGATCCAGTCCCGTGCCGGGGCCGGGGGGGAAGACGACTCGGACGGCATCGACACCGGAAATCTTCGGCAGTACAACCTCGGCCAGACGATTCTGCTGCTGGCTCTCATGGTGGCCTACGCGCTGCTGCTTCGACCCGTTGGGTTCCTGACTACGACGACACTGTTCATCGCCGGCGGCGCCGTGATCCTCGGCGAGCGACGCTACGCGCTCCTGGTTCCGGTCGCCGTGCTGGCGGCGTTCCTGATCTGGTACCTGGTGCAGGAAGTGCTCGGCATCTTCCTCCGCCCCTGGCCCTGGTTCATCTAGGGGACAGACCGATGATCGAAGGAATCCTCACCGGTCTGTCCACCGCCTTCAGCATCCAGAACCTCCTGATGGTCGTCGCCGGGTGCCTCATCGGCACCTTCATCGGCATGCTGCCGGGCTTGGGGCCGATGTCGATCATCGCCATCATGATCCCGGTGGCCATCCAGATCGGTGATCCGGCGGCCGCGCTGATCCTGCTGGCCGGGGTGTACTACGGCGCCATATTCGGCGGCTCCACCTCGTCCATTCTCATCAACGCGCCGGGCGTGGCCGGGACCGTGGCCACCGCGTTCGACGGCTATCCCATGGCGCGCCAGGGGCTGGCCGGCAAGGCGCTCACCGTCGCCGCCATCGGTTCCTTTTCCGGCGGCACCATCGGCGCCATCCTGCTGATGGGGTTCGCGCCCGGACTGGCCACCGTCGCCCTGTTGTTCCACTCCGCCGAGTACTTCGCGCTCATGGTCGTGGGGCTTGCCGCCATCGCCGCTTTCGCGGGCTCCGGTCAGGTGGCCAAGGCGCTGATGATGACCGTTCTCGGCGTCATGCTGGCGACCGTCGGGGAAAGCGCCCTGTTCAACGCGCCGCGCTTCACCTTCGGCATCTATGACCTGCAGAGCGGCATCAGCTTCATCACCCTCGCCATGGCCCTGTTCGCCCTGCCGGAAGCCCTGTACCTGGTGCTCAACCCGAAACGCTCGGAACGGGGCGGCGACGGAGGCGGCAAGATCGCGAACCTGCGGATCACCCGCGACGAGGCCAAGGAGATCGCCCCGGTCATCGGCCGGCAGTCGCTGCAGGGCTTCTTCATCGGGGTCATGCCGGGGGCGGGGGCGACGATCGCGTCGTTCCTCGGCTACGCGGTGGAACGCAACATCGCCAAGGGGGAGGACCGGGCCAAGTTCGGGAAAGGCTCCATCAAGGGCCTCGCCGCGCCGGAAACCGCCAACAACGCGGCCTGCACCGGTTCGTTCGTGCCGTTGCTCACGCTGGGCATTCCCGGATCCGGCACCACCGCGATCCTACTGGGCGCCTTGATCGCCTTGAACGTGGCGCCAGGGCCGCGCCTCATGGTGGACAATCCCTCCATCTTCTGGGCGGTGATCATCTCCATGTACATCGGCAACGTGGTGCTGCTGATCCTCAACCTGCCGCTGATCCCCTACATCGCCAAGCTGCTGGAGATCCCCCGCAACTACCTGATCCCGTTCATCCTGTTCTTCACCATGATGGGCAGCTACATCGGCCAGAACAACGCCACCGAGCTGCTTCTGCTCACCGGCATGGGGTTCGTGGCCACCATCATGCGCATGGCCGGCTACCCGCTGGCGCCGATGTTGATCGGCTTCATCCTCGGGCCGCTGCTGGAGGACAACTTCGCCCGCGCAATGAACCTCACCGACGGCATCAGCTTCATGTGGGAGCGGCCGATGACCGCGGCACTGCTGGTCTTCGCGGTGGTGCTGATCTTCATGCCGTCCATCCGGGCGGGTCTCGCCAGGCTCAAGGGAGATGAAGCCGCCCAGGGAGACTGAGGTTGGCGACAAGCAACCTTGTTCGTCCTGAGCGTAGCGAGTCCTGAACCCGTCGTAGGGCGAGCGAAGTCGAAGGACGGCGAAACATCTCGAACAGGGCTTCTCCAAGGAACGATCCATGAGTACTGAAGCAGAGTTCCGCACCCTGCGCGCCGAACACATCGGCAGCCTCGTCCACCCCGAGCCGCTCCTGGAGGTCTTCCTCCGGCATGACCGGTACGAGGCCGAGGAGGAGGAGTTGCGGCAGGCTCAGGATGAAACCATCCGCGAGGTGATCCGGAAGCAGGAAGCCCTGGGGCTGCAAGTGGTGGGCGACGGCGAGTTGCGACGGCGCAACTTCCAGGAGAGCTTCTCCGCGTGCGTGTCCGGCTTCGACGTCCCCCGGGATTCCATCCGCTTCTACGTCCATGAGAACGTCAACAAGACACCCCTGGAACGCGCCGAGCAGGACTTCAACGCCGCCGGACCGGCCATCGTCACCCGGCGCAAGGCGGTCGAGAAACTGCGTCTGGTCCGCAACCTGCCGCTGGAGGAGTACCGGTTCGCCAGCGGCGCGGCCGGCCGCCCGGTCAAGCCCACCCTCATCGGACCGGACCGCATCGCGCAGCGGTTCAAGTGGGAAGACTCCCGGTCCGTGTACCCTGGCGGTCTGGACGAGTTTACGGACGACGTGGTCCGTATCGAGCGGAGCATGATCGCCGACCTGGTGGCGACCGGGTGCCGCTACATCCAGATCGACGCGCCCGGCTACACGGCCTACGTCGACCGCGTCTCACTGGACCGGATGCGCTCCCGGGGCGAGGACCCGGACGAGAACCTCGAGCGATCCATCCGCGCGGACAACGCCCTGATCGACGGCTTCCCCGGAGTGACCTTCGGCATCCACCTGTGCCGGGGCAACGCCCGCACCCACGACCCCGAGACCGGCGAGCTGGTGCCGCAATGGCACCGGGAAGGACATTACGACGCCATCGCCGAGCGTCTCTTCAACGGCCTGCGGCACGACCGGTTCCTGCTGGAGTACGACAGCGACCGCGCCGGCTCGTTCGAGCCCCTGCGTTTCGTGCCCGCCGGCAAGACCGTCGTACTCGGGCTGGTAACCACCAAGAGCGCCCGCCTCGAAAGCGTCGACGAGATCAAAAGACGGGTGGACGAGGCGAGCCGGCACTGCCCGTTGGAGCAACTCGCCTTGAGCCCGCAGTGCGGCTTCGCCAGCGGCCTCTACCACGAGTCCCTGAGCGAAGACGACCAGTGGCGCAAGCTCGACAGGATCGTGGAGACGGCCTCGGCAATATGGGGCGGCCGGTAGCAGACGTCTGGCGCCCTTCGACTTCGCTTCACTGAGCCTGTCCTGAGCCTGTCGAAAGGCTCAGCGCGAACGGGCAGGTTAAGGAATCCTGAGCCAGCCTCCGTTCGCCCTGAGCGTAGCGAAGCGGAGTCGAAGGGCGCCGACCCGCGTCACCGGAGTCTTCCAACCACCCGCTAACTACCGTCCCGGCGCGATGGCCGCCTGACCCGCCTGCGGCCACGCGGTGGGAGCGCTGGCCTTTGCCAACCGCTCTTCCAGCGGCAGGCTCTCGTCCCAGTGATAGGCGATGAAACGCCGGCCGTTGATGCCGTCGGAAGCCTCCGACGCAAGCCACACCACCGGCTTCTCCATCACCGGCGGCTGGATGAGTTGATCGCGGTCGTAAGGGGCGTCCTGGGGGATCAGGTTGGTGTTGGCCGGCCCTCCCGGCACCAGCACGTTGGCGGTGACCCCGGTGCCGTCCAGCTCCTTGCACAGGGTGGCCATGAAGGCCTCGTGCCCCGCCTTGGAAGGCCCGTAGGGGGAGCCGTACTCGCGGTACATGGTGTCCAGGCTGGTGGTGACGCCGATGATGCGCCCCCACCCCTTCTCGATCATGTGCGGCACGGCCGCGCGCGCGGTGAAGAAGGGGCCGTGGCAGTTCACGCCGAATACCCGCACCCAGGCCTCGGCCGAGACCTCCCAGCACTTCTGGCGGAACTCCGAAGTCAAGCCGACATTGCGCGGGTTGGTTCCGGCGTTGTTGACGAGGATGTCGAGGCCGCCCAGGTCGGAGATGGCGGTGTTCACCGCTCGGGCCGCGCTCTCCCAACTGGAGACGCTTTCCACGATGGGCAGCACGCTGTCCTGGCCGGCCACCTCCCGCACCTCGTCCGCAGTCCGGTTGACCCACTCCTCGCTCACGTCCATCATCGCCACGCGCGCGCCCGCGGCGGTCAGGGCAAACGTCATGCGGCGGCCGAACCCGATGGGGCTGCCGGCCCCGGTCACCAACGCCACTTTTCCTTCCAAAGGTCTGTCAGCCATAAGCGGGTGCCTCCTCTTGGTCGTATCTGTTCGGGTGAACCGCCTGCCCCAGCAGGCTTTCAGGGAGGGACACTACATGAGTGGTTGGGAACATACAAATCCGCGGGATGCGCGACGCTGTAGGGGCGACCGGCGGTCGCCCTTGCGAACCCGTTGCTCGGGACGGCTGGGCGACCGCCGGTCGCCCCTATAAGTCATCGCGCCTTACCGACAACGAAATCCTCCGCATCTTCTCATACGAATTAACCGGGCAGGACTAGGAGTCCGTACGGCGTAGCGGTTGGGACGGGGATGTGCAGGAGTCGTGATGTGGGTTCATAATAGTCACCTTTGTCTGAGAGGAGATACCGGGAGCGATTTGGTTTGTCGCAGGTGATTGAGGCATCGGAAGTAGGTCTGTCAAGCCGGACTGGGTTCGGCGGCCGGGTGACCGAACAGCTTGAGAACGTTGTGACACAGGCTCACCATAACCCACTCGGCGTCAACGGCATGGATGCCACGCACGGAGAACTGGCGGAATCGCCGGGCGTGCTTGATTTGGCCGTTGACGGGCTCGACCACGGCCTTGCGACGCGCGTACAGGGCTCGCCCCTGTGGGGTATCGAGTCGCCAGCGCATGCGCTCGATGGGGTCGAGTGTATCGGGCGGGTGGCCGGTGCGTGTGGCCGGTCCCGCATCTCCATGCCGAACCCGTCCGGTGGCCACCCACGCCTCCGTGCCCAATGCTCGCGCGCGCCCTTCGACCTGCGGATTCCAGTAGCCCGAATCGCCCGTCGCATGCTCGGGCGCAGCCCCCACGTTGGCTTTCACCCGTTCGAGCATCGGTTCGAGGTTGGCCGCGTCCGCGGGTTGGTCGGTGACGCCACAGGCGACAATGACTTGATGGGCTTCATCGACGGCAAGCTGCGCGTTGTAGGCCTGAATGAACCCATCGGCGCCCTTCATGATGGAGCTGTCGGGGTCGGTGAAGTTGCGCTGCGCCTTGTCGACGGGCCTGCCCTCGGGCGTCGCCAGGGTGGGCTTTCGCGCCAACTCTCCTGTCGCGCTGCCGCCGTCGGGGGTGTCGTCGTCGCTGGGGTCGAACTCCTCGGCCTGCGCGCGCCGCTGCGCCGCGTTGGTGCGCGCACGACGGCGCACCACCTCCTCGGGATGCCTCTGGGCGGTGCGTTCGCTCCTCTCGGCCTGTTCGCGCAGCGTCTGCGCTCGGCTCTTGCGCGCCTCGGCCTCCAGCGCCACCTTTGCCTCGCGGATGCGTTCAAGCCGGCTCTCGCGCCGGCGAAGCTCCTTGGGCAACTCGTCTCCGCGCGCCTGCGCCCCGTAGCGGGCATCCTCCGAGGTATCGGCCGCGTCCGCCTCTTCCAAAAGCCGCTCCACCTCCGCTCGCAGCCGACGCTCCTCCCAGAGCATGCGCTTGTAGCTCATCGCCTTGTGCTTGCTCGCGTTCGCCTTCACCTTGGTCCCGTCTATCGCCACGTGTCGAAGCTTCACCAAACCCGCCCGCCGGCACAGCTTCAGCACTTGCACGAACAACGCCGCGAACTGCTCGCGGTGCATCCGGCGAAACTCGTTGATGGTGGTGAAGTACGGTTGCACGTTGCCCGTAATCACCCGAAACGCCACGTCTTCATGGCACGCCCGCTCGATGCCACGCGACGAGTACACCCCGGTGCAGTACGCGTACACCAGCAACGCCACCATCATCGACGGGTGATAAGGCCGCTGACCCCGCCAGTCCTTCGACTGTATCGCCCCCTCGATCGCGCTCAGGTCCAGTTGCCCGACCACATCCAGAATGAACCACGCCAGATGGTCCTCCGGAAGCCACTCACGCAGCGACGGGGGAAGCAGATACGCTTGGTCCTGCGTCCACGGCTGATACGTCTTGCTCATGACTCCAGTTCATCATACAACAACCCGCCGCGTCGATCCCCCAAGGATCTATGCGGTACAGACTCCTAGCGCGGCGCCTCCAGCCGCGCTTCCCGGAAAGCCGGAGGGGCGGGCGGCCGCGCCGGCAGGGGCCGAGAGCCGGCGGCGTCGAGCAGACCGCGAAGGAAGGCGTTCTGGCGCTCCCGCGCTTCCCACAGCGGCACGCCCCGCAGCATGATCGCGAAGAGCGTTCGCCCGTACTTCCGGGTATAGGCGGCGCCGGCAAGCGTGGTGATCCGAAGCACGCGCACGGTCCCCGATTTGGCCGCCACCGCGCCGCGGTAGGGCGGCGCCGCCAGGCGGTCCTCCAGCGTGCCCGGGTCCACACCGGCCACCGGGAGCACGTCGGCGAAGGACAGGCCGCGGGCGGCGAGGGTCCTTTCCAGGGCTTCGAACATGGCAACGCTGGAACGCGGACTCAGTCGGTTCGTCCTCCCATCACCCGCCGCGTTGTCGATGACCATCGACGAGCGCGGGACGCCGCGGACGCTCTCCCGCAGGATGCGCTGCACCGCCTCGGGACCGCCGATCTGGTACGAGAACTCGTGAAAGTTGTCGTTGGAGTGGCTGTTGAAATCCTTGAGGTGGCGCAGCAGCGGCGGCGAGGCATGCACGACGAGGCTCCGCGGCGGGCGCTTCCCGCGGCCGGCACGGCGCCCGAACCGGAGCCTGAAATCGTCGAAAGGCGCCGGCTTGCCCGGGAGAAGGGCGCCGGCCACGGCCGGCCAACGCTCCGCGCCGAGGCGACCCGTCCACGCGCGCTCGAGCCTTCGCCCCTCGGGGTCCGGGGTCCAGTCGAAGAAGAACGGCCCTTCTACCCGGATGGCGCCGTCAACCCGGCGGATTCCCTTCGCCCGAAGCCTCGCCAGGACCATAAACGCGTTTTGGAACAGGAAGTACGGGTCGCCCTCCGCTCGAATGACGAGATCTCCATGAAGCGTGCCGCCGCTGACCGGACCGGCGGCGAGAAACTCCGTCCGGAAACGGCGGTCCGAGGGAAGCGTGGAGAGAAAGGCCAGCGTCGTCGCCACCTTCGTGACCGAGGCGGGATGGTACGCACGGGCCGAGTTCAACGCCGCCAGCACCCTGCCGTCTTCCGCCCGCACGAACACCCCGTGGCCGGCGCCCACGCGCGCCCGCGCCAGCGATTGCAGCGGTGGTTCCGCCGCGGGCGCCAACGGAGTCAGGAGTTGAACGGCCACAAAGGCCAGCCCGAGTGACTTGAACATTGTTTCGATGCAAGGGCGTACGAGCGAGTGACGACAGGCCGAAGGATAACCCGACCCCACAAGACTCACAACAATCGCGTCCTTCGACTTCGCCTCGCGAAGCGAAGTCGAAGGACGCCGTAAGGGACGGCCCACCCGCCTTGCGACTCAGGGCCGTAGCGAGTATTCAGAACCAGGACGCACCCGGCAGGGTGATGAAGGCATCCGGGCACCAGGAGAACACCCATGGGCATGCTTATCGACGGCAAATGGCACGAGGACGGGCAGGTGCGGACCGACGCCCGCGGCAGCTTCGTCCGCGACGATTCCGTCTTCCGGAACTGGATCACCGCCGACGGCGCCGCCGGGATCACGGGCGAGGGCGGCTTTGCGGCGGGGACCGGGCGCTACCACCTGTTCGTCTCGCCATCGTGTCCGTGGGCGCACCGGGCCATCATCCTGCGCAAGCTGAAACACCTGGAGGACGTGGTCTCCATGTCGAGCGCGGACCGCCCCAAGACCGCGGGTTGGTCCTATTCCCGCGGCATCGACGACCTTGAGCCCGGCGGCGACGGGATCTTCCGCCTGCACCAGGTCTACACCGCGGCCAAGCCGGACTACACGGGAAAGGTCACGGTCCCCACCCTGTGGGACCGCGAGCGCCGCACCATCGTCAACAACGAGTCGTCCGAAATCATCCGCATGTTCAACTCGGCGTTCGACGGCCTCACCGATGTCCGGGACGACTACTACCCCACCGACCTATGCCGGGAGGTCGACCGCATCAACGACTTCGTCTACGAGCACGTGAACAACGGCGTGTACCGGGCCGGCTTCGCCAAGTCGCAAGAGGCCTACGAAGAGGCGGTCAAGAAGGTCTTCCACGGCCTCGACACCATGGAAGGGTGGCTCGCCGAACGCCGCTACCTCGCCGGCGACCGCGTCACCGAGGCCGACTGGCGCGCGTTTCCGACGCTGCTGCGCTTCGACCTCGTCTACCACGGCCACTTCAAGTGCAACCTCCGGCGCGTCCAGGACTATCCCAACCTGTGCGGCTACGTGCGCGAGCTGTACCAGTGGCCGGGTGTCCGGGAGACCTGCGATCTCGACGGGATCAAGGCGGGCTACTACGGCAGCCAAGCCAACGTGAACCCCACCGGAATCGTCCCGCTGGGTCCGTCCATGGACCATCTGGACGCGCCGCACGGAAGGGAAAGGCTACGCGCGGCCGACTAGCACGACGCTGACCCGGCGAAACGAACGCCGCGCAGGGAGTGTTCCCAGGTCCGCCCGTTGCCGGGCCGTGGCGGATCCGTGCGTTTGACTGGCCCGCGCGGAAAATCCATATAGAGGGAGTCTTTCAACGGCACGAGTAACCTTTCCCGGTGCACCTGCCCGGACGAAACGCACGGAACAAGGAGACCGATCATGAGCGAACGCGTGTGGGATCGTTATCTCAGCGAGCAGGACAAGGCGCACGTGGCGATGAAGCCGTCCAGGCCCATCGGCTTCGGCAAGAAGCCCGCCCTGGTCCTCATCGACCTCTACCGGTGGGTCTTCGGCGACAAGCCCGAGCCCGTGCTGGAGGCCATCAAGGACTGGCCCGGAAGCTGCGGCATGGCCGGGTGGACCGCCATCCCCCACATCCAGAAGCTGCTGGCGACCGCGCGCGAGGTGGGCATCCCCGTCATCCATATCTCGGGTCTGCCCGAGGCCGGCGTGGACGAGTGGTCTTTCCGGCGTGACGGGGGCACCGCCAACCTTTCGGCCGAGGCCCTGGAGCGGCGGCGCACCAAGTTCGATATCATCGACGAGGTGGCGCCCCAGCCCGGCGAGGCAGTGCTGCGCAAGCTCTCCCCCAGCGCCTTCTGGGGCACCCCGCTGGTGGCGCACCTGAACCAGCACGGCATCGACACCGTGATCGCCTGCGGCGAGAGCACCAGCGGCTGCGTGCGCGCCAGCGTGGTGGACGGCTGCACCTACCGGTTCCGCATGGTGGTGGCCGAGGAGTGCGTGTTCGACCGCCACGAGGCGTGCCACGCCATCAACCTGTTCGACATGAACCAGAAGTACGCCGACGTACTGCCGCTGGACGAGATCGTGCAGTACCTCCACGCCTGGCGCGCCGAGCGGCCGGCGGAGGCGTAGCAACAGCCCTTCGATTTCGCTTCGCGGAGCCTGTCCTGAGCTTGACGAAGGGCTCAGGGCGAACGGTTGAAACGGCTTGGTCAAACCCGTTCGCCCGGAGCGTAGCGCCGCGCCAGCGGCGCGAAGTCGAAGGGCGCCGTCCGGCTCCGCGGGAATCGATCCCAATCCTTAGCTGTTACTCAGGTTGCTGGGGCGGCCGTTCTCGCGCAGCTCGACGCCGCCCGCTTCCGCCTGCATGCGCAGGCGCTCCCACTCGTCCCTGAAGCCGTGGGTGTGGCCGCGGAAATGGGGCATGACGTAGCGGGCGAACAGCTCCAGCGAGCGGCGCAGGTTGTGGCTGCCGGTCCATTCGTGGGTGGTCAGCAACAGTCCGCCGAATCCTCCGGTCTCTTGCTGCATGCGCTCGATGTGGCGGATGGCGTCGTCGGGTGTGCCGATGATCCAGTCGCGCCGGTCGGCGGCGGAGCGAGGCGTGATCTCCCACGCCGGCTGGTCGGGATAGGACTCGTAGGGCCGCTTGAGGCCGATGGCGAAGAAATACTGCATGTCACGGGCGATGCCCGCCTCCACGTCCGCCCAGGCCTGCTCCCGCGTCTCCGCCAGGTAGACGCTGGTGGCGATGCGCCAGTCGTCCCGGCTGGCGGTCTTGCCGTGCTTGGCCGCTTCGGCCTCCACGGTCTTCCACTGCTCGGCGTGGGCGGGGTTGCGCCAGCGGTTCTTGCCCGCGGGTGACAGCAGCATCATGCCGTGCTTGGCGGCCATCTCCAGGCTCCCGGAGGTTCCCGAGGATGCCACCGCCAGGGGCATGCGCGGCTGCTGGTACGACCGGAGCTGCAACCGCATGCCCTCGAAGCTCCAGAACTCGCCGTGGTGGTCGATGGGCTCGGGCGACTCCAGCAGGCGCACGATGACATCCACGGACTCCGCCAGCATGGCATGGAGCTTCTCGTTGGGGAGGCCGAAGAGCTTCTTGTCGGTCACCAGCGCACTCGGCCCCACCCCCAGGATCGCGCGCCCGCGGGTCAGGTGGTCGAGGAACGCCATGCGCTCGGCCACGTGGAACGGATGGTGGAACGGCGTGTTGATGACCGAGGTGCCGAGGCGGATGCGCTTGGCGTGGGCCGCCGCCTTGGCCAGCGCCAGCTCCGGCGCCGGCATGTTCTCCCAGCCGCCGGAATGATGCTCGCCGATGAAGAACTCGTCGAAATCCAGCTCCTCGGCGTAGTGGATGAGGGAGATGTCCCGGTCGAACGCAAGCGCCGGGTTCTCGGACGGGTCGTGGATCGGCATCATGAAGAAGGAAAACTTCATCGTCATACCTCGAAATAGCCGCCGGTGATGGCGTCGTTCCACAGCTTGACGGCGGCGGGGGCCACGCCCTGGGGCAGCCCCTCCTCGGCCTTCCAGAAGCTGTGCACGCCGGCGCCGAGGTGGGTCAAGTGGGTCTTCGGCGCCGGCTGCATGGCCGCGAACGCGGGCAGGATCACCTCCCTGTAGACCTCCGGGCTGTGGTCCCGGCTGTCCTTGGTGATGACGAACAGGAACGGCGGCAGCGGCGGCGCGTCCGGCCCCGCCAGCTCCCGCGGATAGCCCCGGTAACGCTCGACGAGCGCATCGGCCTCCTCGCGGTCCATGCCCAGCCGTTTGGCGCTGACCCTGGCGGCCTCCGTCAGCGACGCCGCGATGTCATGGGTGACGACGTATTCCGCCTTGAACTGCGGCCGCGCCCGGGCCCGCTCCCAGTTATCGAGGATCTCCTCCATCAGCATGGGCAACTGCATCAGCGCCACCGGCCCCTGCTGTCCCAGCGCCTCCGGCCCGGCGTAGCGCGCCAGGTCGCGCCAGGTGCGGATGTAAAGCTCGTTGAAGGGGTCGCTGCGGACGGCGTCGTCGGTGCTCACGCGCTCGAAGCCGGAAACCTTCCCCAAAGAACCGCTCCAGTTGTCGCGCATGGCGCCCACGTGGCCGAAGGGCGTGTGCTCGGTGGCCACGACGCCGGCGAAGTTGGGCACTCGCTGGGACAGCATGGAGACGAAGGGTCCGCCGGTGGAATGGCCCTCGCCGTAGATGGAGAATGTCCCCTCCGGCAGATGCCGGCGCATGGCCTCCTTCATCCCTTCCTCGAAGGCCACGGGCCACGCCGCCATGCGGTAGTAGAAGTTGGTGCCGGGCCTGGCCCGGGCGACGGTACGGGTGCCGTAACGCGGACGCATGGAGACGTCCCGGGCGACCTCGTATTCCTCCCGCCCGATGGGCTCGCCCTGCTTCCAGATGGGCGTTCGGACGCTGCCGTCCGGATGGATGGTGTCGCCGGGCCAGTCCCGGCCGGCTTCGGAAAAGTTGAACCGGCCGGGAAACGTGCCGCTCAGGACCTTGAAACCGAACTTGCCGGCGGCGATGAGGGCGATGCTCTCCATGGTCTTGTAGTCGCCCGATCCGCCGTGGAGCATGAAGATCCCGACCTTCCTGCCGTCGGCGCCGGACGGGATCCTGGCATCGTCCCGGGGCTGGTAGACCATCATGCCGATGTCCCAATCCATGCCCAGGGCCTCGATGCGGATGATGTCCTCCTCGACGCTCAACGGGATGTCGGGCATGGCCAGCACGGTCTCGGAGTCATGAATGATCTGTTCGCGCGATACGGTGGCGGGCAGTTGGTTCTGTGAACCGGTCATAGAGGTCCTTTCGCCGAGCGAATCCTACCCTGTCTACTACAGCGACGGTCCCCCCGCCACAAGCCGCGCAACTGCGTAGTGGGTCAGCATGAACGACCCGCTCCCCGCAGACGCGCCTCGCGAACGTGTCCCGGCGGCTGCGGAGAGGCCCGGCGCGCCATCGTTTGACAAGGGTGCCGGAGCCGTCCACAAAGTCCATGGACAGGTCTTCGCCCCCGGAGCCCAAGCCATGTTCCGCTTTTCCCCCAATCCCAACAGCGCTCACCGCATCCGCTGGACCGACTGGGCTCCGGCGCCCTTCGAGCGCGCACGCGCCGAAGGGAAACCGGTGATGCTCTTTCTGGGAGCGTTCTGGTGCGGCATCTGCCAACGCATGGATGAGACCACCTTCTCGGACACCGAGATCATCGCGCTGTTGAACGCCTACTTCGTCCCGGTGCGCGTGGAAGACGCCCAGCGGCCCGATATCGACGTGCGCTACAACCGCGACGGCTGGCCCACCATCGTGTTCCTGAGCGCGGAGGGAGACTACCTCGCCAGCGTGAACTACCTGTCACCCAGGGATTTCAGCGACGTCCTCGTGCGCGTCCACGTGGGCTATCAGGAACGCGAGCCGAACACGGAGCCGGCGCCACGTTCGCCGGCGCCGTCGGCCGGTGACCCGCGGCTCCGGCCTGAAGCGGCCGGCGAGATCGCCGCGATCATCTGGTCCCTGGCGGACCGCGTGCACGGCGGCTACGAGGCGGAGCGGAAGTTTCCCCACTGCCAGGCCAACGAGTTGCTGCTGCGGCATCATGCCGCCACCGGCGACGCGCGCTACCTGAACCACGTGCGGCTGACCCTCTACAACATGCACCGGAGCAAGACCCACGACCCGGAGGGCGGGTTCTTCCGCTACTCGTCGAAACCCGACTGGAGCGAACCCCACCACGAAAAGCTCCTCTCCGACCATGCCGGCCTGCTGGACAACGCCCTGCACGTGTTCGAGATCACCGGGGAGTCCTTCTTCAGGGAGCTGGCCGAGGAGCTCCTGGACCACCTGGAAACGGGATTCCGCGACCCCGCCGAGCCGTACTTCCACGGCTGCCGGGACTACATACGCATCACACCCGGCCGCGACAGGCCGGCGGGCTCCGTGCTCCACAAGGACAGGGGCATGTTCTCCATCACCGATCCCTGGCTGTACACCGACGCCAATGCCCGCGCGGTCTCCGCCTGCATGCGCGCTTCCCGAACCCTCGCGCGCAAGGACTGCGGCGAACACGCCCTGGACACGCTGCGGTTCCTGCTGGAACGCTGCTGGGACCGCACCGGCGGCATGGCCCACTACTTCGACGACGCGCCGCGGTTGCGCGGGCTCCTCGCCGACCAGGCCCTCATGGGGCTGGCCCTGGCGGACGGGTACGAAGCCGCTGGCGAGCCGGCGTTCCTTGAACGCGCGGAGGCGCTGGCGGAGTTCATTCAAGCAAGTCTACGGAATCCGGCCGGCGGCTTCTTCGACGTCGCCGAGAAGGGACCCGCCTTCCTCAACTATCCCCTGACCCTTGTCACCGACAACGGCGCCGCAGCACGCTTCTTCCTGAAGCTCCATGCCTTGACCGCGAAGCCGGAACACCTCGACGCGGCGGCATGGGCCCTGAAGTGCTACCACGGGGACTTCGCGGACCACGGCGTCCACGCGGCCGTGTACGGCATGGCCCTGGCCGCGTATGGCCACAGGACGGCCTCCAAACGCTGAACACCGCGCCACCCCGCATGGAATCCCGCTTTCCAGGCTGTCTCAAAACTCACTCCCGCTTGCCCGTCCCACCCCCCTGGATTCCGGCTTTCGCCGGAATGACGATGGCGGGCGTCGGTGCCATGTCCGTTAACCACGGAGAAAATTGACACAGCCTGTCTCGGGGGAAAGACCGACTACGGAGCGGCGTCGGTGTTTTGCCATCGCCGCGGGAATGTGGAATCATGTGCCCGACTCCGGAGGATGGAGGCACCACGTGAACCTGACACTGGCGTACCACCCGGTAGATACACTTCGATTCGGCGCCGCCACACGGCTCGACGGAACCGCCCTCGAAATCGACGCGGACGAGCTTCGTGCGCTTCTGCTCGAAGACGATGCGCTCGCCGACGTCTCCTTCGAGCAGATCGCGCCCGGAGAAGACTGCCGGGCCGGGCCGGTGTTCGACATCATCGAGCCCAGGGCCAAGGCGGCCGGCGACGGCCCGGACTTCCCGGGCATCCTCGGACCTCCGCTGACCGCCGGCAACGGCACCACCCACGTGCTCTCGGGGATGGCGGTGACGGTGCTGGACGAGCACGCGGCGGGCGGATCGCGCGGTTCCATCGGCCGCGTCCTGGAGATGGCCGGGCCGGCGGCCGAGGGTTCGTGCTACTCGACCCTGCTCCACCTGGTGGTGGTCCCCCGGCTGGCGCCGGGAAAGGACGGCCCCGGGGCCCAGCGGGCGAAACGGGTAGCCGGGCTCAAGACCGCGGTTTATCTGGCCAGGGCCGCGGCCGGTCACGCATCTGCCGACAGCCGCACCTTCGAACCCGTGAATCCGGGACCGCCGGGCCGTCCGGGTCTACCCCGTGTGGCCTACGTGGGACAGATCTTCTCCCGCCAGCGCCGGGCGGAGCTGGACGAGCCGGTGCTCTACGGGCACAACACCACCGGCATGCTACCGGTGCTGCTGCATCCCGACGAGTGGTTGGACGGTGCGGTCGTGACCTCCTACTACACGTCGATGGGAGGCGCGGAGACCTACCTCTACCAGAACCATCCCATCATCACCGAGCTTTACCGCAAGCACCACGCCGGCGAGCTGAACTTCGTCGGCACGGTGGCGAGCATTGCCGGGTCGGACAACACCGACCGCGACCGCAACTGCCGCACCGCTGCGGCCCTGGTCAAGTGGGCGCTGAACGCCGACGCCGCCGTGCTCACGAAGTACGGCGGCGGCGTGCCCCACGCCGACCTGGCGGAGACCGCGCGGCTGCTGGAGTCCGAGGGAATCCGCACCGCCGTGATGGTCTCGGACGTGTCGCGGGACCGCCGGGTGGAATCCGCCCTGCTGTTCAACTTCCCGGAGGTCGACGCCATCGTCTACGGCGGCGGCAACGACACGCGATGGGAGGTTGCGCCGGCCGCGCGGGTGATCGCGGCGACGCCGGCCATCGGCGAACTTCTGGCCGGGGCGAGGGAGCTGGGCGCCATGAACGTGGCCGGCGTAACCAACCAGCAAGGCGCGTCCCGGCTGCGGGCGGTGGTCTACTGAGACGACTGCGTATGCGGATGGCCCCGATCACTCCCGCGGCAACGGGAATCCGGAGTCCGGGAAATTGCGCGCCGGTGGAATTCGGGATGACGATTTCGAGAACGGAGGCCCAGCCATGAGAATCGTTCACTACCTCAACCAGTTCTTCGGAGGGATCGGCGGCGAGGAACAGGCCGGGAGCCCGCTTCGCCAAGTCGAGGACGCCGTCGGTCCGGGCCGACTGTTGGAGCAGACCTTCGGTGACGGGGCTGCCGTCGTCAAGACCCTGATCTGCGGCGACAACCACGCCGTGGAGCACCAGGACGAGCTGGTCGCCGCGGTCGTGGAGCGGGTCCGCGCGGCCGAAGCCGACCTGTTCGTGGCCGGTCCCTGCTTCGACGCCGGCCGCTACGGCATGGCGGCCGGCGCCCTGTGCAGCGCGGTGCAAAGCGAGTTGGGTATTCCGGCCGTCACCGCCATGCACGAGGAGAACCCCGGCGTCGACCTCTACCGGGAAGGCCTTTACATCATCGACTCCGGCAAGAACGCGGCCCACATGAAGGAGGTCGTCGCGCGCATGGCCGGACTGGCGCGGAAGCTCGCGGCCGGAGAAGCCGTCGGCACGCCTCGGGAGGAGGGCTACCTGACCCGCGGTCTGATCCGCGACCGGTTCGTCGACCAGTCCTCGGCGCAGCGGCTGGTGGACATGGTGCTCGCCAAGGTCCAGGGGCAACCGTTCGACTCCGAGATGCCCGTCACCTCCTTCGAGCCGGTGGCCAAGCCCAGGGGTGTGGACGACCTCACCAATGCCACCGTGATGCTCATCACCGACGGCGGGCTGGTTCCCAAGGGCAATCCGGACAACATCGAGGGAATGGCGGCCACCCGCTGGGGCGCCTACGACATCTCGAATGCCGCCGATCTCTCGGGCGACGACTACGAGATCTCCCACGGCGGCTACGATCCCCGCTTCGTCCAGGCCGACCCCGACCGCCTGGTGCCGCTGGACGCCCTGAGGCAACTGGAGCAGGAAGGCGCGGTGGGCAGGATCCACGGCGAGTTCCTCTCCACCTCCGGCCTTTCCAACCCCCTCTCCAACACCCGCCGGTTGGGCCGGGAGATGGCGGAGAAGGTGAAGCGCGAGGGAGTGGACGCGGTGATCCTCACCTCCACGTGAGGCACCAGCACTCGCAGCGGCGCTGCGATCACCACCGAGCTCGAAAAGGCCGGCGTCCCCGTCGTGCAGATGACCTCCGCCCTCCCCATCGCCAAGATGGTGGGCTCCAACCGCGTCGTCCTGGGAGCCGGCATCGTCCACGTGGCCGGGGACGCGAGCCTGCCGGCGGACGAGGAAAAGGCGCTGCGGCGCAGGCTCGTGGAGGAGGCGCTGGATTCGCTGAAGGCGGAGGGGAATGCCAGATAGGCGCCCGGTAGGTATAAGGGAAACGCTAAACGCTTCAGACCTCTTGCGCGGGCATGACCCCACATCGTTACCGTGTGGTTGATTCGTTAAACTGTCCGCTGAGCGTGTGAAACCATTCGACCGCCCGGGGCTCGACACCTATGCCGACGTAGCGCCAGGCGCTCGTAACGAGTCGCGTGTGAAGGGCGTCCAAGGTCCGAACTCGCTCGAAGGAAGGAAAGCAACCGATGTTGAACCATCTGGAGGTCACCAACTTCAAGGCGTGGCGCAAGCTGGAAATGCAGTTCGGCAAAGTGACCGGCCTTTTCGGCACAAACAGTTCCGGTAAGAGCAGCGTGCTGCAGTTCCTGTTGCTGCTGAAGCAGACGAAGAATGCCACGGACCGAGGTCTCGTCCTGGACTTCGGCGGGCCAAAAGAGTTGGTAAATCTGGGGACCTACCAAGCCATTATACATCGAGGTGACCAGACAGCGGACATCGACTGGACACTGGATTGGGAGCTTCCGGACCCTCTCAAGGTCTACGACCCTAGTGGGCGTCGCAAGGACGTACTCTTCACGGGAAGTAGTCTGCAACAGAGCTCTCGGGTAGGATTGAAGGGTTCACATCTGTCGGCGCGACATGTGAAATACAGGTTTGCCGACTCCGTTTTTTCAATTGAGCCAAAGACGGAGAGTTCCAGTGAATTCGAGCTCAGGTCAAAGGGTCCCCAATCGCTGAAGTTCATTCGGAATCCAGGGCGAGGCTGGGCATTGCCCGGACCGGTCAAGACCCATCTTTTTCCCGACCAGGCCCGTACCTACTACCAAAACACCAGCTTTCTGAGCGACTTCGAGGCCGAGTACGAAGCTCTGATGGACAGGATTTTCTATCTTGGCCCTCTCCGAGAGCATCCGCAGCGCGAGTACCGCTGGTCGGGGGCCAGCCCCGCTGACGTGGGGCCAAGCGGAGAACACACCGTCGATGCCATCTTGGCAGCTACCGCGCAAGACGAAATGCGGAATTTGGCGCCGCGCAAGCGATACATGAACTTTCAGGAAATGATCGCCCACTGGTTAAGCCAACTGGGCATGATTCATTCGTTCCAGATCAAGGAAATCGGGTCTGGGACAAACCTCTACCAAGCCTGCGTGAAAACGGATCAAAACAGCCCCGAGACGATGTTGACGGACGTCGGTTTTGGCGTCTCTCAGGTGCTGCCGGTCCTGGTGCTCCTCTACTATGTGCCGGAGGGCTCCATCGTACTGATGGAACAACCCGAGATTCACCTGCATCCATCCGTCCAAAGCGAACTGGCGGACGTGATGCTCACTGTCGCCCAGCACCGCCAAGTACAGATCATCGTGGAAAGCCACAGCGAGCACTTGCTGCGACGCTTTCAGCGACGCGCGGCCGAAGAAGTCGTGTCGTCGTCGGATCTGAAGCTCTATTTCGTTCGAACAAGCTATGGTGCAGCCGAATTGAAAGACCTCGAGCTCAATGAGTGGGGCGAGATAGAGAACTGGCCGGACAAATTCTTTGGAGATGAAATGGGCGAGATCGCCAGGATCAGCAAGTTGTCCCTGGAACGACGGATCAAGGCCTCGCGATGAAGCCCTATGTCGTGGACACCAACGTTGCCATCGCGGCGAACGGAAAGAGTACACACGCGGACCTCCAGTGCCAACTGGCGTGTGTAGAAAAACTAGAAGACGTTTGCGGTCAACAAGTTGTTGTAGTTGACGACGGCGGTCTCATCTTCGACGAATACAAGGGAAGCCTAAACTTTGCGGGTGCGCCGGGAGTGGGCGACAAGTTCTTCAAGCATGTTTTCGATCACGGATACAACAAGAACCGCGTGCGTCGAGTTTTTATAACGCCGAGCAGCGATGATCGACGGGGTTTCGAGGAACTGCCGGAAAACGATTTGGATAAATCCGACCGCAAGTTTCTTGCCACGGCTCTGGTCGCGGAGGCCGCTATCCTCAACGCAACAGACAGTGACTGGAGTGAGCAGGAGGCGCTGACGAAGCACTTGAAGGTGACGGTACGACAGCTTTGTCCACAGCATGCCTCAAAAACAGGTCGTTCCTAGATGATCGTGATTGCAAAGACAGGTCGCATGCTCAAATATCCGAAAACCCCCTACTGGCCGCAGTCGCCAGCAAGGGCCGCGGGCGACGAAGCGCTAGCCGATCCAACTCGGTTCGCCGGTTCGCCGGTGGTCGTCACCGAAAAGCTCGACGGCGGCAACACGCTCCTGCATATGGGCAAGGTGTACGGACGTAGCGTTTCCGCGCCCTCGGTCGGCAAATGGATGGCCATGGTCAGAAAGCACCATGCGTGGAAGGTGTTGGATCCGGACATCTTCCTCTACGGCGAAGATATCTATGGCGTACACAGCATCGAATACAGCCCCGTGCTGGAGAACGAGACATTCTATGCCTTTGCGCTTCGTTTCGCGGACGGGTCGTTCTCCTCGTTCCAGGCGCTGGTAAAATACGCCCGGGAACACGAGATCCCGGTAGTTCCAGTACTGTACGAGGGTGTGTTCCGGTCAGTGGACGAGATCCAGAATTTCGTGAGGCGTGCGCACATGGAGCCATCCGCGCTTGGCGGCGCCAGAGAAGGCGTGGTCATACGGCTAGCACGGGAATTTCCGGACAGCGAATTCCACCTCAACGTCTGCAAAAGCGTTCGTGACCACCATGTCCAATCCGATGAACACTGGTCGAAGGGTTGGAGGGCCTGTCGCATTACACAAGCGTAGCCAGCGGGACGGCGGGATCCATTACGGACACGCTCCCACGGCCCTTCACGGGATGGTACGCATTAACCGCCGGCCGGCTCAAGGCGCGCGATCACGCCGTTGGTTTCGTCGGTCAGCAGGTAGACGTAGCCGTCCGGCCCCACCCGCACGTCGCGGATGCGGCCGATGGTCCGTTCCAGCATCCGCTCTTCGCGCACCACGCGCTCTCCGTCGAGTTCGAGCCGCGCCAGCAAGCGGAACGCCAACGCGCCCACCAGCAGGTTTCCGCGCCAGTGCGGGAACTTGTCGCCGTCGTAGAAGGCCATCCCCGAGGGGGCGATGGACGGCGTCCACTGGTGCAGCGGCTGGGCCAAGCCCTCCTTGTGGGTGCCCTCGCCGATGCGCGTGCCGATGCCGTAGTTCCTGCCGTAGGTGATCACCGGCCAGCCGTAGTTGACGCCGGCGCGGATGACGTTGACCTCGTCGCCGCCCTGTGGGCCGTGCTCGTGGGTCCATAGCTCGCCGGTCCGCGGATGGATGGCCGCGCCCTGTATGTTGCGGTTGCCGAGGGAATAGATCTCCGGTCTGGCTCCGGCCACCGACCGGAAGGGGTTGTCCGGCGGCACGCCGCCGTCCTCGGTGAGGCGGATGACGGAGCCGGCGTGGTCGCCGAGGTGCTGGGCACGCGGGCGGTCGCCCCGGTCTCCCAGGGTAAGAAACACGTGCCCCTTGCCGTCGAACACCACCCGTCCGCCGAAATGACGGCCGCCAAAGGACTTCGGCAGCGCCCTGAACAGGACCTTCACACCGGTCAGCCGGTGGCCGTCGAGCCGCCCCCGGGCGAGCTCGGTGCCGTAGCCACCGGCTCCCCGGCCGGCGTACGCGAGATAGACCAGACGATTGCGCGCGAAATCGGGGTGAAGCACCACGTCGTGCAGCCCGCCTTGCCGCCTTTCCGCGACCGCATCGGGGAGCCCGGAGATGGGTGTGGGATCGAGCCGGCCGTCGGCGGCCACGTAGCGGAGACGGCCCACCCGTTCGGTCACCAGCATCCGCCCGTCCGGCGGGAATGCGAGGGACCAGGGGCGCTCGAGCCCACGGGTGAGGATGCGCACCCGCACGTTGTGCCGTTCGGTCCGTTCGACCGTGTCCGCAGCCGCAAAGCCGGACCAGCCGATGACCACCACAAGAACAGCGGCAGCCAGGCGAGGCAACAGATGGTCAAGCTCCAGCCACTGCCACGTCAACCCTAAACCCGTCATAGACATTCCTCTCCTCGCCCCTTGTCCGGGACCCACGGCACGCCCGGGAAGTTTTGCCGCATCCTTCCAGAGTACATCTTTGCGTGCCGCGCACAACACGCCATTTCGAGACCTCCGGCTCGACCGTTCCGCCCCGTCAATCCTATCTATGCAAATCCAACTCCGTGAGTTAGATTTACACGGATCAGTGGACAAGCAACTTGGTTAGACGGCTCACCAAGGCGCCCAAGGTTTATGTCCGGGACAACGGCATCTGCTATGCGCACCTGGGCATCGAAACCATGGATGAATTGCTCGGCCACGCGTGTGTGGACCTCCGCCCGGACCGAAAATTCGCCGTTCACGCCGGCAAGGAAGGCTTCCCGCTCCACAAGGATATCCGAGCCGTCACACTGCCCGGCATGGTCGAGTTGTTGGCGCGTCGAGACCTGCAAGACCATAGCGCCGCTTCCAGCGAGCTTGATGACTGAGCCTACCCCGTGAGCGTCGTCACTTGGGCGGGAGCGAGTCGGCGAAGCCTGCGGCTCGGTCCAGCCACGTCTTCAGATCACCCTCGGACTCGATTCCCGCCGGCTCCACCAGCGCCCATCCCTTCATGATGCGACCGGTAATGTTGGCAGGCTTCGTGTGCGGTTCCGCCAGCGTCTCGTCGTGCTTCTTCCTGTCCAACCGCACGATGAGAGAGCCCTTCCAGGTGCCGACGCACATGTTGCCGTGGATCATGAAGCAGACACCGCCGAACATGTTGCGCTCGGAGTATCCGTTCCGCTGAGAGAGAATCGCCCGTATGCGGCCGGCCAGTCGCTCGTCGTCGGTCACGTTCGTCCGCTCCCGCGTCCGCTCGCTGTTCCGCGACGTCTGCTCACGGCATAACCATGCCGCCGTTGACGTGCAGGGTGGCGCCGGTGACGTATTCGCTCTCGTCGCAGGCCAGGAAGAAGATGCCGTCGGCGATCTCCTCGGGCATGGCGGCCCGGCCCATGGGCAGGGTGCCGGACAGTGCAGCCCACTCGGCCGCGTCGTACTTGCCCCGCACCCGCTCGGTGCCGGTGAGGCCCGGGGCGATGGCGTTCACGCGGACGCCGTGGGGTGCCAGCTCCGCGGCCAGGGACTTGGAGAAGGCGATGATGGCCGCCTTGGAGGCGGCGTAGTGGGTTCGCTCGGCGCCGCCGGTGATGCCGAAGTTCGAGGCGGTGTTGACGATGGTGCCCTGCCCTGCCCGCTTCATCGGCGCCATCGCCGCCTGTGAGCACAGGAAGGTGGTCTTGAGGTTGAGGTCGAGGCATTCTTTCCACTGGGCGGGGGTGACCTCGTGGATCGCGCCCTTATGGAAGGTGCCGCCCGCGAGGTTCACCAGCACGTCGATGCGGCCGCAGGCGGCCAGGATCTTCTCGAACGCCGCGGTGACCTCTTCCTTCCGGGTCAGGTCCGCCTGTATGAACTGCCCCTCCACCGGCGTGGCTTCGAGCAGAGCCAGCGTCGCCGCTCCGGCGTCCGCGTCCCGGTCCAGGATCACCGGACGGTAGCCCTCTTCACTGAACCGCAGCACCGTGGCGCGGCCGATGCCGCTGGCTCCGCCGGTCACGACAACCACCTTTGAATCCATCGTCAGTCCTTCGTGTGCTTTCGAACCACGTTGTCCGGCGGCGCTATTGCATGATCGCGCCGCCGTTGACCACGACCGTCTGCCCGGTTACGAACTTCGCCCGGTCGCTCGCCAGGAAGACCGCCGCCTTGGCCATGTCCCGCGGCTGGCCGATGCGCCCGAGCGGGATCCTGGCGGCGCTGGCGTAGAGCTCCTCTTCGGTCCTGTGGCCCCTCGGTTGAGCGGTGTCCGAGACCCCGGGACAGATGCAGTTGACCGCGATGCCCGCGGGCGCCAGCTCCAGCGCGAGGCTCTTGGTGAAGCCGATGATGCCGCCCTTGGAGGCCGCGTAGTGGGCGCCGTTGTCGGCCCCCTGGAGTCCCCGGCCGGAGGTGATGCTGATGATACGACCGCTCCGCTGTTCGAGCATTCGCGGCACCACCGCCCGGCTGCACAGGAACGTCCCGAACAGGTTGGTGCCGATGACCCGCTCCCATTCGTCCTCGGGCATCTCCGCCACCGTGTTGGTGGGATAGATGCCGGCATTGTTGACCAGGATGTCGACCTTGCCGAAACGGCCGAGGCAGGCCCGCACCATGGCCTCTACGGAGTCTTCCCGCGATACGTCGGTGGCGTAGGCGAGGGCGGTGCCGCCGCCTTCCTCGATCTTCCGCTGCACGCCGTCGGCGGTTTCCTCCCGGAGCTCCGCCACCACCACGCTCGCGCCCTCCTCCGCCATCGCCACGGAAATGGCCTCGCCGATTCCCTGCCCCGCTCCGGTGACGATGGCCGTCCGGCCTTCGAGTCTACGCATAGGAATGCTATTTAGAACCTTCACCCTGCGTTGGCAACGAGGAGACCCGGAAAACATGAACACCGCAGTCCCGCTCGACATCCGCAACGTCTCGTACTCGGCCGGCCAACGCACGATCCTCGACTCCATCGACTGGACCATCGGCAAGGGGGAGCACTGGGTAATCCTCGGACCCAACGGGTCCGGGAAGACCACGTTGCTGAAAATGGCCTGCGGCTACCTCTGGCCCAACCAGGGCGGGGTGGTCTACCGCAACGGCAGCCGGCGAGTAGACCTCCGGGAGCTGCGCAAGGGGATCGGCTGGGTCACGGCGTCCCTCACTCCCCAGATCCCCGGCCGGGAGCCGGCCTTGCGGACGGTCGTGTCGGGGAAATTCGCCCAGATCGGTCTGCTCGAGATGTCCACGGTGCGCCCCGGGGAGGAAGACTACGCGCAGGCCGAAGCCGTCATGGAGCGCATGGGATGCGTGCGCCTGAAGGACCAGGCGTTCGGCACGCTCTCCCAGGGAGAACAGCAGAAGGTCCTGATCAGTCGGGCGCTGATGACCCGGCCCTACCTGATGTTCCTGGACGAGCCGTGCGCGGGCCTGGATCCGGGCGCCCGGGAGGGTCTGCTGGCGGCGCTGCAGGAGCTGGGGCGCACCAGCGCCGCCACCGCGCTGGTGTACGTCACCCATCACATCGAGGAGATCCTGCCCGCTTTCGAGAAGACCCTGGTGCTCAAGGGCGGCCGGGTCTTGCGGTCCGGCGCCACGGACAACGTAATCACCGAGACGTTGCTGCAGGAGCTCTATGCCACCCCCCTCGCGTTGAGGCGAAGCAACGGCCGGTACTGGACGGTGGGGGCGTGAGCAACGTCATTTTCGCGTAGGCGGGAATGACAGAAGGAGGACGGAACCTTGAAGGTCGTTACGTGGAATCTCAATTCGATCCGGGCGCGCGAAGAGCGTTTGCTGAGCTGGCTGTCACGCCAGAGCCCTGACGTCGTATGCCTCCAGGAAACCAAGGTCACCGACGAGCAGTTTCCCCACGAGGTCTTGAAGGAGCAGGGCTATCACGCGGCGGCGCACGGCCAGAGGACCTACAACGGCGTGGCGATCCTCTCGCGCGAGCCCATCGAGGACGTGCGCATCGGTTTCGACGACGGCGCCGACGATCCCCAGGCGCGCTGCATCTGCGGCGTGGTGCAGGGCATCCGGTTCATCTCGGTTTACGTCCCCAACGGATCGACGGTCGATTCGGACAAGTACGTCTACAAGCGGGAATGGCTGGAGCGGCTGTTCGCGTATCTCGACAAGACCCATGCGCCGGGAACGCCGCTTTTGATTTCGGGTGACTTCAACATCGCGCCCGACGCGGCGGACGTGGCCGAGCCGGACGAGTGGCGCGGCACCGTCCTGTTCAACCCCGACATGACCGGCGTGATGACGCGCCTCACGGACTGGGGGCTCCAGGACGTGGTGCGGATTCACAACCCGGACCCGGGCCTCTACTCGTGGTGGGACTACCGCCAGCTCGCGTTTCCGCGCAACCAGGGGCTGCGCATCGACCATATCCTCGCCACTCCCGAGCTGGCGTCGCGTTCAACATCAGCCGGTGTCGACCGGGACGAGCGCAAGGGCTCGAAACCGTCGGACCACGCGCCGGTGATGGCGGAACTGGACTGGCCGTAGGGCTCGGACGGATTCGGAACGGTGCGGGGGTCCGCCGGCTTGCCGGGGACCCCCGCATCACGTTTCAGCCGGTTATTTCTTCCGCGGCACCGCGGCCCAGGCCTCGATCTCGATGAGCATGTCCTGCAGATCGATGCCGACGCCGCGCAGCAGCGTGGCGGGGCGGGGATGGGCTCGCAGATCGGGCTCGTGCTCCTCGAAGAACGCGTACATCTCGTCACGCATGTCGAAGACGTCCTCGCGGCGCGTGAGGAAGTAGCGGATCATGACGATGTTCTTCAGCTCGCCGCCCATCATCTCGAGGTTGTCCTTGATGTCCTGCCAGGCCTGGCGGGTCTGCTCCTTGATGCCGCCGACGACCTTGCCGCGGCCTTCCCGCTCCTGGTTGGGCTCCCGGCAGGGCGCGTCCTCGAACGGATCGCGTCCGGTGGAGCCGGAAAGGAACAGGATGTCCACGTCGCCCTTGGTGCGGAAACCGGTGGCCCAGTTCATCCGCTCCTTGTGGTAATGCGGCCAGAGCGTACCCCAGTCGTACTCCGTCTTCTCCGCTTCCTGCCGTTTCACCGCTTCAGCGTTGGTTGGCATGGTAATGCACCTCCTTGTGTTTGATCTTGCGACTGCGAAATTCGGTTGCCGGACCCGGGTCCGCCCCTATCCCAGGCCGACGAAGGGAATGGTAATGCCCTCGGTGCGCTCGATGTAGCGAACGAACCGGTACTTGTACTCCGCCAGGTCGACGTTGGGGCGCGGGATCTCCCGGTGGATAAGGCTCTCCTCGACCTTGCATACGACGTAGTGGAGCCCCTCTCCGGTCACGCCCGGCAGGCCGTGCTCCTTGAAACCCTCGATGTCGTGCACGGTCACGGCGTTTTCGATCCCCGACGCGCGGGCGATGGCGGCGATGTCGGTGTTCCCCGCGGTTGCCGTGGGCTCGCTCATGGTGCTGCCGCTGTAGACCTCGTTGTCGAACACGAACACCGTCAGGTTGGCTAGATTGAGATTGCCCAGGGTCGGAAGGTTGAACAGCGACAACAGCACGCTGCCGTCGGATTCAAGCACGATGACACGGCGGTGGGGCAGCGCCAGCGCCAGTCCCATGCCCACGCCGGTGGCGCATCCCATCATGCCCACCAGCAGGTTGCCCTCGTGCTCCGACAGGTTGAACCACTCGATGCGCTGGCCGCTCTGGGAAGAGAGCACCAGTTGATCGGTCATCAACGGCGCGATGAGCTCGAGACAGTCGTGCCGGATCATCGGGCGAACTCCCCGGAGAAGATCAACGCGGCCGGCGCCCGCATGGAGTCGCTGACCCGCTGGGCGTCCCTGATGTGCCGCTCCAGGTTGTCGGCGTTCTCGATGACGCGGTATTCGAGCCCCAGCCCTTCGAGGGTGGGGATCATCCGCATGCCGATGGTGACGTAGAGGAAGCTGTTGCGTTGGTCGGCGAAGCTTCCCAGAAAGCCGATGAGCAGCAGGATCGGCACGCCCATCTGCTTGCCCACGGTGAGCAGCGAGTAGGCGGACACGTAGGGCCCGGTGCTCTCCATGTAGCAGGCCACCCGCTTGCCGCCGAGGGCGGCGCCCGCGGCGATGGTGATGGCCTCCTGCTCGCTGGCGGCGGCTACCAACTGCACGGTGCCGTCCTCGCGCAACAGCGGCAGGATCTGGCTCAAGCGGCTCTCCGGCAGGTAGGTCATGAAATCGATGCCCACCGCCTTCAGGCCGTGGACGATCTTCTCGGCCAATACGGGTTCCATGGGAAGCTCCTGGCTCGACTGCTACCGGCTCCAATTGCAGATGGTCACCGCGGACAGCGCGTAGATCTGCGACGCGCGCACGATCTCGTCGATGTCGATCTGCTCCGACCGGGTGGTGAAGCGGCCGCCGCCGAGGCCGAACTTGCAGGCGGGAATGCCCATCTCGTTGTAGATGTTGGTATCGGTCCAGATGCTGGACCGGAAGGTGTTGACCGGCGTCGTCTCCTTGCCGAACAACTCCTGGTGCGTGCTCTCGATGACCTCCACCACGGGTTCGATGCCCTTGGCCTCGTAGCCCATCTTCGACGTGTACATCTCGATGTCGTACTCGTAGCCGGTGGCGTCCATCACCGCGCGCAACTGCCGCTGCACCTCCATGGGCCGCAGCTCCGGCGGAATACGCACGTCCACGTAGAGCGAACAGATGCCCGGATGGTAGTTGGGGCGGTAGGGAGCGCCCCCCTGGACCGCGCCGAGGTTGACCTTGGGGATGATCGGGCCGTTGGCCGACTGGTAGACGTGGCCGGCCTCGAACTCCTCGGCCCAGGCGTCCACGGCCTGCGCCACCCTGGACATCTTCAGCACCGCGTTGTGCTCCTCGGGCGGCTCCTGCTCGCGGGTGACGCCCCAGGCCGCGTGGGGATTGCCGAAGGTGTCGATCTTGAACTGGGCGACGCCGGCCTGGGTCCAGACGATGGACAGGGCGGAGCGGTCCGCCACGATGGCGTAGTCGGATTGGACGCCGTAGGTCAGCAGGTGGCGGGTGCCGGTGCCCTCGCCGCGGTACAGTCCGGACTGGTACGACCCGATGGGGGTGCGGGAGATCTCGCCGGCCACCGCCGCCAGGATCAGGTCGCCCTTGATGGCGACGCCGCTCTTCTTGAGCGCCTTGCCCGCCACCATGAAAGCCGCCAGGCCCGATTTCATGTTGGACGCCGCCAGGCCGAACACCTTGCCGTCGCGGATGGCGCCCTGGAGCTCGCTCTGGGGCTCGAGCTCCCGGCACAGCATGAGGTCGTCCTCCTGTCCGGTGAAACTCGTGTCCATGTGGCCGTTGATCATCAACGACGTCCCGCCGCCGCTGCCCCGGAGCACTCCTACCGCGTTCACGCGGTTGGGGTCGATCTCCTGGCGGATGGGCTTGAGGCCGTTGCGGCCGTACCAGTCGAGGATGAACTCGCCGATCTCCTTCTCCGATCCGGTGGGGCTCAGGATGTCCACCAGGTCCCGGGTGAGCTCGGCCAGCTCCCGGCCGTCGATGTGCTGGAGGATGCTTTCCTTGGTGTCGTTGTCCATGGTGTCAGCGGGGGGTTCAGCTCTTGCGCTGCTTGTCGATCTTCATGATGGGCATGACCCCGCCGACGTCGACCTTGTAGAGGTCCTGGAGCAGTTGGTGGGTTTCCTCCGCCTGCTTGGCGATGGACTCGATCTCTTCCTCGGTGAGATTGAAACCGTACTCCTTGTCGATCTCGCGAATCCGTTCCTTCACGGCCGTTCCTCCGGTCTGAGATTGTCTGTCAAGGGATTGCGCGTGGCATGGGCCAAGGGCTCTCGAACCGCTCGTAACACGTGGGTCCTACAGATTCAACAACTGCTCGGCGTTCTCCCCCAGGATCTTGACCTTCTGGCCGTCGGTGATGTCCGTCCTTTCCTCAATCCCGGAGACCGTGTGCGGGTACTCCGAGTCGAAGTGCGGATAGTCCGTGGCCATGAAGATCCGGTCTTCACCCAGCTCCTGGATGGGCGTGGCCAAATCGCGCTCGTCGGCCTCGCAGGTCACGTAGCAGTTGCGCTTGATGTACTCCGAAGGCGCCATGCTCAGGTGGCCGGTGAGCTGGGAGAAGTCCTTGGCCCACTCGTAGTCGTCGTCCATCCGATGCATCCAGAAGAGGATCCACTCGGCGCTGCACTCGAAGAACACCACCTTGAGCCGCGGGAACTTCTCGAACACCCCGCCCAGCACCAGCGCCACCAGCGCGGCCGTGCAGTTCATCACCCGGCCGAGGACATGGGTCTTGTAGAAGTTGTCGAAACGGTCCGTAAGGTCGCCGTTGCTGTTGGGATGGCAGAAGAGCGGCACGCCGAGGTCCTGGACCGTCTCGTAGTAGGGATAGAACACCGGATCGTCCATGTTGCGCGATCCCACGTAGGGCGCCAGATGCGTGGCCTTGAAGCCCAACTCCTTGACGCAGCGCGTCACCTCGTCCGGCATGGCCTCCGGGCACCCGGCGGGAGCCATGGCGCACGGCAGGAAGGTGTCCTCGTAGCCCTTGACCAGGTTCGCTACCCAGTCGTTGAACGCCCGCGCCAGCGCCGCGCCCAGGCGCCCCTGGTTCTGGGTGGCGACGCTGATGCCGGTGGGGAAGATGATCTCCTTGTCGATCCGTTCGGCTTGGATGTCCTCCTGCCGCCGCCCCATGTCGTAGCCGCCTACCTGCCGCTCGGCGATCTCGCCGGCCCGCCAGTTGATCTTGGGATCGTAGATGTAGGGATGCTTGTGGGTGGCGATCCCCTGGGGGTTGAGCGGCTCCAGCGAATGGATGAAGCGGGTCCCGTGGCTCCTGCCCTGGTCGTTGGCCTTCCGCGGCGTGAACTGGGCGAACGGCTCGTCGAGCCGGTACACCTCGTCCATGAAGTATCCCTCGCGCAGATGCGAGTCGAGATCGATGATCATGCGTGATCCCTCCCTTCGAGCGATTGTCAGGAAGGGAGACTAACACCCGGTCAGGAGTGCGGCAAGGCGCCCTGCATCCGGCAGCGGCCAGCCGGCCGTGGACGAAGGGGCGGCTGTTACCAAATCAAATCGTTTCGTCTTCGTCGTTGGGCAAACGCAACAGCGTTCGCCACGCCACACTCGGACAATCCTCACGGCATCGCGGTCCCGTCGGGGTAGACGATCCTGAACGGCGGATGTGTCAGTTCCCGGATTGAAGCTTGCCCGAACTCCGGAACGATCCGTCCGATGTCGGGGTGATCCGCAAGGCGTTCCACACGTTCCATGATCCTTCGAATCAGCCGCAAACCCACATCGGGGACACCTTCGCTGGCATACCAATCCCGAATCTCATTCAGATCGGCCAAGGCGGAACTGGCCAACCGAATCTCCGTGGGCACGACTAATCGAGTCCGAGTCGGGACTTTGCGTCTGCCAAAGACACTTCACGTCCCTCTTCCAGGTCTGTCAACCCCTTGATGACCGCCCGCATGAAGGCACGCTCATCGTCGGCCGCCTCGAACTCCTCGACGGATTGGACGATGGCAACACCGCGACCTCGGCTGGTTACCAAAACTGGCCGCCGGGTTTCTGCGGCATGTTTTACGACCCGGCCGGGGTTCGTCTTGAGATCGGTCAGCGGAACGATATCCTGAGAAAACTTCATCCGGTTCTCCTTTCAGGTCCTTCAACCAGTCCTAACCGTAGGAGCCGTCTAATAGCCTGTCAACCGGTCGTTGTACGGCACATATAAAACGAGGGCTGTCTTTAGTTGAGTTTCGCCTGCCATCAGAAGAATAATGACCACCCATGAACCACACTCTGCCCGGCTGGGAGGATCTGCGCCACAGCGGCCTGCTGCTGGACGCGGCGCGGCTCGAAGCGCTTTCCCGCGACCTGCCTGCCCCGCTCGACGATTACACCGAGCAGCCTGCCAGCGTGGCGGCAAATCTATTGACCGACCTCCGAGAGCGCCTTGAGGTGGTCCCACTTCGTTGGACAGGTAGGCGGCACAAGAACCCCTACTTCAAGCCACTTCCAGCTTGAGCATGACACCTCCTGGCTTGCCTTCCCGTAGACGCTGCATTACATTGTCATGCAGAAGGGAGAACCGACCATGGCTGCCAATCAACTTGTACAGGCCCGAATCGACGGGGCGGTGAAAGAAGAGGCGGCGGCGGTGCTGGCCGCGATGGGGTTAACCGTGTCCGACGCCGTGCGACTGCTGTTGACGAAGGTGGCGCGGGAGAAGGCGTTGCCGTTCGAGCCGCTGATCCCAAACCCCGTCACTATCGAAGCCATGAAGGAGGCCCGCAAGGCCGGCCTGCCCCGGTTCGACAGCGTAGAGGCCCTCATGGACGATCTCCATGAAGACGATTGAGCGGACCGGCCAGTTCAAACGTCTCGAGCATGAGACGGTATAGGAGTCTTTCAAGGCCCGGCGGTGGAAAGCCTCCACGACCTCATCCAAGGTCTTGGCTACCCGGCTTACCGTGCCCGGGCTGATGCGTCGCCCCAGCACCGGCCCTGGTTCAAGTCCTTCGATGCGATGCCGAATATGAAAGATATGGACACCATCGCCCAAGCCCTGTCGCTGGAAGCCAAGTGGCTCCAGGAGTTCGATGTCGTCGATCCCTTCAACGATGTCGCCCTGCGCGGTCTCCTGTCCACCAAGCCGGATCACCGGTACGGGGCGCTGGCCGTCACCCACGTGAACGAGGAACACGCGCCGCAGATCGTCTTCGCCACGCCCAAGCTCCACTACCCCTTCGACCGGCAGGGCAAGTTCAACTTTCCACCGGTCCGTCAGATCGAGGTCTACGAGAAATACGACGGCACCAACGTCCTGGCCTATGCCTATCACGACGCCCGAGGGCGCCGTTACCTGACCTACAAGCTCCGTCTCTCCCCGGTGTTGCGGAACGGACGGTTCGGCGCGTTTCTGGACATGTGGCGGGAGATGCTGCTGCGCTATCCGGTGATTCCCGAGTTGGTGGGTATCAACGGCTGCTCCCTGGGCTTCGAGCTCTACGGCCGGCGCAACACCCATCTCATCCTCTACAAGGAACCCCTGGACTGCGTGTTGCTGTTCGGCGTCGGCCAAGGGGGAAAGCCGCTGTCGCCGTCGGTCCTGGAGGCGCGAGGCGTTCCGGTAGCGTCCCTGTACGGCACGCTGGCCGCGGGGAAGGACCCCGTGGCGGAGTACGCCGCCGTTCGCCAAAGGCTCGAGAGCGGCAACACCCCGGCCGATGACGGCAAGATCGCTGGCGTCGAGGGCGCCGTGTGGTACGTGCGCACGCACGGCGACGACACCGTGCTGCTCAAGTGCAAGCCGGAGTCCGTGGAGGAAGTGCACTGGGTTGCCGGCATCAACAAGGCCGCGGTGACCGCCACCTGCTGGAACCTGTTCGAGACCCAGGACGTGCTGACCTACGAGACCCTCTACCCGCTCCTGTCGGAGGAGTACGCCGACGATGAGATCGAGGGGTTCCGGACCTGCATCGCCGAGTGCATCGCCGAAGTGCGCGAGGAGATGGAGTTCAAGAGCCGGGTGTTGGCCGAGTACCGCCAGGTGGGTATCAAGCTGTCCGAGAACAAGGGCGAGGTAATGCGCCGCCTCTCCGCCAGGTTCAGGAAACAGGAGATGAAGAAGGTCTTCACCCTCATCGCCCTGGACGAAGCGCACGGCACGAGGTCCGGCCCGTCGTGACCAACGCTGCCCCCTGTTGGCGCAGGTCTAGACGGGCGAGGGGGTGGTCATCGCCCGGCGGGGCGAGCCTGTCGGGCCGTGGTCCGCTGCAAGCCACAAGGCAAGCGGCGGCCAGGGGCGCTGAAAGAACAATCGCTCTGACTCTCTCCTTGACACCCCGTATGACGGGGCCCACAATGGAATGCAACGCCATTCGATCCGCGCCTCCGTCGGGTGGGTCGGGCGGCGGGACCTTGACCCAATGATCGAATTGCTGGTGACCTATCCGGGTCTCGTCTTCATCGGACTGTCGCTGCTGGTGGTGGTCGATACGGTGAGCGGGAACCTGCCTCCGGCGGCGCTGGTCCCATTCGCTTTCGGTACCGTGGTGGCGGTGATCCTGCTGTGATTCCCTTGTCGCGAAACGTCCCGGATGCGCCGCCGGGGTGCCGCGGGCGGGTGACCGCGGCGGCGGTTTTCCTCGCCGCTCTCCTCTCCGGCGGATCCGGTTTGCCGCAAGACCGGCCCGCCGGCGAAGACGCGGCACAGGCCCCGCTCCTTCGCCAGGGAACGATTCACGAGGAGGAGCTGCCCATACCCCAACGGCGGCCGCCTCCGCCGCCCCAGCCGACGGTGCCTCGGAAAAACCCGCAAGGTCCGCCGCCACCCGTGCCCGCCACGGTCGAGACTCCCTTGCCCACGGACCTCCAGGCTGTCCTCGCCGCCTTCGAGAAACCCGACGGTTCCTACGAGCTGCCACCGGTGGGGCCGGGCACGGGGGTGGCCCTGCCACAGCGAAACGTCTCCATGAAGCTGTTGCAGCAGGGTCGGACGCTCCTGCGGGGGGGCACCTACAAGGCCGCGCTGGCCAGGTTCGAGCAGGCGGTCGGCATCGACGCCTCCAATCCCTACAGCCACTACTTCCTTGCCCGCGCCCACTATTTCCTGCGGAACTACCGCGAATCCCTGGACTTTCTGGACCTGGCGGAGTTGAGGCTCGCGACCGATGCCCGCTGGCTCGCCGAAGTCCATGTCCTGCGGGCCCGCAACGCGGCCGGCCTTGGATTCCAGGGGCAAGCCGACGTCAACTATGTCCGTGCTCTCCGCCTCGATCCGGGGCACGTCTTCGCGCTGGCGCAACTCACCACCATCGACACGGCTGCCGACACTCGCGAGAAACAGTGAAGCCGACACGTTGGGTTGAAACCCGGCGGAGTCAGCGCACAGTCACGGCGACCCGTCCGACGCGGCCGGCAACTCGTAGGTGAACTTCAGGCGAACGTTCAGGGGACCCGAGCCGACACCGTCGGGCACCGCGCCGTACGGCGCCGACTCCCTGACGTTGCGCACAGCCTCCACGTCGAGGACGATGAAGCCCGACGATTTCAACAGGTTGACGTTCTCGACATCGCCGTTCCGCCGGACGGCGAAGACCAGCTCGACGGTCCCCTTCTGACCCATTCGCCGGGCGAAGTCGGGATATCTTGAGTTGCCTCGAATCGTCTGCCGGACGGACTCGACGTATTCCCATACTCCGTCGTCGTACGCCGCCGCGGGCTCGGATCGAGTGACCCGGACAGGCCCTGTCTCGGCCGCCTCACGCGCGGCCTGAGCGCGGGACCGTTGGCGTTGCCGGACTCGTGCGATGGCCTGTTCGATGGGCGAGAGGGGCTTTTCGGTGCCGCCCGGCGCCACCTGCTTCGGCGCGGGAACGACCGGCTTCCTGGGTTTGCTGAGAAACCGCGAAATCGTGCCGATGCGCTTCCGCACCATGTCGGCGGCGGCCTCGTGACCCGATTGGGTATAGACTTCCAGGGCCCGGTGGTAGGCCTTCAACGCGTCCAGAGGCTCGCCCCTGAGGAGTTGGACCTCGGCGATGTTGTGCAGCGCCAACGCCAGCGGAAACCTGTCCTCGAGCGCCTCCGCGAGCCCGACAGCGTCGTCGAGCTGACTCAAGGCCTCGGGATAGCGCGTTTCCCGGGCGCTGCCGCGGGCCTCCAGGATCTTCTCGAATGCCTGTTTCTCCGCTTCCGGTGTCGGCGGAGCGTGTTCTTGGGCATGCGCCGGCCCGGTCGCGAGCCCGAGCCACGCCAGCATCACCACGAGGTGCAACAAGCGACAACCCGGCAACGGATGGCGATGGGTCATGTCGTCCGTCTCGTACCCGGCGCTAGTGTCCTGTCCCACGGTCCACTAGTGCTCGCCTCGCCCCAGGGCCTCGGACCGTTCGGCTGCCTGGATCACCGCTTCCATCACCGTGGCGCGAAAGGCGCCCTGCTCCAGGGCGAAAACCCCCGCCGCGGTGGTCCCGGCCGGGGACGTGACCGCGTCCCGCAGCTCGGCCAAGTGCTCCTTGGCGTCGCGGGCCATCACCGCCGACCCGTAGACGGTCTGGAGCGCAAGCTTCAGGGCGACGTCCCGGCTAAGCCCCATCTGAACGCCACCCGCCGTCAGCGACTCGATGAAGAGGAAGACGTAGGCCGGCCCGCTTCCGCTCAAGGCCGTCACGGCGTCGAGGTGATGCTCCTCGACCGCGACCGCGAGTCCGACGCTCGAAAAGATCTCGCCGACCTTGTCGAGATCCCCGCCCTTCGCCCATCGGCCTCCGGAATACGCCGAAGCGGCCTGCCCCACGAGGCACGGCGTGTTGGGCATGACCCGGACCACGCGCGCTCCCTCGGGAAGGAGCCCCTCGATGCGGCCGATCGGGACCCCGGCGGCGATGGAGACCCACAGCGTGTCGTCCAGCGAAGCGCCGGCGAGATCTTGCAGCACACCGTCCATGACCTGCGGCTTGACCGCCAGGACCACGATGTCGGAGGCCTCCACGAGGCCCGCGTTGTCCTTCATGAACCGGACGCCGGTCTCCTCCACGAGCGCTTTTCCCAGGGCCTCGATGGGATCGCTGGCGGCGATACGGCCCCGGTCCACGAGCCCCGCCTTCAGGATTCCCTTGATGATGGCGCTGCCCATCTTGCCGGCGCCGATGAAACCGATCTTGTCGTCAAGCATAAGGACTCCTTGGGCCGCGCGCGCACTGCGACCGACCCACATCTCAACGTATTCGAGAAAAGAGTGCCGTCAGCGCCCGTCACGGGGACCGCCGGCCGGAAGAAGCCGGGACACTAGTGGCATGTAACGTCCGATTCCAGACCAATCTGCTTGTCTTCTTCGCCGTTGGCTGCGTTGCTCTTCCTCGCGTGGTACCCGCCACTGCTCGTCATCGCGCCTTGCCGACAGCGAAAAATCCTGCGCATCTTGGTCTGGAATTGAACGTTACATGCCACTAAACCGTCTTGAGCTGCACCGTGCCCTCGGCAACCCCGCGGATATAACCTTCGAAGCCCTGGGGTGAGAAGGTCCAGGTCAGCCACAGCGGCTCGTCGCCGTTGTTGACGAACCCGTGGTTGGTTCGAGGCGGTATGAACACGACCGAGCCCGGCACGATCTCCGCGGTTTCGTCCCCGACCGTGGCGGTGGCGCGGCCACCGATTACGAAGAGGATCTCTTCGGCCTCGTCGTGCGAGTGCAGCGGGATCTCGCTGTGAGGATCGACTTCCTGCAGGCCCATGGAGAATTGGCGGGTCCCCGTGGTGCCGGGCTCGACGCACGGGTAAAGGGTGCGCGGCGCCTCGCCCTCGATGCGTACGACCTCCGCCTCATCCTTGGTAAAGAAGTACTTCATGGCATCCTCCTCGGGTTCCGGGCGGCGTCGAGCTCCTGGCGGACGTGCGTATAGATGCGACCGGCCACTGTGCGCTAGTAGCTCTCCTCTTCCGTATCCGTGGTCGGGATGCGGCGAAGGGTCCGGTCATCGTCGAAGCTCTTCATCATGCGGCTCTCTTTCTCCAGCTCCTCTTGGCAGCGCACGCACAGGCGCGTGAACGGCATCACCTTGAGTCGACCGACGCCGATCTCCTCGCCGCACTCGTCACAGATTCCGTACGAGCCCTCGCCGAGCCGGAGCAACGCGTCCTCGATGGCCATGAGCTTCGTCCTCTCCCGGTCGTTGAGGATCATGTTGATCTCGCGATCCCGCTCGTCGCTGGCCAGATCATAAGTGTCGCGTCCCTCGTCCTTGGAACTCTCCACCTCGTGCTTGAGGCGATCCGGGATGTCCTCCAGGAGTTGTCCTTTCATTCCGAGGAGGGTCTCCCGAAACTTTTTCAATACGTCTTTTCTCATTGTCGTCTCTCCTGGAAGAGACACAATTTTCCACTAATTCAAACCGGAGTCAACCACGCAAGGCCCGGCCCGGGCCACGCCGGCGCCCGCTCCGCAAGCGCCCGCTAGTGTCCTGTCCCACACATAAGTTGACAAAGATGCGCAGGATTTTTTGTCGTCGGCAAGGCGCGATGACGAGCAGTGGCGGGCACCACGCGAGGAAGAGCAACGCAGCCGACGGCGAAAAAGACAAGCAGATTTGTCCACTCATGTGTGGGACAGGACACTAGGAACCAAACTCAACGATATCGACGCCCTGCGGCACCTTCAGCTTGAAGAATGACGGATCCAGCCCGATCCCGCGGCGGACGTTGCCGAACCGGAACGTCCAGCGGTTGCCTCCCCCGTCCTCGATGAGCACCTCACGGATATCGTAATGGTCGCGGTCGACGGTCATGAGGACCTCGCGAACTCCCGAGTTGGGCTTTCTGGGAAACAGTTTCAGACTGTGTCCCTTGCCGTCGGTTTCGATCAATTCGGGCCGGAAGTCGCGCGACAGGTCGCCGATGCCGAGCAGGAAGGAAAGCGGCAGGTCCGAGCGAAACACCGCTCTGAGAGCGGTCTTGATGACCTGGCGTTCGGCCGGCTGGTAGAAGTAGAGGTGCTTGCCGTCGGACAGCACGAACTGGCCGGCGGGCTCCCGGTAGCGCCACAACATCCTCGCCGGTTTGCTGAAGAATACCTGGCCGTCGCCGTCGACGCGCCGGTTCAGGGTGCGGTATTCGGTGATCTGGCGAAAATCCGCGCTGTAGTCCCTGGTGGCATCGTAGCGCCGCTGTATTTCCCGGACCACCTGCTGGGCATCCTGGGCGATTGCGGCGGGCGCCGGCAGCACGACCGCCGCCACGCAACCGACCACGCCGAGGAAACCGGCGCGGATGCGCTTCATCGGGAACCGCCCCCGATCCGGGCGATGCGCTTCAACGCTGTTCTCTTCGTCACCGCGCCTACTCCTCCATCCTTTGCGCCAGAACCTCGCGCGGCTTGGCCCCGTCGGCCGGTCCCACCACGCCGTCCCGTTCCATCTTCTCGATCATTCGCGCCGCCCGGTTGTAGCCGACCCGCAAGCGCCGCTGGACCATCGATATGGACGCTTGCCGCGTCTCGGTCACCACCGCCACGGCCTGGTCGTACATCTCGTCGTAGTCGTCGTCCATGCCGCCGAAATCGTCGCTCCCCGCCGCCGCGGCCTCGAGGATCTCCGGACGGTATTGCGGCCTGCCCTGCTGCTTGATGAAGTCGGTGACCTTGCGCACTTCCTTGTCGGACACGAAGGGGCCGTGGAGCCGTATCAGCCGCGCCGTGCCGGGGGGCAGGAAGAGCAGGTCGCCGTTGCCCAGGAGCTGCTCCGCGCCCTGGCCGTCCAGGATGGTGCGCGAATCCACCCGGGAGGTCACCTGGAACGACACCCGTGCCGGAAAGTTCGCCTTGATCAGGCCGGTGATCACGTCCACCGACGGCCGCTGGGTCGCCAGCACCATGTGGATTCCGGCCGCGCGCGCCTTCTGCGCCAGGCGTGTGATGTGCTCCTCGATGTCCCGGCCCACGGACATCATCAGGTCCGCCAGCTCGTCGATGAGGATCACCACCCGCGGCAGGTGCTCGTGCTCCAGCTCCTCGCCGCCGTCGAGCCTTCCGCCCACCTCCATCTCCTCCGCCGCCTCGTGGTTCCGGGTCTTGTCCGGCGGCGGCTCGCGTTCCAGGATCCGGTTGTAGTTGTCGATGTTGCGGGCGCCCTTGTCGCGCATGAGCCGGTAGCGCCGGTCCATCTCTTCCACGGCCCAGAACAGCGCCGCCCGCGCCTCCTTGGGATCGGTCACCACCGGGGTCAACAGGTGCGGCAGCCCCTCGTAGGGCGTCAGCTCGAGCATCTTGGGATCGATCATGATGAAGCGGACGTCGTCCGGGGTGCCCTTGTACAGGATGCTCAGGATCATCGAGTTGAGGGAGACCGACTTGCCGGTGCCGGTGGCCCCGGCCACCAGCAAGTGCGGCATGCGCGCCAAGTCCGTCGCGAACGGCGCCCCGGCGATGTCCTTGCCGAGGGCCAGCGTCAGCTTCGAATCCGAGTCGGCGTAAACCGCGTCTTCGAGGATGTCTCTCAGATAGACCGTCTCGCGCCGGGTGTTCGGGACCTCGATGCCGACCACGGACTCCCCGGGGATCGGCGCCAGGATACGGATGCTGACGGCGCTCAAGGCCATCGCGAGATCGTCCGCCACTCCCACGATCCGCCGCACCATGACGCCGGGAGCCGGGCGGAACTCGTAGACGGTGATGACCGGCCCGGGCCTGACCGCCAGCACTTCGCCCTCGATGCCGAAGTCCTGGAGCTTTCGCTGCAGCATCAGGGAATTGGCTTCGAGGGTGCCCTTGTCGATGCTGGCCTTCTCCTTCGGCGGGGAATCGAGAAAGGCCGCCGAAGGCAGGGTGTAGCCGTCGGTGATCTCGGGGAAGACGAACTGCTCGGGTTCGCGCTTGCTCCGGGCCTTGGCCTTCTTGCGGCGCGCCTTGGGCGGTTCCTTGGGGACCTCCTCTTCCAGCACGATGGGAGGCGCCTTGAACGCCCGCTCCTTCTTGAGGTTGGCGGGAGGCGTCCCTTCCACCCTGGCGCGCCAGCCGGACATGACGCCGGCGCCCAGAGTCGAGCGAAATCTCCGGTGCGCTCCCGCGAGTTGCCCCCACCAGCCCAGCACGGAGCTCTGGGACAGGAGCATCGCCGCCGCCAGCAGCAGAAAGAGCGTGATGACGCAGGTTCCCGCGTAGCCGAACATCTGGGTCAGGAACTCCCTGGAAAACCCGCCGAGGACGCCGCCGCTTTCCCGCGCCAGCTCCATTTCGTGGACGAGGCTCACCAGCAGCGCCAGGCCCCACACCAACACGCCGTATCCGATGATCTTGAGGACTCTGGGCCTGCCGGGATCGCGGCGGAACAGGCGGACGGCCAGCAGCAGCAGGATGACCGGCAGCAGGTAAGCGATCAGGCCCAAGCCCTGCAGCAGCACGTCCGCCAGGTAGGCGCCCACCAGTCCGCCCAGGTTGATGGGGTCCGGGGAACCCGACGGGACGTTCAGGGAGCGGTCCAGAGGACTGTAGGAGAACAGGCTGAGCACGGCGAAGCAGGCCGTGACCAGAACCACCGAGCCCCACAGTTCACGATTCAGTCTAGAGCCTTTCTGCATGAGTCCCTACATCTCCATGATATAAGGCACGATCACCGGCCGGCGTCGCAGCCTCTTCTCGAAGAACTTGCGCAACGACCGCCGTATGCCTTCCTTGAGCTCCGCCGTGTCGGTGCGCGTCTCCACGCCGCAGCCGTCGATGTACTCCCGCAGCGAGTTCCTGGCCGTGCCGAGGACGTCCTCCTCTTCCTCCGAACGCATGAATCCCCGGGCCAGCAGGTCCGGACCCGCGGCCAGCTCGCCGGTGCGCCGGTGAACCGCCATGGCCACCACCACCAGCCCGTCCTCGCTCAAGTGCCGGCGGTCGCGGATGACGATGTCCTCCACGTCGCCGATGCCGTTGCCGTCCACGAACACCCTGCCGGTGGCCACCGGCTCCACGCGCCACGCGTCGTCCGCGGTCAATTCCAGCGCGTCGCCGTTCTCCAGCAGGAAGCAATGGTCCGCCGGCACGCCCACGGCGCGCGCCAGCTCGACGTGCTTGCTCAGTTGCCGGAACTCTCCGTGCACCGGAACGAAGTAGCGCGGCCGGGTGAGCTGGATCATGGTCTTCAGCTCTTCCTGGCTGGCGTGCCCGGACACGTGAATCTCGGAGGTGCGTTCGTAGTGGACGCGGGCGCCCCGCCGGTAGAGATGATCGATCAGGTTTCCGATGATCTTCTCGTTTCCGGGAATGAACCTCGCCGACAACACCACCGTGTCCTCCGGCTGCATCCTGATGGACCGATGCTCGTCGAAGGCCACCCGGTGCAGGACGGAAAGGGGCTCTCCCTGGCTTCCGGTGGTGAGGAAGCAGAGTCGATCGTCGGCGACGTCCTGCCAGCTCTGGTTGTCCGCCATCACGTCGTCCGGCAGGCGGAGAAAGCCCAGGTCCGAGGCGATGCCGGTGTTGTTGACGATGCTCCGGCCGCTCAGGACCAGCTTGCGCCCGAACTCGACGGCCAGTTCCGCCACCTGCTGGATACGCGGGATGTGGGAGGCGAACGTCGCGATGAAGATCCGCCCCGGACTGGAACCGAAGACCCCCCGAAGTCCCTCCCCCACCGTGCGTTCCGAGGGCGTGCTGCCCGCGCGTTCGACGTTGGTGGAGTCCGACAGGAGCAGCAGGACTCCCTTATCGCCGTAGGCCGCGAAACGATGAAAGTCGAAGCTCTCGCCGGCCACGGGCGTGTTGTCGATCTTGAAGTCGCCGGTGTGGACGATGTTGCCGGCGGGCGTCTCGATGGCCAGCCCGATGCAGTCCACCAGGCTGTGGGTTACGGATATTCCCTCGATCGTGAACGGACCCAGCGTGAAACGCTCGCCGGGGACGATCTCGACGAGTTCGACGGACTCCTCAAGCCTGTGCTCGCGCAGCTTGTGGCGCACGAAGCCCAGGGTTAGGCGCGTGCCGTAAACCGGGACCCGGCAACGCCGGAGGACGTAGGGCAACGCGCCGATGTGGTCCTCGTGGGCATGGGTGAGGATAATGGCCCCGAATCTCTTGCCCTGTTCCACCAGGTAGCCGATGTCGGGAATCACCAGATCGATGCCCAGAAGCTCGGGGCTGGGGAACATCACCCCACAGTCGACGGCGATCACGCTGTCGCCCCACTCCACCGCCAGCATGTTGCAGCCGAACTCTCCCAGGCCTCCGAGAGGCACGATCCTCAAGGACTCCATCCTAGTGCCCTGCCTCACGAGCAGCGTCCTGAAACTGCTTGTCCTTTTCGCCGTCGGCCGCGTTGCTCCTTCTCGCGTGGTGCCCGCCACTGCTCGTCGTCGCGCCTTGCCGACGACAAAAATTCCTGCGCATTTCCATGACGTTGCTCGCGGGGCAGGGCACTAGCGCCCTGCCACCGGCGGAGAACCCTCCGCCTGCCAGGTATTGCCCGTCTCGCCGGACCGCATGCCCGGCCCCGCCAAACGCGAGCCGATGGCTTCCCGGACCCGCTGCATCTGGCGACGGGAACGATCATCGGCATCATCCGGCGGAATCGCATCGCCGATGACGATCTCGACCTCTCCGCGTCTGAGACGCCAGTCACCCCGCTTCATCAGCAAACCGGTGCCGTTGATGGTGACCGGAACGATGGCGGCCCCGGCCTTCTCGGCCAGGCGAAACCCGCCTCGCTTGAACGGCAGCAACTGTCCGTCCGCGCTGCGGGTGCCCTCGGGAAAGACCACCACCGATATCCCCTGTCCCAGCCTCTCGCAGGCGCTCGCCATGGCCACCGCCACGTCCTTCGACCGGGAGCGCTTGACGACGATGTGCTTGGAAGCCCACAGCGCCCAGCCGAAGAACGGAATGCGGAGCAGTTCGCGCTTCGCCATCCAGCGCAACTGAAACGGCGCCAGCGCGCGCACCAGCACCGGGATGTCGATATTGCTCTGGTGATTGGCCATGAAGATGTAGGCCCGGCCGGGATCCAGACGCCCCACCCGGCGGACCGTCAGCGCCACGCCGCCGGTCTTGAGCACACACCAAGACCAGAAACGAAACATCGGATAGACGCGCTTGCCGTCGGGATCCACGAGCCCGAGGGCGATGATGGGAAGGCTCTGGAGAATGCTTCCAAGGACGATCAGGACCAGCTTTAGCGTGTACATGCTGTTGGAGGCGTGTGTGTAGGGGGCGGACGGTAACCCCCGGTTCCTCCATTTTATGGGATATGGGCGGGTTCTACAACTCGATTTTCTCCGAGTACAGTCCCTTGACGAAGCCGCCCCGGTCGAGCTGCCCGAGGAGATCCAGCTCGAGGAGCCGACGGGGATCGAGCTCGCGTGCGCGGGGGTCGGTGACCGAAACCGCGTCGATCAGCGCCTGGAGCGCCTCGGCGTGAGGCAGCGGCAGCGGCTCCAGCCCGTGGGCGAGCCAGTTGTAGGCCTCGCGGAGGGAAGTCCCCTGGGGCAGGGTCACGTGCTCCTTCATGATCCGCATGCTGTCGCGCCGTTGGGTGAGGAAATGCTGGACGCCGTTGAGATAGGCCATGAGGAAGCGCCGCAGCACGTCGGGGTTGCGGCCGGCGAAAGACCGCGTGGTAACGAGCAGGTCGTTCACCAGGTTGACCTGGCCGATGTCGAGCACCTTGATCCCCACCCTCTGCGCCTCCGCGGCCACCCGCGGGACCAGCGGCGCGCCCTGGACGATGTCGCGATAGATGGCGGCCATTCTTTGAGGCGAGAAGCCGATGGGAACCATCTCCACGTCCCTCACCGGGTCCAGCCCCGCCCGTCTCAGAACCACGCGCGCGATGAGGTCGGACTTTCTGCCCAGGCTCGACACGCCCACCTTCTTGCCCTTGAGCTGCGCCAGGTGATCCACGTAGGAGGCCACGCCGAAACGGTAGTTCTCCGGCCTCACGTGGCCCCCGAAGAACACCAGGTCCGCGCCCTCGCCGGCGGCCTGCAACGCGGGCAGCACATCCTCGGAAGAGACGAAGATGTCGACACCCAGGAGGGACTGCACGCCGCCGGTTGCCGCTCTGTCGAGGTAGACGGCGTCGATGTGCAGGCCGTACCTGGCGAAGAAATCCCTGTCCCTGGCAATGGAGGTAACGATGGTCCCCGCGCCGAAACCGGAGTACGCGACCCGGACAGGAATCTTTTCCGATCCCGCGGAGACGGAAACGAACGTCAACACCGCAAGGAACGCTGCCGCCAGCGAACTCAGGAATCCGCAGAGCATGATCCCCCTCCCTCCGCGATGGACATGAGCGGGACAGCTAGTGGCATGTCCCATCGCCAATCCTATAGCCGGGATTCGACCGGGTCAATATGCCTGACGCGCCGCGGAAACAAGCTCGGCGAGCATGTCGATGAACCTGGGGTCGTCGTTTACCGCTGGAGCCCGGTAGAAGTCCAGTCCCAGCTCTCGGGCTCTTTGTCGGGCCTCGACATCGAGGTCGTAGAGGACCTCGACATGATCGCAGACGAAACCGATGGGCACCACGACGACCGCTTTCTCACCCGCCTTCGCCACCTCCTCGATGACCTCGGCCACGTCGGGCTCCAGCCAGGGGTCGCGGGGGTTGCCGCTGCGGCTCTGGTACGCCAGCCTCCAATCGGTCCGCCCCAGGCTCTCGGCCACCCTGCGCGAGGCCTCCCGGAACTGGGCCGCGTATGGTGACTTGTCGGCCATGGACCGTGGAATGCTGTGGGCGGTGAACACCAGCGGGACCCTCCGGCAAGCTTGCGGCATGGCGTCGACGGTGGCCGCGACGCGTCCGGCCACGGCCTGGATGAACAGCGGATGGCACCACCACGCCCCGGCATACTCCACCGCCGGGGCGCGGCCCGTCACCGCTTCGCGGGCCGCTTCCACCGCGCTGATATACCGCCCCCAGGACGCCTCTGTCTGGAACGCGGAGAGAATGATCCCCAACACCCGCCGGCAACCGTCCGCGGCCAGCTCCGCCACCGCCTCGTCCAGGAACGGGCGCCAGTTTCGCATCCCCACGTAGACGGGGACGGCGGCGCCGTCCCGCGCCAGCCGCCGGCGCAGGGCAGCCGCCTGTGCGCGGGTGAGCTGGTTCAGCGGCGAGCGGCCGCCGATGAGCTCGTAGTGATGCGCCACCGCCTCCAGCCGCGCCGGCGGGATGCGCCGTCCCGCGGTGACGCGTTCGAGGAACGGCCGGACCTCGCCGGGGCTTTCCGGGCCGCCGAAGGCGACGAGGAGGATCGCGTCAAAGGGGTCGCGGACCTGGCCCGCGGGATCCGGCCTTCCCTCCGGTGATGGATCATCCACCATGGAAATGATACTATCATGATGTGCCTACCCATGGCGTCCCGTTGCGTCGACCGTTCGGAGACCACGGAACGTTCGGCGCCTCCCTCCCCGCGCGCCGGTGGCGGCAACGCCCCGGAGCGCTGCTTCGGGTTTCCGTGCTCCTGCTCCCCATGCTCCTGTTTCCCGTGCTCGTCGGCATCGGTGCTCTCTCCCTCCGCGCGCACGCCGGCCTCGACGGGCCCGGACCGGAAACTCGCACGCCGGCCCCGAAAAGCGGCGACGAGGTGGACGAGAGGGTTGCCCGAGCCGCCGTCCTCTACCGGCAGTTCAAGTCCGGCGAGGCTCTGGCCGAGCTCGAGAAAGCCCTGGAGCTCGCGCCCGACGATGCCGAAGTCCTGATTTGGACCGCCAGGGCCTGCATCGACGTGGGAGATCTCGTCCCCGAGACCGCCCCTGACTGGCAAGCGCGGCGCCTGGGACGGTACCGCGCCGCCGAGGGATACGCGCGCGCGGCGGTGAAGCTCCGCCCCGGATCGACCTGGCCCCATTTCTTCCTCGCCGTGGCATTGAGCAAGCTGGCCGACTATTCGGACACCAAGAAGCAGGTAGCCATTTCGCGGGAGATCCGTAAGGAAGTCGACCGGGCCATCGCCCTCGATCCGGACAACGGCTTCGCCTATCACGTTCTTGGGGTGTGGCACCGGCGCATGGCCGAGATTAACCAGGCCGAACGGCTGCTGGCGCGGGTGTTCCTGCTGAGGTCCGTGCCGGCCGGGCGCCTGGATGATTCCGTCCGCTATCTCGAAAAAGCGATCCGGTACAACCCGGACGTCATCACCCATCACCTGGAGCTGGCCAAGACATACCGGGCCCTCGGCAAGCCGGACCTGGCGAGGGAGCACCTGGCCGCGGTGGACAGGCTACCGGTGCGGTTCTCCGACGACGGGTTGCACAAGCGAGACGCCAGGAAGCTGCTGAAGCAGATCGAACGAAACGGCGGGTGCTACCGGCACTGCTGACGGCGCCGGCGCGAGACTACCACTCGATACGGATACAGACCTCTTCCCCTCGCTCCTCCACCGGAAGCACCGTCAGCGGGTCGCCGCCCTTGGGCAGCACGCACTCTCCCGAGTCGAGATCGAAACAGTAGCCGTGGTTGTCGCAGCGCACCTTGCCGGCGACGATGGGGCCGTTCATGAGGTCCGCGCTCTCGTGCGGGCAATAGCGGTAGAACGCGAAGTAGCCGCCGTCCGCGCGCGTGAGGACGATGGGCCGTCCGTTGAGATCGACGGCCTTCCTTTGCCCCGGCTCGAGCTCGCCGGTCTGCGCCACCGGAATGTAGGTGATACCCACACAACCTCCCTGATGGACCAGGGGCGGGTTGGAAACCCGCCCCTGCCTTGAAACACAGATTTGTCGGCGACACTAGGCGGCGGCCGCCCGGGACGGGGCGTAGGCGGAGCCGCGCAGCACCTGCCCCGGCAGGTCGCCGCTCAGACGGCCGTCCTCGTAGATCACGCCGCCGTTGACGATGGTGTAGTGAATGCCGTCCGAGCGCTGGATCAGGCGCTTGGTTCCGGCGGGGTAGTCCTCGGCCCACTCCGGCTCGTGCGCGCGCACGGTGTCGGGGTCGAACAGCGTCAGGTCCGCCGCGTACCCCGGCCGGATCAGCCCCCTGCCCTCGAGGCCGTAGACCGACGCCACGTGGAAGGTGAGCTTGTGCACCGCCTCTTCCAGCGTCATGAGACCGCGCTCCCGAACCCACAGGCCCAGCAGCGTCGTGCCGTAGCCGAAGTCGGCGCCGTAGAGAACGTGGGCGCCGGCATCCGATGTGCCGACCAGCACATAGGGGCTGCGCAGGATCTCGCCCATGGCCTTGGCGTCGCCGCCCGTGTTGGCGTTCTGGAAGGTTGTCAGCAGGCCCTCGTCCAGCGAAAGGTCGAGCAGGGCATCCACCGGATCCTGGTTGCGCATGGCCGCCATCTCGGCGACGCTCTTGCCCTCGTAGCGCTTGTTCTCTTCCTTGACGACCTTCTCCACCTGCACGATGTCCCAGCGCCTGTGGAAGTTGGTCATGCGCTCGGTGGCCAGGTCGGCGCGCAGCTTCTTGCGGGTGGCGGGATCGGCGAACGCCTGTTGGCGCACCTCCACCGGCAGGAACATGATGTTCTTCCAGTTGGGGAACTCGTCGAAGAGCTGGGCGTTCTGCAGGTTGAAGTGCCGCACCAGGGGAACCGTCTGGGTGAGGCCGTAGGCGCGGTAGCCGTCACGGAAGATCCGCGACACCGCGTCCAACTGCTCCTGCCACAGCGTCGGCTCGGCCCAGCGGTGATGCACGCTCTGCCAGATGATCGGCCGTTGGGTGCGGCTCGCCAGGTCGTAGTAATTGTCGAAGTGCTCCATCTTGTTGCGGCCGAGAATCGTCTCGATGATGCCGCTGTTGAGCTCGCCGAGCACGTCGCACAAGGCGTACAGCTCGTCGTCGTCCGCCAAGCGGCTGGCCACGGGTTTGCCGTCCTCCCGCATGTGCCGCTCGTTCCGGTTGGTGGAGAATCCCAGCGCACCGGCGTCCATGGCGTCCCGCACCAGGCCCTTCATCTTCTGAACTTCAGCGGCCGTGGCCGTCCGCTCCACCGACTCCTCGCCCATGACGTTCTGCCGCACCGCGATGTGCCCCACCAGGCCGCCGGCGTTGATGCCGAGCTTGCCCTCCAGGGCGTCGAGATACTCGCCGTAGCTGTGCCAGCGCCAGGTCACGCCCTTTTCGAGCGCGAAACGCGGAATCGCCTCCACCCGCACGAAGCTCTTCACCAGCGCGTCTTCGCCACCGTCGTCCACCGGCGCCAGGGCCAGGCCGCAGTTGCCCATGACGATGGAGGTGATGCCGTGCTGCGGCTCGGAGGTGCCGTAGGGGTCCCAGAGGATCTGCGCGTCCATGTGGGTGTGATGGTCGATGAACCCCGGCGACACCACCAGGCCGGCGGCGTCGATGGTGCGGTCCGCCGACCCCTTGAGGCGGCCCACCTCGGCAATCTTGCCGTCCTTCACGCCGACGTCCGCCGTGTGGGACGGCAGTCCGGAACCATCGGCAACGCGACCGCCGCGAATCAGCAGATCATATTCCATGGACAGTCCTCCTGCGTCCAAACGCCTGAATGTCAACGGCCGCACGGCTTCCCGCCACCAGCCGCTGCTTGCCGTGCAGCATATTGAAACGCGCGCGGTTGTGCAAACCGATTCAAGCGCGGAAGCGCACCCGCGGCGCCCGGTTCCGGCCGTCTCCGCCGGCTTGTTGCCGTTTTCACGGCAATCAGCCACACTTTCCAGCCGGGACGTCGACCTCAATACCCACTCAACCGGCAAACGGACAGGAGCAACCATGGATCTCAAGGTCGTAGGGCAGCCGATCGGGCGCGTGGAGGGTCCGGACAAGGTGTCGGGCAGGATGGTCTACACGGCCGACGTAACGGTACCGGAGGCGCTGTGGGGGAAGTGTCTGCGCAGCACCATGGCGCATGCGCGGCTGGTGCGCGTGGACGCGTCGCGGGCGCGGCAGGTGCCGGGGGTGCGCGCGGTGCTGACGGGCGCGGACGTGCCCGACTTCCGCGTGGGCGTGAGCCTTCAGGACCTGCCGGTGCTGGCCCGTGACAAGGTGCGGTTCATCGGCGACAAGATCGCTGCGGTAGCCGCCGAGACCGCGGAGGCCGCCGAGGAGGCGCTGGCGCTCATCGAGGTAGAGTACGAGGAGCTGCCCGCCGTGGCCGATATCGAAGAAGCCCTGGCCGACGGCGCCGCGGCGATCCACGAGCAGCTCGCCGGCTACGCCGGCGTGCCCGGCCGGCCCGAGGACCAGCCCAACGTGCTGTCCCTCAAGGAGCACGCGGCCGGGGACGTGGCGGAGGGGATGGCGGAAGCGGATGTCGTCGTCGAGCACACCTTCCGCACGCCGGGGGTGCACCAGGTGTACCTCGAACCCCACGCCACCGTGGTGTCGGCCGCCGACCCGGACCGCGTCGACGCGTGGGCGTCGTGCAAGGCGCCGTTCCGGCTCAAGCAGATGCTGGCCGCGCAGTTGGAGCTGGAGGAGGAGAACATCCACGTCCATGGCGTCGCCCTGGGCGGCGACTTCGGCGGCAAGGGCTCGCAGATGGACGTGCCGGTCTGCTACTTCCTCTCCAGGGCCGCGGGGCGCCCGGTCAAGATGGTGATGAACTACACCGAGGAGCTGATGGCCGGCGACCCGCGCCACCCCTCGGTCATGCGCGTCAAGCTCGGGGCGAAGCGCGACGGGACCCTGGTCGCGCTGGACAGCGACATCTACTTCGACAGCGGCGCCTACTCCGGCTTCAAGCCCTCGGAGATCGACGGCACCTTCATCGTCAACGCCTACCGCATCGCCCACTACGCCATCCGCACCTACAACGTCTACACCAACGGCGTGCCCGGCGGTTACATGAAGTCGCCGGGACAGCCGCAGACGGTGTTCGCCATCGAGTCGCTGCTGGACATGCTGGCGCGGAAGCTCGGCATGGACCCGGTGGCGCTGCGGCTCAAGAACCTGATGCAGGACGGCGACGAGCTGCCCAACAAGCGCGGCATGCAGAAGATCCGCTGCCGCGAGACCGTGGAGGCGGCGCTGGCGGCGGCGGGGTGGAACGACGAGCCCGCCGGCCCCGACGCCGGCAGGGGCATGGCCCTCTCCTTCCGCCACACCGGCGGCAGCGGCACGGTCAACCTGGAGATCACCTGCGACGCCGGCGGGGGTGTCACGGTGCTCACCGCCATCCCCGACATCGGCACCGGCACGCACACCCTGCTGCGCCAGATCACCGCCGAACTGCTGACCGTGCCGGCGGAACAGGTGCAAGTGGCGCGCGGCGACACGGACACCTTCGAGACCGACGCCGAGCCCGGCGGCAGCAAGATCACCGCCATGGTAGGACGCGGCCTGGTGGAAGCGGTAGAGGAGCTGCGCGACCGGATGACCGAGGCCGCGGCGGAGGCCCTCGGCTGCAAGGCAGAGGCGGTCACCCTCGAGGATGGCCGCTTCCGCGCCAACGGCGCCGCGCTGGCGTTCGCCGACGTGGCCGGAAGGCTCATCGCCGAGGAGGAAGCGCTGTCGGTGCGCAAGTCCTACCGCCCGGAGCGCTCCCCGGTGCCGGCGTTCTTCGTCCAGGTGGCGGAGGTGGCGGTAGACCGTGAGACCGGCATCGTGGACGTAAGGAAGGTCGTGACCGCCCACGACGTCGGCACCGTCATCAACCCGCTGGGCCACCAGGGGCAGATCGACGGCGGCTTCGTGCAGGGGCTCGGCGCCGCGGTGATGGAGGAGATGGTCAAGGACGGGGCACGGGTCACTACCCTGAACCTCGGCGACTACTGCGTACCGTGCGTGAAGGACCTGCCGCCGCTGGAGACGGTGCTGGTGGAGGACCAGACCGGACCCGGCCCCTACAACGCCAAGGCCATCGGGGAGATGAGCATCGTGCCCACGGCGCCGGCCATCGCCAACGCGGTGGAGGCCGCGGTGGGTGTGCGCATCCTCGATCTCCCCATCACCGCGGAGAAGGTGTATAAGGCGTTGCGGGAACAATGACATGGTCAACGTCGTTGGAATCGTCGCCAAGTACGGCGAAGAAAAAGCCGAAACGCTCATGAGGACCACCATACCGTGGCTCGAAGGCCGCGGCATGGAGGTGCTGGTGGAGGCCGAGTTCGGCACCACCGGCGGCCGGGTGGCGAAGAAGGCGGAGATGGCCGAACGGGCCGATCTGATCATCGTCCTGGGCGGGGACGGCACGCTCCTGAGCATCGCCCGTCTCGTCGAACGGTCCGAGGTGCCCATCGTCGGAGTGAACCTCGGAGGCCTGGGCTTCATTACCGAGATCGTCGTGGACGAGCTCGAAGAGGTTCTCAGCAGCACGATCTCGGAAAACTACACCATCGAGAAACGCATGACCCTGAACGTGAGCATCTCGGGGAAGGACGGCGCCCGGAGCCTGCGGATACTCAACGACGCGGTCATCACCAAGGGGGCGCGGTCCAAGATCATCGACCTCGAGACCTACGTGGGCAGCGACTACCTGTGCACCTACCGGGCCGACGGGCTGATCATTTCCACGCCCACGGGCTCCACCGCATACTCCCTGGCGGCCGGTGGCCCGATTCTCCATCCGGCCATGGGAGCCATCATCCTTTGCCCCATCTGCCCGCACACGCTCACCACCAACCGCCCCATCGTCATCGCCAGCGACGCCCGGATCCGTTCGACCCTCCGGTCCGCCGGGGACACCGTGGTGCTGATTCCGGACGGCCAGGAGGGGATTCTGCTTCACAACGGCGACCGCGTGGAGGTGCGCCGCCACAAGTCGCCGGTGTCGCTGGTGCGGGTGCCGACCCGATCCTACTTCGACGTGCTTCGCAGCAAGCTGAAGTGGGGTGAACTGTAGCGAGAGTTTCCTGTCCGCCCACGCGCGTATGACCGGACCCGACGTCCACAAGACCTGACCCGCGCGAAGGGTCGCCGCCATGCTGCAAGAGCTCCGGATAAGCAACATCGCCGTCATCGAGCGCGTCGAGTTGGAACTGGGACCCGGGCTCAACGTCCTTACCGGAGAGACCGGCGCCGGCAAGACCATCGTCCTCGCCTCCCTCGGCCTGCTCCTGGGAGCCCGCAGCTCCGCCGATCTCATCCGCGAAGGGGCCGACGAGGCGGTGGTGGAGGCGCTGTTCACGGATCTGCCGGCGGCCACTCGCGAAGCTCTGTCCGAGGCCGGCTGCGAGGCCGACGACGAGCTGGTGCTGAAGCGCATCGTCAGCCGCGGCGGCCGCAACCGGGTCTACGTCAACGGCAGCCTCGGCCCGCTGTCCCTCCTGTCGAACATCGGCGCGGGCCTCATCCACATCTACGGCCAGCACGAGCAGCACACCCTGCGCCGCACCGAGACCCATCTCGCGCTGCTGGACGCGCACGCCGGGCTGGAAGCCGACGCCGCCGTCATGAGGGAACGCTTCGGGGCGTTCGCGGCCGCCTGGAAGAAGGTGCGCGAGATCGAGGAAACGCTGGCCGGCAAGGCCCGGGAGGAAGCCTTCCTGCGGGCACAGGTAGAGGAGATCGAAGGGGCGGGCCTCGAACCCGGGGAAGAAGAGGCATTGCGGCGTCGCCGGGAAATATTCGCCCACTCCGAAAGGCTCTACCAGACCTGCAAGGAAGGGGAGCTGCTTCTCTACGAGGGCGACAACGCCGTGGCCGGCGAGCTGGGCCGGTTCATCCCGCGCCTTCGGGAGATGGCGGAGATCGACGAGACGCTGGCCGAGGCGGTGGCGCTGCTGGAAGGCTCGGCCGCGCAACTGGATGAGGCGAGCACCCTGATCCGCCAGTACGCCGACAAGCTGTCCTTCGACCCGCGCGAACTGGAACAGGTCGAGGACCGCCTCGCGGAGATCCAGCGGCTCAAACGCAAGTATCGCGCGTCGGAAGAGGAGATCCTGGCTCTGGCGGAACGGGCGCGGGAAGAGCTGGCGGCGTTCGAGACCGGCGAGGAGGATCTCATCGTCCGGACCCGGCAATTCAACGCCGCTCGGGATGCGGCGTGGGAAACGGCCGGAAAGCTGTCGCGGGCGCGACAACGGGCCGCCGAAGGCCTCGAAGCCGCCATGGAACGGGAGGTGAGCCAGCTCGGTCTTTCGCAGACCACGTTCGAGGTCCGGTTCCAGGAACGCGGCGCGGCCCCGGACGATCCTCCGTTCGTCGTGGGGGGCGCCAGGATCGCGGACGACGGCATCGACGACCCCGAGTTCTACTTCTCACCCAACCCCGGCGAGTCCGTCAGGCCGCTGGCCAGGATCGCTTCCGGCGGGGAGCTTTCGCGGCTCATGCTTGCCCTCAAGTCGCTGGTATTGACCCGGGGCGCGATCCCCACCCTGCTGTTCGACGAAGTCGATGCGGGGATCGGCGGCAAGGTGGCTGAAATGGTGGGCAGGAAGCTCGCCGGCGTGGCGGAGGCCCACCAGGTGATCTGTGTCACCCACCTGGCCCCCATCGCCGCGCTGGCGGCGCTCCACCACGTGGTGGAGAAGCAGGTGTCGGAAGGCAGGACCTATACGACGGTCCGCAGGCTCGATGAAACGGAACGGGTCGGGGAACTGGCGCGCATGCTCGGCGGCGCGGAGATCACCGCCCAGGCGGAACGACACGCGGCCGCTATGCTGAAGTCTCACGGACGCTTGTAGGGGCGACCGGCGGTCGCCCCGTGTGGCAGGCACGCGAGGAAGAGTGCAACAAAGATGCCGGCCCTTGCCACCCGGCGGCTCCATCCGTTATGCTTCATCAACGACCAGGCGGTTGCGGAACCTCGCCGGAGCCGCCGCCGTTCCGATTACCGGATGTGGGGCCGTAGCTCAGCTGGGAGAGCGCTTGAATGGCATTCAAGAGGTCGCCGGTTCGATCCCGGTCGGCTCCACCACCAAACCCGGGGCGCCGGAGGCGATGTGCCACAACGCCGTGCAGCGGAAGGAGAAGTCTTCACAGACTACGACCTCGATCCGGACTATTACGACGAGATGTTCGGAACCGACGGGAATCCGCGACCAGCGTGCAAGCGCCTCAACGCGGCCCTGGCGGAACTCGCGTCCGAAGATCTGACGAGGCTCCAGGAGGGTGTCTACCGGCACTTTCTGCATGAAGGCATCACCTTCACGGTCCTCGACGCCGAACGGGCCACCGAGCAGATCATTCCCATCGACTGTGTGCCCAGGGTCCTGACCGGAGCCGAGTGGGAACACATCGAACGCGGCCTCAAGCAGCGCCTGACAGCACTCAACCTTTTTCTGAAGGACGTCTATCACGACGGCCGGTGCCTGCGGGACAAGATCGTCCCCATCGACCTGGTGTTGGGCTGCCCCCAGTACCGCATGGAGATGCGCGGCCTCAGGGTCCCGCACGACGTCTACGTAGCGGTGTGCGGCACCGACATCGTGCGCACCGAGGACGGTTTTGCGGTCCTCGAGGACAACCTCCGGGTTCCTTCCGGCGTCTCCTACATGCTGGCGTGCCGCAACGCCATCAAAGACGCCTTCCCAAGGCTTTACCGGGCGCACCGCGTACGCGAAGTGGCGGACTACGCCGAGCGCCTCTACTCCACCCTCGCCTCGCTGCGCCCCTCCCTGGAGGACCCGCAGGTCGCCATCCTGACGCCCGGCATGCACAACTCGGCGTATTACGAGCACGCTTTTCTCGCCGGCGAGATGGGCATCGACCTGGTGGAGGGGCAGGACCTGGTTCTGCGCGACGGCGCGCTGCACGCGCGCACGACGGCGGGCCTGCGCCGCGTCGACGTGCTGTACCGGCGCATCGACGACGACTACCTCGACCCGGTGATGTTCCGGGGCGAATCGGTCCTCGGGGCCGCCGGGCTGTTCCACGCGTACCGTACCGGCAACCTCGTGCTGGCCAACGCGCCCGGCACCGGCGTGGCCGACGACAAGAGCCTGTACTCGTACGTGCCCGCCATCATCCGCTATTTCCTCGGCGAAGAACCGATACTGGCCAACGTCGAGACTCATCTTTGCCGCGAGCCCGCCGGCCTGGCCTACACCCTCGAGCACCTCGAAGAGCTGGTGGTCAAGGAAGTCGGCGGATCGGGCGGCTACGGGATGCTGGTGGGTCCCCACTCTTCCGCCGAAGAGCGCGCGACCTATGCCGAGCGGGTGCGCGCCGACCCGGCGAACTTCATCTCTCAACCGGTACTGGCGCTATCGCGCGCCCCATGTTTCATCGGCGGCGCCATCGAGCCGCGCCACGTCGATCTTCGTCCCTTCGTGCTGCACGGACGCGACGAGCAGCACGTGGTGCCGGGCGGGTTGTGCCGCGTCGCGCTCCGCCGCGGCAGCCTGGTGGTCAACTCCAGCCAGGGCGGCGGCTGCAAGGATCTGTGGGTCCTGGAGGACTGAGCGATGTTGGCACGGGTAGCCGCCGAGTTCTACTGGCTGGGGCGCCACGTTGAGCGCATCGAGCACACCGCGCGGCTGCTCCGGTTCCAGCTCGACCGCCTCGCCGACCGGCCGGCGGACGAGCTGACCCTCGGCTGGCAGGCGGTGTACCGCATCCTCGGACAGCCCCCGGTGGGCAAAACGGCGAGCGGTGACGAGGCCGAGGCCATCGTCATACCCGACGCCTACACCCTTGCGGGGAAACTCGTGGAAGAGCGCGCCAATCCGGACTCCCTGCTCTCGTGCTGGGAGCACGGACGGGAGAACGGCCAGCGCGTTCGGGCGCAGCTCCCGCTGCCGGTGTGGACTTGCCTCAACCAGGGCTACCTTTGGATCCGGGACAGTGATTTCAGCGCGGCATGGTCAAAGGCGCCCGCCACCCTGGTGAACGAAGCCATCGACCGGTTGCGGCTGTTTGCCGGCGTCGTCGACTCGGCCATGCCGCGGGACGAAGCGTGGCGTTTCCTGGAGCTCGGCCGTTTCATCGAGCGGGTGCAGCACCAGGCCGTGCTGCTCGCCTCCTGGGTCGAGTTCGGCCGGGAGGAACACGCCGCCAATGCGCTCTCCTGGGCCGACCTGCTTCGGGTGTGCGGCGCCTACGAGGTCTATTGCCGGCGCCACTCAACGAACGTGGACCGCACGGAAACCCTCAACCTGCTCACCCGCGACCCGGAGCTTCCGCGTTCGCTCCGCTTCTCTGTCCAACGTATCGAGGAGCTGCTGTCGGGCATCGATCCGTTGGGTGCCCGATACCCTCTCGCGCCGCCTCATCGAATGGCTTTGCGCCTGACCGCGACCGTCGAGATGGGAGCCAACGGAGGGTCGGAAGAGACCGAAGGGGGCGGCTTCTACCGCTCGCTCGAAGACGAAAGCCGGACGCTCCATCAACTGACCATGGCGGCCTACGTAACCCATTCTCCGCCTCAAGGGCTCGCGACGTGACCGTCACCTATTCCATCGAGCACAGAATGCGTTTCGAATACGCCGAGTCGGCGCAGGACTCGGTGATGACGCTCTACGTGTGCCCGATCCGCGACCGCGCCCAGTTGCTGCGGGAGTTTTCCATAGACACCGATCCGGACGGAACCCTGTTCGAGTTCATCGATTCCTTCGGAAACACCGGCCATTTCCTGGACCGGGCACGGACTCACGAGCATCTTGCCGTCACCACCCGTTCCGTTGTGGAGGTGGGACCGTTGGCATCGACGCCGGACCGTTTGGCGTCGGGAGCGTGGGCGGCGCTTCAACACGCCGTGGAGACCGTCGAGCTTTGGCCGATGGTTCACCCGAGCCACTTCGTCACATGGACCCCGGCCCTGGACCGGTTCAAGGAAACGCACGGTCTTGCGCCCGACGACGACCCGTTGGCAAGCGTGAGGGATCTCTGCGCCACGCTCCACCGTGTGCTGGAGTACGCGCCCGGGGAAACCCGGGTGGACTCACCCATCGACCGGATTCTCGAGACCGGGCGCGGCGTCTGCCAGGACTACGCCCACGTCATGGCCGCGATCCTGCGCGGCTGGGGAGTCCCCTGCCGCTACGTGTCAGGATACCTGGGACCGCCCGCCGGCGGGGTGGCCAAGTGCGAGAGTCACGCGTGGGTGGAATGCTGGCTGCCGGGCATCGGCTGGACCGGATTCGACCCGACTAATGACACCGAAGGTGACGAACGCCACATCCGTGTCGCGGCGGGCAGGGACTATGCGGACGTCCCGCCAACCCGGGGCATCTTTCGCGGCGCCGCGGGTTCGATGCTGACGACCGAGGTGCTCATCGAGCGGATCGCCGACGCCGGTTCGTAGGGGCGGGTTTGGAAACCCGCCCCTACGAACCCGTCATCAACCGCAACCGCCCGCCTTCCCAGCCCGGGAACACCACGGCGTCTTCGGATCGGGGGATGTTCAGATGCTTGCCGGCCACCTCGGCGAACACGGCGCGGAAATCGGTGGTCACCGGCAAGTCCCGTCCGTCTTCGCGGGCGTCCACCACAAGTCTCTCCGGCACCGCGCCGTGCACCTTCCCGCCGTCCACGCGATTGCCCAGGACAAACAGACAGGAGGCGCGGCCGTGATCGGTGCCCAGCGAAACGTTCTCGTGCACGGTGCGCCCGAACTCCGTCATGGTCAACAGCACCACGTCGTCCTGGTACGGGCCCAGGTCGGTCCAGAAAGCCGCGACGGCCCGCGACAGGTCGGCGGCGCGGTCCGCGAAAGCGCCGGATGCCCTGCCCTGCCGTACGTGGGTGTCCCAACCGCCGGTCTCGGTAAAGGCCACCTCGAGGCCCACCCCCGACTTGATCAGCATGGCCACCTGCTTCATCCCGCGGCCCAGGTCCGAGTCCGGATAGGCGGCGCCATGGGCGGGCCGGTAGTCCTTCCAGTCGATCTTTCTCAACACCTCGATGGCTTCGAAGCTTTCCCGGCCCACCCGCCGGGCCAACCGCTTCGCGCTGGCCCCATACATGGACGCAAACCCCGAACGAAGCTTGTCCGAGGCCCGCAGATCCCTTGGCACCTGAACGCCGAAGGAGGCGACGTCATCCAGGGCGATGGCGGGACGCTCGCCGTAAAGGGACCGCGGCAGCTTGCCGGCCAGCGCCACCGACCGGACCGCGGTGCCCGGGTGGCGGAGACGTCCCGCGGCGCGGTTGAGCCATCCGGAGGACGTGCCCTTCACGCCCGGCGTGCCGTTCTCCATGTAGTCCTGGGCATCGAAATGGGACCGCGTCTTGTAGGTGGAACCGACGCCGTGCACCACCGCCAAGCGTCCCTCCCGGTAGAGCGGCACCAGCGCCTTGAAGCCCGGATGCAGCGCAAAACGTCCGTCCAGGTCCGTCAGACCGCTCTCCGGATCCGTGACGTTCATGAACAGGCCGGGACGCGCCGCGGCCAACGCCGGGTCGTCGACGGGGGTCACCGCCATCAGACCGTCCATGGCGCCGCGCTGGAACAGCGTCACCAGCACGCGGCGGCGCGTGCCGACCGCCGCCCGGGCCAAGCGCCCCAGGAACGGCGGCGTACCGCCCAGCGACAACGACAGCAACGTCAGCGCGCCGCCCTTGACCAGGGCTCGTCGGGTCCATTCCATGTCCGTGCTCCGGTTTAGCCACATGGGGCGACCGCCGGTCGCCCCTACCACGTCATCGCGTCTTGCCGACAACGAAAAATCCTGCGCATCTTATGGCAGGAACTTACGGGACGCGACACTAACGGTATTGAAACTCCGGCGACGCCAGCAGCATGCTGACCACCTGCATGTCCTTGCGCTCGGCATCCTCCGGGATCGTTCTGCGCGCCTCCGCCGCCACCGCGCGGATGTCCCGCGTGGGCAACAGCAAGGCCCCGTAAACCGACAGCGCCTTATCCGCGGTCATCGCATCGCGGGTCCTTCGTCTGGGCAGGCGCTCCAGCCGGACCCCCCTGATCCGGCCCGTGGCAAGGTGAAGGCCGAAGTTCATGCGCGCGATCAACGCCCCCGCGGTCATCCAGGACTCGGCATGGTCGGGATGACCGGTGGGGGGCGTGTAGCCGTAGAGTGGCTGGCCCATGCGATCGAGCCAGCGCATGAGCGGTCGCGGCCGCCTCACCTCGGCGCCCAGACCGCGCAGCGAGCTGACCGCCAGCTCGAACGGCGATTTCAGCTTGCTCCGCTTCCCGGCCTCGGCCCAGAACGCGCGCGACCGGGCCAGGGTGGCCATCACCGCGGCCAGGTCTCCACCGGTCTCGGCGAACGTATCGGCCATGCGCTCGACCAGCGCTTGCGGCGGATGATCCCTGACGAACCGGCGCGCCAGCTTGGTCGAGATGAATCGGGCCGTGGAGGGGTGCTCCGAAAGCATGTCCAGGACCCGCTCGCCTTCCTCGACGCCGCCGCCGGGCGGGAAGGTCCGGCCCAGCACCACCTTGCCGCCGTTGTCGTGCCACCGTTTCCGGAACAGGAACTCCCCTTGCCGGACCAGGTTCCTGTTCCCGCTCGCAATGCGCCGCTCGATCCTCCCGCGCCGGTCCCCATAGGGCATCACGCCCCATCCGGTCAGCACGCGCGCAACCTCGGTGACGTCCCGCTGCGTGTACCCGCCGTCCACCCCCAGAGTATGCAACTCCATCAACTCCCGTGCATAGTTCTCGTTCAAACCGAAGCTGCGGCTGGGCCTGGCGGGGACCGCGGCCATGGTTCCCGCGGCCATCCCCGCCTCGCCGCCGGTCATCGCCTGCCCGGACCGGTTTCCTCGCGGCGGCGCCATGCGCGAGCGCACATTGTCCAGGTAGTAGAGCATGGCGGGATGCTTGGCGGTGGCCCCCAGCATGGTGCGGAACTTCCCCAGCACATGCGGACGGATGGCGTCGCGCTCGTAGGTCAGCACGCGGCTCCGGGCGCCGCGATTGCGCGTGGTAACGTTGAAGTGGTTGAACCAGAAGTCGGTGAGCACCTCGGCAAGCTGGTTCTCGCCGTAGACGGCGCGTACCAGTTTCTGCCCCCGAAGCTCCCGGTTGAAGAGCCGGTGATAAGGGCGCAAGCCGTGCTCTTCGCGGTACTCCGCCATCGCCCTCTTCATCTGCTCGCGGGAGGCGTTCGCGGGGTCCAGCACCCCCTCCGCCTGCATTCGCCTGCGCAGCCGCCCGTTGGACACGTAGACTTCGTGGATCTCCGCCTGCGTCATCGCCAGGGCGGGGAATGCCTTCAGCCGCTGGTCGAGCTCGGGCTCCGAGGCCTCGGCCGCCAACTGCCGGCCCAGCCACCTCGCCGGCCCCAGCTCCGCCACCTTTTCCACCTCACCCGGACGAGGGCCGTACGCAAAGCGTTCCAGCAGATATGCCGCGGCCTCCTTCCGGCTCAGACCCTCCTCGGCATAGGGCAGCTTCAACTCGACGCCATGGACGGCGCCCGCGAGCAACGCCACAACGAGAAACGGAGCCAGACCAAGACACCACGTCATTGCGTACCTCCACGGATCCCGCGGACTCCAATTCGCGGGACGCGACACTAGCGTCCTGTCCCACGTAATTCTCTACCGAGATGCGCAGGATTTCTTGTTGTCGGCAAGGCGCGATGACGAGCAGTGGCGGGCACCACGCGAGGGAGAGCAACGCAGCCGACGACAAGAAAGACCAGCATACCGGTAAAGAATTACGTGGGACAGGACACTAGATACCCCCGCCGTAATGTTCGTTACCACAACGGGTATGTGTTATGCGATAATGACAAACTTTGATATCTAACCGGGAAGCACTTCAACGCCAACAATACAAGGGAGGTTCAACGTGACGCTTGCGGATGTGCAGAAACTCATCTCGGACAATGACGTGCGGCGGGTCGACCTTCTGGTCACGGACCTCATCGGCCGCTGGCAACATTTCTCGATACCTCCTTCCAACGTGAAGGAGAGTCTCATCGAGCGCGGCCAGGGCTTCGACGGCTCCAGCCTGCGGGGCTTCCAGTCCATCGACCAATCCGACATGCTGCTGGTACCCGATCTCGACACCGCCCGGATCGATCCGGTGGAGCGCGAACCGTCCCTCAAGCTCATTTGCGATGTGGTGGATCCGGTCAACGGCGACCGCTACACGCGCGACCCGCGCTACGTGGCCACCAAGGCCGAGGCCCATCTGGCCGCCTCGGGCATCGCCGACAAGGCGTTCTTCGGGCCCGAGCTCGAGTTTTTCGTGTTCGACAACGTGCGTTTCGGCCTCAAGCCGAACTCGTCGTTTCACGTCGTCGACTCCGACGAGGCCGACTGGAACTCGGCGCGGGAAGAGGACGACCGCAACCTCGGCTACAAGATCCCGCCCAAGCAGGGCTATTCCCCCATTCCCCCGTTCGACCAGCTTGCGGACCTGCGCTGGGAGATGGCGGAAAAGATGGGCCAGGTAGGCATGGATTTCGAGGTCCACCACCACGAAGTGGCCACCGGCGGCCAGGGCGAGATCGCCACCCGCTTCCAGACCCTGCGCCGGAAGGCCGACGAGACCCAGTGGTACAAGCACATCGTGCGCAACGTGGCCAGGGCCCACGGCAAGACGGCGACCTTCATGCCCAAGCCGCTGTTCGGGGACAACGGCAGCGGCATGCACGTGCACCAGTCGCTGTGGCTCGGCGACACGCCGCTCTTCTATAACGCCGGCAGCTATGCCGAGTTGTCGGAGTTGGCGCGCTACTACATCGGCGGCCTGCTCAAGCACAGTCCGTCCCTGCTGGCCTTCTGCGCCCCCACGACCAATTCCTACAAGCGCCTGGTGCCGGGGTTCGAGGCGCCGGTGTACCTCGCCTACTCGGCGCGCAACCGCTCCGCCGCGGTGCGCATCCCGACCTACGAGACCTCGGCGGCCAGCAAGCGCATCGAGTTCCGTCCCCCCGACCCCTCCGCCAACACTTACCTGGCGTTCTCGGCCATGCTGATGGCGGGGCTCGACGGCATCCGCAACCGCATCGACCCCGGCGACCCCACCGATGCGGACATCTACGAGCTGTCCCCCGAGGAAGCGGCCAGCATCCCTTCCGTTCCCACGTCCATGGAGGAAGCGGTGGCGGCCCTCGGCGCGGACCACGCCTACCTGCTGGAAGGAGGAGTATTCACACAGGACGTCATCGACCACTACATCGCGTTCAAGGAACAGGAATCAAGGGATGTTTTTCTCCACCCCGTCCCGGCGGAGTTCTTCCACTACTACCATATCTAGTCTCCTGTCCCGGGGGCGACGGGGTGCCGTGCCGAGGTTTTCACAGACTTTGGGTTTGCAGACCGAAATCGACCAGAACGGAGGTGCCGCGAAGATGAGCAGACACGGGATTTCCACGAAGGTTTCCTTCCTTGGCGGCCATTTCGGCCGCCTGGCGGTCGCCGGCGGACTCGCCGCCGCGTTGGGTTTCTACTGGTTGGCCACCGCCGCGGACGCGGCCGTGGACAAGGAATTGCAATTCGTCCTGAACACCTTCTCGTTCCTCATCTGGGGATGCCTGGTGATGTGGATGTGCGCGGGCTTCACCATGCTCGAGGCGGGTTCGGTGCGCACCAAGAACGTGTCCATGATCTGCCTCAAGAACATGGGCCTCTACTCCATCGCCGGGATCATGTACTTCTTCATCGGCTACAACCTGATGTACGTGGACGTGGGCAGCGTGATCGGCAGCTTCATACCCTTCTACGGGCCGACGGGCGAAGAGATCTCCTTGCTCGGAGCCGACGACGCCGCCAAGGCGGCGGCGACCGAGGCGGTGCTCAAATCCTCCGACTACGCGACGATGTCGGACTGGTTCTTCCAGATGGTGTTCGTGGCCACCACCGCGTCCATCGTCTCCGGCACCCTGGCCGAACGCGTCAGGCTGTGGACCTTCTTCGTCTTCATCGCCCTTCTGACGGGCATCATCTATCCCGTCGTCGGCGCCTGGACCTGGGGCGGCGGCTGGCTCGGCGCCATGGGGTTCAAGGACTTCGCCGGCTCCACCATCGTCCATTCCACCGGCGGCTGGGCGGCCTTGGCGGGCGCCATCGTGGTGGGAGCCCGGCGCGGCAAGTTCCGCACCGACGGCAGCGTGAAGGCCACGCCCCCTTCCAACATCCCCATCGTCACCCTGGGCGTCTTCATCCTCTGGTTCGGGTGGTTCGGCTTCAACGGCGGGTCGCAACTGGCCCTGGGCGGCGCCACCGACGCGGTGGCCATCAGCCACATCCTGGTCAACACCAACCTGGCCGGAGCCGCGGGGTTCCTGGTGGCGCTGGTAATCGAGCGGCCTCTGCTCGGACGCGTCGACCTGATGGCGGGCCTCAACGGCGCCCTGGCGGGGCTGGTGTCCATTACCGCGGGACCCGACTTCGCGAGCCACTACTGGGCGGTGATCATCGGCGCGGTCGGCGGCGGCATCTGCGTGGCGGGCCTGCGGCTGCTGGAACTGCTGAAGGTAGACGACGTGGTGGGGGCGATCCCGGTCCACCTGTTCGCGGGCATCTGGGGGACCCTGGCGACCTGCATCGTGGCCGGGGGCCACTTCGGCGTCCAGCTCCTGGGCGTCGTGGCCATCGGCGTCTACGCGTTCGTGGTCTCGTGGGTGCTCTGGATGGCGCTGAAGCAGCTCATGGGAGCGCGGGTCTCCCTGTCGGTCGAGGAGCTCGGCCAGGACGCCGGCGAGCTCGGCATCGAAGCCTATCCCGAGTTCGTCGTGATGCCCGATCCCGACGACGCCGACGCGCTCCGAGGCAACGGCTGAGGCAGGCGTGCCCGCCGGGAGGACTCCTCCCGGCGGGCACGCGATTCGAGAACCTATCCGCCGGCGGGAACCGGACCGTCGGTGGGGATGGTAATCCAGAACTCGGTGAAGACTCCCGGCTCGGACTCGACACCCATGATGCCGCCGTGCTGGGCGACGATGTCCTGAGACAGCGACAGGCCGAGTCCGGTGCCTTCCCCGGTGGGCTTGGTGGTCACGAAAGGCTCGAAGATCTTCTTGAGCATGTCCTGCGGAATGCCGGGTCCGTTGTCCCGGATCCGGAACTCGGCCTGGTTGTCCTCGCGCTTGCTCGCCAACCGGATACACGGCTTGTAGTCGCCGTCCGTTTTCTTGGCCCGCTCGAACGTCGCGTGACAGGCGTTGGTGACCAGGTTGAGGAAAACGCGGCTCAAGTCCTGCGGCACCACCTCGATCTCGCCCATCCCACCGTCCAGGTCCTCTTCCCACGACACGTTGAACTGCTGGTCCTTGGCGCGCATGGCGTGATAGGCGAGATCGGCGTACTGCTTGAGCAGGGCGTTGAGATCCACCGCGCGGCGTTCGCCGGACTGGCCGCGTGAATGCTCCAGCATGCTGTGGACGATGCCGTCGGCCCGCTTGCCGTGCTGGTTGATCTTTTGGAGATTCGCGGTCAGGTCGTCGAGGATGCCCTCGATTTCATCGCGCGCGTCCTCGGGAACCTGTTGACGCACGTCGCCGAGGACCTCCCGCGCCTCCTCGATCAACTCGCCCGAGACCTCGGAGAAGTTGTTCACGAAATTGAGGGGATTCTTGATCTCGTGCGCGATGCCGGCGGTCAATTGGCCCAGGGACGCCAGTTTCTCTTGCATGATGACCTGGTGCTGGGCGGTCTTCAGGTCCTTGAGCGTCTGTTCCAGTTCCGCGTTCTTCTCCTGCAGCTCGTCCGCAAGCTTTTCCACCAGGTTGAGGCGCTGCACTTCCAGGGCGTGGCGCCGGAACACTTCGAGCGCCTCCGCCATGTCGGTTACCTCGTCGTTGCCACGGACCTCCACCGGGACCTCGAGGTTGCCCTCGGCCATGGAACGCATGGACGCCGCCAGGTCCGTCAGGCGCCGCACGAGGTAGCGGCCGACGAAGATCCACCCGAGGGCGACGGCCGCGATGACGTTCAGGACATTGAGGACCACCAGCACGATCATGCCGGTGTTGACGGCTGACGTGGAGGCATGGCTGGCCTCCTCGGCCTCGCGGTCGGCCACCGCCACCACCCGGTCCATGGCCGCCAGCAACTTGGCCGCGTTGGCGCGGTTCTCCTCGATGTAGCGGGCCTCCGCCTCCGCTTCCCTCAGGATGGATTCCTGCAACCCAAAGATACTCTCGGGGCCCTGTCCGAGGGACTTGAGCCGTTCGAACTCGAAGTCGAGCATCCGCGTAGGGGCGGCGTGGGATTCGGACGATCGAAAGGCGCGCTCGAACGAGCCCACGGCGGCGTTGTAGCGCTCCCGGAGCGGCTGAATCAGGGCTCGTTCATTGAGGACCGCGGCTTCCGCGAGCAGCCTGGCGGCAAGGTTGGCCTGGGTATGCAGCGTCAGCAGATCACGGTAGCGCACCAACTCCGCATAAGACGTACGTTCCGCCGATGGCACCGGTGGCTCGCCGATCTCTCTCAGGCCGGTGGCCAGGAAGAATGCCTGGTCGTCGATCGCCGGAACCAGCACACGGTCCACCTGACGCGTCATCACCGGGATCTCGGCCTCCCTGGCATCCAGGTGGCGCTGAAGCTCCCGCCGTTGCGAGGACGATTTCTCGATCTTCTCCAATGTCGTGGTGAGGGCGTCGGACAGGGAACGCAGCGTGCGCGCCTGCTCCTGATTGTCCAGCGACTCGTGCAGCCGGAGCTTCCCGATCAGATCGCTCAGCAGCCCCTTGTCCCTGGCGATGGCCGTCTTGACTTCGGCGAGATCCGCCGCGGACGAAGCGGAGACGAGACGCGGCGCCGCGTTGACCAGAGCCGAGCTTTGCTGGGCCGCCCGGATGGCCGCCACCAGGCTGGGCACACTTTGCTCGGTAATGTGGCGCTGTGAATTGCTCACGACCCCGAAAGACAGCAGCGCCACCCCGCTGGCGGCCAGCATCAGCACCACCCCCAAGCCGAAGGCGGCGTACATCTTGGTGCCGAGGCCGATGCGCCGGCTCTCGATGCGCTCAACGATGTCCGCGAGACTCAAGGTCGCTCCAAGTGGCGGACCGACCGAAACCGCTCGGAGTCGTCGATCACGGTCAGGTAGACCCGGTCGGAACCCTGGTTGTCGGCCTCGCCGTAAAGCAGCAGGAAGCCCCCGAGATCCATGGTGCCCGCCTTTTGAAGCGCGGCGATGAAACCTTGGCGGGTGGGGTGCGCTCCCGCCCGCTGCAGCGCCTCCACGGCCACCCGGCCCGTCAGGTACCCCTCCAGGGAAACGAAGCCAGGCTCGGCGTTGGCGGCGACCGCCCGCAGAGCCTCATGGTACCGGGCGACGACGGGAACCCAGCGGTCGTGGGGAAAGGGAACCACCTGGGTGACGATGACGCCCTTGCCCGCCGGCCCCAGGGCTCGTGCCAGCGCCGAGCTGCCGACGAAGGAGATGTTCACGAAGATGGGGTTGAAATCCAGGTGGCGGCACCACTTGATGAACGTGGCCACGGGCTGGTAGGCGCCCACTATGATCACCGCCTCCGGGTTGCCGAGTCTGAGGTCGAGCACCGCGGATTTGACGGCCAGGGTGTTGCGCGGATAGGTGGCTTCCGCGACCAGGGTCATGCCGCGCCGGTGAAGCGCCTGGAGCGTCCCCGAAAGCCCGGCGCGGCCGTAGGAGTCGTCCTGGTAGAGGATGCCGATCCGCTTCACCCCGAGGTCCCGGGTGAGCCGTTCGACCATCTCTTCGGTTTCCTGGTAGTAGGATGCGCGTACGTTGATGACGGTAGGGCGCTTGCGCGCGTCGCGCAGGAACTCCGCGCCCGTGAAAGCACCCACGTAGGGCACCCCCGCTTCCGTCGCGATGGGCTCGGCGGCCATCGAGGTGGGAGTGCCGACCGCGCCGATCAGCGCGAAGACCTGCTTCTCGCCGATGAGCCGGTTGGTGTTGGCGATGGCCGCCTCGGGCTCGTAGCGGTCATCGAGAGTCGCAAGGCTCAAGCGCCGGCCATGAATGCCGCCGCCCCGATTGGCCTCCTCGAACGCGGCCGTAATGCCCAGCCGCATCCCTTCGCCCAGGGCCTTGGCGGGTCCGCTGAGGGCGGAGGACTGGCCGAACACGACGGCCCCCGGACTGACGCCCGGTGTGACCGAGCCCGGCGGCACCGTTTGCGCGGCGGCGGTCAGCGATGTGGTCGCCGCGAGCACTGCCATCAAAACGAGCCGGGCAAACCCGTTCACGAACTTCAACTCCCGGTGAAATGCGGCTGTGCCATCCGGCTGCGTGGCACGGTTGATCAGGTCCCGTGATAGCGCAACGCCACGCAGGTGATGTCGTCCGACTGCGGATTCTCGCCCGCGAACTCCCGCACCTGGTCGAGCACGAGAGAATTCACGCCTTCGCAGTCGGCTTGATCGATCCTGGCAAGCAACGCGTCGAGACGTCCCTCCCCGAACTCTTCCGCCCCCGGGCCTTCGGCCTCGGTGACGCCGTCGGTGTACAGGAACAACGTGTCGTCGGCCTGAACCTGGAGAGTGTCATGGTTGAAGGAATGGCCCGGAAGCACGCCCAGGGCCACGTCGCGCGTGGTAGGCATGGGCACGACCTCGCCGTCCCTGTGAACGAGGCGCGGCGGATTGTGCCCGCCGTTGCAGTAGTGGAACGCACCGCTCCGGGTATCGAGGACGCCATAGAAGAGGGTTACGAACATGCAGTTCTCGTTGTCCTCGGACAGCAGGTCGTTGACGTAACGCAGGCACTGGTCCGGCGTTCCGCCTTCCAGCGCCCGGCTCCGCAGGAGCGTACGGCAAGCCATCATGAAGAGCGCCGCGGGAATTCCCTTTCCCGAGACGTCGCCGATGGCCACGCCGATCCTGTCTTCGTCCAACGTAAAGAAGTCGTAGAAGTCGCCGCCCACCTCCTTGGCCGGGATCATGAGGCCGTGGGTCTTGTAGTGGTCCGTGGAGGGAAAGCTCCGGGGCAGCACCGACAACTGCATGTCCCTGGCCACGTCCAGCTCGTGGCTGAGGGCCACCAACTGGTCCCGGTTGGACAACGCCTCGCGCACCAGCGCAAGGTGCTTCAGGGTCTTGTCGATGGTGATCTCGAGATCGTTGAAATCGATGGGCTTGGTGACGAAATCGAACGCCCCGCGGTTCATTGCGGTGCGGATATTGTTCATGTCGCCATAGGCGGACACGATGACGGAGCGGATGTTGGGCTTGGTCTCGTTCAGTTGCTTGAGAAGCGCGAGGCCATCCATCACCGGCATGTTGATATCGGAGATGACCATCGAGATCTCGCCGTCCTCGTCGAGCTTGTCGATGGCCTCCTGCCCGTTGTGCGCGAAGTCGAACACCAGCTCGTTCCGGCGGATGCGCCGGCGAAACTTCTGGCGCACCAAGGCCTCGAGGTCCACCTCGTCGTCTACCACCAGGATCTTGATGGGGTCCCCGTCGTGAGACGATGCGGCCTCGGAGATCGTTTCCCCGGAAGTGGTTTCTTCGTTTTCTTCCATCTCAACCAGCGTTGATCGCATCCTGGCGCGTGGGGTGAATCGCCAGGATCTCGCTGAAACCACTGATCTTGAACACCTCGGCAATGTGGTCGCGCATGGCGCACAGCACGATCTTCCGGCCGCCGGCCTGGAGCTGCTTGGCCGCCAGCAGGAGGACCCGGAGCCCGGCGCTGCTGATGTACTCGATATTCTCGAAGTCCACCACCAGCGACCCCTTGCCCTCCTCGATCAACTTGAGCAGAGCCTCCTGGAACGGGCTGGCCGTGCTGCCGTCGATACGGCCGGTGGGGATGACCACAGTGGTGTCGCCGTCCGTCTCCGTATTGAGATCCAAAACGCTTCCGTTAGCCATCAACTGTCTCCTTTCACAGGTGCGCGCAGAGTGATGCGATTGAACCCGTCGGTACGTTCGTAGTCCGGATTCGGGAACAGGGCCTTGGTCAGGAAGACGCCAAGACCACCGATGGGACGGTCGTCGATCGAGGCATGTACGTCCGGTACGGCTGCTTCCTCGAACGGGTTGAAAGGGATCCCGGTGTCGTCTAGCTGCGCGACGATTTCGTCGTCCTCGATGCGCAACTCCACCCGGAGCTCCTGCCGGTCCACATCGGTGAAACCGTACGAGATCGTGTTGGTCGCCAACTCGTCCAGGGCCAGGCTGAGATTGTGGACCTGTGAATCGGAAAGTCCGTTGGCCTCCCCGAAACGCGCCACCGCCGCCGCCAACTCCTTGAGCGCGGACGACAACTCGGGCTCGAGGTCGAGCGAAAGCCGGGGAAGTGCCGCCTTCATACGATCCATCCCGAACGCCAGGCGTGAATCATGCCGGGTTTTGACATAGTGATGACCGGGTGGTGAGAAACGTTTTCAGTCCGAAACCCACGCGCCCGCAACAATCGTCGTGTCTCCGTCCGACGGCTCCGACGGTCACGTCCCGGTCGTGGTTGCCTCCGGCCCCCGCACCACCCCCCGAATTTACGTAGCGAATGATAGTCGAACAAGCGACGCCGTGTCAACCGGCGGAGAGGGTGGAGGCTACGGCCGCGCAGGGTCCTTCACCCACCGGACCAACGCCTTTTCAGGGTCGCCGATCTCCTCCACCGACCGGTACCAGTAGGCCTGCCAGCCGGTCTCCGGAAGGCCACTGAACACCATCAGGTTCAGAGGATACGCCTCGCTGTCGGTGCAGCGGCGGAAATCGTCCCTGAACAGAAACACGGGTTTCTCCCAGGCGATGGCCATGCCCAGCTCGACCATGACGCCCTCGTCGGGTGGACAGCCGTTGACCACCGCGAAAAGACCGTCCGCGGCGCGCACGTCGGCGAGGTCCGCCTGCCCGATGCGGAAGGCCCAGCCGGTCTCGGCCTTGTCCACCTGGTTGTTGCGCGCGAAGGGCTCCCACACCTCCACGCCCAGGGCTTCCAAGGCCGCGGTCAGCGCCGCCAACGGTCCTTCCCGCTGTTGCCGCGAGAAACCGTAGGGATTGGCCAGATAAAGTGTCTTCCTGGAAGTCCGTTCCATCGACCTTCGCAGCCCCTCAGCGCAACGGTATGCGGATAACGACGCCGCCCATGACGTCCCCCTGCCGTCGCCGCGCCTCGGGCGCCGGGATCGTGCCTTGTTGCCCCTCCAGGGCGGTGGACTCGTTCATCGGAGCATCATGAAAGTTGACAGCGGCAGCGCGACGATCCGCGGATCGTCCAGCGTTGCGGAATCGTCTTGAGTCACGAGAATGCCAAAAGGCGCATTATTCAAGGATTTTTCGAGGAACGAGCGTATCCCCAACGTATCCCTGAAGGGATCGATCCGCCTTTGGTACTTGACCTCCACCGGGATCCGCGTGCCGCCGACCGTTAGCACAAAGTCAACCTCGCGGTCCGTCCCTCTCTCCGGGAAGTGGGCCACGTCCAGGCCATGCATCGTCAACGCCACCGACCCAAAGATACTCTCGGCCAAATGTCCGGCCAACGTGGTCAACTCAGGGCGTTGCGCCAAGTCGTCCGGCACCAGCGGTATGTGTTCCTGGAGCCAACTCGCCCTGAGCCCGTGGTCAACAAGACAAAGTTTCGGACTGCCTCGCCTCCGCTTAAGGCGGATCTCCAAAGGGAGGACCAGCCGCACGAGCAATGTATCTCCCAGGAACTTCAGGTATTGCGTAACCCGTTGGGAACCGATATTGGCCCCCAGCGAGAATCGGGCTTCTTCCGCCAGAGTGGCCATCCGCGGGGTCTGACCGGCATACCGGCAAACCAGCCGGAACAGTTCTTCAAGAAGGTTCGGATCACGCTTCCGGCCTCTCTCACCTATCCTCAAATCGTGCTGAATGACCCTCTTGATCACCGTTTCGTTGAGATGATCCGCCAGTTGAGCAAAGTCTACGTCCTTCTCGCGATGCACCACGGGATAGCCGCCACGTTCCGCGAAATGCCGGAAGGCGTCTTCGCGGACCTGTCGGTGCCTGAGCCCGTGCTCCCGCAAGTCGGTCCAGAATCCCTTGTCCAGGAGATCGGCCAACCCGTTGTCCCTGAGAAATGGCTCTGGGGTGGGATAACCGCGCAATGCACCGATCTCGGTCAGCGAAAGCACACCTGCTTCGATGGTGTTGATTCTTCCCGCCAGGCTGTCTCTTCCCAACTCGATCCTCAGCGCCGAACTCCCGGTGACCACGACCTTGATGGAAGCGTTGTCGACCAATGACTTGAGCTGCGCGTCCCACCCGTCAAGGTTCTGGAGTTCGTCAAAGAAGAGGTAGGCCGGCGATCCGGCTCGGGCCAGGGTATTGAACCGCCCTGGCGTCATACGCCGCTCGAACCAGTCCGCAATCCGCAGGATGGGTTCCGGCAATCTCTTCAACGTACCGAGATCGTCGAACTGGACTCGGAGAATCCGCCGTGGGTCCACGCCCTCCTGAAGCAGATCTTGAATGATCTGAAACTGTGCCGTGGTCTTTCCGATCTGCCGTGGTCCTCGAACCACGACAATCGGTGCGACATGGGCATTCAGACGCCGACGAATCTGGCCCACCAGGTGGCGTTGTGTGGGTGGTTGTACCGGCATCGCCTCGCCTTCCCACCACGGATTGAAACGCCGCAGATTGTCCACCAGGGCGTTCGGAAGGCCGGAGTCGGCGAAAATTGTCGGCTGGGACACGATCCCGATTCCTCGATCAAGACTAGCTACAGACTACGAAACGCGGAGACGACAGGCAAGAAGAAAGCCCCGGATGCACACCTCCGTGGACCCCGGCCCACCGCATCGCGGACCCGGTTCAGGGGCCGACTTCGTCGCTCCGGGTCCGGGCGGTGACCGCCAGCAGCAGAAGCATGACCGCCAGCAGGAAGGCGCAGCTCAGGCCCAACGACCATTGAATGCCGATGACGCCGCCGGCGATGCCCACGGTGATGCCGCTGAAGGTGCGCAGCCCCAGCCCGGACATGATGAACAGGCCGATCAACTGGCCGCGCAGGTGAGCCGGCGAGACGAGCTGCACCAGGGTTTGCGACATGGTGAGGTAGGCGAGGTTGAGGAACCCGGCGGCGAACAGCAGCGCAACCGCGAGATAGTAGTAAGGCGTGAACGCGAAGCAGCCCAACGCCGCGCACCAGAGCACCGCCAGGACGATGGCGGTGCGCGCCCGGGCCTGGAGGAATCCCCGGCTCTCCAGCAGGATGCCGCTCACGAAGGCGCCGGCGCCGTTGGCGGCAAGCAGCACGCTGTACCCCGCCTCGCCCACTCCCAGGTTGATGGCGAAGCCCGGCATCTGGGCCTGGAATGCGTTTCCCACCACCAGCGAGGAAAGTCCGACCAGGCACACCATCGAGACGATGATGCGGTTGCTCCGGGCTTCCCTGAGCGCCTCCAGGGCCCGCGCCCAGGTGACCCGGCGCGCCTGCACCTGGTGGGCGCGCTGCCCGGTATAGGGGACCCGCGACAGCCACACCGTCAGGGGGATGTAGAACAGCGCGTTCACCACCAGGCCCCAGGCCGCTCCCAGCCCGCGCATCATGAACCCCCCCAAGGCCGGCCCGGCGAGGATTCCCAGTTGCCGGCTGGTGGCGCTGAGGCGGACGGCGCTCTGCAGGTGCTCCGGACCCACCATGTCGTGAAGGATGAGCTGGCTCCCGGGGCTCCACAGGACGCCGGCAATGCCGTGCACGACCAGCAGCGCGCAGGCGTGCCAGACCGTGAGCGGCCCGGTGATGATGAAGTACGCCCAGGCGATGGTGAGGACGAAATAGAGGATCATCGCCCACTGGATCACCCGGCGGCAGTCGAAGCGGTCCGACAACAGGCCGACGTACCAGGACAGCAGCAGGAACGGCGACCAGTGGCTGATGACGGCAAACCCCTGCAGCTCTTCCCACTTGAACAGGTCGTAGATCACCCAGTAGCTGATCACGTGCTCGATGTTGTCGGCCATCATGGCCAGCATGGTGTAGGTGAAGTAGGCCCGGAAGTGAGGCTGCCGGAGCGCGGCAAAGGACACGCTGGACTGCGCCACGTCCCTCAAGGACCGTCCCGCCGTTGCGTCAGCCCGCCGAGGTGATGAATCCTGGGACACGGGGGGAGTGTTGCACGAAGGCCGCGGAGGGGACAAGGTCAGCGTTCCCCGGGGAGCCCTCGACAGGCCGTCAATCCTATTGCCATCCGGCGCCCAATTGTGCTAGATGAACCCTTATCAAGGCGGCGTTCCGTCGCAAGTCCGTAAATACGCAAAACTTTCACACAAGGAGACCACGATGAAGAAGCTGGTTCTTGAGAGCACCGCGCCGTTCCAGGGTCTGTGCGAGCTAGTCGCCTACAACGAGGGCCTGTTCGAGAAGGAAGGGTTGGAAATCGAGTTTGCCGATCGCGGCCCGGGCGACAAGAATACCCATACGGACGTTAAAGATCCCAAGGACGCCGACCCGCACGCCAGCCACGGCATGCTCTTCGAGCAGGGCAAGGCCGACATGTACAACGCCTGCGAGTGGGGCAACTACTGCCGCGTGCAGGACTCCGCCGTCGATGCCGGACGGCAGATCGGCCGCCGTTCCATCATCGCCTATGCCGGACTGGTGGTGAGGCCCGATTCCGAGGTCTACACGGCCCAGCAACTCGCCAACAAGCTGGTGGGCGTGCCGTTCTACTTCGGCACCCACTACCTGACCCTGCACATGCTCGAGGGCTTCCTCACCCGTGACCAGATCAAGCTCTGCCAGGCGCCGCGCGGTTCCCGCTACCGCCTGGAATCGGTGATGAAGGGAGAGATCGAGTCGACGCCGCTGACCGAGCCCTACCTTACGCTGGCGGAGAAGAAGGGTTGCCGCATCGTCGTCTCCGCTTCGCTCCACGGCACCGAGGTCGCGTCCGACAACGTGGACGCCGAGACCTACGGGATGTTCAACCGCGCCGTGCGCGAGGCCGTGCGCCGCGTCAACGCCGACAAGCAGAAGTACATGCAGTACTTCATCGACTACCACAGCGACGATCCGGAGATCGCGGCCATCAGGGCGGACGAACTGCGCGCGAGTCGCATCGTGGTGGTGGACCCGGCGCCGATCCCCGCGGACGAGTTGGAGCGCACCGCCGCCTGGATCAAGAGCTGGGGCATGCTCGCCGAGACCGATGCCGCCACGGAACTGGTGAACCTGGACGTTCAATCGTCCGCCCACTAGGGTTGCCTGGCGCCTGCGCCGCTCCGGGAACACCCGGGGAGGTATGACGACGGCAGCGAACTTCATCAAAATCGGGAAGGCCGGGACGGGCCTTCCCGATTTTGTTTTTCAAGAGGGGCGTCCGCCGCTCCGGGGTTGACTTGAACCCTCGACGGGCATTCGCGGCGGGGTTGGTCGCGGCCGCGCTCTGGATCGGGACGGCCGAGGGCGCGGGAGATTCCGGAGCCCACGGCTCCCCCCTGCTCCCCGGTTCGAACGGAACCGGAACCCTTGCCGGCACCGTGCGTCTTTCCGGCGCCCCGCCCCCGCCCCGCGTGCTGAGAGTCAACAACGAGAAGCGCTTCTGCGGCTCCATCGTACCCGACCAAAGCCTGATGGCGGCTCCCGACGGCGGCCTCGGAAACGTTGTGGTCACCCTGCACGGCCCGGGGCTCCAACGCCGTCCCGGACGGCCCCGGGCCATCCAGCTTGACAACATCGGCTGCCGCTTCGCGCCCCACGTGCAGGCCGCCCCCGTCGGCAGCAGCCTGCTGCTCCTGAACAGCGACCACATCCTCCACGACGCCCACGCCCGCATCGGCCCCCGCACCCTGTTCAACGACGGCCTGCCCCGGTGGCGCCGGGTGACGCGGACACTCCGGGAACCCGGCGTCATGAGGATCATCTGCGAGCTGCACCGCGCCTGGATGAGCGCCTACATCGTGGTGACCGTGAACCGGTTCTTCGCGGTCACCGACTCCCGGGGCCGCTACGCTATCAACGGGATTCCAGCGGGGGCCTACGAAGTCCGCTTCTGGCACGAAAGACTGGGCCGGATGGCACAGCCGGTGACAGTCAGGCAGGGAACCACAAGGCAAGTCGACGTGGCGATGCCGCGGCCATGATCCGGAGGGGCGTCGCCCGCAGTGTTCTTGGGTTTGGCTGCAACGCAAGTACCCTGTAAGTGGAATCCGGATGAGCGGAGGTCATGGCCATGGCAAGAATTACGATCCGCGAACCAGCACTACCTCACCTTCAAGGTGAGAATTTTACTCGTTTGTTTTCAACTAGTTATCGGCGACGGGCGGTAGGACAAACCCTACACAGCGAAGTTTCAAACCCGCGCCTCACGAACCGGAGTGAACGCTGGCCCTTAGCAGCCGGACCCCTTCGGCGGCGCCGCCCGGCGCCCTGTAGACCGAAGAGCCTGCCACCAGCAGCGAGGCACCCGCGGCCACGACCCCGGCGGCATTCTCCGGCCCCACGCCGCCGTCGATCTCGATGGGAATCTCCAGGCCGCGCTCGTCGAGCATGCGCTTGAGGCGGCGCACCTTCTCGACGCTGCTCTCGATGAAGCTCTGGCCGCCGAATCCCGGGTTTACGCTCATGATGAGGATCTGATCCAGCTCCGGCAGAATCTCGTCGAGGGTCGCCAGCGGGGTGGCGGGGTTGAGCACGACCCCGGCCTTGCTGCCGAGCGACTTGATCTGCTGCACCGTGCGATGCAGGTGCGGGCAGGCCTCCTGGTGGACCAAGAGGGTGTCGGCGCCTGCCTTGGCGAAGTCCTCCAGGTAGCGCTCCGGCTCCACGATCATGAGGTGCACGTCGAGCGGCAGCGCGGTGCTGCGGCGGGCCGCCTCCACCATCAGCGGGCCGATGGTGATGTTGGGCACGAAGCGGCCGTCCATGACGTCCACGTGGATGCCGTCGGCGCCGGCCTCGTCCACCTCGGTGATCTGCTGCCCGAGTACTCGGAAATCGGCGGAGAGGATGGAGGGGAGGATGCTAACGCTCTTGCCCATGGTCCGCCGCCTTCCGGCATTCTTCCTCGACCGCCGCGAGCAGCTTGTCGAAGGCGTCGGAGAAGAGCCGGACCCCGTCCTCCAGGAGTTTGTCGGTAACCTCGTTCATGGGCACGCCCGCCCGCTCCAGCGCCGCCATGGTCTCGGCCGCCTCGTCCACGTCCTCTTCCAGGCTCTTCCGCGCCTTGCCGTGGTCGCGGAAAGCGTCCAGGGTCGCCGGCGGGATGGTGTTCACCGTGTCTTCGCCGATGAGCTCGTCGACGTACAGCACGTCCGGGTAGTCCGGGTTCTTGGTGCTGGTGCTCGCCCAGAGAAGCCGCTGGGGCCGGGCGCCCTTCCCCACCAGGGCCTGCCAGCCCTCGCCCTGCAGGATCTCCTTGTAGCGCCTGTAGGTGAGCTTGGCGTTGGCGATGGCGATCTTGCCCTTCAGCGCCCGGAGGCGCTCCCTGGCGGCCTCGTCGTCCTCGCCTTCGAGCCGTTTCTCGATGGTGTCGTCCACCAGCGTGTCGATGCGCGAGATGAAGAAGCTCGCCACGCTGGCGATGCGGCCCACGTCCAGGCCGTCGGCGGCCGCCCTGGCCAGCCCCCGGATGTAGGCCTGCGCCACCTGCTCGTAAGCCTCCCGCGCGAACAGCAGGGTCACGTTGACGCTGATGCCCTCGCCGATCAACTGCTCGATGGCCGGCACCCCCGCCGGCGTGCCGGGCACCTTGATCATCAGGTTGTCCCGCGACACGGTGTTCCAGAGCCGCCGCGCCTCCGCCACGGTGCCCTCGGTGTCGTGGGCCAGGTATGGCGACACCTCCAGGCTGACGTATCCGTCACGCCGCCCGGTCTCCTCGTACACCGGCCGCAGCACGTCGGCGGCGTCCTGGATGTCGCGGGTGGCGATGGCTTCGTACACTTCCTTGGGGTCGGCCGCTCCATCACCGCCCATGCGCGCGATCACGTCGTCGTAGTCGTCGCTGTCGGCGATGGCCTTCTCGAAGATGGCCGGGTTGGAGGTGACGCCCCTGAGCCCGTCCTCCTCCACCAGGCGCTTGAGCTCGCCGCCGGTCAGGAGCTTCCGCTGAATGAAGTCCAGCCACACCGACTGCCCATATTCGCTCAACGTTCTCAACGGGTTCATGTTGCCTCCGACCTCGCGTGCGCCGCGTTCTTGTCGTTACGGTCTCCCCGCCTTGCCGAGCGGGCCGCCACCGGCGGCGGCTCAGCCCGCCCGGGCTATCTGCTCCCTGGCCGCGGCCACCACGTCGTCCGCGGTAAAGCCGAACTTCTTCTGCAAGTCCTTGAGCGGCGCCGACGCGCCGAAGGACCGCATACCGATCTGGTGCCCGCCGAGGCCGGTGTACTTGCTCCAGCCGAACACCGAGGCCTGCTCCACCGAGACCCGGGCGGTCACCTCGGGCGGGATCACGCTGTTCCGATATTCCTCGTCCTGATCGTCGAACAGTTCCCAGCAGGGCATGCTGACCACGCGCGCCTTGATCCCCTCCGCCGCCAACGCCTCGTAGGCCTCCACGCACAGCGACACTTCGCTGCCGGTGGCCAGCAGCAGCACCTCGGGCTTGCCGTCCGGAGCGTCGGCCAGCACGTAGGCGCCCCGGGCGACGCCGTCGGCGGACCCGTAGCGGGTGCGGTCCAGGGTCGGCAGCGCCTGGCGCGTCACCACTAGGACCGCCGGCTCGTGGTGCAGCTCCATGATCACCTTCCAGGCGGCAACGACCTCGTTGGCATCCGCCGGCCGCATCACCATCAGCCCCGGCACCGCCCGCAGCGAGGCGAGATGCTCCACCGGCTGGTGCGTCGGCCCGTCCTCCCCCACGCCGATGGAGTCATGGGTGAAGATGTGGATCACCGGCAGCTCCATGAGCGCGCTCAGGCGGATGGCGCCGCGGGCGTAGTCGCTGAAGATCAGAAAACCCGAGCCGTAGGCGCGCACCTTCACCAGCGCCATGCCGTTCAGCACCGACGCCATGGCGTGCTCCCGGACGCCGAAGTGGAGGTTGCGGCCGTCCGGACTCTCGGCGGAGAAGTCTCCGGCGCCGTCGAAGGTGAGCCGGGTCTTGGTGGACGGCGCCAGGTCGGCCGCGCCCCCCATGAGCCACGGGACGTCTTGCGCCAGCGCGTTCAGCACCTTGCCGGAGGCGTCGCGGCCCGACACTCCCTTGGGGTCGGCGGGAAACTCCGGCAGGCCCCGGTCCCACCCCTCGGGCAACTTCCGGTGCTGCATCCCGTAGAGCTCGTCGGCCAGCTCCGGATAGCGCGCCCGATAGTCTTCCAGGCGCTCGAACCAGGCGCCACGCAGAGACTTGCCGCGGTCTCCCATTCCCGCCCGGAAATGCTCCCGTATGCCGTCCGGGACGTGGAATTGCGCGTCCTCCGGCCAGCCGTAGCGCTGCTTGGTGAGCCGGACCTCCTCCGCCCCCAGAGGCTCGCCGTGGGCGCCGCTGGTGTCCTGCTTGTTGGGCGAACCGTAACCGATGTGGCTGTCCACGATCAGCAGCGTCGGCCGGTCCGTGGTGTCCCGGAACGTGCGGAATGCCCGCTCCAGCATCTCCAGGTCGTTGGCGTCGCCGACCCGCGCCACGTTCCAGCCGTGGCCCAGGAAACGCGTGGCGACGTCGTCGGAAAACGCCAGCGCGGTGTGCCCCTCGATGGTGATGCGGTTGTTGTCGTAGATCCAGCACAGCTTGGACAGCTTCAGGTGCCCGGCCAGCGAGGCCGCCTCGTTGCTCACGCCTTCCATCATGCAGCCGTCGCCGCACAGGGCGTAGACGTCGAAGTCGATGAGATCCTCGAAGCCGGGCCGGTTGTAGCGGCTGGCCATCCAGCGCCCGGCGATGGCCATGCCCACGCTGGTGGCCACGCCCTGGCCCAGCGGTCCGGTGGTGGTCTCCACGCCGGAGGTCCAACGATACTCCGGGTGCCCGGGACAACGGCTGTCGAGCTGGCGGAACTGCTTCAGGGCCTCCAGCGGAACGGAGAGGGAGCCCAGGGTCTCGTAATCCTTGCTGACCGCCTTGACCCCGGTCAGATGGAGCATGGAGTAGAGCAGCATGGACGCATGGCCCGCCGACAGCACGAAGCGGTCCCGGTTGGGCCAGATGGGGTCGTCGGGATCGAAGCGCAGAAAGCGCTGCCACAGGCAGTACGCCACCGGAGCCATGGCCATGGGCGTGCCCGGGTGCCCGGAGTTGGCCTGCTGGACCCCGTCGATGGAAAGGGTGCGGATCGTATTGATGCAGAGATCGTCGAGATCGGCGTCGCTCATGGACTAGAACTCCGTGAATTCGTGACCTTCCGTGGTACGGGCCCCACTTCAAGTTTGCCAGATGATCGCGGCCGCACACAACGCGCGGGAGGCCGATTTCGCCGGTTTTCCGTGGATTGGTTGGATTTTGACCCGACAACCGATATTCTCCGGGAATCTCCATGGAAAACTTCACCCCGGCCGAACGCGAGCGGCTCGCGCCCTTCTTCACCAACGTGGACCGGCCGATCTTCGGGTTGAGGCTGCCCCAGGAGGTAGCCGGAGCGCTCTTTTCGCGATACAGCCGCTCGGCCAAGGACCTGCGGCGCACTTTTCTGGACGAGTTCCTGGGCGACGCCGACCTCGCCGAGGTCCTCGACACCCCGGGTCCCGCTGGCGCCGACGACCCCGCCCTGCGCCGTGCGCGCGCCTTCTACGACCGCGTGCTCATCGGATACGGCGACGACTCGGTGGCGCAGCTCGGCGGCGCCCACGTGGCCTGCGAAGGGATCTCCAACGTGGCCGCCAAGGTCCTCGAGGACCCGCGCATCGGCATCGCGCCGCTGGAAAAGTCCACCCGCTACGTGCGTTTCGACCGCAAGGACCGAGACGGCCGCCACCTCTTCTTCGTCGAGCCGGCCCTTGCCGAATCGGCGCACGGCCGGCACTACATCGAACTCATGGAGCTCTTGTTCGAGACCTACTCGCGGCAGATGGAGCCGATGATCGCGCACGTCCGCAAGGCGGTTCCGCTGGAGGAGACCGAGCTGCGGCACCCCGGCACCGGCGACACCGTCACCTACGCCGAGGCCCGCAAGGACGAGAAGCTGGCGCGCTGGGCGGAGAGCGCCTATCGCTCCACCGTACGCGCCCATGCCTGCGACATCCTGCGCGGTTATCTGCCGGCGGCGACGCGCACCAACGTCGGGCTGTTCGGCGTGGGGCAAGCCTTCGAGTACCTGCTGTCGAAGTGCTTGTCGAGCGACCTCACGGAACTCCGCGACCTCGGCGGCGCCATCCGCCGGGAGCTCGACACGCTGATTCCTTCGTTCGTGAAACGGGCGCAGGCGAGCCCCTACATCTCCGAGACCTTCAACCAGACCCGTGCGCTGGCCGAAGGACTGGTGACCGAGCCGGTCCGGGAGGGGCCGGCCGTGACCCTGGTGGACTTCGACGTGCAGGCGGAAGAACGGGTCATCGCCGCCATCCTCTATCCCCACTCCACGCATCCGCTGTCACAGTTGAGGGAGCTGGCGGCGGGACTGCCGGACGAACGCAGGCAGGAAGTGCTTGACACCTACATGCAAGGCCGGCGGCACCGGCGCGAAAAACCGGGCCGCGCGCTCGAGCAGGTCTTTTACACCTTCGACATCATCGGCAACCTCGGCGCCTACCGCGACCTGCAAAGACACCGCCTGTTGAGCCAGGAACGGCAGGACTTCACCACCGCCCACGGCTATGACACGCCGCCGGAGATCGTCGAGGCGGGGTTCGAAGACGACTACCGGCGCTGCATGGAGCGCGCCGCGGAGATCCACGAACGGGTCCGGGCGGACCATCCGCGGGAGGCCCAGTACCTGGTCCCCTTTGCTTACCGGACACGATGGTACATGAAGATGAACCTGCGGGAGGCGGTGCACATCGGCGAGCTGCGGACCATGCCGCAAGGACACCCCGACTACCGCACCATTACGCAGGAGATGTGGCGCCGGATCGGCGAGGTTCACCCGAGGCTGGCGCGCTACGCCAAGTTCATCGACTGGAAGACCTATCGCCTGGGGCGGCTCGCCTCCGAGCTTCGCACCGAGTTCAAGAGATCCGGCCGTTAGCAGGGGGCGTCAGGCGGCTTCGGCCGGCGCGTCGGCACGCGTCTTGACCTTGCGCGCCTTCCACTCCCGGAGGCCCCGGCGCAGGTAGCTGGGCTCGATCCCCAGCACGCCGCATACGGACTCGAAGCTGAGGAAGCGCTCGTCGTCCGTGGCGAAGATCCATTCCTCCGCGTCCCGATAGGCCGCCTGTTTCTTGGCCGTTCGGGCGAAAAGGTTCTTTCGATAGCAGGCGAGGGCATCCTCCAGGATCGCCAGCAGCAAGTGCTTCTCAGGCTCCAGCGGCGTCTTCCGCTTGACCGTGTCCGTATACTGGTCCGCGTCCACGCCGTCGGCGTCGAACAACGTCACCGCATCGAAGGCATCGGCCATTCCGCGATCCTCGGCCTTACCGCCATTGCCGGGTTCCCGGGCCTTGGCGGCATACTCCGTGTCTTTCGTTTCTTCCCTCATTGTTGGTACCGTCCGTTCTATTAGACCGCGACCGGTTCCCTAACCAACATTTTCTATTCCCTTTTTCTTAATGAGAAATGTAAGGTTCCCACCCTGACCTGTCAAGACATTCTTTCGTCCTCTCAACAATACTGATCACTTTTTGCGAAGCTTTATGCGCTTTTTGCGATGGGTGTGTCGCCAAAGGTTTCCGCCGACTTGTTTGCCATTCCCGTGGCACACCAGTAAACCTTCTCGATATCGTGACCCGAAAGTTCTTCTACGGCTGGTACATCGTCGGCGTCGCATTCATCTGCTACCTGACCTCGTCCTTCGCGCTGTCCAGCACCCTCAGCGTGTTCATGAAACCGCTCACCGCGGAGTTCGCCACCTCCCGCGGCGTCTTTTCGTTCATCCGCAGCGGCGAGGTCATGTTTTCCTCGGTGATCGCATTCCTGGTGGGCCCCCTGATCGACCGCTACGGGGCCCGCTGGCTCATCGTGACCGGCGCCCTGGTGGCGGGTGTCGGATACATCCTGTTGAGCCAGGCCCAGGAGTTCTGGCAGTTCATGGTCGTTCGTTGGCTGCCCGTCACCGTGGGCGACACCCTCATGGGCTACATGGTGATCAACGTGATGATCGCACGCTGGTTCATCCACAAGCGGGGCCGCGCCATCTCCATCGCCAACATGGGAAATGGCATCGCCAAGGCCGGCATCCCGCTGGTGGCCGTGGCGCTCTTCGCGCTGGTGGGATGGCGCAACACGTGGATGGTGTTCGGCCTGGTGACCCTGGCCATGGTGGTGCTGCCGGCCCTCCTGCTGGTGCGGCGCAGCCCGGAAGACATGGGGCTTCAGGCCGACGGCGCGCTGGCGCCGCCTCAACCCGCGCCCGGCGACAGTTCGGGACCGGAAGCCCTCCAGGCACACCCGGCGGATGTTCAATGGACCCGGGGGGAGGCGATCCGGACCGGCACGTTCTGGCTGCTGGTCGTCACCTACGGCACCGTCACCTTCGGAATCATCGGGCTGAACCTGCACATCCATCCCTACATCACGGACATCGGATACTCGCCCGAGATCGCCTCGACGGTCATGGGAGTGATGGCGCTGACACAGACGGCGGGGAACCTGGTTTGGGGCGTGGTGGGCGAGCGCATCGACGTGCGCAAGGCGGCCGCCGCCCAGTTCCTCCTGCAGGCGTGCGGCCTGGCGCTCGCCCTCGCGTACACCGGCCTGGCCCCGGTCTCCCTGGGATTCATCGTCTACGGATTCGGCCTGGGAGGAATCCTGGTGATTCGCGAACTGCTCTGGGCCAACTATTTCGGCCGCGTCTCCCTGGGCCGGGTGCGCAATCTGGGCATCATGATCACGCGCACGGGCACGACGGTGGGTCCGCCCTTCTTCGGCTTCTTCCACGACTACACCGGCAGCTATTTCCTGTCGTTCGGTGTCTTCATCGCAGCGCTGCTGTTCTCGGCGCTGCTGGTCCTGGCGATCCGTCCGCCGCGCAAGGGGGATTCCGTGGCGCACGGAGAACTCCACTAGAGTCCGCGAAACCGCCATGACGCGCCAATCCAACCAGCCGTGGATCATCGCCGCCGCCGCTTGCCTGACCTTCGGCTTCATCCGGGGCCTCCACACCTCCTTCGGCGTCTTCTTCGTGGCGCTCCTGGACACCTTTCACTGGAGCCGGGGGGTCACCGCCGGTCTTCAGACCGCGAACCTGGTAACCGACGCGGTCGTCTCGCCCTTCGTCGGACGGCTCACCGACCGCCTGGGACCGCGACGCGTGGTGGCGGCAGGCAGCGTCGTCCTGGCCGTCGGCCTGCTCCTGTGCAGCCGCGTCAGCACCGCGTGGGAGCTCTACCTCTATTTCGGGGTGGTGGTGTCGCTGGGATTCGCCACCGCGGGCGTGATCCCCCACGTCATCGTGGTCTCGGAGTGGTTCCCCTCCCGCCGGGGCCTGGTCCTGGGCATCGTCTACGGGGCGGTGGGCGTGGGCACGCTGGTCCTCTCACCGTTGAGTCAGTGGCTCATCTCCCTGTGGGGCTGGCCGCGGGTATTCCAGGCCCTGGCGGCGACGATCCTCGTCCTGATCATTCCACTGGTGTTGAGCACCTACCGCCCCAGCCCCGGCAGTTCGCGGGAACCGTCGGGCGCCGCCGCGGGCGCGGGCGCGCCCGGCGAGTGGTCGGCGGGCCTGGCGTTGCGAAGCCTGCAGTTCTGGAGCCTGTTCATCTCGCGGATGCTGGGCTCGATCGGCACCATGCTGATCGTCACCCACCAGGTCGCCCACGTCGTGGATATCGGCTACAGCCACATCTGGGCCGCCGGGGTCTTCGGCGTCATGGCGTTCGTCAGCGCCGGGGGACGCGTGGCCTTCGGCTACCTCGCCGACGCGTTCACCAAGACGACGGCCTACACCCTCAACATCGCCTGCGCCGCCGTCGGGGTCCTGGCCCTCACCCTGGCCACGGACACCTCGCACCCTTGGCTGCTCTACGTCTACGTCGGCGGCTTCGGCATTGCCTTCGGCTCCCGCGCCGTCATCCTCTCCGCCATCACCGCCGACATCTTCGCCGGCCGGGGCTTCGGCACCATCTTCGGGTTCTCGGTGGTGAGCGTGGGGATGGGCGGCGGTCTGGGCGCCTGGGTGGGAGGCGCGCTCCACGACCTCACCGGCGACTACTACGTTTCGTTCACCGTCGCCAATTCGCTGCTGCTGGTCTCGGTGCTGGCGGTGTGGATTACGGGGCTCGACTGGATGCGCCGCTTCGACCGGCGGCTGTGGCCCTAGACACATTGGGGGCGACCGCCGGTCGCCCCTACGAGTCACCGCGCCTTGCCGACAACAAGAAATCCTGCGCATGTTGGCAAAGTATTACGGGCGACAGGACACTGGTCGGCCAAAGATTGACTCCGACGGGGTCATTGCCTAGTTTAGTTGTTCTTCCTGAAGGAACCGAGTCCGCGCTCGCCGCACCCGTTCGCAGAGAAGAAGATCATGAGCCAAATCCACCCCGGCTTCCTGGACCGCCGTGACCCCTGATTCCACCCGCCGCCCCGGCAGGCCGCGCCTTTTCTATGGCTGGTACATCGTCGGCGCGGCCTTCCTGGCCAACATCTCCTGCGCCTTTTTCCTTTCCAGCACACTCAGCGTCCTGCTGAAACCCATCACCGCCGATCTCCGCGTGTCGAGGGGTATCTTTTCGCTGCTGCGGTCGGGCGAGCATCTCCTGTACGCCCTCATGGCGCCCTGGGTAGGGGCCAAGCTGGACCAATACGGACCGCGCCGCATGATGGTCACCGGCGCCGTCCTATCGGCCGCCGGCTTTCTGCTGCTGGGGCACGTGCAATCCTTCCTGGAGTTCGCTTCCGTGCGCGCGACCGTGATGGCGGTGGGCCATGCGCTGGTCTGCTACTTCGTGGTGAACGTCACGGTGGCCCGCTGGTTCGTCAGGAAACGCGGGCGGGCGATCGCCCTTTCCCACCTCGGCCACGGCATCGCCAAGGTAACCATCTCCCTGGTGGTGGCCTGGCTGCTGACGTTCATCGGGTGGCGCCAGGTCTGGACGCTGTTCGGCGTGCTGGTGGTGGTGCTCGCGGTCATCCCGGTGGCCATCTTCATGCGGCGGAGCCCGGAAGACATGGGGCTTCATCCCGACGGCGTCGCCCTGGACGAGCCGCTGGAGGCCGGGGACCGGACCCGGAAAGGCGTGGGGAGCCTGGAGGACGCGCTGGAGCCGGAGATACACTGGACCCGAAAGGACGTCCGGCGCACCTCCACCTTCTGGCTCATCGTGCTGGTTTTCGGCATGGTGGACATAGGCGTCACCGGCCTCAACCTTCACGTGGTCTCCTACGTGTCGGACCTGGGATTCACCCTGGTCCAGGCCGCTTTCGTCATGACCGTCATCGCCGGGACGCAAACGGTCTCGGGGCTCTTGTGGGGAATCGCCGGCGAGCGTATCAGCGTCCGCAAGATCATCTCGTTCCTGTTTCTGATGGAAGCCGCCGGCCTGTACGTGGCGGCGAACGCCCAGGAACTCTGGACCATCTACATCGGCTTCTTCTTCTACGGGCTCGGGCTCGGCGGCGTGCAGGTGCTGGAGGAGGTCATGTGGGCGAACTACTTCGGCCGGATATCGCTCGGCACGGTGCGTGGGGCCTCCTTGCAGATCGTGCTGCTGTGCGGGGTCTGCGGTCCGCCGTTCTTCGGTTTCGTGAACGACTACACCGGCTCGTACACGATCTCCTTCTACATGTTCATGACCATGCTGCTGATTTCATCCGCGCTGACGCTGACGATACGGAGGCCGCGGCACCCGGCAGGGCTTGAAACGGCGCGGTAATCATCGGGCGAATCGAAGGAATGCAGAACTCCGCAAGACCCAGGCTGTTCTACGGCTGGTACATCGTCGGCACCGGCTTCGTGGTGCAGCTTGCCTGCCCGTTTTATCTATCCAGCACCCTCGGGGTACTGCTCAAGTCCATTACCGCCGACCTCGGGGTTTCCAGGGGCACGTTCTCGCTGATGCGGTCGCTGGAGCTGGTGGCCTACGCCGCCGTATCGCCCTGGGTCGGGTCCTTGCTGGACCGCTACGGTGCTCGCCGGCTCATGGTCATCGGCGCGGTCATCTCCATCGCCGGCTTCCTGCTGCTGGGATACGCCCGGAGCTTCTGGGAATTCACCGCGCTGCGGGTGGGGCCGGTGTCCATCGGCCACGCGCTGGTGTGCTACTTCGTGGTCAACGTCACCATCTCCCGCTGGTTCGTGAAGCGGCGCGGACGGGCGGTGGCCATCGCCCACCTGGGCCAGGGCATCTCCAAGACCACCATTTCCGTGGTGGCGGCCTACCTCCTGACCGCCATCGGTTGGCGCCGCGTCTGGATGCTGGCCGGGGGCCTGGTGGTGGTGCTGATACTGATCCCGGCGGCGGTGTTCATGCGCCGGAGCCCGGAGGACATGGGGCTCCATCCCGACGGCGCGTCCGGGCCCTACGGAGCCGGACCCGCCTCCGATGCCGAGCCGTCCCGGAGCGCGCCGGTGCCGGCCGACGTCACGTGGACCCGCGGGGAAGCGGTACGCACCTCCGCCTTCTGGCTCATCACGCTGATCTTCAGCACCGTCGACCTCGGCATCGCCGGCTTCAACCTTCACGTGTTCTCGTACATCTCCGACATGGGCTACTCGGACCCTCAGGCGGGGATCGTGGTGATGGTCCTCGCCGGAACCCAGCTCGGCTCCGGCCTTTTGCTGGGGTTCATCAGCGAGCGCATGAGCGTGCGCAAGGCCACGGCGTTGAGCTTCGTGATTCAGGCGGCGGGACTGGTCACGGCCATGCAGACCGGCGGGCCGACTGGCCTCTATGCGGCCTTCTTCCTCTACGGCTTCGGCCTCGGCGGCGCCCAGGTCCTTCAGGAGGTGATGTGGGCCAACTACTTCGGCCGCCTGTCCCTCGGCACGGTCCGCGGCCTGAGCGTGCCCATCCTCCTACTCTTCGCCGCCGCCGGCGCGCCCTTCTTCGGCTACCTCTACGACTACACCGGCAGCTACGACCTGTCCCTGACCCTCTTCATCGGAGTGCAGATCGTGTGCGCCGGACTTACCCTGCTTATCAGGCGGCCGGTGAAGCCCAACGGATACTAGTGTCCCGGCGGACTTCCGTAAGGGGCGACCGGCCGGTCTCCCCTACTCTCGCAGCGATTCGATTTCTCGGACAGGCCACTAGGGCGAGTAGGTCTTGCCCTTGCGGTCGGTGATGAACAGCTCGGAAGGGAGCTCGGTTCCGATGCCCCTCTTGCGCGCGGCCTCGTAGAGGATCCGGGCGGTGGCGGCGAACTGGATGCCCATGCCGGTGTTGTTCTTGAAGACGATGATCTCGTCGTCGTTCTCGCGGCCGCGGCACTGGCCTGTGAGCAACTCGCCCAACTCGTGCAGATCCTCTTCCTTGATGAGGCGGCGCTCGATGCGGGGGAACAGCTCCGCCTGCTTGTCCAGGAAGACCTGTCTGCGGAAGCCCACCACGATCAGGCCGGCGCGCTCGATCACGGCGTCGTCCAGCTCGTAGCGCGACAGGTAGCTGTCGCCGCCCACGATGCTGTTGACGAAGGCGCCCTTCTCGAGCCACTCGCCGTTGATGACCGGGTCCACCGTGTTGGTGGCGGCGGTGACGATGTCGCTGCCGCGCACCGCTTCCTCCGCCGAGTGCACCGGCACGATCTCCACGCCGGCCTTCTCGGTCATCTCCTCGGCGAAGCGCTCGCGGTTGGCGCGGGTGGGGCTGAACACCTTGACCTTGTCGAGCTGGCGCACCGCACATGCCGCCAGCAATTGCGTCTTGGCCTGCTCGCCGGAGCCGACCAGACCCATGACCCGGGCGTCGTTCTTCGCCAAATGCTTGGCCGCCACCCCGCTGGTGGCGCCGACCCGAAAGATGGAGATGAAGTGGTCGTCCATGATGGACAGGAGTGAGCAGTCCTCCATGTCGAACAGAAAGACCAGGCCGACGTAGTCGCCGGGATAGATCCTCCGCTTGGTGCCCGCCACCTCCTCCTCGTCGGAGAAGGTGGAGTCGATGCGGAGGCCCATGGACTTCATCCCGGGCACGAGGCCCATGATGTTGTTGAAGTAGTATTGGAAACCGGGCTTCTTGCCGGGCGCCTGCACGCGGATGCGGGCGCGGGGCGAGTTGACGGCGCTTCCCTCCCCCATCTCCCGATAGGCCTGCTCGATGGCGTCGATCTCGTCCGCCATCGGGACGAGGTCTTCCAGTTGTTCGTTCTTGAGTACGAGGACCATTGATTCTCCTAGGCGTCGGCGGGGCGCACGCGGCACAGAAACGACCGGTGCGGCAGCGAGCCGCTGATGGGGTCGCGGTGCTCGGCGTCCACCAGCCCGTTGGGATTGGCGCCGAGGGGGTCGAAGGGATCGTACCCCGGAAGCTCCAGGTCCCGGCACGCCTGCCACCAGCCGTGCTGCACGCAGACCACGCCGGGGATGATCCGCCGGGTGAGGTTCGCCCGCACCTTGACCGCTCCCTTGGGGGTCTCCACCATCATCCATTGCTTGTGCTCGACGCCGTGCTCCCCGGCCGTATCCGGATGGAGCTCGGCGGCGGGTTCCGGCGCCGCCTTGCGAAGGCTGGACAGGGAGCGGTGCTGGCTGTGGATGAACGCGGTGACCTTGGCGTTGGTCAGGACCAGGGGGTATTCGGCGGCAACCTCCGGCCGGCTCACCGGGCTCAGGGCCGGCTCCTGGTATTCCGGAAACGGCGGGAAGCCGTGCTGCGCCAGCCGGTGCGAGTAGAGCTCCACCCGGCCGGACGGGTTGTTGAAGCCCTTCGGCCGTCCCTCCGCGTCGGTCTCGGCGTACTTCCGGTAGCGCCGCGGGTTCTCCAGGGTCACGCCGCCCGGGTGCGCCTTGAGCTCGTCCAGGGTCATGCCGGTGGGCTCCAACTGGTAGGCGCGGGCCGCCTCCACGTCGCCGCCCCAGAAATCGTCGGCGAAGCCCATGCGCTTCGCCAACTCGAAGATCACCCACGTGTCCGAACGCCGCTCCGCCAAGGGGTCCACCGCCCGCCGCCGGTACTGGACGTGGGAGCGGGCCTCCACCCGGTGCCGGAACCCGCCCACGAGATGATCCATCTCGAGGAAGCTGGTGGCGGGCAGCACGTAGTCGCAGAGCTGCGCGGTGGGGGTCATGAACAACTCGGTGGCCACCCCCAGCTCCAGGGCGGAGAGGGCCTCGCGGCCGCGTCCGGGATCGCCGTTGGAGATCACCGTGTTGGAGCCCAGGTTGATAAGAGCGCGGACCGGATACGGGCGGTCCTCCAGGATGGCGGCGTAGACGTCGTGGGCCGCGACCGCGCCGGCGGTGGCCGGCGGTCCCAGCGGCTTCTCGTCGAGGCCGATACGCTTCGACAGCGCCTCGGAGGAAATGAACTCCTTGCCGTCCACCGCGCGAAGCGGCGCCATCGGCAGCATCAGGTTGCCGCCCTCCGCGTCGATGTCCCCCAGCAGCGCGTACAGCGTCGAGATGGCCCGGCTCGTCTGCGTGGCGTTGGTGTGCTGGCCGACGCCGTTCCACATGAACATGCTCACCGGGCGGTTGTCGCTCAGGACCCGGGCCGCCTCGCGAACCGTGTCCGCGGGGACATGCGTGACGCCCTCGGACCGTTCAGGGGCATGGGACGCGGCCAGCCGCGCCAGGGCTGCAAAGGCCGGCTCGCACTCAACCGTGGCGCCGTCCTTCACGGACACGCTGACGGCCCCCTTCAGCGCCGGCCGGACGCCCGCTGCCACGCACGCCCGCGTCCCCGGATCGTAAACCACGGCCCGATCCGAGGTTTCGTCCCAGACCACGTAGCGCTCCGGACTGCCTCCGGCCGCCAGGTCCGCCTCGGTCAACGGCTCGCCGGTATCCGCGCGCAGCAGGAACGGACCGTTGGTCCAGTCGCGCACGAAGTCCTCGTCGTACCGTCCCTCCTCGATCATCACGTGGACCATGGCAAGGGCCAGCGCCCCGTCCGCGCCCGGACGAACCTGCAGCAGCACGTCCGCCTGGCTGCCGAGGCCGACCCGCCGGGGGTCCACCACCACGACCTTCATGCCGCGCTTGCGCGCGGTGACGGTGTCCTGGGCCAGCAGGAGCTGCGTGGAGCTGGGGTTGTGCCCCCACAGGAGCAAGGCGCCGCTCCGGAGCACGTCCGGGGTCGGCTGCGGCACGCCGAACGTGTAGCTGAACACCGTGTCCCGGTGCCAATTGCAGACGTGGGTGGTGGAGACCGAGTTCGGGCTTCCGATGCGGTTCAGAAGACGCGACGACCACCCGTTGACGTCGTCGGTCGACGTGCCGCTGGCGGTCCCCCGGGCCATGGCGATGGCCTCGGCGCCGTAGCGCTCCCGGATGTCGAGCAGGCGCGCGGCGATGTCGTCCAGGGCCTCGTCCCACCCGACCCGTTCCCAGCCCGGGTCCTCGGCGCCCTTGGGGTTGGTGCGACGCAGCGGGTAGTCCAGGCGCTCGCCGTTGTACACCAACTCGGGGGCCGCCTTCCCCTTGACGCAGATGGCGCCGCCGTTGGGATGGTCGTAGTCCGGATCGAGCCGCGTCACCCGCCCGTCTTCCACCGTGGCCACGGTGGCGCAGTGGGCGGTGCACAGCACGCAGTAGCCCCGTACCTTTTTTATCTGTGTCATCATGTCGTGGCCTGCCGAAACCGTGTGATCACTGGCGGGGTGAAGCCCACCGTTGTTGCAAAGTCGGCGCCCTTCGACTTCGCTTCGCTACGCCTGTCCTGAGCCTGTCGAAGGGGTCAGGGCGAACGGTCAAGTTAGAAACTCCGTTCGCCCCGAGCCCTTCGTCATGCCTGTCCCGAGCTCGTCGAAGGGCGCCACGTCCGCGCGGCCCGGTCAATCGCGGTTGGGAACGCCCACGAAACCGTCGCCCCAGCCCGCTTCGTGGGCGGCCCAGCCGCCGGCCACGCGGCCGCTGAAGATGGACGGTCCGAGCATCGTGCCCTCGAGGCCGGCGCGGCCGTTGATGTGGCCCCCGGCCATGCCCGCCACCTCACCGGCGGCGTAGAGGCCCGGAATCGGCTCGAAGTGCTTGTTCAGCACCCGGCAGCGGATGTCGGTCTTGACCCCGCCGAAGTTCTTGCGCGCCAGCGGGAAGATCTGGATGGCGTAGTAGGGGGGCGTATCGAACTTCTTGGAGAGCTTGAGCGGCTTGCCGAACTCGGGCTCCTTCTCCAGCCCCTGCTCGCACGCCTGGTTGTAGCGTTCCACGGTTTCGAGAAAGGTGGGGACGTCCACCTTCATGGCGCGGCCCAGTTCCTCCAGGGAGTCGCCCTTCTTGATGAACGGAGAGCTGTCCAGCAACTCCTGGACCTTGTCCCGGTCGACCTTGTCTCCGGCGCGGTAATAGGGGTCCGCGATCTCGATCTTGGCGACCATTGGCGTGTCCACCACCGCCCACGCGTGGCGCGGCTCCTGGGCCATCAGCGCCGGCGTGGCCGAGTTGCCGCCGGACAGGGCCTCATTGTGGAAACGCACGCCCTGCTGGTTGATCCAGATGTAGCCCGGCGCCTGGCGGAAGACCAGGCCGCGCCGCTGCGCGGGGTCGCGATAGTCCGGGGTGGCGTAGACGTAGAACCAGATGTGGTCCATGTGGGTCAGGTAACCGCCGGCCCGCCGCACCAGCCGGTGGCCAGAACCGGTGGAGCCACGGCCGGAGCCTTCCATCACCCGTTCGCCCTTGAGCCCGGGGTTGGCCTCCAGCACCATGTCGAGGTTCGAGTTGAAGCCGCCGGTGGCCACCACCACCACCTTGCTGTCCACCGCCACGGCTTCGCCCGTGACCGCGTCCTTGCCCACCAGCCCGGTGACCCGCCCGTTTTCGCGCTTCAGCTCGGTGATCTCCGCGTTGGACACGATCTCGCCGCCGCGCTCGCGGAAGGCGGCGATGAGATGGGTCATCAGTCCGAGGCCGCTGCTCTGGGCCCGTGTCCAGCGGATGACCGTGTTGCCCTCCTGCTGCTTCATGTCGACCCACTTGACGCCCATGCGTTCGGCCCAGAAGTAGAGGTCATGGAGCGAGTGCTCGATGTAGTAGCGCGCCCAGACCTCGTCCACCGACGGGCCGCCCCACTTGACCCAGTCGTTGAAGGCCAGGTCCGGCGTGTCGACGATGCCGTTTTCCTTCTGGATCGGCGTGCCGACGATGAGGCAGCCGCCGCCGGAGATGATGGCGGCGCCGCCCAGGTCCGGCGCCTTCTCGAAGGCGATGGCGCCGGCGCCGGCGTCGCGGGCTTCGATGCCGGCGGCGATCCCGGCCCCTCCGGAGCCGACGATGGCGATGTCCGTAGTGAAACGCTTGGCCTCAGACATGTTGCTTGAACCCCCTGAAACGCGATTCGGGATAACCTACTCCCTAGCGCCGCGGGGGGTCAAGCCGATGGCGGAGGACGGAAGGTTCGCGCTCACAGGAGCCCTTCCCGGTTGAAGCTGAAGAAACGGTCATGGCCCACCACCACGTGGTCGTGGACGCGCACGCCCAGCACCTCGCCTACCTGCTTGAGACGGTGGGTAAGGTCCACGTCCTCGCGGCTGGGAGAAGGATCGCCGCTGGGATGGTTGTGGACGAAGATGACCCCGGCGGCGGACTCCCGGATGACCGGGTTGAACACCTCGCGGGGATGTACGACGGAGGCGGTCAGGGAACCTTCGGAGATCTTGACGTCGCGGATCTTCCGGTTCCGGTTGTTCAGCAGCACGACATAGAATGATTCCCTCTTGGCGTTGACACACCGGGGTCGGAAATGGCGGAACACCTCCTCCGGTGAGCTCAGCAACTGGCCGGCCTCGCAGCGGAGGTCCTCGCGACGGCGGCCCAGCTCCATGCACGCCTTGACGCGCGCGGCCTTGGCCCGGCCCAGCCCCTTGAGGCCCGTCAACTCGGCGATGGAGGCGTCATCGATGCCGCTGAGGCCGTCGAACCGCATCAACAGCATGCGCGCCTGGTCCAGTGCACTCTGGTGCTCGCCGGCGCTGCCGGTCCCCAGCAGGATCGCCAGGAGCTCGGTCTCGGTGAGATGCTCCGGTCCCCGTTCGAGAAGCTTCTCCCGAGGACGGTCCTCCATCGGCCATTGATTGATCGGTGTCGTCATGTGCCCCGGCTGTAGATATAGCTTCGGCACTTCGGCGAAGGACTTTAACCCGGGGAATGGAAAACCGGCGGGGGCAAACGGCCTACGTTCTTTCGAAGGTGCCGCTCTTGCCGCCGCTCTTGTGCACGAGGCGGATCTCGCCGACGGTCATCTCCCGGTCCACGGCCTTGCACATGTCGTAGATCGTCAACCCGGCCACCGACACCGCCGTGAGCGCCTCCATCTCCACGCCGGTCTGGCCGGCGATCCGGACCGTGGCCTCGATCTCGACCGACGGAGGTGTTTCCCTTGGGGCGAGCCGCACCTCCACGCCGCTGATGTTGAGGGGGTGGCACATGGGGATGAGCTCGGAGGTCTTCTTGGCGGCCATGATGCCGGCGATGCGCGCCACCGCGAGGACGTCGCCCTTGGGCATCTGCCCCTCGGCGATGGCCGCCAGGGTGCCGGCCTGCATGGTCACCACCCCTCGGGCCACCGCCACCCGCCGGGTCACGTCCTTGCCGGTGACGTCCACCATCCGCACCCGCCCGTGTTCATCGACGTGGGACAACTTGGCCATGATGAATCCTCCGAACCATCCGGCGGTCAGTGTATCGCCCGGGACCGCGAAAGCAAGCGCGGGCGGCGGCCTCGACCTACAAGGGAGACGGCCCGTATGGTATGAACGGACCCATGGCAGAGCAGACTCACTACCGCGTCATCATCCTCGGTTCCGGGGCGGCCGGGCTCACCGCCGCCCTCTACACGGCCCGCGCCAACCTCGAGCCGCTTGTGGTGGAAGGCTCGCAGCCCGGGGGCCAGCTCACCATCACCACCGACGTCGAGAACTACCCGGGCTTTCCGGACGGCATCCTGGGCCCGGACATGATGGACCAGTTCCGCAAGCAGGCGGAACGTTTCGGCACCAGGATCGTCTTCGGGGACGTTTCCGCCGTGGAACTCGGCACCCGGCCCATCGCGCTACAGGCCGGCAAGGACCGCTACACCTGCGACGCGCTGATCGTCGCCACCGGCGCCACCGCCAAGCTGCTGGGACTCGAAGCCGAAAACCGGCTGATGGGCCACGGCGTCTCCGCCTGCGCCACCTGTGACGGCTTCTTCTTCAGGGACAAGGAGCTCATCGTGGTGGGCGGCGGCGACACCGCCATGGAAGAAGCCACCTTCCTCACCAAGTTCGCCAGCAAGGTCTCCATCGTGCACCGCCGCGACCAGCTCCGCGCCTCCAAGATCATGCAGGACCGGGCCCGGGCCAACCCCAAGATCGACTTCATCTGGGACACCACGCTCGCGGACATCCACGGCGACGCCCAGGACGGCGGCGTCACCGGCGTCACGCTGCGGAACGTGAAGACCGGCAAGGACGAGGCGTTCGCTTGCGACGGCGTCTTCATCGCCATCGGCCATCAGCCCAACTCGCAGCTCTTCGAAGGCGTCCTGGAGATGGACGAGCTGGGCTACATCAAGACCCACGACGGCACCAAGACCACCCTGGAAGGCGTCTTCGCCTGCGGCGACGTCCAGGACCGCATCTACCGCCAGGCCGTCACCGCGGCGGGCAGCGGCTGCATGGCCGCGATCGACGCCGAGCGGTTTCTCACCGAGCTTGAAATCATCGGCTGAACCGTACACCTCGCACGGCGCTACTCCCGTATGCAGCAATCCAGCGGATCAGGCTGTATCGAAACTATCCGTGGTCATGGGCATGATACCGACATCCACTAGCGTCATTCCGGCGAAAGCCGGAATCAGGGGGTGGCGACCGGGCGGACCGGGACCCCCCGCTCCTCGAGATAGCGCTTGCACTCGCCGATGCTGTATTCGCCGTAGTGGAAGATGGAGGCGGCCAGGGCCGCGCTGGCGTGTCCCTGGGCGAAGCCGTCGTGGATGTGCTCGGGATTGCCGACGCCGCCGGAGGCGATGACCGGTACGGTGACGCGGTCTGAGATGGCGCGGGTGAGGGGCAGGTCGTAGCCGTCCTTGGTGCCGTCGCGGTCCATGCTGGTGAGCAGGATCTCACCGGCGCCGTACCCAGCCATGCGCTCGGCCCACTCGCAGGCGTCGACGCCGGTGGGCTTGCGGCCGCCGTGGGTGAACACCTCCCAGTGGTCTTCGACCTGCTTGGCGTCGATGGCCACCACGATGCACTGGCTCCCGAAGGTCTCCGCCGCTTCCCGCACGAACTCCGGGCGGGCCACCGCCGCGGTGTTGATGGAGACCTTGTCGGCGCCGGCCTTGAGCAGCCGGCGGATGTCGGCGTTCTCGCGGATGCCGCCGCCCACGGTCAGCGGCATGAAGATCTCGTCGGCGGTCCGCGCCACCACGTCCAGGATGATGCCGCGCTGCTCGTGCGAGGCCGTGATGTCCAGGAAGCAGAGCTCGTCGGCCCCGGCCGCATCATAAGCCCGGGCCACCTCCACCGGGTCGCCGGCGTCGCGGATTTCCACGAACCGGATCCCCTTCACCACCCGGCCGGCGTCCACATCCAGACACGGGATGATGCGCTTAGTGAGCATCGCCCCCTCCCGCCACCGCCATGGCTTCGCCAAGTGAGAAAGCCCCGTTGTAGAGCGCACGGCCCACGATAACCCCCTCGATGCCTTCGCTCGCCAAGGCCGCCAGCGCACGGATATCGTCCAGCGAGCCGACCCCGCCGGAAGCGATGACCGGGATGCCCACCGCCCGGGCCACCCTGACGGTCTGTTCTGCGTTCACGCCGGACCCCGTGCCGTCGCGGCTGATATCCGTGTAGATGATCCGCGCGGCGCCGTCGTCCTCGCACCGTTGCGTCAGCTCCACCGCATCCATGGCGGTGTCGGCGCGCCAACCCCGCACCGCCACCTTCCCTTCCCGGGCGTCGATGCCCACCACCACGCGGCCGGGAAACCGCGCGCACGCCTCCCGCAGGAAATTCCGGTCCTCGTACGCCTTGGTGCCGATGACCACCCGCTCCACGCCCGCGGTCATGGCCTCTTCCACCGCTTCGAGAGTCCGCAACCCGCCTCCCATCTCCACCGCCACGCCCGATTCAGCGCAGATCGCGGCCAGCTCCCCCAAGTGAACCGGATGCCCCTCCACCGCGCCGTTGAGGTCAACCACGTGGATCATGCGGGCGCCTTCTTCCACCAGATGTCGGGCCGCGTCCAGCGGTCTCTGGTAGTAGACGGTCTCCCGGTCCATGTCGCCCTGGTACAGGCGCACGCAGCGCCCGTCCTTGATGTCGATGGCAGGTATGATCAGCATGTCGCCGGGCTTCTCCTCGTCCGCGACCTCCGATGGCGCCGCGCAGGGGCGGGTTTCAAACCCGCCCGCGCCCGCACCAAGCGGCACCGGCGGACGAGGCACGCGGTACCAGTCACGCCACGGTTCCGTTCTCGGCAAAGCGCCCGAAATTCTCGAGGATACGCAGGCCGATGGCCTGGCTCTTCTCGGGATGGAACTGGCACGCGAAGAGATGGTCGGTGGCGATGCTGGAAACGAACGGCGTCCCGTGGGAGGTGACCGTGGCCACCACCGACTCGTCCGCGGGCGCGGCGTAGAAAGAGTGTACGAAGTAGACCTGAGCGGCGTCGTCGATGCCCTCCAGAAAACGCGTGGGCTTGCGGAGCTCGATGGCGTTCCAGCCCATGTGGGGCACCTTGAGATCGTCCGTCGCGGAGAATCCCAGGACCTTCCCCGGCACCAGCCCGAGACCTTCCGGCCCGCCGAACTCCTCGCTTTGGTCGAACAGCAACTGCAACCCCAGGCAGATACCCAGAAACGGCCGTTTCCGGCGCACCACGTCCCGGACCACATCCACCAGCCCGAAACGCCGGAGATTCTCCATGCAGGCGTGAAACGCCCCCACTCCGGGCAGCACCACCCCACGCGCGCCGGCAATGCGGCCGGGGTCGCGGGTGACCTCGGCTTCAAAGCCCACCCGCTCCAGTCCCTTCTGCACGCTCCTCAGATTGCCCATGCCGTAGTCGACGACGGCGATCACTTCGATCCCTCCAAACGTAAGAACACCCGCATCACATATTCACAGTTGCGCTGTGAGAGCAGGGTGGGGGGCGTCCCGGAAATCCGTTGACGGCGGGCGGACGTGCTCAGCCGCCTCGATCCACCACCCTTTTCGCGCGACGCACGCCAGCGGAACCCAGTAGTACCGTCTCCGGACTTCCGGGACGCCCCCCACCCTGCTCGGCACCCACGAACCACCTGCCCGGCCACGCACGATCACAGGCTCCCCTTGGTGGAAAGCACCCCCTCGATCCGCTCGTCCAGCCCCGTGGCCCGGTCCATGGCCCGGGCGAAGCCCTTGAAGCACGCCTCGATGACGTGGTGCGGGTTCTCGCCGTGCTGGACGTCCATGTGCAGGTTCATCCCCAACTGGTTGACGAAAGCCTGGTAGAACTCGTGCGGCAGGTCCGTATCGAAGGTCCCCACCCGCCCGCCACGGATCTTGACCCGGTAAGCCATGTACGGGCGCCCGCTCAGGTCCACCACCACCCGAGCCAGCGCCTCGTCCAGCGGCACCGTGGCCTCGCCGAAGCGGCGGATGCCGTGCTTGTCCCCGAGCGCGTCCTTGAAAGCCTGCCCCAGGGTCAGTCCCACGTCCTCCACCGTGTGGTGGTAGTCCACCTCGAGGTCTCCCTTGGCGTCGATGGAGACGTCGAACAGACCATGGCGGGTAAAGATCTCCAACATGTGGTCGAAGAACGGGATGCCGGTGCTAACCCGTGCCTGTCCCTTGCCGTCGATGTCGACGACGGTGGTGATGTCCGTCTCCTTGGTCTTGCGGTGTACCGTTGCCGTTCTTCCCATGTGCTCTCTCCAGATTAACGCGCCCTTCGACTTCGCTCCGCTACGCTCAGGGCGAACGGAGAGTGTTTACGACAGTTGCTTCGCTGGCCCGTGACCTGCTCTCAACTCGTCCCCAGACGCACCTCCATCGCCCGGGCGTGCTCATCCAGTCCCTCGCGCCGCGCCAGGTGGATGACGGCCGGTGCGAGTGCGGCAAAACCCGCCGCATCCGCGCGCACGATGCTCGTCCGCTTGACGAAGTCGTAGGTCCCCAGGGGCGAGAAGAAGCGCGCGCTGCCGCCGGTGGGGAGCACGTGATTGGGGCCGGCCACGTAGTCGCTCAGAGGCGGGGTGGCGTAGGCCCCGACGAAGATCGCTCCGGCGTTGCGGACCGCGTCCACGCACTTCTCCGGCTGCCGCACCATGATCTGCACGTGCTCCGGGGCGATGGCGTTGGTGATGTCCACCGCTTCCTTGAGCGAGCGCGACACCATGATGGTGCCGAAGCGCCGCAATGCCCCCAAGGTGATGGCCTGCCGCCGGGTGCCCTTGAGCTGCTCGGCCATGGCGGCCTGGACCTTGCGGGCGGTTGTCAGGGACGGCGTCACGCACACCGCCGCCGCCAGCTCGTCGTGCTCGGCCTGGGACAGCATGTCCGCGGCCACGTAGCGCGGGTCCGCCGAACCGTCCACCAGCAGCAGCACCTCGCTGGGGCCGGCGATGGAGTCGATGTCCACCTGCCCGAACACCAGCCGCTTGGCCGCCGCCACGTAGACGTTGCCGGGCCCCACGACCTTGTCCACCCGCGGGATGGTCTCGGTGCCGTAGGCCAGGGCCGCCACGGCCTGGGCGCCGCCCACCCGGAAGACCCGGTGGGCGCCGGCGACGCGCGCCGCCGCCAGCACCAGCGCCGCCTCCGCCTGGACCGGCGTCGCGACCACCACCTCCCGGACCCCGGCCGCCACCGCCGGGATCACCGTCATGAGCACGGTGGACGGATAGGCGGCCTTGCCGCCGGGCACGTAGGCGCCGGCCCGCTCCACCGGGCTGATGCGCTGGCCCAGCTCCAGGCCCAGGGGGTCGCGGTAGCGCCAGCTTTTTTCCAACTGCCGGCGGTGAAACCGCTTGATGCGCGCCGCCGCCAGGCGCAGCCACCGGAGGTCCTCCCTGGAAACGGTTTCGCAGGCGCGGTCCATCTCTTCCGCCGACGCCTCGAGGCGGGAGCGTTTCAGGGTGACGCCGTCGAAGGCCTTGGCGTACCGCACCAGCGCCTTGTCCCCGTGCCGCCGCACGTTCTCGATGATCTCCGCCACCCGCGCCTCGACGTCCCGCTCGATCTCGCCGCGACGCTCAAGGATCCGGTCCAGCCGCTTCTTGAAACCGGGATCCGTGGTTTTCACGATGTCAACCGTCACGGTCCACCCTTCGTATGTCCGCGCCCAGGCGGCCGAGCTTGCCTTCGATGTTCTCGTACCCGCGGTCGAGGTGATACACCCGCGACACCTCGGTCTCGCCCCTGGCCACCAGGCCCGCGAGCACCAGGGAGACGCTCGCCCTGAGGTCCGTGGCCATCACCGGCGCCCCGGACAGCTCCGCCACCCCCCGGACCGTGGCCTGGTTGCCGTCAAGGGTGATGCGCGCCCCCATGCGGCTCAGTTCCTGCACGTGCATGAACCGGTTGTCGAAGATGTTCTCGGTGATCACGCTGGCGCCGTCCGACACCGCCAGCAGGACCATCATCTGCGCCTGCAGGTCCGTGGGGAAGCCGGGATACGGCAGCGTGGCCACATCCGTGCCGCGAGCCCGTCCGTTGCCGGTCACCCGGACCCCGCCGGATTCCGCCGCGACCCGCGCGCCGGTCTCCCGCAGCTTGGCAATGAACGCTTCCAGATCCTCGGCGCGGGCGTCCTCGACCAGCACGTCCCCGCCGGTGAGCGCCGCCCCTACCATGAAGGTCCCCGCCTCGATGCGGTCCGGGCCCATCTCGTGGGACATGCCGTGGAGCTCGCGGACACCCTCGATTCGGATGACATCGCCGCCGGCGCCGCTTACCCTGGCGCCCATCTTCGTCAACACACCGGCCAGCTCGGCGATCTCGGGCTCGCGGGCGGCGTTCTCGATCACGGTTTCCCCCCGGGCCAGGGTCGCGGCCATCATGAGGTTCTCGGTGGCGCCCACCGAAGGGACCCGCAGCCGGATGACGGCCCCCCTCAACTCCCGGGCCCGGGCGTCGATGTAGCCGTGGTCCTGGCTGATGCGCGCGCCCATGCGCTCCAGCCCCTGGAGGTGCAGGTCCACCGGCCGGGAACCGATGGCGCAGCCGCCGGGCGTCGACACCCGGGCTTCGCCGAACCGCGCCAGCAGCGGCCCCAGCACCAGAAACGAGGCGCGCATGGTCTTGACCAGGTCGTAGGGCGCCTCGAGCTCGTGGATCTTGCCGGCGGTGAGGTCCAGCCGCCCGTCCGCCACCACGTCCTTCTCGATGGTGACCCCCAGGCGCGAGAGCAGTCGCAGGGTCGTGCCGACGTCCCGAAGCGCCGGCACCCGGCCGTAGGAGCACTCGTCGGCGGTCAGCAGCGACGAGATGATCACCGGCAGTGCCGCGTTCTTCGACCCGCCGAGAGCCACCGCGCCCTCCAGAACCGTTCCGCCCTTGATGACGATGCTGTCCACGACCTTCGACTCCCCGTATCAGACGGCGATCCGTTCCGCCGCCACCACCCGCGGGAACCCGGCATAGTCCCGCCGCACCCGGGTCCGGCGGAGTCCGGCCTGAGCCAGAAACAGCTCCGAAACCCCGCCGCCTTGCTCCGCTCCGACCTCCACGGCCAGCAGGCCGCCCTTCCGAAGATGCCGGACTCCGTCACGCGCGAGGCGCCGGTAGAAGTCCATGCCGTCGGCGCCGCCGTCCAGAGCCAGCGCCGGTTCCCAGTCGCGCACGTCGCGCTGCAGCCGGCCGATCTCCCCGCTGGAGATGTACGGCGGATTCGACACCAGCACGTCGAACCAGTCGAGCAGCCCTTGCACCGGAGCCAACAAGTCACCGCGCAGCCAATGGATCCGTCCTCCGACACCGTGACGGGATGCGTTTTCCCGTGCGACGTCCAGCGCCGGCGCGGACACGTCGGTGGCCCACACTTCCGCGTCCGGCCATTCTCTGGCCACACAGACCGCGATGGCGCCGCTGCCGGTGCCGATCTCCAGGACCCGGCACGGGCCGCGGCGCGAAGCCAGGAAATCCGCCACCGTCTCCACCAGGTGCTCGGTTTCCGGCCGCGGGATGAGCACGTCGGGCGTCACCCGGAAGTCCAGCGACCAGAACTCCCGCGACTCCGCGATGTACGCCACCGGCTCGCCTTGCACCCGCCGTGAGAGCAGGCTCTCGAACCGTTCCGCCTGAGAGTCCCGCAACTCGGTCCCGGGGCTCCGGTACAGATCCTCCCTTGACCACCCCAGCGCCTCCATCAGCAGCAGCTCCGCGTCGAGCCGGGGGGTGGCGGTTCCGGCGTCCCTCAGCCGGGCGGCGGCGCGGCGGACCACGGCGGCGACTCTTCCGGCGCCGCCAACGCGAACCGGCGGCGACGTTCCGAGCCCGTCTTTGCCGCGAAAGCCTGTCCCCGATCCCGATCGGGGGCCGGAATCCTGACGGGACGGCGTGGCCGCATGCACCCTTCGGCCCTCTCCCCATTCCTGGATTCCCGCTTCCGCGGGAATGACGGAAGAGGACGCGGGAATGACGCTGTCGGGGCGCATTGCCATATCCGGGTTACGCCGTGGCCTGGAGCGCTTCCGCCTGGTGGTACGTGATCAGGCCGTCGATCAGGTCCTTGACGCCGCCGTCCATGACCTGGTCCAGCTTGTAGAGCGTCAGGTTGATCCGGTGGTCGGTGACCCGCCCCTGGGGGAAGTTGTAGGTGCGGATCCGCTCGCTGCGGTCGCCGCTCCCCACCATAAGCTTGCGCGAGGCCGCGATCTCCGAACGCTGGGCCTCCTGGGTCTTCTCCAGGAGGCGGGCGCGCAGGATCTTGAGCCCCTTGGCCTTGTTCTTGTGCTGCGACTTCTCGTCCTGGCACGAAACCACGATGCCCGTCGGCACGTGGGTGATCCGTACCGCCGAATCGGTGGTGTTCACGCTCTGCCCGCCGGGGCCCGATGAGCGGAAGACGTCGATGCGCAGATCCCTGGGATCGATGTCCACGTCCACGTCATCGGCCTCCGGGAGCACCGCGACCGTCACCGCCGAGGTATGGATCCGGCCCGAGGTCTCCGTCACCGGGACCCGCTGGACACGGTGCACGCCGCCCTCGAACTTGAGCTGGCTGTAGGCGCCCTGTCCCTCGATGAGCGCGATGATCTCCTTGAATCCGCCGAGGCCGGTGGGATTGGAGCTCAGCACCTCCACCTTCCAGCCCTTCACCTCCGCGTACCGGCTGTACATGCGGAAGAGGTCCGCACTGAAGAGCGAGGCCTCCTCGCCTCCCGTGCCGGCGCGGATCTCCAGCAGGACGTTCTTGCCGTCGTTGGGGTCCCTGGGCAGGAGCAGGACCCGGAGCTGCTGCTCCAGCGCCTCCTGCCTCTCCCTCAGCCCGGTGAGCTCCTCGGCGGCGAGCTCCTGAAGCTCAGGGTCCCCGTCCTCCAGCAGCTCGCTGCTGTCCCGGACCTCCTGCTCGAGCTTGCGCCACTCGCGGTAGCACGCCACCACCTCGGCCAGGTCCGACCGCTCCTTGGCAACCCGGGAGTACTCCTTGCGGTCCTCCAGCAACCTGGGGTCGGCCAGCAGGTCCTCCAGCTCGTCGTAACGGCTCTCCACCTCGGCCATTTTCTCGAGCATGCCCACGGTCTGTTGTCCTGTTACAGAAAGCAAAGGGGCAAAGGGAATTGAAGCCACCCTTTGCCCCTTTGCCGATAAGAGCCGGTCAGGATCGTCTCCTCAGTCCTTGATACCGTATCTCCTCTTGAACTTCTCGACCCGGCCGGCGGTATCGAGGAGCTTCTGCTTGCCGGTGTAGAAGGGGTGGCAATTGGAGCAGATCTCGGTATGGATGGACTTGGCGGTGGAGCGCACCTCGAAGGAGTAGCCGCAGGCGCAAACCACGCTGACACGCTGGTATTCGGGGTGAATGTCGGGTTTCATCGCAGACCTCGCTGAATCAGCAGTTTATAGCATGAAGCCCGTGCATCTCCAAATCTCCGGACACTCCGCGGCGCCTTCCTAGCTCCCGAACTCCCGCAGCACGTGCCGCGCGATGACCATGCGCATGACCTCGGATGCGCCCTCGGTGATGAGCCGGCTGCGCTGGTCCCGGAACCAGTACTCGATGGGCAGATCGGTGGTGAGGCCGACGCCGCCGTGGATCTGCAGCACCCGGTCCACGACACGGAAGGACATCTCGTCGGCGAACACCTTGACCATGTAGCCCTCGTTGCGCATGTCCTCGCCTTGATCGTACTTCCAGGCGGCATGGTAGACCATGAGCGTGGCGGCGTGCAGCTCGGTATAGGAGTCCGCCAGCTTGAACTGGATGGCCTGGCGCTCGGAAAGGGGCTTGCCGAAGGTGACCCGCTGCTTCGAGTAGGCTGCGCCCATCTCGATGGCCCGGCGGGCCACGCCGATGGCCCGCCCGCCGTGCTTGAGGCGGCCGATGCCGAGCCATTTCTGCCCCAGCTTGAAGCCCTCGCCTTCCGCGCCGATCATGTTGGCGGCCGGCACCCGGCAGTCGTCGAAGACGATCTCGCAGGGCTCGTAGCCCATCATGGTCTGGTACTTGGCGGTGATCTTCACGCCGGGGTTGTCCATGTCCACCAGGATGCAGGAGATGCCTCCGTGGGAACCCTTCTCGGGGTCGGTGGCGACCATCACCTGGGCGAAGTCGGCCTCGTCGGCGTCGCTGATGAACCGCTTGACGCCGTTGATCACGTACTCGTCGCCGTCGCGCACGGCGCGGGTGCGCATGGAGCCGGGGTCCGAGCCGGCATCGGGCTCGGTCTGGGCGAAGCAGGCGCGTTTCTCCTCCCGCAGCAGCGGGTAGAGGTAGCGTTCCTTCTGCTCTTCGTTCATGGCGTAAAGCACCGGCCGCACCTCCGGTCCGAAGATGCTGTGGCCGCGGGAAGGAAGCGCCACCGAGCGCGCCACCTCGGCCCACACGACGACCTGGCCCAGCAGGCTCAGGGCGGCGCCGCCGAACTCCTCCGGCACGTCGAGCATCCACAACCCCATCTCGCGGGTCTTGGCCTCGAAGCGCTCACGGTACTCGGGCTTGAGCTTCACGCCGTCCCGGCACTCCATCTCCACCGGGATGAGCTCCTGGTCGACGAACTTGCGGACGGTGTCCTGAAGCATCTGCAGTTCTTCGGGCAGTGCGAAATCCATGCGTCTTTCCTCCTTGACGGTGCGCCGCCCGCCCCGCCCCGCCTGGATTTCCGCTATCGCGGGAATGACGGAAGAAGGGCGGGCGGCTTCGCGGCGGTCAGCTATGGTTGCTCAGAAACGGGATCAGCACCGCGGCCAGCTCGTCGGGTTTTTCCTGCTGCACGTGGTGGCCGGTGCCGGGTATCTCCACCAACGTCTTGTTCCTGAAGTAATCGACCCGGCCGTAGCGAGGCGACTCCTTGTAGCCCGAGTCGGCGCCGAATACCAGCAGGGTCGGGCAGTCGATGCGCTCGATGAAGGCCTTGACCTGGGTCTCGGAGAACGAGGAGTACGACGGGTTGCGGGCTCGCGGATCGTATTTCCAAACCCAACCGTGGGGCGTCCGCCGGGTGCCGTGGCGCGCCATGTGCACGGCCGCGCGGTTGGGGACCAGCGGGAAACGCCTTACGATGGCGTCGGCGGCCTGTGCCTGGGTCGCGTAGTAGGTGAGGATCGTGTCGGAACCGTCGTCCTTGGTCCAGCGGCCGAAAAGCTCCGGAGCCTCCTCTTCGGTGCGGCCGTAGGGGCCGGCGGCCTCGATGATCGCCAGCCGCTTGACCTTCTCCGGCAACGCCCCGGCGAACACCACCGCCATGCTGCCGCCCAGGGAATGGGCCACCACCGTCACGGCATCCTTGTTCAGGTGCCGGAGCAGACCCACCACGTCCAGGACGAAGTCCTCGTGCCGGTACCCCCGCTCCTTGCCGACCCAGCCGCTGTCGCCGTGGCCGCGAAGGTCGAGGGATACCACGTGGGGAAGGGTGAAACCCGCCTTGTCGAAGGACTGCAGCAGGAAGTCCCAACTGTGGCAGTGGTCCCGGTTGCCGTGGATGAAGACGTAGGTCTCCTGGCTCGGATCGCCGTATTCCAGGTAGTGGACCCTCGATCCGTCCACCTCGAAGGTGCCGTCACGAAAACGCGACAGCATTTCCGTCATCCCTTGCGTCGACATGATCGATCAACGGCCGGCCGACGCCCTACCGCCCTACCTCCGTGATCCCCATCTGGCCGAGCCGGCGCCAACCCGTGTCGCTGTCCTGCAGCAGGCGGTCCGCCTCGTCCGGGCCGTCGGTGAAGGGATAGTAGTTGGGGAAACGGGGCGCGGGCAGCTTGTCCCACCCCGACAGGATCGAGTCGGTGAAGCGCCACGCGTAGTCCACCTCGTCGGAGCGGGTGAACAACGACGCGTCGCCGCGCATGGCGTCGAGCAGCAGCCGTTCGTAGGCCTCGGGGGAGCGCTGCTCGAACGCGTCGTACATGAAATCCATGTTGACCTTGGCGAGGTCGATCTGCATCCCCGGCCGCTTGCAGGCGAAGGACAGGCTGATGCCTTCCTTGGGCTGTATCCTCAGGATCAGGGAATTGGCGCTGGCCGCGGCCATGGCGAGCCCGTCCGATGACGACGAATCGTGGAACAGGCGCAGCGGCGGATGCCTGAACTGCACGGCGATCTCCGACACCCGGTTGCGCAGCCGCTTGCCGGTGCGCAGCAGGAACGGCACTCCGGCCCAGCGCCAGTTGTCGATCCTGGCGCGCAACGCGACGTAGCTCTCGGTGACCGACAGCTCGTCCACGCCCTCCTCCTGCCGGAAACCCTTGACCACTTCTCCCTTGAGCTCGCCGAACCCGTATTGGCCGCGCACCGTGTTGCCGGCCACCTCTTCCGGCGAGCCGTAAGGCTCCAGCGCCCGCAGCAGCTTGACCTTCTCGTCGCGGATGGACACCGGTTCCACCGCCGCCGGCGGCTCCATGGCGATGAGGCACAGCAGTTGCAGCATGTGGTTCTGCACGATGTCCCTGAGTGCCCCGGCCTTGTCGTAGAACGCCCCCCGGCGGCCCTCCATGCCCAGGGTCTCGGCCACCGTGATCTGGACGTTCTCCACGTACTTCTGGTTGAACAGCGGCTCGAAGATAGCGTTTCCGAAACGGAAGCTCAGGATGTTCTGGACGGTTTCCTTCCCAAGGTAGTGGTCGATCCGGTAGATCTGGCTCTCGTCGAGAATGCTCGTGACCTCGTCGTTCATCGCCCGGGCGCTCTCGAGATCGTGCCCGAACGGCTTCTCGATGATCACGTGCGACCACTGCTCCTCGTCCGGGCGCCGGATCAGGCCCGCGTCACGGAGGTTGCCGATGATGGGCGTGAAAAACTCCGGCGCCACCGAGAGATAGAAGAGCCGGTTTCCCGGAAGGTCCCGCTCGGCGTCGAGGGCGTCCAGGCGGGCCTTGAGGCTCTTGAACGAGTCGAGGTCGGTGTTGTTGCCCGGCTGGTAGTGGAGCGCCTGGAACAGCGGGCTGCCGGCGTCCACCTCCCCGAAGTCCTGGCGCATCTCGCCGATCATGCGCTCGCGGTAGGCCTCGTCGGTCATCTCCGTGCGCGAGAAACCCACCACGGCGTACCGCTCCGGCAAGTAGCCTTCCTGATCGAGATGGTAAAGCGCCGGTATCAGCTTGCGCTTGCTCAAGTCGCCCGAGGCCCCGAAGATCACCACCGTCAAGGGATCCCGGGCGCGGAACGAGCTGTCCGCCCCGCCGGCGTCCTTGCCGCCGCTGATGCGCACCGAAGCCTGTATGTCGCGAGAAGCCATCCGTGTTCTCCCTGGGGACGAAGCGCCCGAAACGTACAAGTAGCGCGAACCCCGAGCGTTGTCAAAAACGGCCCGGCACCGCTCCGCCGCCTCCGGGGCGGGCGCTCGGAAGGCGTCCGGAACCCGGCGTTGTTGACAGGGGTCCGGGCCGAAGTTATCCTCTGCCACGTTCCCCGCTGGATGCTTCATACCCCCAGGAACATGATCGAGTACGAAGGCAGAGCCATCCCGACAACCCTCGACGAAGTCGCCGATCCGCGAAGGACCGTCCTGCTGGTCTGGGACATGCAGAACGACCAGGCCGGCAGCTCGTTCAACAAGGACGAGTTCCTGCGCACGACGCCGCCGCTCATCGCCGCGGCCAGGCGCGCCGGCGTCCGGGTGGTCTACGCCTTCGCCACCCCCTACCCGTGGCGCGACGAGTCCCCGGCCATGATCCGCCGCGCCATGAAGGACCAGGAGGTCGGCCATCCGAGCGAGCTGGGACCGCGGCGCACCCGCGGAAGCTTCGGCTGGCAGCTCATCGAGCCCTTCAAGCCCGAAGACGACGACGTCCTCATCGAGAAACACCGCCCCACCATCTTCCTCGGCACGGAGTTCGAGCAATTGCTGGGAAACTGGAACCGGGACACCGTGGTCATCGTCGGCTGCCGCACCGACGCCGGCGTCGAGGGCAGCGTCCGGGACGGGAACTACCGCGGCTATTCGATGATCGTGGTGCGGGACTGCGTCGGAACCAACCGGGAGAACGCACACCACGACGCCCTCCGGCGCATGGAACGTTTCGCCGACGTGGTGGAATCGCGGGAACTGCTCGATATCTGGGAAGCCGCCGCCACGGCCTCCGACTGAAACCCATGCCGGGCCCCCTGACATACGGCGCCGCGCTCTTGATCGCCGCGAGCCTGGCCGTGCCCGCGCCGGCCGCGGCCTGGGAGAGGGTTCCCTGGGACGCTCCCGCCCACCGCAAGAAGCCGCCGCCCGACGTCAACGCCATCGCGGTCCTCGGTCGCGACCATGCCTACCTCGGCACGTCCGACGGTCGCCTGCTGCACTGGGACGGTGCGCGCCTGAGCGCTGTGGACCACCCGGCCAAGGTGAGCCCGCGGAAGTTCGTGGTGAACGGCGACGACGACGTCTGGGTGTTCGGCGACGACGCCCTGTCGCTGCACTACGACGGCAAGGCGTGGACCCGGATCGACAATCCCCTGTCCTGGCGCAAGCCGTCCCAGGGACGATTGTGGGGCGCCGGCTGCGCCGCCCCCGACCGTTGCTTCGCGGGCACCCGGGACGGGCGCCTCATCGAGTGGGACGGCGGCAAGTGGCACGACGCCAGGAGCCCGGTGGACGCGGAGCGCATCCATGCCGTGCAGTTCTCGTCGCCGCGCGCCGGATGGATGGTGGGGGACGGCTTCTTTGCCCGCTGGGACGGCGAGGCGTGGAAGAAGGCCGAAATGAAGGACGTGCCGCGCATGTACGACCTGGCCGTGATCGGCGACGACTTTGGCTGGGCGGTGGGAGAACACGGCGCCCTGTTCGCGTATGACGGCGTCGCCTGGACGAAGGTAGAAGTGCCGGCGGCCCTTTTCCGTCTGCGTGCCATCGCATGCGCGTCCCGCGACGAATGCTGGGCGGTGGGAGAGGCCGGCGCGGTTTTCGGGTGGAACGGCGTGCGCTGGCAACGGACCCGGCTGGGCACCCCGGGCCGGCTCACCTCGGTGGCGGCCAGGAACGGGACGGCGCTCCTGGCGGGCGACCACGGCACCCTCTTCCAGCGTGCCGCAACGGCGCCGCCCGCGGCCCGGCCGGTCGAGACGCCATGATCCGGCTCGGCGCCCTCGCCTACCTCCTGCGCCTCGGCCCCCGGCGGCTGCTGGGGCTGGTGCAGCACCTGCCCAGCTTCGCCAAGCTGTTCTGGCGCCTGTTCAAGGACCCGCGGGTCGGCTTCAAGGCCAAGTTGCTGGCGCTGAGCGTGTTCGGCTACCTGATCCTGCCGGCGGACCTCCTGCCCGACCTGCTGCCCGCCCTGGGGCACATCGACGATATCCTGCTGCTGTTCCTGGGGGCGAAGGGCTTCATCGCGCTATGTCCGAGGGAGGTGGTGCAGGAGCACGTGCAGCGCATCGCCCAAGGGCGTTAGTGTCCTGTCCAAACCATCGAATGGTGGCGATGGCGGGGGCGACCGCCGGTCGCCCCTACGGGATCCACGGCAGAACAGGGCAGCTATCGGCCGCCAAAGTCGATGGTAGGGGCGACCGGCGGTCGCCCTTGCCGGGCTGCTATCGGCTGTTGAAGTCGCTCTCCCAGATCTCCCGCAGTCCGGCCATGGCCGGTTCCGGCAGGGGACCCGCGCCCGAGCACGCGACGGCCTCGTCGATCTGGGCGTTGTTGGAAAACCCCACGAGGACCGTGCTGACCTCTGGCTTCATGAGAGCGAAGCGCATGGCGGTCTGGGGCAGGGATTCGAGTCCGTGGTCCTCAAGGAACCCTAGTTTGTGAGCGCGCGCCACGTCGCGTTCGTAGTCGGACCCGGCGGAGAGCGGCTCGCGGCTGGTGCCGCCGCCCGACTCCGGCGTCGGGCTGAGCACCCCGGCCGCCAGCACCCGGATGACTACGACCCCCATTCCCTGAGCGGCGGCCCGGTCGATGACGCGGCCGTAGTCCAGGGCGCTGAAACCATCCGGCACGGCCTGTCCGGCGCTGGGATTGAGCAGGTTGTAGTAGGCCTGGAAGGAATCGAACTCGCCGCTGTCCACCAGCGCGTCGATGGCCTCGACGTCCCCCAGGCCGGTGAACCCGAAGAACCCCGCCCGGCCCCGGTCGCGCAGCCGCTTGAACCCCTCGATGACGCCCCCCGGCCCCAGCACCTCGGCCGGGGTCATGCCGAAGCGCCCGGACTCCCGCCGGTTGACGAGCCGGGTGTGGAGCTGCATCAGGTCCACCGAGTCGCGTCCCAGGCGGGCGAGCCCCTGGTCCGCGTGAGAGACGGCGGCCCCGGCAATGTCCGGCAGCGCATCGGCTTCGAGGCGGACCTTGGTGGACAGGACCACTTCCGCGCCGACCTCGCCCAGCACGCGACCGAGATTCGTCTCCGACTTGCCCTCCCCGTAGGCCCTGGCCGTGTCGAAATAGTTGATGCCCAGGCTCAAGGCGTGCCGCACCGCGCCGAGTTGCTCGTCATGGCCGTCCCGGGTCATCAGGCCGCCGACGTTGCCGCAGCCGAAACCGATCTCGGAGACCCGAAGGCCCGTCCTACCCAGCATCCTGTATTGCATCACTCACGCTCTCGTCGTGTCCGGGCGGACGAATCACGTCCGTGGCGCGAGTATCTGCACCTGGTGACCGTCCGGGTCCTGAAAGTAGATACAGCGCGGGTCTCCCCTGCGTCCGCTCACCGCGATACCCGACGCCTCCAGGGCGGCCTTCACCTCCTCGTAGCTGCCGGATTCCACCTGCAGCGCGACGTGGTTGAGGTCACGGCCGGCGGACGGGTCCCGCGGCTGGCGGGCCTTGAACAGGCCGAGCTGCTGCTGCCCGCAACGGAGGAAGACCCGGCCGTCGTGCTCGTGGGCCACCTCCATCCCGAGCACGTCGACATAGAACCGCTTGGCCCGTGCGACATCCTCAACGTGCACCACCATGTGGTCGATGCCCGTGGCCTTTATCCTCAGAGTATCGTCTCCCATCTTGCGACCCTCCGTTCTTGAGTGCGCTGTACGGGTCCGATCCGGTATCGTCAGGCACGAGGACACGCTCGGAAATTGTGGATCAACGCTCCGGTGGAATCAACCGCGCGCCGCGGGACGGCGGACATTGACTGCAAGGACGCCGTGCGAGTTGGCTCGTTGACGGCGTCGATATGAAGTGGCAAGGAACTGAGGTCCAATGAAGCGAGGTCGACGATGAGGAGAGCGACGCTCGGTGCGGGCGTCCTCAAGGTGTCGTTCTGAAGCATATGCCGCTGGAACTGAGCATGATCTGCGCCCCCTACGACCGCGCCCGGGCGCTCATCGAGGGGACGGTCAAGCCGGAAGGCATCGACCTCCGGGTCCACGTGGACGCCGATGACGTGAGCCGGCACTTCGGCGGCCACGAGGGACGCTTCGACGTGGCCGAGTTCTTCACCGGCCGCTACATCGTCGACCTGTCCTTCAGGACCCTTGGCTTCACCGCCATCCCCATATTCGTGAAGCGGATGTTCCGGCACTCCTACATCTACGTCAACACCGGCGCCGGGATCGCCGCGCCCGCGGACTTGAACGGCAAGCGGGTGGGCATCCAGAGCTGGTTCACCACCACCGCCTTGTGGGCCCGGGGCATCCTGGCGGAGGAGCACGGCGTCAACCTGGAATCCATCACCTGGGTGGCGGGGCGACCGCCGGAGAACCCTTACGAGTGGACGCCGCCGGACTGGCTCAAGCTCGAGGTGGTGGAAGGATACGGCAAGCTGCGGGAGCTTCTCCTGGCCGGGGCCATCGACGCCATGATCACCACCGCCACCCTGGCCCCCGAGGACGGCCCGCGGGTGGACTTCCTGTTTCCCGATTATCCCCAACGCGAGCGCGAGTACTACCGCAGGACCGGCTTCTTCCCCATCCAGCACACCCTGCTGATCCGCGACTCGATCCTGGAGCGCCACCCCTGGGTGGCCCGGAGCATGTTCGACGCCTGGCAGGAGTCGAAACGGCACTGCTACCGGTGGCTGGAATGGCAGCGCGTCCACCAGACCGGCCTCTGGTACCGGGCCCTGTGGGAGGAGGAGCGCGCGGCCGCGGGCGAGGACCCCTACCGTTGGGGCTTCAGGGAAACACGGGCGGAGGTCGACAAGATGCTGGAGTACGCCCAGCGGCAGGGCCTCACCCGGGAGCGGTTCCGGCCCGAGGACATGTTCCATCCCACGATGTTGGACACGTAGGCCGGCCGGATCGGGTTCGGCGAAGGTGCCGGCGTGCACGACGCCGGGACGCCGGGGGATGGGGCGACCGGCCGGTCGCCCCTACGGGAGATCGTCCCGCCGACCGAAGATTGTCCCCACGACCGGGATCGCCCCGCCGACACACGGAACGGGGCTTCAAGACGCTACATGCTGTAGAAGGCCTTCGGATTGTCGTAGAGGATCTTCTCCACCACCCGGGCCGGGACGTCGTCGCGGGCGCGGAGCTTGGCGGCGACGTTGTCCTCGAAGGACTGGTCGAGGTGGCCGTAGTCCGAGCCGATCATGATGTGGTCCTCGTGGATGTAGTTGAGCAGCATGGGCAGGTCTTCATCCACCTCGCATACGACCCACATGCGGCAGTCCTCGAAGAGTTGCGGCCCCGGCGGGCCGTCGCCGACCTTGGTGCGCCGGAGCTGGTGCAGCAGGTACGGGACCCAGGAGGCGCTGGCTTCCACGAAGCCGAACCGGAGGCCGGGAAACTTCTCGGGGATTCGGTTGGCCACCAGGTCCCGGAAGGCGATCAGCGGCAGCATGCGCAGGTGCGGAAGCGTGTGGCTGACCCGCACGTCGAAGACGCTGGAGATGGCCGGCGAGCCCGCGCCGATGTGGATGCAGATGGGGAAGTCGAGGCGCGCCGCTTCCTCGTAGAGCGGGAAGAAGTAGGGCTCGGCCAGTGAGCGGTCGCCCTCGATGCCGCGCATGTTCACGCCCACGGCGCCGTGCTCCTTGGCGTAGTGCAACTGCTTGATGGACTCCTCGACGGAGGTCAGCGGGAACACCGCGGTCCAGCGGAGGCGGTTGTCCCCCTGAGCCCAGACGTCGCCCATCCAGCGGTTGTAGGCGCGGCACAGGGCCACGTCCAGGTCCACGTCCTCGGTGAGACGGACGCCCCAGAGAGTCGAGTAGATCACCTCGGCGTCCGCGCCGCGGTCGTCCAGGGCCTTCACACGGGCTCGCGGATCGGTCAACTGCCGGACCGCCAGGTCGATGTCCTGGCGGGTCCACTGCCGTTCCTGCTCCGCCGGGGTGCTGAGGCGGGCGCTGCCCTTGCCCACCGACTTGGGATAGATCTGCCCGTCGATAAGCCAGAAGGCGTTGGAGCTCGTGTACTCCGTGTCGTTGGGAGCCTGGAGCAGGATCGGCCGGCGGTCGTACATGTCCTTGTCCATGTACTCCCAGATGTCCGCCGATTCGACGATATGCGTATCCGCGTCGATAAAGCCGTTCATGTCTATCTCCTTTTGGAGGTTGGTGCAAAACTCCGTGGCGCCCTTCGACTTCGCTTGGCTACGCTCAGGGCGAACGTCAGGATAAGGAATCCTTATGCAAACCCCGTTCGCCCTGAGCGTAGCGCCGCGCCTGCGGCGCGAAGTCGAAGGGCGCCAACCTGCTAGGGCAGCGGCGGCGCCTTCCCCGTCCAAGGCGACGCCTGCTCGTAGGCGTGGGCCACGCGTAGTACGGTATCCTCGCGAAACGCGCCCCCCGCGATCTGCATTCCGATGGGCAGCCCGCCGGCCGAGAAGCCGCAGTTGATGTTCAGCGACGGCAGCCCGCTGACGTTATGGGGGATGGTGCACAGTGTCAAGTAATTCCCGTCCGGACCCTGGAGCGGCTGCTTGCGGCCGTCCACCATCACGGAACCGCCCATGGACTCGTCGATAGACAGCGCCGGTACCGGCGAAGTCGGGGACAGGATCACGTCCACCCGCTCCAGCGCCTCGTCGAAGCCGTCGCAGATGAGGCGGCGGATGCGCTGGGACTGGTTGTACATCCCGCCGGATACCGTCAGTGCCTGGATCTGCGTGGACAGCATGCTGGGGCTGTAATCCCGGGCGTGGTTCCGCAGGTAGTACTCTGCGTCCGCCGTGCTTTCCACCCGGCTGGCGCAGAGCTGCACCGCGGGGACCAGGTCCATGTGGGGAACGGTGACCTCCTCCACGGTCATCCCCAGGGAACGGAGGAGGTCGAGGGCGCCGGAGAAGGCCTGCATCACCTCGTTCGAAGCCCACTTCTCGAAATATCCCTTGATGATGCCCACGCGCATTCCCTCGACGGGAGTTCCCAGGCTCGCGGAATAGTCCGGCACGGGTTCCCTGGAACTCAGTGGATCCTGGGGATCGTGCCCCGCGATGACCTGCATCATCGCCGCGCAGTCCGCCACCGTACGGGTCAGCGGGCCGAAGTGGTTGGTGGAGTAGCCGCCGGTGCCCGGCACGCCGCCGTGAACGCTGACACGGCCGTAGGTGGGCTTGAGCCCGACGATACCGCACAGCGAGGCGGGGTTCCGGACCGAGCCCGCGGCGTCGGTGCCGACGGTAGCCATGCACATGCCCGCGGCCACGGCCACCGCCGACCCGCTGCTGGAGCCGCCCGGAATGCAGTTCGTATCCCACGGGTTGCAAGGGGTGCCGTAGAACGGGTTGACGCCGTGGCTGCCCTTGGCCCACTCATGCATGTTGGTCTTGCCGAGGCTTACGGCGCCGGCCTCGCGCAGCCGGGTCACCACCGTGGCGTCGAAGTCCGGTACCCAGTCCGACAGCGCCTTGGCGCCGGCGGTGGTGCGCACGCCGCGAGTGGCGAAATTGTCCTTGATGGAGACCGGGATGCCGTGGAGCGGGCCGCGGTAGTTTCCGGAGCGGATCTCCTTCTCCACCGCGTCCGCCTCCTCCAGCGCGCTCTCGGGAGTGGGCGTGAGGTAGGCGCTCAGGAGCGGATTGAGCCTTTCGATCCGCTCCAGGTAGAGCTTCGTCAGCGCCACCGGCGACAGTTGGCCGTCGCGGATCTTCGGGGCCACTTCGCTGATGGTCAGGGTCGCCAGGTCCTTCTCGACCATTTTACACCTCCGGTGTAAGCACAGGAGCCTGCGGTGCGGGACGCTGTCGGATTACGCTTCGCTAATCCGACCTACCCTCACGAGGATCGCTACCGTGTAGGTCGGATTAGCGAAGCGTAATCCGACAGCCGTCACAAACCGTAAAGGTTCTTGGCGTTCTGCCCCAGGATCTTGTCGATGATGTGAGGCGCCACCTCGCCCTTGTCTCTGAGCACGCGCAGGGCCTCGATCTCGGCGGAGCGGTCGGCGTGACCGTAGTCCGTGCCGATGACGAGGTTGTCCTCGCCGCCGTAGCGGAGGATGGTGGCGAGGTCGTCGTCGGTCTGACAGGCCACCCACACCCGGTTCTCCCGCAGCACGTCGTCGGGAAAGTCCAGCCCTTGCCGCTCGGAGAGGCGCATGAGGTCATGAATCACGTAGGGCAGCCACTGCGCGCTGACCTCGATGAAGCCGAACTTGAGGCCCGGGAACTTGGCCGGGATGCCCTCCATAATCAGCGAGTGAAAGTCCCCTACCACCGCCAGCTTGAAGCGGCGGAACCCCGCCGTCGCCGGGAACATGTCCTGGTAGGTGAAGCTGGCGATGCCAGAGTGAACGCAGGCCGGCATGTCGAGCCTCGCGGCCTCCTCGTACAGCGGGAAGAAATAGGGGTCGGTAAGTTGCTTCTCGCCCTCCAGGCCGCGCATCATGAACCCGCAGGCGCCGGCGTCCCTGGCCCGGGCCAGCTCGGCCAGGGCCTTGTCCATGGTCAGGAACGGCAGCAGCGCGATCCAGCGCAGGCGCCCCTTGGTGCCGTCGCAGAGCCCCGCCAGCCAGCGGTTGTAGCTCCTGCAAAGCGCCAGCTCCACCGCAGGCTTCATGGTCACCGGACGGAGAAACAGGGTCGGGTAAAGCACCTGGACGTCTACTTCCAACTCGTCCATGTGCCGCAGCCTGGCCTCCACGTCGCGCATTTCCCGCGTTTCCGGGGTGGTGTCCAGCCCGACGTTGTGGTTCTTGGGCTGCAGCCGGCCGTCCACGAACCAGTACTCGGCCCCGCGCTTGGGCATCCGGTCCCACTTGTCGCGCATCTCGGCCTTGGTGTACTGCCGCTCCGACACGACAACCTCGGGCCGGAAGCCCTCTTCCGACTCCTCCAGGAAGTCCCACGTGTGCGGATTCTCCAGTACGTGGGCATCGGCGTCGACGGTGAGCATGGCGGATTCCTTTCCTCGGTCCGTTACCGGCCCGCGGGCGCACGGGTTTGAAGCCTTTGGTCTGTAACCCACTTCCCGCAACTGGTCGCCACGGGACCCCTGAGATTACGAAATATAGCACGCACCGCGGCGGCGGTCACGGTACCGTACACACCGGTAGTGGCTCAGCTTGAAGCGTCAGGGTGGGCCGGACCGGACGAGCCAAGAAGAAAGTGCGGCCTGTCGCTTGCTAGCAACGCAAGCACGCTGTAGAGTGGATCAAGATTGAACGGAGGTCACGGCCATGGCCAGCATCACGATCCGGAACCTCGATGACGACGTGAGAACCCGCCTTCGGATGCGGGCGGCAGGCAACGGACGTTCCATGGAAGAAGAAGTGCGGCTGATCCTGCGCGATGCGGTCGGGCGGGAACCGGAACCGGAGAACCTGGCCGACTTCATCCACGAGTGCTTCGCGCCCTACGGCGGCGTGGATCTCGAACTGCCGCCGCGCGGACCGATGCGCGAGCCGCCGCGTTTCGATTGAGGCTGAACCGGTGGTCGTGCTGGATACGAACGTGTTGTCCGAATTGATGCGTCCGGCGACTGATCGAGTGATCGCGGCCTGGATCGCGGATCGGGCGACATCAAGCCTTTATCTCACGGCGGTGAGCGAGGCGGAGTTGCGCTACGGCCTCGCAATCCTGCCAACGGGCAAGCGCCGGGCGGGACTGGCGGCCGGACTGGAACGAATGCTCCGAACCGGCTTCGCGAACCGTATCCTCCCCTTCGACAGCGGCGCGGCACGCGCCTATGCGGAGATCGCCGCCGCGCAGCGCCGCATGGGTCGACCGATCCCCGAGGCGGATTGTCAAATCGCCGCAATCGCAAGCTCGCGGGGCATGGCGGTGGCGACGAGGAACGTTCGTGATTTCGCGGGCACCGGCATCGAAGTGATCGACCCATGGACTGACACCTGAGCACTTCGCCGAAGCGGAAGCGGCGCCCATGCTGAACCACGCGCCGGTCGCGACGACACCAAGGCCGAAGGCGCTTTCACACAAATGGAGGAAACGGACATGAGAGTCGTATACGCAGCAGCCATGGCGGCGTTGCTGTGCGCGGGCTTCGCGCACGCCGGCGACGACGGCAAGTTCACCATGCTCTTGACCGCGACCCACGACTACGCGGTTGTTGAGCACGCCGAAGGGACTGTGTTCGGCGGCGGCCTCGAGGGCGTCGCCACAGTCGTTACAAGCACCGGCGCCCCTTTCGTCAAGAACTCCCACGCCCACGTAGTCTGCGTGGCCTACGGGAAGAGAGGGCCCGCGGGTTTCCAACTCGAAACGTCATGCACGGTAACCGACGCCAAGAACAAGGCCGACCGCTTCTACACGTCGGGAGCCCGGAAGGTTGGCACAGCGAGCCAGGGCGGTGGCGGCGACGGAGAGTTCAAGATCGTGGGCGGGACAGGCAGGTTCGCCGGAGTGGAGGCAAACTGTTCCTATGACGCCGCCTACCTGGCAGGCAACCGGAACGTCACGTCCATGGCCTGTGCGTGGAGCAGATCGGGCCAGCGGCAATAAGTGACGGGGCACGTCCACCGGACCAGGCAAGGTGCCTGGAACTGATCCCGAGGTAAAGGGGGATGGAGTTCCGTGTTGGACAGGCGGGTTTGAACCCCGCCCCTACATCGGCGGCCGGCGCTCGAACCAGCGGGCGTGCTGCTGGTAGGCGTAGCCCACCCGCAAGAGCGTGGACTCGGCGAAGGCCTTGCCCCAGAACTGCATGCCTACCGGCAAGCCCTTGGAGTTGAAGCCGGAGGGGATGGCCAGCGCGGGGACGCCGGCGAGGTTGGCCGGCGAGGGGTAGTCCGGGCGCAACATCTTGTTCACGGCGTCGAGGCCGTCCAGCTCCGAGGCCAGCGGCGCCGCCGTCGGATTGGTGGGCAGGGCCAAGGCGTGGACCTCCCGGAATACCTCGTTCAGCTCCCGCCTGAGGCGGCTCCGCATCCGCTGGGCCTGGATGTAGTCCCCGCAGGTGGACACCGCGCCGATGAACAGCCGCGCGCGGCGGGACTCCGAGGCTTCGCCGGCCATGGCAGCATCGATGTCGGCCCGGCAGATGTTGTAGAACTCGCAGGAGTAGATGAGGCCGTTGGCGATGGTGGCGTACTCCATGCTCGGCACCGTTACGTCCCGGACCTTGGCGCCCAGGGACTCGAACACTGCCAGCGCCTGGTCCAGGAGCTCCAGCACCTCGGGATCGGTGTCGACAAGCCCGAAGTAGTCCCGCGGCACGCCGATGACCATGCCGGCGACTCCGGCCTTCAGGTCCGCGGTATAGTCGGAGACCTCGACCTGGCTACAGGTGGGGTCTCTCGGATCGAACCCGGCCAGGACCTGCAGCATGTGCGCGAGATCTTCCACCACCCGGGTCATGGGGCCGGCGGTGTCGCACGACCAGCCCAGCGGCGCCAGGCCGGCGCGGCTGATCCGTCCGTAGGTGGGCTTCAAGCCCGATATGCCGCAGTAGGACGCGGGGTTCCGTATGGATCCGGCGGTGTCCTCGCCCATGGAGCCCATGCACAGGCCGGCGGCGATGCCGGCGCCGGAACCGGTGCTGGAGCCTCCGGGCACGTGGTCGAGGTTCCAGGGATTGCGCGCGCCCTTGATGCCGCCGGGAAGGCCGCTCATGTTGAGCTTGCCGAGCATCACCGCCCCGGCCTCGCGCAGGCGGCGGACCGCCGCGCAGTCCTCCCCCGGACCGGCGACCGGCGGGATGCGCACCATCGAGGGCGCGCCCTCGACGTCGTACTGATCCTTCACGGCTACGGGAATGCCGTGGAGCGGACCCCGGTAGCGGCCGTCCTGAATTTCCTGCTCAGCCTTGCGCGCCTCCTCCAGCGCGCTTTCCTCCATGAGGTTCACGTAGGCACGCAGATCGCCGTCCAGGGCGTGGATCCGGTCGAGGTAAGCCTGCGTCAGCTCAACCGGAGAAACCTCGCCCTTCTGCAGGCGCGGGGCCATGCTGTCGATGCTGGAAAAACACAAATCCGACATGTCCGTCCCTCGCTGTTCGCCGAACCGCCCTACCGGTCCTCGTCCGTCTCCGGCCGGAAGACCCCGCCGACCTGCTCACCGGCCAGGTTGACGGAATGCAGCTTGTCCAGGCTCTCCATGTAGGTTTCCAGCATCGGGATGAACCGCGCCCGATCGCTCCTGGCCATCTTAAGGCCGGCCCGGCGCAGCATCCGGTTCAGGGTTTCCTCGGTATGCTTGTCCATGACGAACCTCCCGTTCTCGACAATGTTGTACCGCCACGCCTCAGCCGAGATCGCCCCACAGCAACTGCACGGCGCAGACGGCCGCCACGGCCGCGGTCTCGGTGCGCAGGATGCGCCGGCCCAGCCCGACCGTGTGAAATCCGTGGGCGGCGGACCGCGACGCCTCCTCCTCGCTGAACCCGCCCTCCGGCCCCACAGTCACCAGCACGGAGCGCAGAGTTCCGAGTTCCTCCTTGAGGGAGGCGAGCCCTCGGCCCGACGGGCCTTCCCAGAACAGCAGTCTGGCGTCGCACTGCCAGTCTCGCGCGAGCACCGCGTCGAACCCATCCGGGTCGCGAATCTCGGGGATCCGGGTGCGTCCGGATTGTCTGGCAGCGGCGGCCGCGATCTTCCGCCAGCGCTCGCGGCGCCTCTCGCCCTTGTCGCCGGCGAATCGCGGTACGGTATGCGACGAGAAGAACGGCGCCACACAGGCCACCCCCAGCTCCGTGGACTTCTCGACGATCCAGTCCATCTTGTCGCCCTTGCCCACGGCCTGGGCCAGGGTAACCGCCAGCGGCGACTCCCGCTCGGGGTGGTAGGACCGTACCACGGTCATGGCCGCAACTCCACCTTCGTAGGCGCGGATCAGGGCCTCGTGCTCCGTCCCCTCGCCGTCCCACAGCAGCACCCGCGCGCCGGGCCTCAGGCGCAGCACCTTGCGCATGTGGGCGAGCTCTTCGCCGCCCACCGTGGCGGCGCCGTCCCGCACCGCATCCGGCGAAACGAGGAACCGCGGCAGACTCATGGCGCCTTCCGGAGCAGCAGCGTGCTCCACTCCTTGCGGTCCTTTCGTCGCACCAGCCGGAAACCACCAAAACGCCGCCTGACCGCCGGGACGTGGTCATGGAGAAGTCCGGACAGGATCAGGGACCCGCCGGGGCCGACGCACCGGGTCAGCGGGCCGGAAATATCCAGCAATGTCTCGAGGATGATGTTCGCCACCACCAGTGGAAACCGGCGCCGCACCCGGCCGACGCTCGCGGCACTCAACGTCACCGCGCCGTCGATACCGTTGAGCTGGAGATTCTGCCGGGCCGCGTCGAGGGCCACGGAATCGTTGTCGAGCGCCAGCACCTCGCGCACACCCAGGCGGGCCATGCCGATGGCGAGGACGCCCGACCCCGTGCCCACGTCCAGGGCCTTCCCGGGCACCGTCTCGGCGCAAAGCTCGTCGATGAACTCGAGGCAGCAGCGGGTGGTATCGTGGGTGCCGGTGCCGAAAGCCATGGCGGGTTCGATACGGACCACGTGGCGGCGGGTCTCCTTCGGCTGAACCCATGGCGGCGTCACCAGGAACCGCCGGCCGATCCGTTGCGGCTTGAAGTAGCCGCGCCAGGCGTCGTGCCAGTTCTTGTTCGCGATCACCCGCCAGCGGGAGCGGCCCAGAACGCACTCGGGAAAGATGTCCCGGAGACCGCGCAGATACCGGCGGACCGCGGGCTTGAGAACCGCGTCGTCGACCGTGTCGGGAAAGAACGCACGCAGGGAGCGGTCGCCGCAGACGACACCCGTGGAACCCTGCTCCACCAGGAAGCTGGATATCGTGTCCTGTACCGGGCCTTGAGCCTGGACGGAAAGCTCGAGCCAGCCGTGAGCCATGTCATCCTTTATGTCACAGGCCCCGCGGCCGGGGGAAGGCGGCATGCATTTCATTGTTGCTTGCGTTCGGGCCGCTGGTAAAATGGGACCATGACGGCCGGCGAAATTGGCCAATTGCCCGCTTGCTACAGCCCGGACAACGCCACGGACTTCTCCTACACGCCGGACCGCATGGCCGTCTTCGAGGAAGCCGGCCGGTTCCGGCGGGAGTTCGAGATCGCGCCGGCCGCGGCCGACTCCAGGAGGATCGATCTTCTCCTGATCGACGTGCAACGTGACTTCTGCCACCCCGAAGGCACGTTGTACGTCGGGGGCCGCAGCGGCCAAGGCGCCCTCGAGGACAACCGGCGGATCGCCGAGTTCATCTACCGCAACCTCGCGCACATCAGCCACATCCGCTGCACCCTGGACAGCCACAACAACTTCCAGATCTTCTTCCCCTGGTTCTGGGTGGATTCCCACGGGGAGCCGCTCGCGCCCCACACGCTGATCACGGTCGACGGACGCGACGCCAAGCGGCTGGTCAATACCGACCCCGTGGGAAACGTTCTCAGGGAGGACGTCAACCCCAACCCCGCCATCACGTCCTGGGTCACCGACAAGGGCTACGACTGGCTGGTGGAGCAGTGCCGCCACTACAATCGCGAGCTGGCGGCCGGCGGACGCTACACGCTCTACCTGTGGCCGCCGCACTGCCTGGTGGGCAGCCCGGGCCACACGGTCACCGGCGTGGTGGACGAGGCCAGGACGCTGCACTCCCTGGCCCGGGCGTCACAGTCCTGGGAGGAGATCAAGGGTACCCACAACCTGACGGAGAACTACTCGGTGCTGCGTCCCGAGGTGCTGACCACCTGGGACGGCGGCGTCCTGGCCGAGAGGAACGTCCGTTTCTACAGGACCCTGGTGGAGGCGGACGCCCTGATCGTGGCCGGACAGGCCGCCAGCCACTGCGTCAAGAGCACGGTGCAGGACCTGATGGAAGAAATCCTTCGGGAAAACCCGTCGCTGGCGCGGAAGGTCTACCTCCTCACCGACTGCATGTCGTCCGTGGTGGTGCGGGCCGAAAACGGCGACATCGCCGCCGACTTCACCGAAGCCGCCGAGCAGACCCTCGACGAGGCCGCGTCCGCCGGCATGCACCTGGTGCGGTCCACCGACCCGATGGAGAGCTGGCCGGAAATGTGAGCGGGCGAACTCGATTCAGATCGCAGATGCCACTTCGAGAAAGCGGTCATACCGCTTGGCGAGAAGCTCGACAGACGGTCGCTCTTCAGGCTTGCGGGGCAGTGCAATGCGTTGGTCGTGAAGGCCTTGAATCGCGTGCTGAAGCGTTGGCCCGTCGAATTCCTCCAGAATATCCGAACGCACTTCGATCGTTCCGTCCGGCCGCACTCCCACGAAGAAGCGGTCAAACGTCGCGTGGTGCAATCGACACAGTGACAGACCGTTATTCACGACGGGCTGCCCTTCCGGCTCCGAATCCGGAATGATGTGGGCCGCATCGAGCAGTTCGCCGTGTCGCAAGCGGCAGAATGCGCATTGATGGCGGTACGCCCGAAGAACTCTCTCGCGAAATGCCCCCTGGTGCAGTCGGCGTACTGCTGTGGAGGTGACGTACTCTCGCCGAATCTCAGCGACGATACCTTCTTCCGGACCAGATACTGACATGAGATCAAGCTGGTCAGCATCGTCAACCCTGACCGAGAAAACACCATCCTCGGGGTTGTCACCGACGACGTAGACTGGCCATGTGGCGAAGTACCTCCCCGGGACGACTCCATAGAAGTATACAAGGGGGAGTCCGTGCTGCATCGCGAACCGCAATCCCACATTGTCACGGTGTCCAGGATTGTCTCCGCGATACCGATATCTCAAAATATTGTCGTAACCGAACTCGTCGGGATAGGGTTTATTGGGTGCGGTAGTGATGGAAAGAGGAACATCCATCACAGCAGGTTTGAATATTCCCTGAGGGGCGACCAAGGGCACACGCCGTTGATCGAGTTCGAACCCCGCCTCGAGTATGTCGCGCGGCAATACCTCTCCATGTATCGAGACCTTACGCGCAAGCCACTCAAATGCGGCTGCTCTAACCTTCGCATCGTAGTCCCGGTCGAACGCCATACTGTTCCCATCTGCTGACGGTCTTGCTTCCACCAGAACGACCGACGCGGCCTAGCTCTCCTCCAGTTGCTGACGTACCCGTTGCAGGAAACGCGCTCCAATGGCCCCGTCCACGACGCGGTGGTCGGCGGAAAGCGTCATGGTCATCATGGACCGGACCGTGATCTCGTCACCAAGGGGGACCACGCGCGGTGCCACGCGGCCCACGGCCAGGATGCCGCATTGAGGCGGGTTGATGATGGCGGTGAAGCTGTCGACGCCGAACATACCCAGGTTGGAGACCGTGAAGGTGCCGCCCTGATAGTTCGCGGGTGTCAGTTTGCGGTCCTGGGCTCGGCTTGCCAGTTCCCGGCTGCGCAACGCCAACTCCTCCAGGGGAAGGTTGTCGGCATTGCGGATCACCGGGACCACGAGACCGTCGTCCACGGCAACGGCCATGCCGAGATTGACCTCGCCATGCTGTTCGATCCCCTGCTCCGTCCACGCCGCGTTGATGGCCGGTGATTCCGCCAGCGCGCGGCTCACTGCCTTCAGGATATAGTCATTGATGGACGGAACCGGCTCGGTCCCTTGCTGTTTCAGCGTGTCCCGCCGAGCCTCGACGCCGGTCATGTCCACCTCCATGTCGAGGTAGAAATGCGGCGCGGTCTGCTTGCTCAAGGCCATGCGCTCGCCGATGAGGCGGCGCATGCGGCTTGGCGGAACCGGCGTGCCCTCGTTGGCGGAGCCGCCCCGGGCCATGGACAGGACGTCGCGCGCGACCACTGCACCGTCCGGTCCGCTACCCTGCATGCCGGTGAGTTCCACACCTTTCTCTTTCGCCAGGCGCTTGGCCGCGGGGGAGGCAAGCAGCCGGCCCGTGGCGGAGGTTGCCGCAGGAGTCGGCTTTGGAGCCGCGGGAGGTTTGGCCTTCTTCCGCGCCGGAGCCTTGCGCCGTGAGCCTGCGGCGACGGCCTTCCCGGCCCCGGCCACCTCCTCGCCCGGCTCCGCGATGAGTGCGATGGTCTGCCCTACGGGAATCTCGTCATCCGGCACCGCGGTGACGCGGGCCAGGATTCCGGAGGCGGGCGCCTCCACCTCCACCACGGACTTGTCCGTTTCCACCTCCATGAGCATCTCGCCCTTGGTGATGGAGTCCCCTTCCTGCTTGAACCAGCGCACCAGGCGGCCCGTCTCCTGGGTCGCGCCCATGGCCGGCATGATCACGTCCACCGCCATCGCGCTTTGTCCCTCAGCAGTTGTTCGGATGGGGCGGAGGGAGGGGCGCCGTTCGCCCACCCCTCCCTCCCCCGTAATGCGGATCAGTCGTAGGTGACGCCCGGAATCGGCTTCTCCAACACCTCCTCGAGGGAGGTCGCCCGGGACCACTGCTCCGCCGGCCGGCTCTCGCCCTCCCAGCCGATCTGGTCCATGGAGGCGTAGAGCTCGATCTGGAAGCCGTCGGGGTCGGTGAACTCCACTCCGGGGTTGCAGCCGGGCCCCCTGCGGCCTTCGTAGAGGATGGGCACGCCCTTCGCCTTGAGGAAGTCGCGAATCTTGAACAGTTCGGTGACGCTTCCCACCTCCAACGCAAAGTGGTTGAACGCCACTTGGTCCGGCTCCGGCTGTCCCTTGTTGGACTTGGACGGGAACAGTGCGACGGCGTGGTGGTCCGCGCCGTTCCGCAGGAAGACCATGCCGCGCTCGTTCACGTCGGACACCTGGAAGCCCATGATCTCGGTCCAGAACTTGGTGCTGCGCTCGAGGTCGCTCACGTTGAACACCACGTGTCCGATCTTCTTGACCTTGATAGGTGTAGTTTCCTCACTGCTCATGTTCGTCTCCTTTCCGAACAGGCACGGGAACTTTCGAGCCCCGCGTGCTCAACGGTCTCCTAATCGATATGGACGAACGCCCTCGCCCAGTTGTTCGGCACCAGCGTGTGACCCTGCCCGGTGACGTCCTCCGCGAGGAACACGTCCCCGGCGACAAAGGTCCGCGACGTGCCGTCGCCGACCCGGATTTCCGCGGAGCCCGAGAGCGTGATGCAGTACTGCCGCCTCGGCGCGTTGTGAAAGTCGCCAAGGTGGGTCGCCGGATCGTTCTTCAGCACCAGGCCGGTGACCAGCAGGGTCTCGAAGAAGTAACCTCCGTCGGCGCTCGTATCCAGATCCTCGAAGTGGGACTGGCCGTCGTCTCCGGTGAACAATCGAACGAACTGCACGGTGAACCTCCTTGTGCCCGGATGCGCGGCACCGCCGCGTCCTCCTTTGTACGCCTACCAGGAGGGATAGATCAATCGGCGAACAGCCCCAAAGAGGGGGGCCGCGCAGTCCGGTGTGCTATACTCGCCGCCATCCATACGGGGAGGCACGCATGCGACTCAAAGACAAGGTCACTATCATCACCGGGGGCGGACACGGGCTCGGAAAGGCTTACGCCAAGCGGTTTGCCGAGGAAGGTGCCCGGGTGGTCATCGCTGACATCGACGACACCGCGGGCGAGTCCGTAGCCCGGGAGCTGACCGATGCCGGCCAGTCCGGGTGGGCCAGAACCACGGACGTTACGAAATACGACAGTATCGAGGGGCTCGTGGCGGAAACTCTCGACCGCTTCGGGCGTATCGACGTGCTGCTGAACAACGCCGCGATTTACGTGACCCAACAGATGTGGATGGGACGGGTGGAAGACTGCCCGCTGGACGAGTGGGACCGGGTCATGGAGGTAAACCTCAAGGGCGTCTTCATGTGCTGCCGCGCCGTCATTCCCGTGATGAAGGAGCAGCGATCGGGAAAGATCATCAACATCGCGTCCGGAACGTTCCTCAACGGCACCAGCAACATGCCCCACTACACCAGCTCCAAGGGCGGGGTGGTCGGGCTGACCCGGGTGATGGCCCGGCAACTCGGCGACTGGAACATCAACGTCAACTGCATGACCCCCGGCTCCACCATGAGCGAGGACATGATCACCGACGAAATCCGCAAGCGCCGGTCCGACAGCTCGGGCCGCCGCGCCTTCAAGCGCATCCAGGTGCCCGAGGACGTGACCGGCACCGCGCTCTTCCTCGCCAGTGCGGACAGCGACTTCATGACCGGGCAATTGCTGGTGGTGGAAGGCGGCGGGATCATCCACTAGGAGCTGGCGCGGGTAGGGGCGACCGGCCGGTCGCCCCTACGGGAAGCCGCCGTAACGCAAGCTGTCAGCCGGAAAGCGCCCGAGACCGTCTAGCCTCCGGTATCCCACACCAGCTTGAGACTGCCGCAGGATTCGCCGATCTCGCCGCGGGCTCGTTCGGGCGGGTAACCGAGGCAGTTGGAGACGTAGCGCACGCCGTCGATGAGCCGGTCGCGGTTGCGGTGCTGGTGGCCGTAGACGTGCAGCACCGAGCCCGCCGCACGGATCTGGGCGTCGAGCCGGGTGCTGCCGGCCACCCGGCTGAAGTTGAACCGGACAGCGCGGCCGGCGCGCGGGGGCGGCGCGGCCGGTGAGCGGAACATCACCTCCCGCCTGGGCAGGAAGTGGCTGAATGACAGGACGGGCGCGTCGTAGTCGCGACCGAGATGGCGTTCGTTCATGTCGAGGAAGTAGTCCGCCACGGACAGCCGCTCCGGCCATCGGGTCAGGACCTCATCGGCCCACATGGAGAGGCTCGGGTCGTCGCCGTCCCGGGCGACGTACAGGCTCTCGGCGCCCTGCTCGGGTTTCACGTACCACGAGAACAGCGGCACCACCCAGGCTCCGGGATCGCCCGCGCCGCAGGCGACCTTTTCCGGTCTCGTGGCAACCCCGAGGTCCGCGCACAGGCGCACGATCTGCTCGAACTTGGCAACGGAGTCTCCCGGTTCGCCCCGCCGCACCCACAGTTCGTGATTTCCGGGCACGAAGAAGACGTGGGCAAACCGTTCGCGGAGGCCCCGGAGAACCCGCGCCAGCGTGGCGAGGTCGTCGGTCACGTCTCCGGCCAACAACAACGTGTCACGGAGATGTTCCTGGCGGGGGAACCCTTGGATCAGTGCCATGTTCTGCGGGTAGTCCGCGTGCACGTCGGATATGGCGAAAATACGCATGGCGGTTTCAGGCCGGTGCTTTAACCGCCTTCATACCAGTTCCATCTTGTGATCCGTAGACGCGTTGGATATGATCCGGTCCGAGCGGCCGGAGGATCGCGGAAGCGCCCTTCCGCCGCGCAGCCGTCCCATGAGCGAGGAAAACACCCACCGTCCGAGCGAGCTGCTGGCCGCCCTCAAGCGGGCCGGCGTGAGCGTCGTGGTTTCGGTCCCCGATAGCTGGATCGGGGTCTTCATGGAGAAGGTCGACGAGGACCCGGACATGACCCTGATACGCGCCACCCATGAGGAGGAGGCCCTCTCCATCTCCTGCGGCGCGCGGCTGGGCGGGGCGCGCACGGTGTTGCTGATCCAGAACGTCGGGCTCCTGACCACCGGCGCCGGCATGGTCTGCCTGGCCCAGCGCTACCAGTTCCCGATCCTCATCCTGGCCTCGTATCGCGGGTCGCCGCGGGACCCGGTCTTCTACCACATGCCCAAGGGACGGGCGACCGAACCGGTGCTGCGGGCCTACGGCCTTTCCTATGCCGTGGCCGAACCGGATTCGCCCATCGGCGCGCAGGTGGAACGGGCCGCGACCTCCGCCGAAGAAGGTGCGGCGCCTTTCGTGCTGCTGCTGGACAGCGAGGACATCCGCTGGTGAGCGAGTCGCGTCCGACACGGGAAGCCTACTACCGGGTGCTCGCCGAATGCGTATCGGCGGAGACGCTGGTGGTGACGTCCCTGGGCAACGCCTCCTACGTCTGGTCCAACGTCTGCGACCGCCCGGAGAACTTCTACCTGGAAGACGCCATGGGGCTCGCGCTGCCGCTGGCCCTGGGGCTGGCGGTGTCCCAGCCCGGGAAACGGGTGGTGGCGGTGGAAGGCGACGGCGCCTTGATGATGCATCTTGGGACCTTGATCACCGTGGGGTCCGTCGAGCCGCCGAACCTCACCGTGCTCCTGGTCAACAACAACATCCACGCGGCGTCCGGGGGCCAGCCGCTGACCAACACGAAACTCGACCTGGCGGAGCTGGCCCGTTCCGCCGGCATCGGCAAAGCGGAGCGCGTGGCCTCCCTCGAAACCCTCCGGACGCTGCTGCCGCCGGCCTTGACCGGGGAGGGCCCTTCCTTCCTGGTGCTCGCCACCGAGCCCGACATCCCGCCGGTGAAGCCGGCGTTCCCCATGAACCCGCCCATGATGAAGCAGCGTTTCATGGATGCCATCGGGGCGCCGCGCTACGTGCCCGCCATGTTCCGCACCTGAGTCTCCGGCTCCCGATAAGGAGCCTCCCGGGCCGCCGAAACGTGTTGACAGACTTCCGGCAAAAGGCGTCTAATCGGGCCGGACCTCGAAGGGAACGGGCGAGTTCCCGGGACTTACGTGTTGCGGACGCCTCTGTACTTGGTGTCCCGAGAGGAGGAGCGAAGATGAAGCGAAACCCCTCGATCGGTGTATTCGTCGCGGCCGTGCTGGCCCTGCTCTGGCTGGCTGGAACCGCATCGGCCCAGGTGAAGCTCAACATGGTGGGCTCCTGGCCACCGGGCGTCTCTTCCGCCGCCGACGTCGGCATCCGCTACATGGAAGAGGTGAACCGGCGCGCCAACGGCAAGGTGGTGATCAACTTCAAGGGCGCGCGCGAGGTGGTGCCGACCTTCGACCAGCCCGAGGCGCTGGTGCGGGGCGTGTTCGACGTCTGGTACGGCGCGCTCAACTACTGGGCGGGCGTGGTCAAGCCTGGATACGTCACCGAGCTTTCGCCCATGGAACCTCCCGACGGCGGGCCGGGCAACGCGCTGCACGACTTCATGGTCAAGATGTACGAGAAGAAGGGGGTCCGCTACCTGGGGGCCTTCTCGGGCGACCGGAATACCGGCAACCATTTCATGTCCACGCAGAAGGAGGTCTCGAGCCCGGCCGATCTCAAGGGCATGAAAATCCGGGTGCCGCCGCTGACCCGCTTCTTCGTCAAGGCGGTGGGCGCGGAGCCGGTGACCCTGCCGCCTTCCGAAGTCTACCTTGCCCTGGAGAGAGGCACGGTGGAAGGGTTCACCTGGCCCTACTACGACGGCTTCACCAACTTCGGCTGGCACAAGGTGACCAAGTACCTCATCGGCCACCCGCTGTACCGGGACGGCATCGGCATCGCGGTGAACCTGAAGAAGTGGAACAGCCTGTCCAAGGAAGTACAGCAGGCCATGCTGGACTCCGTGGCGCCGGTGCAGCGCTGGTCCGCCGGGTGGATGTCCGCGCACCAGGCCTACCAGTTGGCGGCCATGAAGAAGGCCGGCATGAAGGTCATCCGGTTCTCGGACGCCGAGGCGAAGAACTGGGCCAAGACCTCCAACGAGGCCCTGTGGGCCCACTTCAAGACCGTGATGAGCGCGGAGGACTACGCCACCGCCAGGAAGCTGATGGGATACAACTGACGGCTCACACCCCTGCATGACGGCCGGCAAGAAATTCATCCGCGTCTTCGACTGGCTCCTGGATGCCGGCGCGGCGCTGTCCGGCGCCCTCTTGGTGGCCGTCATGCTCCTGACCTCCGTCAAGGTCTTCTTCCGGTACGGTCTCCGGGAAGGCCTGCTGGGGGTCGACCAGATCAGCGGCACGCTGCTCCTCTACATCGCCTTCCTGGGCGCCGCCTGGGTGCTCCGGCGTGAAGAGCACGTCACCATCGACCTGCTGGTCACCCGGCTCACGCCGGCGACCCGCCGCTGGCTGACCTGCGTCAATTCTGTCGTCGGCGCGTTGATCTGTCTGGTGGTGGCCTACTACGGCACCATCGAGGCCGTCACCTCCTGGCAGCGGGGCATCCTCATCCCGGCCGAGATCGAAATCCCCAGGGTCATCAACCTGGGCGTGATCCCGCTGGGCTGCTTTCTCCTTTCCTTCCAGTTCATGAGACGGGCACGGCGGGCCCTGGACGCCGGCGCGCCGCCCGCCGCCGGCCCGGCCCATTGAGGTAAGCGCCCGTGGAGTGGTGGGCCTACATGCTCTTCTTCTTCGGCGGCCTCACCGTGCTGCTGCTCATCGGGCTGCCGGTGGCCTTCGCCTTCACGCTGGTGAACCTCATCGGCGTCTACGTCTTCTGGGGCGGCACCATCGGCTTGCAGCAGCTCGTCTTGAGTATCGACAGCTCCATCTCCACCTTCGTGCTGGTGCCCGTGCCCATGTTCATCCTCATGGGCGCGGTGATGTTCCATTCCGGCGTCGCGTACAAGATGATCGACGTGCTGGACGAATGGCTGGGGCGCATCGCCGGCAGGCTGTCGCTGCTGGCGGTGGCGGCCGGCGCGCTCTTCGCCACACTGACCGGGGTGGCCATGGGCAGCGTGGCCATGCTGGGCTCCACGCTCGTCCCCGACATGGAGAAGCGCGGCTACAGCAAATCCATGTCCTACGGCCCCATCCTGGCCAGCGGCAGCCTGGCGATCATGATCCCGCCCACCGCCCTGGGCGTCATCCTGGCAAGCCTCGGCAAGATCTCGGTGGGCAAGCTCCTGGTGGGGATCATCATCCCCGGTCTCATGCTGGCCGGCGTCTACGCCGCCTACATCGTCATCCGCTGCACCCTCCAGCCCTCCCTGGCGCCCGCCTACGACGTGGCGCCGACTCCCCTGGGGCGGCGCGTCGCCGATACGTTCCGGTACGTGGTGCCGCTGGTGTCCGTGATCATCATCGTCATCGGCACCATCTTCTTCGGCGTGGCCACGCCCACCGAGGCCGCGGCCGTGGGGGCGCTATTCTGTTTCCTGCTGGCCATGGCCTACGGCAAGCTCACCTGGAGCGTCACCAAGGAAGCGGTGGGCACCACCACATCCATCGCGGTGATGGTGCTGATCATCCTCACCGGCTCCGCCGCCTTCAGCCAGGTCCTGGCCTTCACCGGCGTCACCTCCGGGATCACCAACCTGGTGGTGGACCTGCCGGTGCACCCCATCGTCATCCTCATCCTGATGCAGGTGGTCCTGGTGTTCCTGGGCATGTTCATCGAGCAGACCTCCATCGTGCTGGTGACCATCCCCATCTACATGCCCATCGTCAACGCCCTGGGATGGGACCCGGTCTGGTTCGGCGCCATCATGCTGCTGAACCTGGAGCTGGCCACCATCTCGCCGCCCTTCGGTCTGTCGCTGTTCGTCATGAAAGGCATCGCTTCCCCCGGCACCACCATGGGCGACATCTACCGCGCCGCCCTCCCCTTCGTCGGGCTGAACCTGGTGGTGATGGCGCTCATGATCGTCTTCCCCGCCCTGGTGCTGTGGCTGCCGAGCCTGATGAACTGATCCTTCCACCCGCCGTTCTCGACACCGCCATCCAACCCGCCCACAGGACGGCCCTCCCGTGGATTCCAGGCCCGGCCCGAAAAAAGCAGCGAAGCCGCGCTAAAGTTTCCCGCGGTTCCGGCGATTGATCTATACAGGCGCCGGGACGCCATGGACCCGGCATGATGCAAACGTCTTGCGCGAAGGAGGTAAACAATGCGCAAAGGTTCGAAAAACCGTCGGACGTGGCTGTTGGCCGCCGTGGTATTGGGAGCTTTCCTGTGGGCGGGATGTCCCGCCTGGAGCCAGAGCATCTTCATCAACGAGATCCACTACGACAACCGCGGCGCGGACGCGGACGAGGCAGTGGAGATCGCGGGACCGGCCGGCGCCGACATGAAGGGATGGAGCCTCGTGCTGTACAACGGCAAGAACGGCACGCCGTACCGGACCGTCCCCCTCGAAGGGGTCATCACCGACCAGCAGGGAGGGTACGGCACGGTCTCGTTCCCCATCAACCGCATCGAAAACGGCGCGCCGGACGGCATCGCGCTCGTCAACCCGGAAAAGGAAGTGGTTCAGTTCATGAGCTACGAGGGCGGCTTTACCGCCATGTCGGGACCGGCCGAGGGCCTTGCGGCCACGGACATCGGCGTGCGTGAAACCAACTCCACGCAAACCGGCCACTCGCTCCAGCTCAGGGGCTCGGGCAATGCCCTGGTGGACTTCACATGGCACGGCCCCGGCCGTGCAACCCCCGGCTCGGTCAACGCCGACCAGACCTTCGTGGCCTCCCCCGGGGAAACCACCGGCGACGGGCGGAGCGCGTCCGAGCCTGTGGAGGTGGTGAAGGAGAGCCGCTGAGTCCGGGTCCTTGCCCGGGCCGCAGCGGTGATGCGGGCTTCCCGTCCCTGAGCGGGAAGCCCCTTCTTCACGGGCTGGACGCCATTTCGGGCCGTTGACGCACCGCCATCCTTCCAGTAACGTTGTACATCGACCGCGCGGTCGAGAATACACGCCCGGAAGGAACGGAACCCATGGCGCAATTTCGCATACAGCCCCACGGCAGGCTCCAGGAGTGGGTGGCGGAGGAGCACGGTTACTTCAAGGACGAGGGTCTGGACTACGAGTTCGTCTTCGGCATCGTTTCGCAGCAGTCGGAGAAGCCCAGGGAAGTCCGTCACGGCGCCCTCGAGGACATGAAGGACGGCCGCGCATGCGAGGTCAGCTCGGCCTGTCACTGGATGGTCAACGTGGCCGCCACCGGGCAGCACGGCCGCATGTGGGGACATGCCTACTCGGTAACGCCCTCCGGCATCTACGTGCCGCCCGAGTCCGAGATCCGCAAGCCCCGGGACCTCGCCAACGTGGAGATCGCCGTGGGCTATCACTCGGGGAGCCATTTCTCGGCCTTGCAGGCGCTGGAGCCGATCCTCGACTCCTCCGAGATCAACCTGCAGTTCGCGGGCCGTCCGCTGGACCGCATGGCACGGCTGCTGGAACGCGACGTTGCGGCCGGCAACGTCTTCGGCGCGCCCATGTACGTGCTGGAGCAGCAGGGGTTCCGGAAGATCGTCGATACCACGTTCATGATCGGCTTTTTGCTGGAGCCGGACGCCGACGAAGAGGACGCGAAGAAGTACTTCAACGCCCTGCAACGCGCCCAACGCGACATCGACATGGAGCCGGAGCGCTACCGGCACTATCTCCTCAAGGAAATCCCCGAACGCTACCACGAGCTGGTGGACGTCCGCGCCATGGGAGTCGGCGAGCGCATGGTCTTCGAGCCCTACACCCGCGAAGTCTACGAGAAGACGCACCGCTGGATCGCGACCCGGAACCTCTTCGGCGAAGACACGCCCCTCGACGAGCCCTACGAGTCGGCGGTGGCGCTGTAGCGACCCGTACTCTCCTTCCGATCAAAGGCAGTCACCGGCCCGGTCGCCGGCGGCTGCCTTTTTGTCGCTTGCAACCCGTGGTCGGGACGCAGTAGATTAACGTTCTCGCGGTGTTCCGCGACAGACGGAACAGGCAAATACCTCGGGCCATCAGGAGGATTTCATGGCCATCAACGCCCAACCCGTTGTTGAAACGGACGCCGACTACACCCTCATCGACTCCGACGCGCACGTCGTGGAGACCGAGCGGACGTGGGAGTTCATGGATCCGGAGGACGAGAAGTACCGCCCGGTGTTGGCGGTCCACCCCACCGACCCTCATTTCCAGTGGTGGATCATCAACGGCCAGGCCCGGGGTTTCCGCTTCATCACCCTCACCGAAGAGGAGATGGCGGAGCGGTCCCGCGAGCAGGGCCGCGACCTCGTAACCCCCATCGGCTCCCGGGAGGACGACGTGGAACGGCGGCTCCGGCACATGGACAGGCTGGGCATCGACACCCAGGTGCTGTTCCACACGCTGTGGACCGTACCCACCACCGAGCAGCCGGAGGTGGAGCTGGCGCTGTGCAAGAGCTGGAACCGCTGGGTGGCGGACATGTGGGAAAGGGCCAAGGGCCGCCTGCGGTGGTGCACGGTGCTGCCGCTCATGAGCATGGACGCGTCCCTGGAGCTCCTGAACTGGGCGCGTGACCACGGCGCGGTGGGGATCTCGATCCCGCCGATCCTGGGGCGGCGGCTTCCCATCGATCCCTACTTCCACCCGCTCTGGGAGGAGGCCCAGCGCCTCGACATGGTGGTCGCCACCCACATCGGCAACGGCAACCAGGACATCGTCGACATCACCCGGCCGGCCTACGACCCCAACGCCTTCGGCCTCATGCGGTTCCGGCTTTTGACCGCGGGCACGTGCGAGGGATTGATCGAAAGCCAGCTACCGCTCAAGTACCCGGACCTCCGCTGGGCCTTCATCGAGGCCGGCTCCATGTGGCTTCCGTGGATGCTCCACGAGGCCAAACGCCGCAGCCTGCAGCGCGGCACCCCCCTGCCCGACGACGTGCTGAAAGAGTTCAACATCTTCGTCACCTGCCAGAACGACGACGAGTTCGCCTACACCCACCGGTGCGGGCCGGACAACCTCGTCATCGGCAGCGACTACGGCCACTACGACGGCTCGAGCCAGATGGACGCCCTGCGCGTGATGCAGCAACGAACGGACATCGACGAGGAATCGAAGCGCAAGATCCTGCACGACAATCCCAAGCGGCTGTGGCGGTTGTAGGGTTGCGGCGAAGACCGAGTCCGGCAGGCCGTCCGGTTGGGGGTGTGGCGTAGCGGCGGGTTTCAAGCTTGGCGGTTCGAGGGGACGTAGTCGTTTTCGAGCGCGCGAACCATTGCGCCGGTCGGCGTGATTGCAAATGAGCCCGGAACGGCGGAAGCAAGGTCATAGTCGGGCCGGTCGAAAAACATCCTGGCGTGGTGCACACAGTCGGCACCCAGATTCTGATCGGCGAGCGCGGATTCGCAGGCATCCGCGCGAAGCAGGCAATGGAGGTCGTAGTAGTGCCGCGGCACACGCTGTCCCTCCTGCCGAAGAAATCCGCGCCGGTCGTGCCAACGGCGCAGGCCGTGCGCGATCACGACCTTGTCCCAGAAGGTGCGGGTGGCGTCGATCGTGGTCACCCCGCCGGTCGTAAGATCGAGCCCCGCGGTATCCTTGGCGATGTAGGGCTGGATCGTGACCGAGCGGTGGGGGTCGAGTGCCGACTTCGCGCCGGCTTCGATGCGCACCGCCGGCTGCATGTAGGCTTCGTCGCGGGGTTCGACCTCGGGATACCATACAAGCAATGTCTGGCCGTCGGGATCGGCGTTGTCGATCTCGATACGGCCGGCGGTGGCGTCGGCGAGCTGCGCGTCCAGGAACTCTCGGAGCGGACCGGTGATGTAGGCGCGGCACCCATCCCTGATCGTGTCGAGCCTGGCTCGACGTTTCTTTTTCGACAGGGATTCCAGTTCCTCGATCGACGCCGGTTGGTCGAGGTCGTCCCGGAACACCGTGATGTCGATGTCCTCTGAAAAGCGGTCGATCAGGCCGTAGGCTTTCGACAGGGACGTCCCGCCCTTGAAGAGCAGGCGGGGGCCTCCTGCGGGTCGCTCGCGATAGAGCGCGTTCAACGTCCAGCAGACCCAGAAGTCCTTTTCCACGTTACCGACCGGAGCGCCGAGCCGGTTGGCGGTCGTGAGAAACAGGTCGAGGCGGTCGCGTGGTGTCGCGGCGATGAGTTGCCTGTAGGCAGCGGTAGTCATCGTCGCAACTCGTCCGCGTCGGCGGGGATCAGCAGCTCGCGCAGAAACTCCTGCATCCAGATCGGCAGCGCTGCGAGCCCTGCCTGGAGGTCGTCCCGGATCAATTGCCCGTATCGTGGGTCGACGAACAAGGCGCGCAATTCGGCCCTGACGCGCTGGCGTTCGCTCTCCTGGGAGAGCATGTCCTGCATCCAGTGCAATGCCTGGACGACGCGCATGGCAGGCCGGCCAGCCCAATAGAGGCGGCTAGGTGCTGCATACCTAAAGCGGATTTCCTGGCTCCCGAGCTTGATCGGTTTCAATCGTGCATCGACCAGGACCTCGATGCGTGCCGGCACCGCGGTGGTGAGACCGAGTTCGTTGGCTGCAGTCATGCCGTCGATGAGGGCACGCGCCTGGTCGCGACGGGTGACGGCGCGGATGACGGCGCGGTAGTCGGGTACGGTCGGGCGTCCGGTCAGTTCGTTCATCCGTGGCCGATCGTAGAGGCCTCGGTCGATGCGGCGCAGATCGCCCGCAGCGACCAAGCGCTGCAAGGACTTGTCAATAGCGGAGCGGTTTCCCAAGTCGGCAAAATCGCCAGGGACCCAGACCTCATCCGGGTTGGCCGCAATGCGGGCGAGGAGCCGGGAACGCAACCCGGTGTCTTGTGTCAACACTGTCATGTCTGAAGTATGATGCATGTTTCGGACAATGCAAGCGGCATCCGAAAAATGCCACAAACTTCGGACAAGAAGGAGGGAGTGTCACAAGTTCAAGAGAGGCTACGCCAGCTTGGATGGTGCAATGTGCATGCCGATGCTGTCGGGTGAGGTGGTCATGGCTTCTTGGACAGGACGGCGGCGGAGTTAAGGTGTATTCCAGGGAAAACAGCTCGTCGATCCGCCGCATCAACGCCAGATTCTCCGCGCACGTAGTGGCTCAAAGGCGGACGGTTTCGATCTCCAGTCCCAGACCGTGCTTCCCGGCCAGCTCGTAGGCGACCATGCGCGCCTGCGCGTGCTGGCTGATCACGTGCAGGTCCTGGAAGTGGCGCTGGATGAGGTTGCCTTCGTAGATGGCGGTGGTGCCGGAGGCGTTGTAGAGCTGCTCCACCACCTGCACCGCGAGCCGGATGCAATGGGTCGTAGCCAGGCGTAGCGCCACCCGCCGGTCCAGAGTCAGTGGCCCCTCCGACGCGGCTTCGGCCCACAGTGCGCGGACGGCGTCGCGCAGATAGGCCCGGCCGGACGCCAGGGCGGCCATGGCCTGACCCACCGTCACCTGCACCGCCGGCTGGTCGCGCAGCATGGCCTGCATGGAGTGGGGCGTCTTGGCTCCGGCCAGCTCCATGAACGCGTCCAGGCACGACCGGGCCGCGCCTAGAGCGAGGGCGGCGTCACCACAGGAGAAGAGCAGCACGGTGGTGAGCCGGTAGAGCGGGCCGGGCTCCACCACCGGGGCGCCGCGCTGGCGTACCGTGCGCTCGGCCGGCACGAAGGCGCCGTCCACCGCGAAGTCGTGGGTGCCGGTGCCGCGCATGCCGCGGACCTTCCAGGTATCCAGCACCTCCACCTCGGCCGCTGGCACGAACAGGAACTTCTGCACCGTCTCGCCGTTATCCGGGAGCCACGCCCGGGCGGCGAACCATGACGCGTGCCGGCAACCGGAGCTGAAACGATGACGCCCGGTGACGCGGTATCCGCCCGGCACCGGCGCCGCCTCCGACGTGGGCATGGCGGTGTTGGCCACCACGCAACGCGGCGTGTCGGTCCAGATCTCCCGGGCGATCTCGTGGGGCATGCGCGCCGCATAGGTGGCGAAGATCGAGCACTGGTTGACCACCCAGGCGGTACTGGCGTCGGCCTCTCCCAATTCCCCCAGGACCTCGATGTAGGACGGCAGGTCGATCTCGACGCCCTCCAGGGACCGTGGCAGCGCGAGCTTGAACAGCCCGGCGTCCGCCAGCGCGTCGAACAGCGAGCGCGGCAGCTCGCGCTCCGCCTCGATCTGGTCGGCGCAGGCGCGGATCGTCGGCGACAACGCCTTGGCGGCGTCCAGCATGGGATGGTTCGGGGAGTCCATCAGATTCCGTATAGCGCCCGGGGGTTGTGCTCCAATATCTTCTCCGCCACTTCGGGCGTCAGCCTCGGATCGGCGCTCAACCGGTCCAAGGCCATGAGCTCGGTGGCGCTGTCGGCGTGCCCGTAGTCCGAGCCGATGACGAGGTTGTCGTCGCCGGCGTTGCCAATGACGTAGGGCAGGTCGTCGTTGTTCTCCACCCCGACGTAGATGCGGCTCTCGCTCAGGACGTCCTCGCCCTTGAATTCCCTGCCTTCGATCCGGAAACGCTTGGTAAGGTCGCGGTAGACGTACGGCAACCACTGCGCACTGACTTCAAGGAACGCCATCTTGAGCTCCGGAAACCGTTGCGGAATCCCCGCCAGCACCACCGAGTGAAACGCTCCGACGATGGCCAGCTTGAACTTGGAGAACCCGACGGGCTCGTACCGGTAGAGCTCGAACAGCGAGAAGGTGCCGCTGGCCGAGTGCACGCACAGGGGGATATCGAGCCTAGCCGCCTCGTCGTAGAGCGGGTAGAAGTACGGGTCGGTGAGCAGGCGGTCGCCCTCCGTGCCGCGTATGAAGATGCCGCCGGCGCCGTTCTGCTTCGCGACCCGCACTTCCGCCAGGGCCTCCTCCATGCACAGCAGCGGCAGCACCGCGGTCCAGCGCAGCCGGCCTTCGCTTTCCTTGCAGACATTCGCCAGCCAGCGATTGTAGCTCCGGCACAACGCCACCTCCACCTCCGCCTTGGCCGTGACCGGCATGAGAAAGACAGTCGGATAAAGCACCTGAACGTCCACGTTCAACTCGTCCATGTGCTTCAGCCGCACCGCGACGTCGCGCAGCTCCCGTGACGCCGGCGGCGTGTCCCGGCCCACGTTCACGGAACGGATGTGCACCCGCTCGTCGATGAGCCAGTACTCGTCCGGCGAGTCTTCCTGCGAGGGGGCGACCATCCGCGGCAAGAACTTGCGGTCGGCCCCTTCCATGTACTCCCATGTCTCTTCGGTCTCGATAACGTGTGCGTCCGCATCGACTCTCATGATGCGACTCCTGTCTTTCCACGCCCTTGATTCGGGGTCCCGAACGGCCAGAACCCGCGGCCCTCTCGACCCCCACCCTTCCTCCCCGGTCCGCTGCTTTCCGGGCTCAATTCAGCATGAGCCGCGGCAGGGTCAGCACCAGGGCGGGAAAGACGATCATGACCGCCAGATTCAACATATCGAGGAGCACGAAGGGAAAGCAACTCTTGTAGATCTCCACCATGGAAGCGTCCGGCACGACCCCCTTGAGCACGAACAACTGCAGACCGAAGGGGGGCGTGGTGTTGGCCACCTCCATGTTGAGGAGCATCAGAATGCCGAACCAGATGGGATCGAAGCCAAGCTGCGCGGCCAGCGGGAAGTAGATGGGCACCGTGATCATCATGATGGAGATCTGGTCGACGAACATGCCCAGCACGAGCACGATCACCATCATGAGCACCAGGATCACCACCGGCGGCGCCTGGAACCCCGCCACCATCTCCACCAGTCCCCGGCTGGCTCCGGTAAAGGCCAACACCTGGCTGAAGGCATTGGAGGCGAGGATGATCATGAGCACCACGACGGAGACGCGCACGGTGCTCATTACCGACTGCGCCACCACCTTCAACGTCAGGCTGCGGTACATGGCCGCGACCATCGCCGTGCTCAGGGCCCCCAGGGCCGCCGCCTCCGTGGGGGTCGCCACGCCGATGAAGATGACCCCGAGCACCATGAACACGATGAGGCTCAGGGGCGCCAGGTGCAGCAGGCCCACGAGCTTCTCGCGGATGGAGACGTGGGCGACATCATAGACGGGCGCGGAAGCGGGGTTCAGCTTGGCCCGGACGACGATGTAGACCGCGTAGAGGCCGGCCATGAACAGGCCGGGGCCGATGCCGGCGATCAGGAGCTTGGCGATGGAGATTTCCGCGAGGCTGCCCAGCAGAACGCCCATGGCCGTAGGCGGAACGATGGCGGCCAGTCCGCCCGCCGCCGATATGGGCCCCACGGACATGAGGTAGCTGTAGCCCCGGCGCCGCATCTCGGGCACGAGCGTCGTTCCCAGCATGGCGGTGGTGGCCATGCTCGAGCCGCTGAGGGTGGAGAACAGGGTGCCGCCGCTCACCGCGAGAAGACTCAGCCGCCCGGGTATGCCGCCGATCCACTTGTCCAGGGCATCCAGCGTGCGCACGGCGAGCCCTGATCGGAACATGATCTCGCCCATGAGGATGAACAGCAGCACCGGAGCGAGCACGAAGCTCGCCAGCGTGGCGAAGGCGCTGGTGACCATGAGTCGCAGCGCCGGCAACCCGCCCATGAACAGGAAAAGCCCGCCGATGTTGATCAGGAGGAAGGCGAACGCCACCGGCGTGCCGGCCACGAAGAGGACCATCAGCACGGCGAGCATCAAGACCAGGACTTCGTACCACTCCATCTCGTGCTCAAAGGGAATCCCGGCCCACGGGGCCTGATTCGTCCGGGATCGGTTCGCCCCGTCGCAGCATCCCGACGTTGTGCCCCGCCTGCCGCAGGAACTCGATGACCAGCATGGTGCTGCCGACGCAGATGGGAAGAATGAGCGGCCAACGGTACACCCGCCACGCCTTCAACTCGGCATGACCGCCCAAGTAGGACTCCCAAGTCTCAAAGGCCCCTTCCCACGCCATCACCAATGCACCCGACGCCGCCACCAACGACACCACGATGGCCAACGCCAACCGCACCCGCGGTCGAAGCCGTTCAACCACCAGCTCCACGCGCGTGTGCGCGTGGTCGCGCAGCACCCAGGGCGTCCCCAGGAAGGTGATGTAGACCAGCGAGTATTCGGTCAGATCCACCGCCCAGATGGTCGGGCTGTTGAAGAAGTAACGCGCCACTATTTCGTAGATCACGGAGAAGGTCACCGTGACCACCAGGAGCCCCGCGAAATAGGCGAGTCCGTTCACCAGCGAGTCCCAGGCTCGCTCCAGAGTCTGCCCGAGTTGCGACATGATGAGATTTGACGATTCCCTGACCGGGCCGTCCGCGGCGCGCACGGACAGCCCGGCGGGTGGTTCAGCACATGAGGCCTTTCGCCGTAGGGACGTGTCTCACTTCTGTTCGAAACGCCGCGCCATCTCCCGGACCTGCTTGCCGTACTTCGGGGAGACCGGCACGAACTTCTTCCAGGCCGACTCGTACGCGATCGTGCGCAGGCGCTTGGAATCTTCCGGGGAAAGCTCGATGATCTGCATGCCGTGCTTCTTCACCAGGGTGTCGTGCTCCGCGTCGATGTACTTGTCAAAATGGGCCGGCCCCCACTTTTCCGTTTCGATGACGGCGTCGGTGAGGAGCTTCTGCTGCTCCGGGGTCAGCTTGTTCCAGGTCTTGAGGTTGAAATACAACCAAGTGCGGACGGTCCAGAAGAAGGGCTTGATGATGCAGCAGATCTGCTCGTAGAACTTGGCTCCCAGGGTTCCGATGATGGGAGAGAAGTACCCCTCCACGACGCCCCGCTCGAGGCCGGCGTAGAGGTCCGAGTACGGCATCCGGATCATCGAGGCTCCCAGGGACTCGGCGATGGGCAGATAGGTGGGGGTGCCGCGAAGCTTCATGCCCTTGAAGTCGGCGAGGCTCTTCACCGGCTTCTTCGTGAAGATGGCGTAGCCCACCAGACCCGACGGCAGGCCCAGGAGCTTCACCCCGGTCCTTTCCTGCTGGATCTTGTCGAAGAAATCGATGACGCCGCCCTTGCGCATTTCGCTCACCGGGCCCTCGAAGTAGTCGAGGTAGACCCCTTCGGCCATCTTGTCCGTGAAGTACGCCCCCGTGCTACTCAGCACGTCCAGCGTGCCGCGCTGCACCAGGCTCAGCATCTCGAAAGCGGGGGCGATTTCGGGCCCGCCCTTCCACCTCACTTCGATCTTGCCGCCGGACATCTTCTCCACCCGGCGCTTGAAGTCCCAGAACCCGTCATTGAAGACGTAGTCCTTCTTCCAGGCGGTGGCGCCGTTGAGCACCAGATCCGCCGCCGGCGCCGTGGTCGCCGCGAACATTGCCAGGGCGAAAACAACGACTGCATAGCGAAGCGCCAGTCTCATAAGCCTTGCCTCCGTCGCGTCATTTTCGGCACGTCATTGGTCCTCGAGCTTCCGCGCCATTTCCCGGATCTGCTTGCCGTACTCCGGGGAGTTGGGCAGGTACTTCTTCCACGACGACTCGTACGCCATCGTGCGAAAGCGCTTGGCCTCGTCGCCCTTGAGCTCATGGATCTTGAGGCCGTGCTTGTTCACCAGCGTACTGATTTCCCCGCCGATGTAGTCATTGTAGAAGCCCGTCGTCCACCCCTCGGTCGCGATCATGGAGTCCGTCAGGACTTTCTGCTGCTCCGGCGTGAGCTTGTTCCATTTGTCCAGGCTGATGTACATCCACGTGCGCACGGTCCAGAAGTGCGGCTTGAGCATGCAGCAGACCTGCTCGTAGAGCTTCGTCGACAGGGTGCCGATGACCGGAGCGAAGTATCCGTCCACGACCCCCCGCTCCAGGGCGTTGTAGACGTCGGGCCACGGCACCTGGATCATGGTGGCCCCGAGGGCCTGGCCCAGGGGCAGGTACGTGGGCGTGCTGCGCATCTTCATGCCCTTGAACTGGCCGATGCTGGTCACCGGCTGCTTGGTGAAGATGGCGAACTCCACCGGCCCGGAGCTGAGCCCAAGGAGCTTCACTCCGGCCCGTTTCTGGGTCACTTCGTCGAAGAACTTGGTAACGCCGGCTTTGCGCAAATCACTGGTGCTCCCGACGAAGTACTCCAGGAACACGCCCTCCGGGATCTTGGCGGAATCGTAGGCGCCGGCTCCGCCCAGGACATCCAGCACCCCCCGCTGCACGAGACCCAGCATCTCGAAGGGTGACGAGATCTCGGGACCGCCCTTCCATTCCACCTTGATCTTGCCGCCGGACCGTTTTTCGACCTGGCGCGAGAACTCCCAGTAGCCGGCATTGAAGATGTAGTCCTTCTTCCAGGCGGTGGCGCCCTTGAGCACCAGGTCGGCGGCCGGAGCGGCCGTCGCAATGAAAAGACCCAGGGTGAGAAATACAACGATGGAACCGAGTGCCCTTCTCATGGATTCGTCCTCCCCTTCAACGGTTCGTTGGTTTCAACCGGTCGTTTGCCGGCTTCAACGGCTTTCCAGCTTCTGCGCCATCTCCCGGATCGTCTTGCCGTGCTCCGGCGACTCCGGCACGTATTTGTTCCAGGCCGATTCGTACGCCATCTTGAGGTAGCGTTTGGCTTCGTCCCCCTTGAACTCGATGACCTTCATGCCGTGCTGCTTCACCAGCGTATCGATTTCCTTGCCGATGATCCCCGCGTAGAAACCCTGCGCCCAGTCTTCGGTTGCCACGATGGCGTCGGTCAGGATCTTTTGCTGCTCCGGGGTCAGCTTGTTCCAGGTCTTCATGCCGATGTAGAGCCAGGTGCGCACGGTCCAGAAGTGCGGCGCAATCATGCAGCAGACCTGCTCGTAAAGCTTCGTCTGGAGGGTCCCGATGGCCGGGGAGAAGTATCCCTCCACCACGCCGCGTTCCAGCGCGGGGTAAAGGTCCGCCCACGGAATCCGGATCATCGTCGCCCCCAGGGCCTGCCCCATGGGCAGGTAGGTGGGCGTGCTGCGCATCTTCAGGCCCTTGAAGTCGGCGATGCCCTTCACCGGCTGCTTGGTGAAGATGGCGATGCCCACGGGCCCCGAGGTCATTCCAAGGAGCTTGACGGCGGTCTTCTTCTGGCTCAGGTCATCGAACCACTTGGTGATGCCCGCGTTTCGCAGGACGGCCGGGGTGCCGATGAAGTACTCGGGGAAGACCCCTTCCATGTACTTGTCCGTATAGTAGGCGGCGGAGCTTCCCAGGACATCCACGACGCCGCGCTGCACCAGACTCAACATCTCGAAGGCCGGCGCGATCTCGGGTCCCCCCTTCCATTCCACCTTGATCTTGCCGCCGGAGAGCTTCTCGACCTGGCGAGTGAACTCCCAGTAGCCGGCATTGAAGACGTAGTCCTTCTTCCAGGCGGTGGCGCCCTTGAGCACCAGGTCCGCGGCCGGCGCCATCGTTGCCGTGAACAGAAACAGGGTGAAGCAAACGACGATCCAACCAAGCACCTTCTTCATGGGTTCGTCCTCCCTCCCTTGGGTTCGCACGAGGTCGTGCCTGATGCCGGGCCAGACTAGTATCGTTGCCGGAAGGCTGTCAAGGCCAATCTCCCGTGCCATGGACCACGATGGCGACGCTCGGTCTACCCTGTCCACGCGGCCGTATTTGCCCCCGAACGGGGTTTCGGGTTATCGGTAGGAGCGCACGGCGTGATTTGGAAAGAAATTCGGCTTCAAGACATCCGGGCATGGCCCGATTGGAGAAAGTCCTATGGGAAAAGTCGAAGAGCAGATCGGTGCGGACTATCTACGCCTCCTGGCAGCCAAACAACGCCTTTCGGTCCTGGATAGCGAGATCAAGAAGATGATCAACAACCTTAATATGGCCGTCAGCCTGCTGAGCGGGAAGGAGACCGGCCACTTCGGAGACGACGGCAGCTACCATGTCCACAACCGCCCCCACAGCGGTATTCCGCACAGGCAGTTGACGCTGCCGACCACCGAAGAGTTGAGCAAGGTCGTCGAATACCGCAAGCAGGCCAAGGACGAGGTCGACGCCCTGAACAAGCAGTTCAAGGACCTGGAGGCGAGGCTCTAGTCCGGCGGGGAAGGGGATTGAGGAAGTGGCCAGGGACAGAATCGAACTGCCGACACGAGGATTTTCAGTCCTCTGCTCTACCGACTGAGCTACCTGGCCAGAGGTAAAAACTATGGCCGAAATTATGGGGTGCGTCAACACGGGCCAGGTTCGGCGCTTTCGTTTCAAGGGGTTTTCCAATGACACTGCTGCTCAGCAATGAAGAGATCGACGGGATACTGACCATGGAGATGGCGCTGGAATGCGTCGAACGCTCCCAGCGGTCGCTGGAGGCCCGGGAAGCCGTCAACAGCCCGCGGGTGGACACGCTGGCGCCTACCGCCGTGGGCGAGACCAAGGGCGTCTACAGCCTCAAGGCCATGAGCGGGCTGTGGCCCGACGAGGGAATGGCGGCGCTGCGCATCAACAGCGACGTGCTGATCTGGCCGGAGGTGGCGGGCAACGTCCGGCGCGACCGGCTGCCCTCGGCCGACGGCCGCTGGAACGGGCTCATGCTGCTCTTCAGCATGGAAACCGGCGCACCGGTGATGATCTGCCCGGACGGCTACATCTCGCGCATGCGGGTGGGTGCGGCCAACGGCCTGGCGGCACGCTACCTGGCGCGGGACGATGCCTCGGTCATGGCGCTGCTGGGGACCGGGTGGCAGGCCGGCGGACAGTTGATGGCCCACTGCGCGGTCCGGCCCATCACCGACGTCAGGGTCTTCAGCCCCAACCCCGCCAACCGGGAACGCTTCTGCCGCGAGCTGGCGCCGCGGGTCGAGGCGCGGCTCACGCCGGTGACGTCCGCGGACGAGGCGGTGGACGGAGCCGACCTGGTGGTGACCGGGACCAACTCCATGGAACCCGTGCACCGGCGCGAGTGGCTGCGCCCCGGCGTTCACTACAGCGCCGTCAAGGTCCAGGAGATGGACTACGGCTTCCTCGACGCCATGGACCGCGTGTTCCTGTTCTCCAGAAACCCGGCCAACATCCGTCCTCAGGTCTACCGCACGCCGGCCGTGGAAACACCGGAAGGCAGCGGAGGCTGGTGGTCCGAGCGCACCACGCCGCTGTGGGACCGGATCCAGGAGTTGCCCCAGGCCATCATCGGCGCCGCAGAGGGACGGCAGTCGCCGGAGCAGACCACCGCTTTCGTCAACAACGTCGGTCAGGGCCTCCAGTTCGCCGCCGTCGCCCAGCGCGTCTACCGCGAGGCCGTGGCCAAGGGCGTCGGCCGCGACATGCCTACGGAATGGTTCACCCAGGACGTGCATCCGTAGACGGCGTCCTTCGGCTTCGCTTCGCGAAGCCTGTCCTGAGCTTGTCGAAGGGCTCAGGACGAACGGAATCAGTTTGCCAATGCCGTTCGTCCTGAGCGTAGCGAAGCGAAGTCGAAGGACGCCGTTCTGCTTACTCGGACAGGCTCCTAGCGCTCGTCCTCGTACCAGTCTTCGATGGAAAACTCGGCGCCCAGGCCGCGTTCCCTGGCCAGCGCCACGGCCTTGCCGCCCAACGCCGCAAACTGGGCGCCGAAACCCACGTTGTTGCAGAAGAACGTGATCTCCCGGTCGCTCTCCCGCGAGCGCGCCTGTCCGGTGATCACCTCTCCGAGCTCGGCATACCGATCCCACGACACGTTCTTCTCGAACGGGGCGAAACGCGGCGCCAGGGTCTCGCGCAGCACCGGCGGGGCGAAGTTCAAGCCCTCGTTGCAGCGGCCTTCCCTCATGCTCAGCACGGTGTAGTCCGCGCGCGCGAAGCTGGCCTCGTCGATGTCCCGCCCCGAGATGGCGTCGAGGTGAACGCCCGGGCCGAGCCAATCGGCGAAGAACACCGGATCGATGGTGTTGGTGCAGACGACGACGATATCGACGTCACGGGTAGCCGCCACCGGATCGTCAACCGCCACGGCATCGAGGTGAAGATTCTCGCGCGCGTTTCGGGCGAACCGTTCCCGGTTGGCGGGAGTGGGACTGAACACCTTGACGGACTCCAGCGCCCGTACCACGCCAAGGCCCATGAGCACACCCTCGGCAAGCCATCCCGAGCCGATGACGCCGACGCGGGAGGCATCGGCGCGGGCGAGATACTCGGCCGCCACCCCGTGGGTGCCGGCGATGCGCAGCTTCTGAAGATAGGCGTCCTGGACCACCGCCTGGAGGTCGGCGGTATCCAGGTCGAAGATCAGGTCGAAGGCGAGGAACTTGCCGTTCTTCTTGGGCACCTTGTCGTAGCGCTGGTTGTCGCCGATGCGCGGCCAGCGGTGCAGGTCGGGCAGGATGCGCATGCCCACGGAACCGAAGGCGGGCACGATGCCGTCCATGGTGCGCAGCTCCACGAACGTCCCCGGTTGGGTGGTCTCGGCGAAGGTTTGGCTCCGGGTCCGCGTGACCGCCGTACCCTCGGCGAGGCCGCGATAGGTCTCCCGCATGACCTCCACCGCGGTTTGTGGCGAGATCAGCTCCCGGACATCGCTGTTGGTCAACAGAATCGGCATGATCAGCTCCTGTTCCGGCCGGTCTTCTTGCGTCCGGTTTCGGAATTGCGGTATGGGTGCGTTCTCCTGGATCGTGTCCCTCATGATTCTTTACCAGGCTGCGCGGGATTTCTTGTGGGACACGACACGAAACGGCCTTCGATCGTGCCATGGCACGGTCCACCGGAGAAAGAGGAGGGACCCTCCGATGATCGTAATCGACGCCGACGCGCACGTGGAAGAGTCTCCGGCCACCTTCAGCGACGCCTACCTGGACCCGGCTTTCCGCAAGCGCAGGCCTCAGGTGGTCAACTCGGAAGGGCGGCTCTACTGGCGCGTGGAGGACCAGATCTACCCCCGCCTGTTCGGACGCGGCTGCCACAACATGGGAACGCCGGCCCACTACGAGGGGCAGCGCTCGTTCTACACGGCAGCCAAGCCGGAAAGCATCGAGAGCATCGAGATCAGCCACCCGGAGGCCCGCCTCAAGGACATGGCGGACGAGGACCTGGGAGTGCAGGTGATCTACCCGAGCTTCTTCCTGGTCCATCCCCTGGTGGACGACCCCAACCTCGGCGCCGCCCTGTGCGGCTCCTACAACCGCTGGCTCGCGGACGCCACCGGCTCCACGGAACAGCTCCACTGGGCCGCCGTCGTGGACCTGGACAACGTCCCGGCCTCGGTGGAGCAGGTGCGCGAAGCCAAGCGGCTGGGCGCGGTGGCGGTGATGATCCTCGGCACCGTGGGCGAGCGCACCCTGGACCACCCGAGCTTCTTCCCGTTCTACGAAGCGCTGGCGGAAGAGGACCTGACGCTGGCGGTGCACGTGGGATGGTCGTGCCCGCCCCTGAGCAACATGTACGACCACCTCTACCCGGGCACCATCATCCCGTTCCTGGTGCCGCTGCTCATGGGGTTCACGGCGATGATGACCGGCGGCGTGCTGGACCGCTTCCCGACCCTGCGGGTGGCGTTCCTGGAAGCCGGCTGTCTCTGGGTGCACTTTCTCATGGACCGGCTGGAGCACCGCTTCGGCTTCACCAACCGCTTCGGCAAGTCCATTCCCGAGGCCCTGCCCCGGGCCGCCGTCTCCCCCGCCGAGTACATGAGCCGCGGCAACCTCTTCCTCAGCACCGAGGTGGAGGACCCGCTGCTGCCGCAGGTGCTGGAGCTCGTCGGCGAGGACCGCGTGGTCTTCGGCTCGGACATGCCCCACGGCGACCGCGACCGCTTCGCGGTGCGGGAGTTCCACAAGCGGACGGACCTCAGCGAGTCGGCCAAGGAAAAAATCCTCAACACCAACCCCAAGAGGCTCTACGGACTCTGAGCGAGGGGTTCCACAGCCGTACCTCCCCGCCCCAGCCCCGCCTGGATTCCGGCTTCCGCGGCTGTGACAGACTCTCCGCGGTTGCGGACGTGGCACCGACGCCCGCTGTCGTCATTCCGGCGGAAACCGGAATCCAGCCTCGTAGGTCGGATTAGCGAAGCGTAATCCGACAGCAGAGTCGGGTTACGCCTTCGGCTAACCCGACCTACCGGATGCGATTTCTCGGACGGGACACGGCACTAGGGTTCGAACAAGGCGCCTCCGTACAGCGGCAGGTAGAGGTAGAAGACGGCGACGTGCAGGAGCGCCGCGCACGCGACGGCGGCACCGACCGCGGCGAGCCAGCCGACGCGCGCTTCCAGCCGGTAGTACGCCAGCACCGCCAGGGGCAACCCCCCGCGAAAGCCTATGAGCAGCACCAGGACGAAGAACACCGCGATCCATGCGAACGCGGCGCGGGCACGGGCCGTATCCTCGGCCCTCGAGCCGTTATCCCCGGCGTCCGCCGACCTCCAGCGCAGCACATCGCCGACCACGGCCCAGACCGCCAGCCCCAGGCCGGCCAGGCCGATCAGCAGTGGGAAGGTGGCGGTTTCCGGTTGCCACTGGAGCGCGGTGAGCACCACCCAGGCGAACAGCGCGGCCACGATGCCGCCAAGGACAATTTCGCGAACCACGGTCACGGCCGGCCCGCTCCCCGGCGCACGGCCACGAAGACCACCAGCGCCATAACCGCCACGCATGCCAGCGGGATCGGCCGGACCAGGAACGCCGCACCGTAGCTCGACAGCGAGATGGCCAGGTTGTTCTCGGCCAGCGGTCCCAGGATGAAACCCACCAGCAGCGGCGCCCGGGCCCAGTCGAAGCGCATCATCAGGTAACCCAGCACCCCGAACAACAGTGTGAGCACCAGCGTGTAAGGGTGGGGATAGGCGACGTACGAGCCGAACAGCACGAACAGCAGCAGCGCCGGGATCAGCAGGTTGCTCCGGAGGAAGGCGATGCGCGCGGCCGGCCGCGTGATGACGATGCAAACGCCCGTGGCCAGCAGGTTGGACAGCACCAGCACGATGACCATGGAAAAGCTCAGGGACAGCTTCTCGCCCAACATCTCCGGGCCGGGGTTGATGCCGAGGATCAGGAACGCCGCCAGCAGGATGGCGGAAGTGGCCCCTCCGGGCACGCCGAACGCCAGCAACGGCACCAACTCGCCGCCCGCCGAAGCGTTGTTGGCGCTCTCGGGCGCGATGACGCCCTTGATCTCGCCCTTGCCGAAGCCCTCGCGCTCTGCGCCGTGGGCGCCCTGGACCGCCATGCCATAGGCGTAGAAGGCCGCGGCGGTGCCGCCGATGCCGGGGATGGCACCGCCCACCACCCCGACCACGGCACTCCGCACCACCAGCCAGCGGTTCAGGAGGCAGGCCCGCAGGCCGGGCCGGAAGCCCTCCCCCATGTCCACGTGGGTGCGCTCGGCGATGCGCCCGCGAATGGCCAGGGAGACGACCTCGGGCAGCGCGAACAGGCCCATGATGATGGGCACGGTCTTGAGCCCGTCGAGCAGGTAGTCGGAATCGAAGGTGAACCGCGCCACCCCCAGTTGCGGGTCCTGGCCGACGGTGCCCAGCCACAGGCCCAGGGCGCCGGCCAGCAACCCCTTCACCGGCTTCGACCCGCTGAGGAAGCTGATCATCAGGATCCCCAGCACCACCAGCATGAACCGCTCCGGCGCGGCGAACGCGAGCACCACCGGCTGCAGCGCCGGCAGCGCGATCAGCAGCACCAGTGCGCCGATGATGCCGCCCACGGCGGAGACCATGAAGGCCGCGGTCAGACCGCGGGCGGCGTCGCCGTTCCGCGCCATGGGATAGCCGTCCAGGATGGTGGCGGCGGCGCTGGGGCTGCCGGGCACGTTGAAGAAGAACGCCGGGAAGGTGTTGGAAGTGTGCACCGCCGACACCAGCGAGAGCATGATGGCGAACGCGACGAAGGGGGACAGGGACCAGACGAACGGCAGCAGCAACACGATGCCGAGCACCGCGTTCAGGCCCGGCACCGCGCCGAAGACGAGCCCCAGCACCAACCCCAGCAGGATCCCGCCGAGCACCGGCAGGGTGAAGGTGATGCCGAGGGCCTCGAGGAAGGCCTCCATAGCCGTTTCGCCGAAGCGCCCCGCGTCGCGGCCGCGGGGCGCCGGTTCAGCGAAGCTACTTCAGGAGTGACTTCAACCGGTCCTGGATGTCCGCGGACAGGTTGAAGACCGAGAGGATCAGGTTCTCCGCCTCCTGGGCATTCAGGGTGTTGAGCACGAATCCCTGGTCCGTGGCGGTCTTGCGGAACTCGGGATCGGCCATCATGTCCGCCATCGCCTTCTTGAGGATGGCGGCCGCCTCCGCCGGCAGTCCCGGGGTGGCCGCGAACGGGCGGCTGGCGCTCAGGAGTCCCGAGAACGCCACCCAGGCGTCACGGTCCTTGGGATCGGCGATGCCGTCGACGAACTTCGGAAGCGCCGCCACCTCCGCCTTGAGGGGATCCGGCGGAGGCGCCCCGCCCATGGACAGCACCAGCTTGATGGTGCCGTCCTTGTGCATCTCGCGGGTCGCGGTATTGACCCGGATGGCCACCCCCGCGGTGCTCACGGCGTCCACCTCGTTCTGCTTCATGGCCAGCGCCATGGGGTTGTAGCCCTTGTAGCCCGACACCAGCCGGAGGTTGAACTTGCCGGCACGCTGCAGGAACTTCGGCGCCTGGGTCAGCAGCGAGCTGGGCCCCGAAGCGCCCACGCGGACGGGCGTCTTGGTGGTCTGGAAATCCTCGATGCTGCGCTCGGGCCGGTCGGAGCGTATCGCGAAGATATAGTGAGCACCGCCCACGCTGCCGAGCCACGTCAGCTTCTTGAAGTCGATGTCCTTGATCCCGCCGGTGAGGCTGCGGACCACCATGGGACTGGTGAAGTGGATCAGCGACAGGCCGTCGGGCTTGGCCTTGTAGACCGACCGCAACCCGATGACGCCGCCGGCGCCGGGACGATTGTGCACGATGGCGGCCGGGTTGCCCGGGATGTGCCTGGGCAGAAACTTGGCGGTGAGGCGCGACATGCGGTCATAGGTCCCGCCCGTGGAATAGGGACAAACGATGGTGATGGTCTTGCCGGCGTAATAGTCCGCCGCTCCCGCGACGGAGCCGGCGAAGATCAAGGCGGCGACAGCAACGAAAAGCATGACCCCACGGATGCGTAGACTCGTCTTCATGTTGACCTCCTGTCTGACTGTACCTGTTGGTTACCCGCTTGGATGGGCACAGCACTATCGCACGGGAGGATGAACTGCAAGCGGCAAGCGATCCGCGCGCAAGAAGAATCCGCTGAGAATCCTGGTGCTTTGAAGTGTCGCGTGGTTCGGAATGAACCGGCGCCGCGGCGCAGAGCGTGGTTGCCGCCGGCCGCGACTACGTGGGTCAGGAGCGGGCCCCTGCCTGCCGGCGGTCCAGCGGAACATAGGTCGGCCAGCCGCCGGATATGATCGTGTCGAGGGAACGGGTCGCCTGTCCGAACCGGATCCGGTAGATCCACATGTTGGTCAGCACGCGCTCGATGAAGATGCGCGTTTCCCGGCTCGGGATGCTCTCGATGAACAACAGCGGATCGTTCCGGTAGTCGACCCGGCGCTTCCACTTCCGGAGCTTCGCGGGGCCGCCGTTGTAGGCCGCCAGGGCGTAGAACAGGTTGCCGTCGACTTCGTCGCGCGAAAGCAGGTGGCGGAGATATTTCTGACCCAGGGTGACGTTGAGCACCGGATCCAGGAGCTCTCGGCGCTTTGCCCCCCGGTACTTCCGGCCCGCCATGACCCCCGCGGTCCGCGGCATGAGCTGCATCAGGCCCCTCGCCCCACGATTGCTGCGCGCGCCGGCGCGGAAGTTGGACTCCTGCCGTATCACCGCGAACAGGAAGGCGCGGTCGAGGGTATACCCGCCGTCGGGCTCCCAAACGGGCAAGGGGTAGAGCGCCGCGTCCACGGGCACGCCGGTTCGTTGCAGCAGGCTCTCGGCGGCCTGGTAGGACAGGTCGGCCAATCCCGACTCGGACGCCAGGGCCAGGATCACGAGGGCCAGCCGGGGCGACATGCGATGGGCGAATCGGCGCAGTTCCGTGCCCGCCCGCACATGCTGCCCGGCCTGAATCAGGGCGAGGGCGCGGCGCACGGGCTGCATTCCGAGCAAAGTGTCGAGATCCGCCGCGCTGAGCTCGCGCATCCCGAAATCCAGCGGCGGCCGCTCCCCAAGGGCGGTGATGGCCAGCAACCCGTAGAAGGTCCGCGGGTGCCGGGCGGCGGCCCGCAGCATGGGGGTCACCCGCCCTGACTCGCCGGCCTCCCGGTAGGCGCGACTGGCCCAGTAGCCGCCCGCCGACACCAGCCAAGGGGTCACCGACCTCGACTCCGCCAACGTCCGGAAGAGCTTCGCGGCATCGCGATGGTGTCCCAGCCGCCACGCCGCCAGGCCGCCCCACCAGTAAGCCAGCGGGACCCGGGCTCCCGACCGCGCGATGGCGCGTCTTGCCACTTTCAGGGCCTTGTGGTCGCGGTCCCAGAAGTAGTATCCCCTGGCGATCCAGGCCAGGTTCTCGTCGAAGCCCACGGCATCCAGGGCACGGGCGTGGTGCGGCTGCTCCAGGAAACGGAGGGCTTTCGTAACGTAGCCGCGGGAAACCAACTTGCGGATCTCCCCGTGAACCTGGCGGATTTCCGGCCGGCGCGCGCGGGAACGGGCCACGGCTTCCGGTGCTGCCTGGCGGCGGCCATTGGCGCTACGCCGCGTCACCGGCACCGGATCGGACTTGAGTTCGGATACCAGCACGGCCCGTACGGGCTTTTTCGGCGACTTCCAGCCCTGGGGCTGCCGCTTCTTGGCCAGGCGGTAGACCCGCCGTGCGCCGGGATGGTCCGCGTACGAGTTCATCCAGGTCCAGAGCTCGCCGTAGGACGAACGGTAGAGGGTGGGGTGCATGAGGCGCTGGAAACGGACGTGGCCCATCAGCAACGGATCGCGTATCCACTTGATCAGGGCATCGGCCTCATTCCAGTACCCGTCCTTCTGCAGCGTGAAAATCCTTCGGTAAAGGGCCGCGTCATGCCTGGACAGCAGCCTCGGGAGATCGGCAGCACGGCGCTCCACGGCATCGGACGCGCGCAATGACGCCGTCTTGAGCGCCGATGACGTCTGTGCGGTGGCGGATCCGGCCATCAGCCAGCTCATGCCGAGCAACAGCGCCGAAACCGCCGTGAGTGTTACCGCCTGCCTCATTGTACCAAACCGACCGTTTTCACCGATCCTTCCAAAGCAAAGCGCCCTACCTACTCCATTTAAGCACAGGTTTCAAGCTTTCCGAAATTTTGCCTGAACGAACGTTCGCCTATTTTACGCTCTATTCGCGATCGTTCTAGTCGAGAGCCCGCAACCGCCCTTCCACACGGGGCGCGACGATCTTCCGGGCAGTGACGTAGTCGATCACCTGGGTGGTCATCAACGTACCGGCCCTGCTGTCGATGAGCCGCCTTCGGTCCGCGAAGACCCGGTAGCCGTCGCCGCCGCGTGCCATGAAATCGTTGGTGGCCACGGTGTATTTCGCATCCGGGTCCAGCGTCACGCCGCCGCGACGGACCTCGATCACCCGCTCGCCCGCGGGGCGGCGAGGATCGTAGACCACCTCGATCCCGGACACCTGAGGGAACCGGCCGGCGGTCTTCTCGATTCCGCTGAAACCGTTTTCCAGCGCCGCGCGCAGGTCGGCGCCGGAAACCTCCAGCAACACGGTCTTGTTGCCGAACGGCAGCTCGCTCAGCACGTCACGCCGGGTCAGCGTCGTGCCGGGCGGATAGACCTTGTTGGCGCGGATGCCGCCGCCGTTGGTGAGCGCGACGTCCGCGTCCACCGCCGAACGCATGGCGTCGGCCACGAGATTGCCGATTGCGGCCTCCCGCGTCCGCACCACCGCCCGGCGGCTGTCGATCTCGGTCTCGGTAGTGCCGATTTCGATGTCCAGCTCCCGCGACAGCCGCTCGCCGTAAGCCCGAACCGCTTCGGCCAGTGTCGGGTCGGGGTTCACCCGGCCGGTGTGGACGGCACGGAAGGCCGGGCTCCAGACGAAGCGCTTTCGGCCGCGGGACTCCACCTCGTCCAGCGTGAGGTCGATGACCGTGACCCAGTCGCCCTGCTGACCCGATTCCGCGAACAGCACACGGCCGTCGTAGTCCAGCCGGAGGCGGTGGTCGTCGCCGCTCAGCAGGATGTCCACCGCCCCCTGCTTCAACAGCGCGGCGTCCTCCTCGACGTCGGTGTGGGCCAAGCCCATGACCAGGTGCGCGCCGCCCGCCCGCAACGCCGCGGCCTGGGCGGCGGCCGTCTCGAGGACCGGCGTGAAGATGACGCCGCCGGGGTTCGACTTCGTAGCGGTGCCGGCGGTGGTGAGGCCGAAGATCCCAACCCTGAACCGGCCCACGTCCACCATGATGGAGGCCGCGGCGCCATCGATGATCTCGCCGTCGGTGTCAATGTTATTGGCGCCCAGGACCGGGAATTCCGCCTCGGAGAACCGCTGCTTCGCGACTTCCGGACCGAAATCGTACTCGTGATTGCCGATGGCCATGGCCGTCAGGCCGATCCGGTTCAGCAGGTCGATCATGTGGGCGCCCTTGTCGATACCGGACATCAACGAAGGCGAGATGGCGTCGCCGCCGAAAGTCACCAGGACGTGGGACCGTCGCGCCCGCTCCCCCTGCACCACCGTCGCCAGGCGCGCGATGCCGCCCTGACCGTCCTTCTCCTCCATCCGGTCCAGGTCGTTGAAGTGGACGATGGTGAGCTCCACCGGCGTGGCGAGGGCCGGGGCTCCCGTGATGAGGGCTACGGCCAGCGTCAAGACCGCCCGGACCGGCGAGATCCCTAACATCGCGCTTCTCATGGCGATCCTAGCGCTGGCCCTGCAGCTCGTCGACGGCCCGGGCTTCGTGCCAGCGCCGGCTGAGGATCAGCTTGCCTTCCCGCGATTGGCGCTTGCGAAAGCCCAGCAAGTGGAACAGCTCGAGCACGAACCAGCGGGCGACGCGTGGGTTGACCACCAGGGTCCCGGGTTTGTCCGGGTATCTCCGCACCCCCGGCAACGCCGGCAGAAGCCGCTCCACGCGCAGACGGCGCAGCCACCGCGCGACCCGCAGCCAGAACGGCCGCACCGGCCGGACCAGGAAGAACCCGTCGGTCCCCTGCCCCTGGTAGAGCGGCATGAGGATCTGTCCGGTCTCGCCGGCGTGGATCGGTCCGCCGCGGTCGCGCGCGAGGATTTGTCCGCGCTCCACCGGCTGGAAGTTGCTGAACCCGGGCCGCATGACGAACTCGTCGCCTTCCCGGATCACGTGGTGGTAACGGACCTCCACCACCTGCGGGGCATCCGCTTCCGGGCTGAGCGCATCTTCGCCTTCCGTCGGCAGCGGCAGGTCTTCGGCACGGATGCAGCCCGCGGTCGCCAGCACCGTGCGGATGGCCGCCATGTGCATGGTCACCGCCTCGGGCGAATCGTTCTGCCCTCCCTCGAAACCCACGGCGACATGTCCCTCTTCCCCCAGGTAGTTCAGGATCGTACTCTCCAAACGTTCTTCCAGCCCCAGCACCACCGGCGCCCCCAGGCGGAAGGCGAACCGGCGGTTCAACAGGGTATCGCCGATGACCGCGAAGGGGGTGCCCGCCGCCGAGGTGGTGTGCAGATCGAGACAGACCACCGGCCCCCGGCGCCGCGCCAGCTCCCCATCGAGAAACTCCAGCAGCTCGCGCTGTTCCCGCTCCTCGGAGGTCGCGTCCGCGGACGGACGGGCGCTTCTCAGCCGCGCGACCCGTTCGTGCGACCACGCGCGATTGAAGTCCTCGTCGATGTACCGGCATCCCCGGACGAGCGCCGCCCGGTTGCCGGCGAAGCCCACGAACGACCCGCGGAACGGGACCTCGGCCGAGCGCAATACCCGGAGCACCTGCTCCAGGGCCAGCACTCCGGCCGGCTCGTTGCCGTGCATGCCGCCGATGCCCACCACGAGCGGTCCGTCGTGGTCTCCGCCATAGCCCCCGATCAGCCGCGGGAAACGGCGGTCCGGGGCCGAGGATTCAACCGCCATCCGCCGTCGACTCCCCGGCGAGCTGCTCCAGCAGCCGTGCCGTAAGCTGGAGGATGTCGCTCTCGGTCACGATCCCCACCAGCCGATCTTCCTTCACCACCAGCAGATAGTCGCTCCGCGCCTCCCGCATCCGCGCCACCGCCTCCGTGACCGTGGCTTCCGGCGCGATGGTCACCGGGTCCGGTTGCATGACCTCCCGCACCGGCACCGGTTCGGCCCCGGCGGCGGGCGCGGCCGGGGCCCATTGCCGCAACGCCTCGAAGCAGGAGAGCAGGCCCGCCACCTTGCCGTCCTCGTCCTCCACGGGCACGTGGCGGATGCGGCGCCAGTCCATCAGCCTGATCACCAGGTCCATGGGTTCGTCCGGGTGGACCGTGATCAGGTCCGTGGTCATGAACTCCTCGATGCGCAGGGCCTGGGGCTTGCCGCCGCGGCCCTCCTCGACTTTCGCCAAAGGCCATTCGTGCACCGGCGATCCCTCCCATTGCCGCGTGACCGTCGCCGCGGTGAGCGCGCTCAACAGCGCGTCCTGCGTGTCCGCCCCGTGCATGTCCGCGAGGGAGCGCAGCATCCAGGACGCCCCGTTCCGGCGCAACGCCACCCGCTGCTCGATGACCCCCAGGTAGCGGTCTACGTCCGCGGAATCGAGGCCGGCGGCGCGCAGGCCCTGCCATGCCAGCGGCAGCAGCTCCCGCCGGATCAGGTCGTCCGCCGGCGCGGTGGCGCCGTCCACCCAGGTGAACTGCGCACTCAGCCCCCGCTGGGCCGCGGCCAGGAAGTTGGCCTCGGCGTCGTGAAAGGGCATGGTATCGCCCACGTCGCCGTAGGCCTCCTGGCCGCCCCGCAGCATGCCCAGGAAGAAGGCGGCGTTGGCCACCTCGTCCAGGATCGTCGGGCCCGACGGCAGCACCCGGTTCTCGATACGGATGTGCGCCCTGCCCTCGCCGGTCCCGAAGCAGGCCCGGTTCCAGCGGTAGACGGTGCCGGTATGGGTGCGCAGGGCCGCCAGCGTCGGCAGTCCGCCGCGCGCCAGCACCTCCAGCGAGTCCTCGTCCAGGGAAGCTCCCAGCAGCACCCGGAAACGCGCGAGGTCTTCCTGGATCAGCTCCAGGATGGACTCCCGCACCCACTTCTGGCCGAAGCTCACGCGGGCGGCACGCTCACGCATGTGATGGCCGGCCCGGCGGGTGTCGATGGACTGCTGGAACAGCGGGATGCGGGTCTCGCGCCACAGCCGGCGTCCGAAAAGGAGCGGCGAGTTGGCCGCCGCCGCCAGCAGCGGCGCGGTCACGAGCTGCGCGAGGTTGTAGCACCGGGCGAACTCCGCCGGCTCCACCTGGTAGTGCACCTGGAAGCTGGTGCAGCCGGACTCCAGCATCACCGAGTCATGCCGGATGCTCAGCTCGTCGGCGCCCTTGAGGCGGAACTCGTAGTCGCCGCCGCGAAGCTGGGTGAGCACCGCGTTGAGCGCGCGGTAGCGCGGCCGCGGGGCCATGTGCGCCATCGCCAGGTCGGACTTGCGCAGGGTCGGAAGAATCCCCACCAGCACCACCTCGGCGCCGCGTTCGTGCGCCGCCTCCCGCAGCCGTTGCAGCGTGGATTGGAGTTGTCCCTCCAGCCGGCTCAGGCAGTCGCCCTCGAACACCAGGGGATCCAGGTTGATCTCCAGGTTGAAAAGCCCCAGTTCCGTGGTGTAGTGGGCGTCCGCCACCCGCTCCAGCAACTCCATCGCCAGCATCGCCGGCCGACGCGCCGCATCCACCAGAAACAGCTCCTGCTCCGCGCCGATGCGGTGCACGCCGGACTCGATCATGCCCTCGTCGAGCATGCGCTCCAGCGCCTGCACGTCCCGCAGCAGGTGCGATATGAACGAGCGCAACTCGGCGGCGTCTTCGTCGCGTTGTACGTCCTGGCTTCCCACGGCTGGCTTCCGTGAAAGGGGATTCCCGAAACGCGATCGAGAATCCCCCGTAGTGTGTCGGCGTCCGCGCCGTCTCCCCGGCGGTCAGGTGCCGGTCGCGCGGTCGGAATGCCTCTTCACAGCAGACTCTTGCCGCCGAAGCGGCTCTTCCACTGCTCGATGACCTCCTTGTTGTAGACGTTGTCGGGCACCTCGCCGCGGAGCGCGGTCAGGACCGAACTGGTGGCCCACACCACTCCGGGGTGGAGTCCGCTGCCCTTGTTGGAGGAGACCATGTGGGGCGACAGGATCACCTTGTCGCCGAGCTTCCGGAGCGGGCTGTCCATGGACAGGGGCTCATCCTCGAAGACATCGAGGACCGCGCCCGAGATGACGTCGTTTTCCAGCGCCTCGGCGAGGTCCGGCTCGTTGCAGCAGTAGCCCCGCGATGTGTTGATGAAGATGGCGTCCTTCTTCATCTGCGCGAACTGTTCCTTGCCCATCATGTGGCGGGTCTCCTTGGTAAGCACCACGTGGAGGCTCACCACGTCGGACTCGCGCAGCAGCGTCGCCAGGTCCACCTTCTCGACACCGGCCTCGGCGAACTTCTCGTCGGGCACGTAGGGGTCGCAGGCGATCATGCGCATGCCCCAGGGCTTCATGAGCTTGGCCACCCGGGTGCCGATGCGCCCCAGGCCGATGATGCCCAGGACGATACCCGGGTAGCCGTCCATCTCCCGGGACCCCACGTAGGTGCCCTGGTGGCTCAGGTCGCGCCACTCGCCGCCCGACTTCAGGTGCCGGTCGCGCTCACGCGTGCGCTTCAGCATGGTGAGCATGCCGGTGATGGTGCCCTCGGCGACCCCGCCCCAGTTGGACTCGGTGGGCGCGTGGCAAACCATGATTCCCATCTCCGTAGCCGCATCCACGTCCACGTCGTCCACGCCGATGGTGTATTTCGCCACCACCCGGAGGTCCTTCGAGGACTGCATGATGGTCTGGCTGATGGGAGAACTGCGGATGGACGTGCCGACCAGCGCATGGGCTCCCTGGGCCATGCCCACCATCTCCGCCTCGTTGTCCCCCTGGGGGGTGTGCCAGCCGGCCTTGCCCAGCACCAGCTCGCAGCCGTTGTCTTCGAGCTTCTTGTGAGAGTCGCCCTTCTCATCGTTGGGGGCGAATATGAACACTTTGGCTTTGGCCATCGGATTCCTCCTAGGGTGACGTTTCGTCCTTGTTTCTATCGAGCCACGAAAGTTAATATGACCGGCCGGGGCAGGTCAACCAACGATGCGCACCATGAAATCGACGAAATCCTGTCCTCCCGGTCCGCTAACGACATGCTCCTGAACACGGACACGACTCGGCGGGTAGTCATCGAAACGGAAGGGATGCCCTGGCTCGACTCGCCGCTGCCCGGGGTCCAACGGCGCATGCTGGAGCGGGACGGCGAGGAAGTGGCGCGCGCCACCAGTGTCGTCCGCTATGCTCCGGGGAGCTGCTTTTCCGAGCATTCGCACGGACTCGGAGAGGAGTTCCTGGTGCTCGAAGGCGTGTTCTCCGACGAGCACGGGGACTACCCGCCGGGTACCTACGTAAGGAACCCTCCGGGCTCCCGGCACAGCCCCTACAGCCGCGACGGCTGCACCCTGTTCGTCAAGCTGCGGCAAATGGATCCCGAGGACCGGCGCTTCGTACGCATCGACACCGCCGGCACGCCGTGGTCGCCGGGGGGCGTACCGGGCCTCTTCTTCATGCCGCTCCACTCCGCGGAGCGGGAAACCGTAACACTCGTGAAGCTCGAGCCCGGGGCGCACCCGGAGCCGCAACATCACCCCGGGGGCCAGGAGATCTGGGTGCTTGAAGGCGTTCTCGAGGACGGCGACGGCGTCTACCCGAGAGGGACCTGGCTACGGAACCCTCCAGGGAGTCCGCATACGCCGCGCACCCGTCGGGGCTGCGTCTTCTACACCAAGACCGGACATCTTGGCCGTTAGCCGGTTGTTGAAGCACTCCGTCTGGCGCCCTTCGACTTCGCGCCGCTGTCGCGGCGCTACGCTCAGGGCGAACGGGGTTTTACTCAGAATTCCTTAACGTAACCGTTCGCCCTGAGCCCTTCGTCAAGCTCAGGACAAGCTTCGCGAAGCGAAGTCGAAGGGCGTCGGGTCCCGCCCTACCAGTGCCGTCCGAGGGTGACGGAGATGGCGCCGGTGACCACCAGCAACGTGCCGAAAACGACGGCCGGTGTCGTATTCTCGACCCGGCGCAGGATGATGCTGGCCAGCAGCACGGTCCAGACCGGGGAGGTGGCGGTGATGGGAGAGACGATCACCGTCGGCCCGGACGCCAAGGCGAAGAACAGCAGCAGGATCGCCATGGTCTCGCCGGCGCCGGAGATGGCGAAGGGGAGCAGCGCCTTGCGGTGCCAGACGATGGGGTCCCGCCGCACCGGCACTGCAAGATAGGCCAGGAAACAGCCCAGCGAGACGAGCCCCACCAGCGCCGCGAAGTAGAACGGCTCGTCGGCCATGAGCATGGCGTATCGCCGGATGGGATGCACGGTGGAGGTCATGACCGAAGTAGCCACGGGCAGCAACATATACCAGGGACGAAAGTCGGGTATCTGCTCGTCCATTTTCCACGAGGTAAGGGCGGTGCCGCCGACGATGAGGACCACCCCGGCGAGATTGAGGGCGTTGGTCTGCTCTCCCAGCACGGTGACGCCGATCAACACCGTGAGCATGGGGTGCGTATTGCGCAGCGTGACGGCCCGGGATACACCCACCTTGGAGATGGCCAGGTAGTGGCACGAGCGCAGCACCGTCTGCAGCACTCCGGTGATGACCACAAGGTAGAGCGCCGCCCGGGGGACCGAGGGCACTCCCCCCGTGAAGAGGACCACCGACGACAGCCCTACGGCGTGCATGGCGAGCGAGAAGAGCACCGCGGTGTTGGGGGTCGAGTACCGAAGTCCCCACCGCGCCGCGATGTTCGACGTGGCATAGGAGAACGCGGTGAGGAGGGCGAGCAGCTCGAAGGACATCGCTTTCCCGGAGGCGGCGGCGCGGGGATCGGATCGCTGTTTCAGGGCGTATCGCGGATCGAGGGAAAATGCGAGCGCCGGCTCGCGGCGGGCGGCGCGATGACTTGAGGCGCATGAAGAAGTTCAGATTCGACCGCGCGTACTACGAACGCTGGTACCGCAACGACGAGACCCGGACCTTCACGACCGAGTACACTCCGGTCATCACCCGCTTCGTTCTGGCCTATCTCGACTACCTGGAGGTCGAGGTGAAGACGGTGCTGGACGCCGGCTGCGGCCTCGGGCACTGGCGGAGCGCGCTGGAGGACATGGGCCGGGACGTACGCTACCACGGCCTGGAAGCCAGCGACTACGTGTGCGAAGAGTTCGGCTGGGAAAAGGGCTCCATCGTGGACTATCGGGCCCCGGAGCCTTTCGACCTGGTGGTATGCCAAGGCGTGCTCCAGTACCTCAGCGACGCCGAGTGCGAGGCCGCCATCGAAAACATCGCCGGGCTGTGCTCGGAGGCCCTCTACCTGGAGGTGCTCACCCGCCGTGACGCACGAGAGAACTGCATCCCCGAGCGCACCGACACCGACGTCTACCTGCGCAAGGGGAAGTGGTACCGGAAGCGCCTCGACCAGCACTTCGTGAACCTGGGTGGCGGCCTCTTCCTGTCCAGGACCTGCGCGGCCACCTGCTACGAGCTCTGGACGGCGGGCTGAAGCGCGGCGGAAGTTGACACCGCACGCCGGTCATGGCAAGTCAGCACTTCGCTTTCCAGGCATTCAGGACTGTCTGAAAGAGGCTTCATGAGGATCACATGTGGGAAGCTTCCATAGAGGCGGCGGAGAAGCTCTTTTCGCTCGGCCCGCTGCTGGCGATGCTGGTGATACTGCCCGTCGCGCTGATCTCGGGCCTGATGCCCGGGGGCAACCTGCCCATCGCGGTGGTCCTCCTGGGGTTCGCGGGTTACATAGACCCGTGGATCACGGTGACCGCCGTGGTCTTCTTCCTGGCGGCCAGCGACATCACCGAACCGGTCCCCTCCATCCTCATGGGAATTCCCGGCGCCCGTTCGGCCCAGGCGACCATCCTCGACGGCTACCCGCTGGCGCGCCGGGGCCTGGCGGGAGTGGCCCTGGGCGCCAGCTACATGTGCACGCTGGTGGGCGGTATCGTGGGCGCGCTGGCGCTGCTGCTGTCGCTGCCCGTGTCCCGTGAGCTGCTGCGGCTCTTCGGGTCGGCCGAGTTCTTCCTGCTGTCGCTGCTGGGGCTCATGTGCGTGGCCATCGTCAGCTCCGGCGCCTTCGTCAAGGGCATGCTGACGGCCTGCTTCGGACTCGCCATCTCCATGATCGGCTTCTCCGTCATCGGCGGCAACGTCCGCACCACCTTCGGCATCGACTACCTCTGGGACGGCATCCCCCTGGCCCCGGTGGTCATCGGCCTGTTCGCCCTCCCGGAGGTGGTGGACCTGGTGGTGTCCAACACCCCCATCGCCCGTGAACGCCTGGAGACCATGCTGAAGGAGGCGGACCGGGACGTCTACAAGGGCATGAAGGAAGCCCTCAACAACAAGTGGCTGCTGGTGCGCTCGTCGCTCATCGGCACCTTCGTGGGAATGATGCCGGGCATCGGCTCCTCCGGCGCTCACTGGATCGCCTACGCCCAGGCGCGCCATACCGAAAAGGGCGCCATGGAGAGCTTCGGCAAGGGCGACGTGCGCGGCGTCATCGCCGCGGACTCGGCCAACAACTCGGTGGACGGAGGCGTGCTGATTCCCACGGTGGTGTTCGGCATACCGGGCAGCGGCGGCATGGCCATCCTGCTGGCGATCCTGGTGCTGTCGGGGGTCCAGCCGGGCCCGTCGATGCTGACCCAGCACCTGGACCTCACCATCAGCCTGGTCTACACCATCGTGCTGGGCAACGTCATCGTGGTGCCCATCATGCTCTATTTCGCGCCTTACCTGACCCGGATCGCGGCCATCTCCCCCAACATCCTCGCGCCCATCATCATCGGCCTGGTGACCCTGGCGGCGTTCCAGGCCACCTATTCCATGGAGGACCTGGGGCTGGTGCTGGCCTTCGGCGTGCTGGGCCTGTTCATGAAACGCTACGGCTGGCCGCGGCCGCCGATCCTCATCGCGGTGGTGCTGGCGGAGATCGTGGAGAAATACCTCTGGCTTTCGGCCAACAGCTACGGCTGGTCCATGTTCGCGCGCCCGCAGTTCCTGTCCATCATCGTGGTGATGATACTGGTGATGGTGGTGAGCCTCAGGATGCAGCAGGGCGCCAGGCGGGCCGCGGAGGAGTCCACCGGCGAGGCGCAGGAAGCGGGGCTGGAGGACGACTGATGGACGGAGGCGAAAACATGGGCCCGGGCAACGAGCCGACGGGAACCGCGCGGCGCGGCTTCTCGGTGGAGGTGGTGGGAGAGATCATCCTGCTGGCCATCGTGGGATCGTTCTTTCTCTACATGTTCATCGAGTCCTTCGGCTGGCCCGAGGGCTCCGCCCTGATGCCGCGCATCGCCATCGTGATGGGCACCCCGTTCTGGGTCGCTCGCCTGATCACCCTGGTCCGCAGCACACGGGAGACCTCGTCGGAAATGATCATGGACCTGGGCTTCCGCACCGGCGAGGATCCCAAGGGCGAACGCAGCCGTTTCATCCGCATCTGCCTCTTCATCGTGGGCCTCTACGCGGCCATCTGGCTGGTAGGATTCCACATCGCTCTCCCGTTGGGGGTCTTCCTCTACACGCTGATCTACAGCCGCGCCGGATGGTTGTGGTCTGCCGTCCTGGGCCTCCTGTTCCTGGCGCTGATCGTGGGCGTCTATGACAATTTCCTGAACGCCACCTGGCACGACCCGCCGCTGCTCAGGCTGTTCTGGGGTTGACCCCAACGAAAAACGGCCATCCGCCGAGTGACGGATGGCCGTTTCGTTTTGCGCCCAAAGGGCGATTGCCGGCAAGGACTCCTATTTGAGGCCCATGAGCCTCTTGAGCAGCTTCTCGCCGTCCGGCGTCAGCGACTGGTAGCGCTTGAGCCCCTCGTTGAAGTCTTCCGCGGTGCCCAGCGCGACCTCGTAGCCCGCGACCCCGGCGGCCTTCAGGAAGTCGGCGTCCTTCGTGGTGGACTCGAAAGCCTTCTTCCAGACGTTGTACACGTCGTCCGGGACCCCGGGCTGAAGCACGTAGATCCGGCTGAACGTATTGAACCGCTGGGCCACCAGGAAAGCGTTCTGCTGCTCCTCGGTGGACTTCACGACCTCGAAGAGGTGCGGCACCTCGGTGGCGCCGAGCTTGCCCAGCCAGTCCTTGGAGGGCTCCTTTTCCCACCAGAAGATGGGCGCCACCTTCTTGTCGGTGATCCACTTGGGGAACAGCCGCGGCACGTTCTCTTCCACGCAGCGGTCGACGCCTTCCATCTCGTCACGGTCGAAGGCGGCCATGATCTCGGAGGTGCCGCCGTAGCCGTAGACCATCTTGATCGGACCGCCCATCTCCATCACGAACTGGGGGCCGATGCCGAAGGCCGCACCCGGGGCGTTGCCGCCGCTGGTGATGGGCTTGCCGCGCTTCACGAGATCCGCGTAGGTGCTGCCGAGGCTGCGGCGCACGCACCAGATGCGCGGCACCTCGCCCGCGCTGGGGCTTCCGAGCACGCGCACGGTCTTGAGATCGAAGTCGGGCACGTCCTTGCCCGCCAGCTCGCGCTGGACGAACCGGGGGTGCAGCAGTCCCAGCGTCATGCCGTCGGGCTTGGCCTTCATGGCCCGGCGCAGGCCGCGAAGCTGTCCCGCTCCCGGAACGTTGCGGACGATGAAGGACGGGTCGCCCGGCAGGTACCTGGCCACGAAGCGGGCCACCAGCCGGGAGAACGTGTCGTAGCCGCCGCCCGGGGCCGAGCCGACGATGATGTTCACCGGCTTGGACTCGAAGAGCTTCTTCAACTCGGCCTCCGAACGCTGCGCCGACGCACCGGAGGGGACCAGCAGTGACAGCGCGAGCACCGCGGCAAAAAGACCGCCGAAGACCCGAAGCCACCGGCTCTTTCTCTTTAACGCCTCTGAAAACATGAAAACCTCCTTCGCCAAGTTAGTTTGCGAAAAACAGACAGCCCTCTTAAACCAGCCGACAGGCTAACACAAGCCCCCCGGACGAAAAAGCCTTCTCGTCATGCTATCGGGCGCGCGGCGCGGTCAGGCCCGCCCGGTTGAACAGGGACAGCGACAGTCCCAACGCCAGCACCCCGATGAGGCTCATGTACATGCCGCGATAGCCGACCAGCGCGATGACGCCTCCGGAGACGGCCGATCCCAGTCCGGAGCCCATCGGGAAGGCAATGGAGAAAGTCGCCATGGTGACGCCCCGGCGCTTGGGGTCGCCCCGCTCCATGGCCAGCGCCAACGTGGTGGAGACGCCCAGGGCGTAGCCGAAGAAATACAGCGCCCCGGCGATCATCATCACGACGACGTCGCCGGCCAAAAGCACCAGGCCGATGCCGGCGATCTCCAGGACGTAGGACACCGCCACCGCGGAGGCGCGCCCGACCCTGTCCGACACCCGGCCGAGAAGAGGCCGCCCCACGACGCTGGACAGCCCGATGGCCACGAAATACCAGCCGAGGCTCTCGATGCCCACCTCCCGGGCATAGAGGACGATGAAGGAGTTGAGGCCCGACCAGGGCAGATTCATGCAAAAGAGAAGGAAGGCGGTAAACAGGATGCCGCGGTCGAAGTAAATCTTTTCCCGGGCGCCGGGACTCCCCGTGTCCACCGGCGTGGCGGCCGCTGGAGCCGTCCCTCGGCGCACCCCGCGGCCGCACACTTGGGCCAGCGCCGCCGCCAACAGCGCCGTGGCGCTGGACACGACGAACACGGCGGGATAGCCGCCCACGGGAAGCCCGATGATCCACAAGGCCGCCGGGGGGAAGAACAGCGAGGCGCTGCTTTGGATGCCCGAGTAGTAGCCGCTGGCTTCTCCGCGCCGGTCGGTGGGCACCGCCGCCGCCAGGAACGCGTAGCCGCTGGTATTGATCCCGGCCCAGCAGAAGCCGCGAAGGATGTTGGCCGTGAAGGCGCCTTCGACATTGGGAATGACGAAGATCATCACGGTGAGGCAGAGCCCGATGCAACTCAGGCTGAGGACCCGGATCTCTCCGCCGGAGTCCACCCAGGTGCCCACCAGCGGACGGATCACCACGCTGGTGGCGCTGAAGCAAGCCAGCAGCAGGCCCACCGCGAACGGCGAGCCGCCCAGGTGATCCAGGTACAGGGGCAACGTCGGCGTCAGCACCGCGTGATGCCCGTAGGCCAGGAACTGCGACGCGCTCAACAGGATAAACGTGCGCGTCCAGAAGCTCGGCTTGGCGGCCTGGTCGGGCATCAAGGTTTGGTGGTGCGGCCCGGAGTCGTGGTCAACTGTGGCGCTTCACCCAGGACAGGATCACGTCGTTGGTCAGTTCCGCGTCCTGCCAGAAGAACCCGTGGGTCTGCCCTTCCAGGACCTTGAGCTCGGCGCCGGGAATGCGGTCGGCCAGCACCTGGGCCTGGGCCACGTGGTTGCTGCCGACGGTGTCGCCGTCGCCGATCAGGACCATGGTCGGACACTTCACGTCCTGGAGGCGGTGGGTGCCCTCGAAGCTGTGCCGCGCCATCACCAGGTGAACGAACTCCGGCAGCTTGGCGTGGGTTTCCCAGGCGAGCTTGTAGAATGCCTCCACGTCGCCGGCGTGGCTGGCCCGGTAGTCCGCGGTGAAGAAGGTGTCGGAGTCGACGATCTCGTCCCGAACGAACTTCTCGAAGCCCATCTCCACGAGCTCGTAGACGAGCTGGTGCGGCAGTCCCGGAACGCAGTCCGGCCCGGCCCGGCCCGCCGTGCCCGAGCCCGCGGCCGCCATGATCAGGCTCTTGATGCGGCCGGGAAAATTTTGCGCAAGGGACAAGGCGATGCGCCCTCCCATGGAGTGGCCGATGAAGTGGGCCGACGCACAACCGATGTGGTCCATCAGCGCCACGATGTCCATGGCCATGAGCTCGATGGTGTAGACGCTCTGCTGCGCCACCGAGCGCCCGCAACCGCGCGGGTCGTGAAAGATGAGGTTCAGCTCGTCGGCGAGCGGCATCTGCGAGGGCTTCCACACCTCGCCGGAGTAGGCCGTGGAGGGCACGAAGACCAGGGCTTCGCCCTGTCCATGGGTCTCGTAATAGAGGTCGACGCCGGTGGCAAGCTTCACGTTGGGCATGGGTTCGGTCCTCCTTGGGGGGCGGGAAATCAGCCCTCCACCCGTCCGTGGGAACAATTGTCCACTTCTTACAACGAATCACCCCTTACCGCTAACGGCTTGCCCCCGGCGTCTTGACAGGTATCCTCAATTTAGACATATGCACTGTTCACGCGCTCATACGCTACGCTGGACGCTTGGAGGAAGCGGACGCCCTGGCGTTGCGCATCTCTGATCGAGTCGAGACATCAACATGGGCAAGGCGCTGATCATCGCGGAGAAGCCGTCGGTGGCCGCGGACGTGGCCAGGGCGCTGGGCGGTTTCAAGCGGCACCAGGAATACTACGAGAGCGACGAGTACGTGCTGTCATCGGCCGTCGGCCACCTGCTGGAGCAGATTCCTCCGGACGGGATCGAGGCCAAGCGGGGCAAATGGAGCTTCGCCAACCTGCCGGTGATACCGCCCTACTTCGATCTCAAGCCGATCCAGAAGACCGCCTCCAGGCTCAAGACGCTGGTCAAGCTGATCAAGCGCAAGGACGTGGACGAGCTGGTGAACGCCTGCGACGCCGGACGGGAGGGCGAGCTCATCTTCCGCAACATCGTGCGCCACGCCAAGGCGAAAAAGCCCGTCAAGCGGCTGTGGCTCCAGTCCATGACCCCCGACGCCATCCGCAACGGCTTCGTCAAGCTGCGCGAGGACGATGAGATGCAGCCCCTGGCGGACGCCGCCCTGAGCCGCTCCGAGGCCGACTGGCTGGTGGGCATCAACGGCACGCGGGCGATGACCGCGTTCAACTCCAAGCCCGGCGGCTTCTACAAGACCACCGTGGGCCGGGTGCAGACCCCCACCCTGGCCATCGTGGTGGAGCGCGAGGCAGCCATCCGGGACTTCAAGCCCGAGCCCTACTGGGAGGTGACGGCCACGTTCCGGGCAGAAGGCGGCGAGTACCAGGGCCGCTGGTTCGACGAGAAGTTCAAGAAGAAGGAAACCGAGCCCAACGCCCGCCCCGAGCGCATCTGGGACGAGGCCACGGCCGAGGCCGTCCGCGAGAAGTGCCAGGACCAGGCCGGCAACGCCACCGAGGAAAGCAAGCCCACCCGTCAGGCGCCGCCGCCGCTGTTCGACCTCACGAGCCTCCAGCGTGAGGCCAACGCGCGCTTCGGCCTGAGCGCCAACCGCACTGTGCAGATCGCCCAGGCGCTGTACGAGCGGCACAAGGTCCTTACCTACCCGCGCACCGATTCGCGGGCGCTGCCGGAAGATTACGTGAACACGGTCAAGGACTCCATGCGGATGCTCAAGGGCACCGACTACGCGCCCTTCGCCGACACCATACTGGAACAGGGCTGGGTGCGGCCCAACAAGCGCATCTTCAACGACGCCAAGGTGTCGGACCACTTCGCCATCATCCCCACCACCGAGACGCCCAGGCGGCTCAACGACATCGAGCAGAGGATCTACGACCTGGTGGCCCGGCGCTTCCTGGCGATCTTCTACCCCGCCGCCGAGTTCCTGGAGACCACCCGCATCACCCGGGTGGAAGGCGAGCCCTTCAGGACCACCGGCAAGGTCATGGTCAAGGCGGGCTGGCTGGAGGTCCACGGCAGGGACGGCGGGAAGCAGGGGGACGAGACGCTGGCGCCCCTGAGGGCCGCGACCGCGGAAGGCGCGGCGTCGTCACCGAGAGCCGATGCAGCCCAGGACGGCCCGGCGCCGGTCGCGGACGCCGGGGCACGGACCGACGAGAACGGCGTGCCGGTCGAAGCCCTCGGCCTCGAGGTCAAGCAGAACGAGACCCGGCCGCCGGCGCGGTTCACCGAGGCGACGCTGCTGGGCGCGATGGAAGGAGCCGGGCGGCTGGTGACGGACGAGGACCTGCGGGCGGCCATGGCCGGCAAGGGGCTCGGCACCTCCGCCACGCGCGCGTCCATCATCGAGGGGCTGCTCGACGAGGATTACCTCATCCGCGACGGCAAGGAGCTTCAGGCCACCTCCAAGGCCTTCATGCTCATGGAGCTGCTCAACGGCCTCGGCGTCCGTGAGCTCACCCGGCCGGAGCTCACCGGGAACTGGGAGTACCAGCTCTTCCAGATGCAGGGCGGGAAGAAGAGCCGCGACGAGTTCATGGGCGAGATCGCCCAGATGACCCGGCAGATCGTGGACCGTGCCCGGCAGTACGAGCACGACACCATTCCCGGCGACTTCGGCTCCCTTTCCGCGCCCTGTCCCAGGTGTGGCGGCGAGGTACGCGAGCGCTACCGGAACTATCAGTGCGTCAACTGCGACGTCAGCCTGCCCAAGATCCTGGCCGGACGGCTGTTGAGCGCCGAGGAAGCAGCAGCGCTGATCGAGCAAGGCCAGATCGGGCCGCTGCAGGGATTCCGCAGCCGTCAGGGACGGCCCTTCGCCGCCGTGCTGAAACTGTCCCCCGAGTTCAGAATCGCCTTCGACTTCGGCAACGAGTCTCGCAACGGCGACGGCGAGGCCGAGCCGGGCGCGGATTTCACCGGCCAGGAACCCCTGGGGCAGTGCCCCCGGTGCGCAGGCCGAGTGTTCGAGCTGCCCATGCGCTACGTTTGCGAGAACGCCGTGGGCGAGGCGCGGACGTGCGAGTTCAGCTCCGGCAGGATCATCCTTCGGCAGGAGGTGCCGCGGGAGCAGATGGTGAAGATGCTCAAGGAGGGCAAGAGCGATCTCTTGCCGGGCTTCGTATCGTCTCGCACCGGCCGGCGGTTCAAGGCGTTCCTGGCGCTGCAGGACGGCAAGGTGGGGTTCGAGTTCGAGCCCAGGCCCGCTGCCAGGAAAGGAGCGCCGGCGGCCTCCCGCGAAAAGCCGGCGGCGGTGAGGGCGGACTTCTCGGGTCGGGAGCCTCTCGGCCAGTGCCCCCGATGCGGAGGCCGGGTGTTCGAGTGGGACTCGCAGTACGTGTGCGAGAAGTTCCAGGCCGAGAAGAAGCCATGCCGCTTCAAGGCCGGCAAGGTCATCCTGCAGCAACCCCTGGAGCCCGCCCAGATGGCCAAGCTCCTGGCCGACGGCAAGACCGACCTCCTGGAGAACTTCGTCTCATCCAAGTCCGGCCGGGCGTTTTCCGCGTGGCTCACCCTCGACGACGACGGCAAGGTTACCTTCGAGTTCCCGCCGAGGGAATAACCGCGGCGGTCCGCTCACCGCTCCTCCGGACGATCGCGGCGAACCGGTCCACGGCCACGTCGGGACGGATGGTCGGGCTCTTTGCAGCCGTGGTCGACGCGGTCAAGGCTTCCCGAACGTGGCGACGCGGTCCACGCGGCACTCGAACAGCACGCGCTTCTCGTCGATGACGGGATCCCTGAGCCCGTAGGGCGGCTCCTGGCCGGTGTACTTCGTCCACATGCGGTCGATGTGCTGGCCCGCCCTCTCGCCGCCGGGCTCGCCCTCGCGTATCTCGTTCACCACCGTCGCCTTGATGCTCATCCAGTGGTAGGGGTTCTGGGGGTTCACCAGCAGCATCGTGATGCGCGGGTTCTTGCGGATCCAGCCGCACTTCGCCCGGTGCGAGGCCGTGTTCACCAGCACCTTGTCGCCGTCGTAGTCGAACCACATGGGTGTGAGGTTCACCCGCCCGTCGGGACCGGTGAGGCCCAGCGTGACCGTGATCGGCATGTCCAGCAGTTGCTTGTAGGTGGGGTCGAGATCCTCGAGGCTTGCGGACTTGGTCCGCTCGCCGATGGCGAACTGCCCCTCCTGCAGGCCCCCGGACACGTCCTTGAACTGCGCTACGGTAAATTCCGCCATGGATGCCTCCTCCCGGGTGATTGGTATGGTTGAAACGGCTGGTGGTGACCAGCACATGGCGACCGCCGGTCGCCCCTACACGTCAATGCGCCTTGCCGGCGATAAAATCCCGTGCATCTTATCGTGCGAATCAGCCGGACAGGACACCCGCTCTACAGGAAATCCCGGATGGCCTTGAATGAGGCTTCCGGGTTGGCGAAGAAGTAACTGTGGCGCTCGCCGGGAAGGATCACCAGGCGGGCGCCGGGGATGCCGTTGACCAGGATGTCCGCAGAGGTGCGGTGGTCCATGTCGCTGGTGACGCTGCGGTCGTCCTCCCCTACCAGAATCAGCGTCGGTTGCGTGATGTCCTTGAGCCGGTGGCTGGTGTCGTGCCCCTGGCGGGCGATGACGTGGCGCAGGTAGAACTCCGGCGGGCACGGGTTGGCCATGCGCACGTCCAGGTAGGCCTGGATGCGTTCGGGATGCTCCTTGGCGAAGCCTTCGGTGAAGCCCACGGCCACCGAGCTGTCGCTCACGTAGCGCTCGTAGCCCATCTCCACCATCTCCTTGGCCAGCTTGAGGGGGATGCCCTTGGTGTTGGGGAAAGACGCGCCGCTGGAAGCCAGGATCAGCTTGCTCACCTTCCCCGGATGGTCCAGGGCCAGGAGTTGGGCCACCCGGCCGCCCATGGAATGGCCGCAGACCACGGCGTCCCTGGCGCCCACGTGGTCCATGATGGCGGCGATGTCGTCGGCGAACATGTCGGTGGTGTAGGGTATCGACGGCTTGCCGGAGCGCCCGGTGCCCCGGTAGTCGGAGGTGATGCACATGTGGTCCCTGGAGAACTCCGGCACCGGGTACATCTTCCAGACCTCGCCGTCGCAGGCGGTCTCGCTGATGAAGACGAAGGGCCGGCCTTCGCCGTTCACCTCGTAGTAGAGATCGACGTCGTCGCGTTTCAGAGTTGGCACGGATCGAACCTCCCGGGTATTGATGTCGGACTGCCGGGCCGCTTCGCCCTTGCGGATGCGGCCCACGGTCACGGCGGCGGCAGCGCCCTTCAGGAAAGGCCGTACAGGGCCGCCGGGTTGTCCTGCAGGATCTTCTCGGCCTGACGGCCGGTGATGACACCCTCCTCCCCCATCTCCTTCAGCACGCTCAGGGTACGGATTTCCGCGGACTGGTCCGCGTGGCTGTAGTCGGTTCCGGCCACGAGGTTGTCCTCGCCGCAGTGCCGGATGATGTAGGGCAAGTCTTCCACCGTCTGGCACGCTACGTAGAATCGCGACTCCTTGAGCAAATTCCTGGTCAAGTCGAACGAGAACATCCAGCGCGAACGCTCGTGACGCGCCCGCAGCTCCGCCAGCGCGAACGGCACCCACGAGGCCATGGCCTCGATGAACCCGACCCTCAACTTGGGAAACTTCCCCGGCACCTCCGCCATGACCAGAGAGGTGAAGGCGTCGATGACCGGCGCGGTGATGTTATGGAGGCTCAGGATCGTGGCATCGGCATCGGTGAGCGCCGGGTCGCCGGTGCCGGTATGGACGCACACGGCCATGTCCAGCGCCTCGGACTCCTGGTAGAGCGGAAAGAAGTAGGGGTCGCCGGCGCGCCGGTTGCCGCACTCGAGCCCCTTTTTCATCCACCCGCAGGCGCCGTTCTCCCGGGCGAAGCGCAGCTCCTTCACCGCATCGTCCAGGTCGCCCATGGGCAGGAGGCAGACCCAGCGCAGGCGGTTGTCGCTCTGCTTCCAGCGGTCGGCCATCCAGCGGTTGTAGGCCCTGCGCAAGGCGTGCTCGATGTCGTCCCGGGGACTCCAGCGCAGCAGGAAGGTGGTCGGGTAGCAGACTTGGACGTCGATGCCGAGCTCGTCCATGTGGCGCAGCCGCGCCGCCACGTCCAGCAACTCGCGGGTCTCCACCGTCGTCTCCGTCCGCTTGTCGTCCCTGATGCGCCGCACCAGGAAACGCCCGTCCACGCACCAATAACGGTTGTAGCCCTGCGGCTGCGTGCCGCCGGCGCTGTCCGGGGCCTGCATCACCGTGACCGGCGTGTAATGCCTGTAAGCCTCGTCGATGTAGGCCCAGGTATCCTCGGTCTCGTCCACGTGGGCGTCTGCGTCGATGACCAGCATGGTCTCAAGTTAGGATTCCTTCGTGATCGCTGTCAACCTTCCTCGTGCCGAGTGGCGACCCGCCGACTTCCGCCGCCGTCGGGCTGCCCGGCCCGGTTCCCGAGAGTGGACTTCGGCCGGCTCCGCGTCTAACCTGATTAATGGTTTTGGAAAGGTATTCCTGGAATCCGTCGGCCCATGATGGTGTCGCCGGAGGGAGAATCACGAATGGGCGCTATCTACGTTGACGTCACCATCCGCAACCCCGCGGACCGGGAACGGAGCTGGACCGGCAAGTTCCTCGTGGATACCGGCGCGTTCGATTCGCTTGTACCGCGCCGGCGCCTTGAGGAAATCGGGCTGCAACCGAGAGGCCGACGCGACTACGTGCTCGCCGACGGCAAGCCCATGGTCTTCGAGATCACCATCGCCGAGATCGAGTTCGAGGGAGAGATCGTCGGCGGTACGGTAGTCTACGGGGACGAAGACGCGGAACCGCTTCTCGGCGTCACCGCCCTGGAGTCCGGCGGATTCGAGGTCGATCCCCGCAGTGAAGAACTCAAGCGGCTGCCGGCGGTGTTGCTGAAGGCTCTCCGGCGGTAGGCAGCGTTACCCGCCCGGAGCGTTCAGCGCGTCCACAGCCACCACCTTCCCATTTCGAATCACGTGAACCGGCGCCCGGTGCTCCCGCAACGCCTCCAGCACGGAAGGCGCGTTCAGCACCACCATGTCCGCCGGGGCGCCGACTTCGAGCCGCACCTCGTCCAGGCCCATGGCCCGGGCGGCGTCCACGGTGATCATGTCGTAGAGGCACTCCATGTCTTCTTCGGTGGTCATCCACAGAAGGTGGGAGGCCAGGAACGCCACCTCCAGCATGTTGTTTCGGCCGAAGGGGTAGTAGGCGTCGGAGATGTCGTCCTGCCCGAGGCAGACGCCGACACCGGCGGCGAGGAGCTCGCGCACGCGTGCGTGGAGCGGACCCGTATGGGGATCGGTGACGACCGGTAGGTCGGCCTGCCGTAGCAGCGCGGCGAGCTTCTGGAAATAGGGCTCGGGGTAGAGGGCCATGGCGCGGGCGTGATGGGCCAGCACCCGTCCTTGCCAGGCGGTCTCGATGGCGGCGACCGCCATCATCTCCAGGGTCCGCAGGCCAGGGTCGCCGGCGTCGTCCACCAGCATGGAAACCGGCCGGTCGTTGGCCACTGCGATCTCGAACATTCGCCGCACGTGCTCCCGGGCGTCCGCGTCCGTGTACTCGATCCACGGTATGCCACCAACCACGTCCGCGCCCAGGGCCACCGCCTCCTCGACCAGCTCGGCCGCTCCCGGCTCGCGCACCACGCCGTCCTGGGGAAAGGCCACCACCTGCAACTCCACCACGCCAAGGAACTCCTCCCTGGCCTGCAGCAGCGCCTTGACGCCTTCGAGCCGCGCTTTGGTATCCACGTCCGCGAAAGCCCGGATGCGGGTGTTGCCGTGGACCGCGGCCGCACGAAGCGCCCGTCTGACATTCTCGACGATCCAGTCCTGGCTATAGGCGTCCTTAACACGCGACGCCGCCTCGATGGCGCCCATCGCGTTGCCCATCCCCTGGCCGTGGTAGGACCGCAGGGACGACTCTCCGTCCAGGCGCTGCAACGTGTAAACCTTGTCGAGATGCAGGTGGGGATTGGCGAAGGGCTCGGTCACGAGACCCCCGGCCGCGTCCACGACCGCCGCGGCCGACCGGTTCGATGCCTCTTCGATGACCGCGATTCGTCCAGCCCGGACACCGATGTCATGCAACGCGCCCGGCCGGCGCCGCAGCCGCGCCTTCCGGATCACGAGATCGAGATGATCGCTCATGTGTGCTCCCCATGGTGCTGAGGTTAAACGCACAGTCTCCGCGATATACGACCAAAATCCAACCTGACTCTTCAGGAGGCTCCGGTCGAAGGGAATGGGCTGCCTCCAAATGGACCCGCAGCGACATTCGTAGTAGAGTCCCCGGCGAGACACCGAAGCAACCGGCGTCAATCCGCAATACAGGGCGCCGTCTCCCGGCGACCTGTCCCATGACCACGCTCACCAAAGTCATCCGCAATTGCTACCGCGATTCCCTGTCGCTGATGCAGCTCTCCGCCGGGGCGGGGGACACGCCCGGCGTCGACGCCGCGGCGGTGGTTATGGCCACCGCCGGGAACCTCGCGCTGCTGCGGGACTCGGGGGTGTTGAAGGGTGAAGTGGAGGCCGGCGCCGCCGACGTGCTGGTGGTCATCCGGGGGCAGGACAAACCGACTGTGGAGCACGCCCTTGACGTCCTCGCCGAGGAGCTGCACCGGGACTCGCCGTCCGCCGCCGCCGCGGGGCGCGGAGCCGCCGTCCTGCCGCGCAGTCTGGCCATGAGCCACGCGGCCGGTGACGCCAAGCTGGCGCTGATCTCGGTGCCCGGGGAGTACGCCGCCGCCGAAGCGTTGAAGGCGCTTCGGCTCGGGCTCCACGTCATGCTGTTCAGCGCCGACGTGGCCGAAACGGACGAGGTCTCGCTCAAGCAATACGCCGCCGACAACGGCCTCCTCGTGATGGGGCCGGACTGCGGCACAGCGATCATCAACGGTATTCCACTGGGCTTCGCCAACGTCGTGCGGCGCGGCGACATCGGCTGCATCGGCGCCTCCGGCACCGGGCTCCAGGAAGTCACCACCCTCATCCATCAAGGCGGCGCGGGCGTGTCCCAGGTCATCGGCACCGGCGGACGGGACCTCTCCCGGACCGTCGGCGGCCGCTCGACCCTGCAGGCACTGGACGCGCTGGCGCGGGACCCGGGGACACGCGTCATCGTCCTGGTGTCCAAGCCCCCGGAACCGGAGGTGGCGGCGCGCGTGCTCGAACGGGCGGGCCATACCGGCAAACCCGTGGTGGTGAACTTCCTCGGGCGGGCGGGCCTCTCCGTTCCGGGGACGGACGTCGTTTCGGCGCGGACCCTGGAGGAGGCGGCCGGGCAGGCGGTGGCGCTGGCCCGCGGCATCCCGTTCTCACCGGACAACCCCGGAGCGGGTCCACGTTCGGCGAACGGCCAGGACGTGACTTCCCCCAAGGCGCCGGGACAACGGTTCATCCGCGGGCTCTACAGCGGCGGAACGCTCGCCGCCGAGGCGGTGCTGCTCATGCACGAAGAGGTCGGGGCCGTGTACAACAATACTTCCACGCCGCCCGCGCTGGATGATATCTGGAAGAGCCAGGGCCACACCATTGTGGACCTGGGCGACGCACGCCTGACCCGTGGACGTCCGCATCCGATGATCGACTCCCGCCTGCGCGGCGAGCGCATCCTGCGGGAAGCCGCCGACCCGGAGGTTGCGGTGATTCTCCTGGACGTGGTGCTGGGCTACGGTGCGCACGAGGACCCCGCGGGAGCGCTGGCGCCGGTGATACGAGAAGCCCGGCGGACGGCGGAGAACGCCGACCGCGAGCTCGCATTCGTGGCATCGGTGTGCGGCACTCCGCGTGACCCGCAGAACGCGTCGCAACAGCAGCACGTTCTCGGCGAGGCCGGCGTGATCCTGGGCCGCAGCAACACCGAGGCCGTGCGGATTGCCCTGGAAGTGGTCCGGAGTGGGTGAATGGCGCCCTGCGCGTAGCGAAGCGAAGTCGAAGGGCCCAGGACGAACGGTTGCAGGACAATCATGGTTGAACGCTTGTTCCGTGAAGAGCTCCGGGTGGTCAACGTCGGCCTCGAGAGCTTTGCCGACTCCATCGACGACGCCGGGGGCGCCGTGCAGCGGACCGACTGGCGTCCGCCTGCCGCGGGCGACCGGAAGATCGGCGCCGACCTCGCCTCTCTCGTGAACCTGCCCGCGGTGGAGCAGGCCAACCAACGCGCCTTCGCCACCTACCTGGACGCCCAACCGGTGCTGGAGGGGATCGGCACGGCGAAAGACGAGATCCCCGGGATGGGCGAGCGCATGATCCTCCACGCCGGCGCACCGGTGCCGTGGGAGCGCATGTGCGGCCCCATGCAAGGCGCGGTGACCGGCGCCATCCTTCTCGAGGGGTGGGCCGACGACCCGGACCGGGCGCGGGAACTGGCGGCCGGCGGCGGAATCGCCTTCGAGCCCAACCACCACCACGCCTGCGTCGGCCCCATGGCCGGCGTCACCAGCCCGTCCATGCCGGTGTGGGTCGTGCGCGATGCCGAACACGGCCACTCGACGTACTGCAACCTCAACGAAGGTCTGGGTAAGGTGCTGCGCATGGGCGCCTACGCCCCCGAGGTGCTGGAACGGCTCCGGTGGATGGCGGGCGTGCTGGCGCCGACGCTCAAGGCCGCGCTGGAGCGGCACGAGGGGTTGCCGCTCAAGTCGCTCATCGCACAGGCGCTGCACATGGGAGACGAAGTTCACAACCGCAACGTCGCCGCCTCCTCCCTGCTGCTCCGGGCGCTGTTGCCGCCCCTCCTGGAGAGCGGCGCGCCGCAGCACCGCATTGCCGAAACCGTACGCTTCATCACCGGCAACGACCACTTCTTCCTCAACCTCTCCATGGCCGCGTGCAAGGCCATGCTGGACGCCGCCCACGGGGTCCCGGGCAGCAGCATGGTCACCGCCATGGCGCGCAACGGGGTGGAGTTCGGCATCCGGGTCAGCGGCACCGGGGACGCCTGGTTCACCACCCCGGCGCCGCGCGTCCAGGGGCTGTTCTTCCCGGGCTACAGCATCGAGGATGCCGCCCCGGACCTGGGCGACAGCGCCATCACCGAGACCGCCGGCATCGGCGGCTTCGCCATGGCCGCTTCGCCGGCCATCGTGAAGTTCGTCGGCGGCTCCGCCGCCGACGCCGTCGGCGCCACCGCCGAGATGGGCCACATCACCTTGGGGCGAAACCCCGCGTGGACCCTGCCGATCCTGGACTTCCAGGGCACGCCCGCGGGCATCGACGTGCGCAAGTGCGTGGACACCGGCATCGCGCCGGTCATCAACACCGGCATCGCCCACCGTGAAGCCGGTGTCGGGCAGATCGGGGCGGGTGTCACCCGGGCGCCGCTGGCGTGCATGGAACAAGCGGTCACCGCCTTGGCTCAACGGCTACGGGAAGACGGCCGGCTTACAAACCAACAAGGAGTCATCTCATGAACGTGAGTGCATTCAAGGTGGGGATGGGCGCGCCCGACGACGTGTCGGAAGGCCGGAAGCTGCTGGACGCGGGGGCGTTCAAGGCCGAGCACGTGGTGGCGATCCTGGGCAAGACCGAGGGCAACGGCGGCGTCAACGACTACACCCGGGCGCTGGCCACCCAGTGCTTCCAGCTGCTGATCGCGGAGAAGTCGGGGCTCAGCATGAACGACATCGCGAAGAAGGTGCCGATCATCTGGTCGGGGGGCACCGAGGGGCTGATGAGCCCCCACGCCACCATCTTCGTGAAGGACCCGGACGGCGACGGCGGCGGCAAGGGCAAGGGCTTCACCGTGGGCACCGCCTACACCCGCGACATGACGCCGGAGGAGTTCGGCACGATGGCCCACGTGCAATCCGCCGCCGAAGGCGTGAAGGCGGCCATCGAGGATGCAGGCATCGAAGATGCATCCGACATCCACTTCGTTCAGATCAAGACCGGCGCGCTCACCACCGAGCGGATCAAGGACGCGTACTCGCGCAACGCGCGCGTCGTTACCACCGACACCTACAAGTCCATGTCGTATGCCCGAAGCGTTGCCGCCCTCGGCATCGGCATGGCCACCGGCGAGATCGACGCGGGAACAGTGGACGAGGCGGTCATCGGACAGGACCTCGGAATCTTTTCCAACGTGGCCTCCGCCTCTTCCGGCATCGAACTGATGAACTGCGAGATTATCGTGCTCGGCAACTCGCCGCGCTCCACCAGCGATTTCTTCATCGACCACGCGGTGATGAAGGACGCCATTGACGCGACGGCGGTGCGCGAAGCCCTCCGAAAGGTGGACCTCGAGGTCAACGGCGAACTGTCGGAGCGCGACTGGGACCGGCTGGTGAACGTGTTCGTCAAGTGCGAACCGGACCCGTCCGGCAGTACGCGCGGCCGGCGCCATGTCGTGTTCGAGGACTCGGACATCAACTACACCCGGCACATCCGCGGCGCGGTCAACGCGGTGGTGGCCTCGGTCACCGGCGACACCATGTGCTACGTCTCCGCCGGCGCCGAGCACCAGGGCCCGGCCAGCGGCGGCGTGGTGGCGGCGCTGGCGCGCAAGGCCTGACGGAATCGCCGCATACCAACGGAGGCTCATCATGGCAGAACGCGAACCCTACGGCTCCAGCAAAGGCTTCCGGCAATTGGGGCACATCGACATCCCGGGCGGCGGACAGGTGGTGGTGCAGGGGGACTACGCCTACGTCGGACACCTGGAGCCGCCCCACGGCACCTCCATCGTGGACGTTTCCGACCCCCGAAACCTGAAGGTGGTATCCCACGTCGAGGTCCCGGAGGGCACCCACTCGCACAAGGTCCGGGTCCATGGCGACGTCATGCTGGTGAACAACGAACGCTACGGCGGGGTGGCGAAAAACGGTTTTGAGGGCGGCCTCAGGATCTACGACGTGGCGGACAAGGCCGGTCCCCGGGAGATCGGCTTCTACCGGGCCGGGGGCACGGGCGTTCACCGCTTCGACTTCGACGGAGACTACGCCTACTTCTCGCCCCAGGTGGAGGGCTACGTCGGCAACATCATGATGATCCTGGACCTGAAGGAACCGACGCGGCCCGAGGAGGTGGGGCGGTGGTGGATGCCCGGTCAGTGGACCGCGGGGGGCGAAACCCCGACGTGGCAGGGAGTCCGGCACCGCTGCCACCATCCGCTCCGGCTCGGCGACCGGCTCTACACCAGCTACTGGCACGGGGGCTTCGTCATCCTCGACATATCGGACATGACCCAGCCCCGGCGGGTCGGCGGCCTTGACTGGAGCCCGCCCTACCCCTGCCCCACCCACACCGCCCTGCCGATTCCCCAGACCATCCAGGGACGGAGGCTGCTGGTGGTCACCGACGAGGAGGTGGTGGACCGGTTGACGCCGGCGCCCAACGCCTTCATGTGGATCGTCGACATCACCGAAGAAACCCAACCCGTGCCCATCGCCACCTTCCGGGTGCCCAACGACGAGCCCTTCAACAAGGATGAATGGTTCGGGTCGCATCAGCCCCAGGAACAGGTCCAGGGCAACACCATCTTCGTCACCTGGTTCGCCGGCGGGCTCCGGGCCGTGGACATCTCGGACCCCTGGTGCCCGCGGGAGATCGGCTACTACATGCCGGAGCCCGGCCAAGGGCAATCCATCGTCCAGAGCAACGACGTGTTCCTCGACCGCTCCGACGGCCGGCTGTACCTGCTGGACCGCCTGTGCGGACTCGACGTTCTCGAGTTCACCGGTTAGGGAAACTCTGATCGATTGCCGCCAAGCAAGATGGCGCCCTTCGACTTCGCTTCGCTACGCCTGTCCTGAGCTTGTCGAAGGGCGCCGGCACAAATTGATCAGAGTCTTCTCAGTGGCCGGGCGGAAACCCTGCTTGACAAGCTTTCGGCGTTGCGAGTAACGTCGGGCCGTTTTCCGGGCCGCCAACGAATCTTCAGGGACGTATCGAGGAGGTATCGCCATGAGGTATGCAAAGGGTTTCGTACCGGGCCTGATCCTGACCGTGGCGCTGGCATTCGCCGGCTGGAACCCCGCCGCGGCAGACACCGTCACGTTGAAGCTGGCCACCTATGACCCGAAGACGGCCGTTACCCTGTCCGCCATCCCTACGTTCATCAAGCTGGTGGAGGAGATGTCCAAGGGCAAGCTCAAAGTCGACTGGATCGGCGGACCCGAGATCACGCCGGGAAGGAAACAGCCGGCTGCGGTGCAGAAGGGCGTGCTGGACATGAGCGTGGCATGGGCCTACGTGCTCCACGTCAAGGCGGCGCAGGTGATGCACCTCTCCCAGTTGACCCCGGCGGAGGAACGGAAGAGCGGTCTTTACGACTTCCTCGTGGCGGAGTTCGCCAAGAACGGGTTCCGCTACTTGGGACGGACCTCGACGGCCACGCCTTACGTGCTGGTCAGCACCAAGAAGGCGGAGAAGCCGGAAGATCTCAAGGGCCTGGGATTCCGAACCTCCGGGATCTACGAGCCCATCATCGAGCGGGCCGGCGGCCGCAAGGTGCGGGTCGCGAGTCCGGAAGTCTATTCCGCCCTTCAGCGTGGTTTGATCGACGTGAGGCCGGCCCCCATGGCGACCGTCGTGGACGGAAAGCTCTACGAGGTCCTCAAGTACTGGGTAGGCCCCGGCTTCTTCACGGCCCAGAACACGGTGCTTTGCGTCAACCTGAAGAAATTCAACGGCCTGCCTGCCGACCTCCAAAGAGTCCTGGTGGATGCCGCGGCGGAGACCGAAAAGGGCCTCGTCGACCTCAAGAAGAAAGAGTTCGACGCGGCCTGGCAGGTTGCCAAGAAGAACGGCATGGTGCGCATCGACTGGCCCAAGGACGTCAACGACAGCTTCTTCAACGACGTCATGACCAAGTCCTGGGCACGGGTCGAGAAGAGCGTCGGCAAGGAGCTGGTCGACAAGATGCGGCCGATGATGAGCCGGTGACCCGGCTCGGCACGGACACCTGACAGGAGGGCAGTTCCCGCGCCGCCGGTGCCGGACGGCCGCGGGGTCTGCCTTTCCTGTTTCACTCACGCTGTAACGTTCGCTCTCGGCGCACTCCCGCCGGAAAAGGGTTAGGCCACGGTGAAGGTCTTCCTCACGAAACTCGGCGCCGCCTGGGACCGGTTCCTGGACGTTTCCATGCTGGTTTCCGCGGTGGCCGTGGTCCTGGCTTCCCTGCTCACCCTTTCCGACATCGCGAGCCGGCAGTTCTTCGCCTCGGCCCAGGGCTGGGCCATCGAGATCGCCGAGTACTGCCTCCTGTACCTAGCCTTCTTCGGCGCGGCGTGGCTGTTGCGCGAGGACGGCCATGTCAAGGTGGAGGTGGTCGTGGAGGTGCTGGGCGCCAAGAGCCAGGCGTTCCTCGGGGTGGCCACCTCGGCCGTGGGCGTGCTGGTGACCGGAGTGCTGGCCTACTTCGCCACCACCACCACCATCATGGAGTATATGGCGGACACCAGGATGTACGAGAGCCCCCTCAAGCCGCCGCTGTATCCGCTGCTGATCCCCATCCCCGTCGGCGCGGCGTCGCTGTGCATCCAGTTCATGCGCCGGACCTGCGGCTACTACCGGCGTTGGCAAGACGCCAGGACGGGGGCCGGGGACCGGGGATGAGCGCCCGGTTTCCCGCCCGGAACCCGTAACGCCATGGATTGGCCGCTCCTGCTGCTGATCTTCTTCTCGGTCATCGTCGTGCTGCTGATGACCGGCCTGCCCATCGCCTTCGTCTTCATGCTGGTGACCGCCGGCGGAGCGCTGACCCTTTGGGGTGGCGGCCCGGGCATGGAGCTGGTGGTGCTCAACATGCAGACCGCGCTGTCCACCTTCACGCTGCTGGCCATCGTGGAGTTCACGCTCATGGGCATGGTGATCTTCCACTCGGGCATGGGCAACACCATGCTCCGGGTGCTTGGCGACTGGCTGGGCAGCATACCGGGACGGCTGTCGATCCTGGGTATCGCGTTCGCCACCCTGTTCGCCACCATGAGCGGCTCGTCGCTGGCCAGCTCCACGGTCATGGCCACCGTGCTCACCCCGGAGATGGAGAAGCAGGGGTACAAGAAGCCCATGAGCCTGGGACCCATCCTGGGCGGGGGCGGACTCGCCATGATGATCCCGCCCAGCGGCCTCGCCATCATACTCGCGGCCATCGCCAAGATATCCGTGGCCAAGATCCTCATCGGCGGGGCGGTCCCCGGACTCATGCTGGCTGCCCTCTACATGATCTATATCATCACCCGGGCGGCGATTCAGACGGACCTGGCACCCGCGTACGCCGTGGAGCGGCCGCCCGTGGGGCGGCGCGTGTACGAAACCCTGGTTTACGTGGTGCCCCTGGGCCTGATCGTCTTCCTGACCCTGGGGCTCATCTTCCTCGGCGTGGCGACGCCGTCCCAGTCCGCCGTCACCGGCGCCCTGGGGGCGTTCATCCTGGCCGGGGTCTACGGCAAGCTCGACTGGAACCTGGTGCTGGTTTCGCTGCGCGGCACCGTCCGCGTGTCCACCATGATCCTGATGATCTTCGCCTCCTCCGCCACCTTCAGCCAGATCATGGCGTTCGCCGGCATCACCCGGGGCATCAGCGGCTTCGTCGCCGGACTCGACGTGGCGCCCATCCTGATCATCATCGGCATGATGATCGTGGTGCTGATCCTGGGCATGATCATGGAGGTAGTGACCATCTTCATGGTCACGATCCCGATCTTCCTGCCGGTGGTGATCGCCCTGGGCTACGACCCCGTGTGGTTCGGGCTGCTGATGCTCCTCAACGCCGAGATGGCCCTGACCTCGCCGCCCTTCGGCACCAGCCTCTTCGCGGTCAAGGCCGCGGCGCCCCCCGACACCACCATGCGCGACGTCTACGTCTCCGCGCTGCCCTTTCTGGCCTGCGACCTGGTGGTACTGGTCCTGTTGATCGCGTTCCCGGGCATCGCGCTGTGGCTGCCGAACATGCTGTGAGGGGCTGCCACGCGGCAGAGGGGCGGCATCGAACAGAAAGGAGGTTTATCGGGACAATTGACATACTGGCGGTACGGGACCCGATCATCCTGGGAGGACCTCATCAACCTTCGGCAACGACTTTGGCACCACTGTCGACAGCGGGCCGAACCATTTATTGGAAGGCAAGAGCCTCAGTAAACGTTCGTCGGAAAGGAAACACCATGAAGCGCCTACACAAGCTGACGGGTATCGTGCTCATAGCCGCCTTTGTGCTTCCGTTCGTTGCGTTCTCCGGTGGCGCTCTCGCACAGAGCAAGAAGGAAAAGATCGTCGTTTCTCACCCGCCGGGGTTCGTCATCGGCATCCTGGACTTCCTCAAGGCCATGCGCCCGCACCTCGACGAGCAGGGTCTTGAGTTGAGCCTCATTCCCGTGCGCGGCGGCGCGGACAACGCCACCACGGCCGCATCCGGACGCGCCGATGTCGCCATGAGCTCCATCTCGCCGGTCATCAACGTCGCGTTGCAAGGGGGGCCGATCAAGGTCATCAACGTCTACGGCTTCGAGGACGCCGAACACCGCACCGGCACGGTGATTGCCGTCAGGAACGAGATCAAGGACTGGAAGGGGTTGCGCGGGAAGATCCTGGGCACCCACCGCCTCGGTTCCCTCAGTGAGATCACCGCCCGGATCCTGCTCAAGGCCAACGGCCTGGAGCCCGGCAAGGACGTCGACATCATCGAGCTGCCGTTCGGCGGGATGGCGCCGTCACTGAAGCGGAACCAGGTTCAGGCGCTGGCATTCTTTCCGCCGTATGTCGCCAACGTCTACAACGAAGGCTACGGGCACGAGTTGGGAAAGACGTCCGACGTGATTCCGACGTTTGCCCGCGAGGGCTGGATCGCCAACACTTCGTTCCTCCAGAAGAGACCCGACGCCGCATTGCGCCTGATGAAGGCCATCCTGCTCACAACCTACGATCTCTCCCGCATGAGCAACGAACAATACATCGAGTTGATCACCGATCTCTGGAAAGGCGACACGTCCATCCTCCCGGACCTGGCCAAGTACAAGATGCTTCGGGACCTGTTCGTCTACGACCCGGCCGCCGTCAAGGATGCGGTGGCCGCCCACTTGAACGTCATGCGCGACTTCAAGGTCGTGAAGAACGTTCCCGACGGGTTCCTGGACTCCGTGATCGACGTATCCGTCATGAAACGTGCCCATGACGATTTGCGGGCCGCCAAGCGCCTGCCCTAGCCGGGAGCCGTGCGCAGTGCTCCCCTGTACGGATCCGGCGCGGCACTCCCGACGCGGGTGCCGCGCCCGACTCCGCATCGCCTCGGGCTTTTCGGACCGTAGCGGCTGACCGATGGAGGGCGGAGGAATGGCCACGCAAGGCCGGCTCGCCGTAGAGTCCGTGTCGAAGTCATACCCGGTGCGGGAAGGAGCCGTTCTCGCCCTGTCGGACGTCACCTTCGACGTGGCCGCGGGGCAGTTCGTCGTGCTGATCGGTCCCAGCGGGTGCGGCAAGAGCACCCTGCTCCACTGCATCGGCGGTTTCGTGGAGCTCACCGACGGAAACATCCGCCTCGACGATTCGGCAATCCGCGGTCCCGGTCCCGACCGCGGGATCGTCTTTCAGCGCGAAGCCCTGTTCCCGTGGATGACGGTGGAAGACAACCTGCGGGCGGCGCTCCGCCCCAAGGGAATCACCGGAGACGGCGCCGAGGAGCTGATCGACACCTACCTGAAAGCCGTGGGCCTCGGCGAGAGCCGCCGGCTTTACCCGAGAGAGCTCTCGGGCGGCATGCAGCAACGGGCGGCCATCGCGCGCACCCTCATCTACCAGCCGAGCGTGCTGCTGCTGGACGAGCCCCTGGGAGCGCTGGACGCCCAGACACGCGAACTGATGAAGGAGTGGCTCGTCGGCATCTGGCTCAGGGAACAGAAGACGGTGGTCTACGTCACGCACGATCTGGACGAGGCGGTATTCCTGGCGCAAAAGGTCGTGGTCCTGAGCGCGCGGCCGGGACGCGTCAAGCGCATCGTGGACGTCAACCTCCGGTATCCCCGGGACCGCCGGGACCCGCGCTATGAAGAGAAACGGGAGCAACTTTGGAAGCTGATCCGGGACGAGGTACGGTTCGATTGAGGGCAGGCAAGGTGGGCCGCGCCGCGCTCGACGGCGTGCTCTACTTCTACCCGCTGATCATCCTGGCCGCGCTGTGGGAGATCGCCACGGCGTTCGAGATGATCGGGGAGGACGTGCTGCCGCGGTTGGACTTCGTCTTCGCCTCTCTTTGGCGAGGCGTCGGTGACGGTGAGCTCTTGTGGCACACCGGCGTGAGCCTGTTCAGGGTGGTCGGCGGATTGGTCATCGCCTGCCTGCTGGGCGTTGCCTTCGGTCTGTGGACCGGCCTTTCGAAACGCTGGGACGCCTACCTGATGCCGCTCCTGGTAGGGTCCCAGGCCTTCCCGAGGTCGGCCTTGCTGCCGCTCTTCATCGTGTGGCTGGGACTGGGCGAGACCCAGAAGCTGGTGGTGATCGTTTCCGTGGCCTTCTTCCCCGTCATGATCAACACCTACGAGGGGCTGAAGCGCGTCAACGAGTCCCACGTCTGGGCCGCGCTTTCCATGGGCTACAGCAACCGGGAGATCCTCCGCCTCGTGAAGATTCCCTCGATACTCCCTTACATCATCAGCGGTCTTCGCATCGCCGTGCCCATGAGCGTCACCATGATGGTGGTGGCCGAGATGGTGGGAGCCTATTCCGGTTTGGGACAGCTGGTCATCATCGCCGGACAGACCTACGAGCTTGCCAAGATGTTTGCCGGCATCGTGCTCCTGGGCCTAATGGGACTGTTGCTGGACCGCGCCGTCGAGGCGTTGGGGCGCTGGACCACACCCTGGAATCGCTAGGAGGTTGTCCGAGGGGTGGCGTTCCCTGGTGTGGTGTCTGGCTGATTCGCGAGAAAGGAGAACAGGATCGCGTGATGGAGCGTTTGCGCAGTCTGGGTCCGGGGCTGATCTCGTTCGCGGTGGTCGCGCTGGTCTGGGAGGGCATCACTCAGACCGGTTTTGTGCCCCGCTACTTCCTGCCGCCGCTCAGCGCCGTCCTGGCGGAGGCGTGGCTGCTCCTGGTGCGGGACTCGTCCCTCTACGGCGACATCGGCATCAGCATCGTCCGCATCGCCGCGGGGTTCGCGCTGTCCCTGGCGTTCGGCGTCGTGTGCGGGACCGCGGCCGGGTTGAGCCGCAGGGCGGAGAGCTTCCTGGTGCCGTCCATCAGCACCATCGCTCCGGTGCCGAAGGTGGCGTTTCTGCCGCTCTTCGTGGTGTGGTTCGGGATCGGCGAGCTGGCGAAGATACTCGTCGTCTTTGCCAACAATTTCTACCAGCTTTTCGTCAACACCTTCTCCGGCATCAAGGAAATTGACCAGCGCTACCTCTGGGCGGCCGCTTCCATGGGGTTCTCCCGCTACGAGCTGATCCGATACGTGGTGCTGCCGGGGTCGCTGCCCTACATCATTAGCGGTGCGCGCATCACGGCGCCGGTGGCCGTCGTCATCATCGTCCTGGCAGAGATGGTGGCGGCACGGAACGGCATCGGGTTCTTCACCTACCAGATGGCCAGGGACTACCGCCTGGCGGAAATGTTCGTCGGCCTGGGCGTGCTGGCCGTGATCTCCATCGCGTTCGACGCCCTCGTCAGCGCCGTCGGCCGGCGGCTTACTCACTGGGAGCCCACCTCATGAACAACGAGAAGTTCATACTCGCGGGGACCCTCCTGTGCGCGGCGTCCGAGCCGGTGTCGCGGAACCGGCTGGTCCGGATCAGGGGAGACGTCATCGACGGCATCGAGCCGCTGCCGGACACGTTCTCGGCCGAGGGACGCGACGTGGTGGACGCGCGCGACAAGGTCGTGATCCCAGGCTTCGTCAACGCGCACACGCACCACACCGAGATCCTGCAGCGAAGCCTGCGGGACCGGCTGCCCTTCGAGCTGTGGCACTTCGAAAGACGGGGAACCGAGGACATCCTCGATCCCGACTACGACGACCTGCTCGCCGCCAATCACATCGCCCTGCTGGAATCCCTCAAGCACGGGACGACGAGCGTCCTGCACCATCTCTCCAGACGGCGCGGCATCGATCTCGAGGAGATTCGCGCCTGCATAGATGCCGCCCGGCGCCTCGGGGTCCGGACGGCCGTCGCCCCCTCGGCCACGGACGGCGGATGGAGCGCCACGCCGGCGCGGGAGCTGTCCGGCACAGGGCCGGCGGAGATCGCGGGGCTGAAGCGCGCGCACGACCTCATCGGCCAGGGCCCGGCCCACGTCATGGGCGTGGTCGCGCCCACCTCGCTCCATACCTGCTCGGACAGCTTCCTGACCGAGTGCCTCGCCATGGCCGAGGACCGGGGCTTGTCCGTCCACACGCATTTCATGGAAACCCGGTCGGAGGCGAAACAACGGTCGGCCGACGGCGAAACGCCGGTTCGAAGGGCGGCGAGGCTCGCGCTCCTGAAACCCAGGGTGTCGCTGGCCCACGCGGTGCACCTCACCGATGAGGAGCTGGACCTCCTCGGCGAGAAGCAGCCGGCGGTGGTTCACAATCCTTCCAGCAACGCCAAGCTCGGGAGCGGCCTGGCGCGCGTCCGCGAAATGCTGGATCGCGGCATCACCGTGGCGCTGGGCTCCGACGGAGGCGATACCAGCGACGGCTATTCCATGTTCGACCAGATGAAGATGGCGGCGGTCATGCGCCGGTGCAGCGTCACCGAGTTCGAGTCCTGGATCACCGCGCGGGAAGCTTTCGCCATGGCCACCACCGGCGGTGCCGAGGTGCTCGGCATCCGGGCCGGCCGGATCGCCCCCGGCTATCTGGCGGACATTTGCATCCTCAAACCCGACACCAGGATGTGGCCGTCCACCGAGCTGGTGCAAAGCCTCGTCTACTCCGAGAACGGCCGCAGCGTCGATACCGTGCTGGTGGGCGGCGAGGTGTTGCTGGAGGGCGGACGAAGCACCCGCATCGACGAGTCCGAGCTGGCGCGTCAGGCCGAGAAGCTCGTGGCGAAAATCGAGGACGCGCGTGAGAAATGGGCGGAGCGGAAGCGCACACCCGAGGTGATGGAACGAACGCGGAACGCGGAGAGGGAATACCGGGAAGCAGCCGCGACGACGGCCAAGTGAGTGACCGCTCCTTGCCGCGGCGGCCAAGTTTCGAGAGAACTATTTCGCCCTTCGCCCTGAGCGTAGCGAAGCGCAGCCGAGTGAAGTCGGTCAACTTGCAATTGTACTGCAAATTGGCCGGCAACCGTGGCTGAATAGACTCAGCCCTTTACGCCGACCGCCCCTCCGCTACCACGACCTCCGATTCGAGCAGGACGCTGCACCCCGGGCAGTACCACCGGCGGAACTCGTACCGGCCGGTGAGCAGGTCCATCAAGGGTCCTGCTTCTGTGGGCGGCGCCTCGCCGACGGAACAGGCCTCTCGCCAGTCCCTGTCGCTTTCGCACAGGAGGTGGCCGCACCGGGTGCACCGCACCCACGGGCGGTCGCCGACGTCGCACAGCTCCAGGGACTCCTGGAGGGGATGCCGGACGGCGGCCGTGCCGGCGCCGGCCGCTTCGGGCGTCTCCGACGCCTGGGTGACCGCTTCCTGCCGTTCGCGCTTCAGGGACTCGCGCTTGGCACGGGTGGCGCCGGTGTCCACGCCGTCCCCCTCCGCGAACACCACGCCGTAGATGGACTCCGCGGCTTCGCGCGACACGAGGCCGTCTACCACATCCACGGCCACGGCCTCCGGTTCCCGTTCCAGCGGGTCGCCGTAGCCGCCGCCGTTGGCGCAGCGTAGGTAGAGCAGGTCGTCGGCGTTCAGGCGGAGGTCGCGGTAGCCCAGCAGGTTGTGGGTGCCGCCCGCCTCCGCCAACTCGTCGGGAAGGGTTCCGCCGGTCACGGCCTTGCGCACCTCGCTGTCCTCCACGTGCACCAGGATGCTGGGAGCGCCCGGGTGGCCGCCATAGATGCCGAAGCCCGAGTTCCGCAGTCCGGCGACTCCCAGGGCGACGATCTGGATCCTGGCCTCCGGGGCGTCGTGGGTCATGAGGAGGGATTCCTCGCCGGCGCCGCCGCGGTACTTGCCCGCTCCGGCGCCGTCCTGGAGATGCCGGCGGTACAGGTAGAGCAACGGGAAGTTGGCTTCCACCCACTCGACGTTGTGCACGGTGGAGGGCCGGCCCATCTCGATGCCGGCGGTGTTGATGCCGTCGCCCCAGGAGCGCGCGCCGATGCCGCCCAGGCCCACCAGCGTGGACACGTAGTAGCCGCCGGTCTGGTTCACTCCGGCGTGACGGGCCAGCCGCGTGCCCAGGGTCTGGGCGGTGACCTCTTTGGACCACTTCTCGCTGGTGCCGATCATCTGGATCAGCGTGCTGCCGGCCAGGAAGCGCGCCACCGCGCCGCCGGAGGTGGTGTTAAGCGACACCGGCGCCGGATAGGTGGGGTTCACGATGGTGCCCTCGGGCGCGATCACCTCCATGACGCGGAACAGGCCGTGGTTCTTGGGCAGGTCGTAGCCCAGGGTCTGGAGCAGCGATTCGAAGCACGCGCCCACGGTGGCGTGGTAGGGCAGGTTGATGCCCACCGGGGCCTGCTGGTCGGTGCCGGTGAAGTCGAAGGTCAGGAGGTCCCGCTTCTTGGTGAGCTGCACCTGCATGTTCCACAGGTGGTCGCCGGCCTCGATGTTGCCCTGGGCGCGCCAGACCCCGTCGGGCACCTCCAGGAGCCTCCGGCGCAACAGGCTGGCGGTGTGGTCCAGCATCTCGCTGGTGACCTTCTCCATCAGCTCCACGCCGTAGTGGCGGTACAGCTCCTGCATGCGGGCGCGGCCGACGTTGTTGGCGGCGATCTCGCACTTGAAGTCGAGCCCCACCATGACCGGCTGCCGCGTCATGTTGGTGATGGTGTCGAACACGTCGCGGCGGATCTTGCCGCGCTCGATGAGCTTGAGGCCGGGGATACGGATGCCCTCGTGGCAGATCTCGGTGGCGCCCGGCGAGTTCCCGCCGGGCGACATGGCGCCGACGTCGGCCACGTGCACGAAGGTCGCGCTCCAGCCGATCAGGCGCTCGTCCACGTGGATCGGCGACACCACGTACATGTCCGGCTGGTGGATGGCCGCCAGGTAGGGGTCGTTGATCAGGAACATGTCGCCGGGGAAGATCCCGCCCTCGTCGGTGAAGCGCTCAATGATGCGCCGCACCGCCACCCCGGCACAGCCCACGTGCCAGGCCATGGCGTCGCCGGCGCACAGGACGTCGCCGTTGGGCTGGTAGAGGCCCGCCAGGTAGTCGCGCATCTGGGTGGTGTTGACGGTCCCTCCGACCCGCTCCAGGGTGGTGCCGATCTCCTGGGTGATCTGGTAGAGCCGGTGCGAGAGGATCTCGAAGGTCACCGGATCGACGGACAGCTTCGGTTCAGCCATGGAACGCTCCTTGATTCGCGGTCCCGCAATTTTCGGTCGCCGCGCTTTGCGCGGCACGCACCGTCAGACCTCCACGTGCATCCTGATGTTGCGGTATTCGTCCATCACCGCGGTGTCGCCAGGACCGACGACGATGGTGGTCACCGGGCTCTCGATGATCGCCGCGCCGCGGATCTCCATGCCCGGTGTGAGCCGATCGAAGTCGTAGATGTCGGCGGGGAGGAAGTCCCGCTCCTGCTCGAAGTAGGCGTCCCGCTTCCCCTTGAAGGCGTCGCCGGGGCCGGCGGCGCCCAAGGCGTACCGCTTGATGTTGGGGTGCTGAATCTTGCCCACCGCGCGCAACCGGAAGGTGATGATCTCCTTGCCCGCCTCCCGGTAGCCGGACCCCGGGCCATAGGACTTCTCGTACAGCTCGTCGAAGGCCTGGTCGAGCCACTGGAAGTCCTCCATACCGAGAGCAGCGGTGCCGGGCGGCAGCTCGGCGTTCAGCTCGTGGCACTGGAAACGGTAGCGCATGTCCAGGCTGCGGATGACCGCGATCTCCTCGCCCGCGAACCCCATCTTCTCCAGGTCCGCGCGGGCCTTGTCCAGGAGCCCGGCGAAGGTGGCGTTGACGACCTTGGGGTCCGGCGGATACACCAACCGCTCCGCCTTGCCGTACTCGAACACCACGTCCGAGGCCAGCAGGCCCAGGCCGCCGTGGACCGAAGAGGTCATGGGCACCACCACCTCCCGGATGCCCAGTTCCGCGGCGTAACGGCCGCAGTGCACCGGACCGGCCCCGCCCTCCACGAACAGCACGAAGTTCCGGGGATCGTGACCGCGCTCCACCGTCGCCCGGCGGATCAGGTCCGCCATCTGCGCGTTGGTGATGCGGTAGAGGCCGCTGGCCGCCTCGGTGAGGCTCATGCCCAGCGGGTCCGCCACCTTCTCCTGGATGGCCCGCTCCGCCGCCTCCCGGTCCAGCCGCATGCGTCCGCCCAGGAAGTAGTCGGGGTTGAGATACCCCAGCACCAGATCGACGTCCGACACCGTGGGCTCGGTGCCGCCCAGCCCGTAGCTCGCCGGCCCGGGCTTGGCGCCGGCCCCCTGGGGCCCCACCTTCATGAGCCCCTTCTCCTCGTCCACCCAGCCGATGCTGCCGCCGCCCGCGCCGATGGACTCCACCCAGATCTTGGTGGCCAGCACGGCGTGGCGCAGGATCACCGGGCTGTAGTTCTTCTCGATGCGGCCGTCCCGCACCAGCCCTACCTTGAACGTGGTCCCGCCCATGTCGGTGACCAGGATGTTGGGTTCATCGATCTTGTCGCAGAAGTACTGGCCGCCTACGACGCCCGCCGCCGGGCCGGACTCCACCAGGCCCACGCCCCGGCGCACGCACGCGTCGCTGTCCAGCACGCCGCCGTAGGCCTGCATGATGAGCGGCGCGTTGTGCAGTCCCTTGGCCGCCAGGGACTCGCGCAGGTTGGACAGGTACGACGAGATGGTGGGGCCGATGTATGAGTTGAAGATGGTAGTGATGGTACGTTCGTACTCGCCCAGGTAGGGCGCCACTTCCGAGGACAGACTCACGAACAGGCCGGGATGCCGTGACTGGATCAGCTCCTCCAGCGCCCTTTCGTGGCTGTCGTTGGATATGGACCACAGGAGCGAGACCGCCACCGCGGTCACCCCCTCGGCCACCAGCCGGTCGACGACCGCCGCCGCCTCGTCGAGGTCCAGCGGCACCACCACTTCGCCCTTGTAGTCGACGCGTTCCTTGACCTCGCCGATCAACCGCCGGGGCACCAGTGGATCCGGCTTGGTCAAGGCGTAGAAGTGAGCGGTCTCGGCCTCGGTGAGCCCTTCGGTCATGCGTCCGCGCATCATGTAGATGCTGTCGGCGAAGCCCTTGGTGGTGATGAGCCCGGTCCTGGCACCCGAGCGGGTCAGCAGCGTGTTGTCCCCCACCGTGCAGCCGTGGAAGAAGAGCTTGGCCGTGTGCAGCAAAGCCTCCTCGCCCGACATGCCCAGGTGCTCGGCGGCGTTGCGCACCGCGTTGAGGACCCCCAGCGCGAAGTTGTCCGGCGTGGACAGCGACTTGCCCACGGTCAGCTCGCCGACCTCGTCGACGACCACGCAATCGGTGAAAGTGCCGCCGATATCCACCCCCAGGTTGTACTCCATATTGGTCTCCGTGACGGGTCACCGCCTGATGGCCGCGTACTGGTCGGGTCTCCGGTCGGCGAGGAAGATCCAGTTCTTGCGCTGGCTCTCCAGCAGGTCAAGGTCCAGGTCGGCCCACACCACGTCTTCCTCGGTCGCGCTGGCGTGGGCGACCACCTCGCCCCGCGGGTTGATGATCAGGCTCTCGCCGAAATAGAACTCCTCCGGCGCCCCGCCCCGGTCCACGCCCACCCGGTTGGGCGCGGCCACGTACATGACGTTCTCCACCGCCCGCGCGCACAGCAGCATCTCCCAACGCGAACGCGCCCGCTGGGTGCTGGTCACCGGCACGCACAGGAGCTCGGCGCCGTTCAGGGCGGCGCAGCGGGCGGGCTCCGGCAGGTTCCGGTCGTAGCAGATGTTGAGGCCGAGCTTGACGCCCAAGTCCGTCTGCACCACCGGGAATCCCAGGTCGCCGCGCGAGAAGTAGTATTCTTCGCTGCCGTCCGTTCCCACCAGCCGCCCCAGGCCGCTGGGGATGGTGTTCTTGCGGTACTTCGTCAGGGTTTGTCCGTCGCGGCCGAACACGACCGCGCTGTTGTAGTAGCGGTCCCCTGCCCGCTCGAAGAAGGGGTAGACCAGCACCAGGCCCGTTTCTCGCGCGATGGCCCTCGCCTCAACCACCGACGGTCCGTCGTCCGTTTCGGCCAGCGCGAAGAACTCGGGGTCGTTGGTGAACGCGGGGTAGATGGTGCTGGCCACCTCGTGAAAGGCCACGAAGTCCGCCCCCGCCTCGGCTGCCCGGAGAGTCAGGCGCCGGACCGCGGCGAGGTTCTCTCGCCAATCCACGTCCCCGGTAAACTGTGCCACCGCCACGCGCGCCATGGTCACCTCCCGTCCCGGAAGTCCGGCGTCCTCTTGTACCATCCCGCTGCCCGCTCATAGGCATGACCCACCCGCAGGACCGTCTCTTCGTCGAAGGGCCTGCCCACCATCTGCATGCCGATGGGGAGACCCGAAGGAGAAAAGCCGCAGCAAACGCTGAGGGCCGGCAACCCGGTCTGGTTGAACGGGATGGTGCACAAGGTGAAAAGGTTGCCCCGGTGGTCCGACAGTCTGACCTCCCGGCCGTCGATATGCGCGCGGCCCCGGTCCAGCTCCTCGATGGTGGGCGCGGGGAACGCGATGGTGGGAACCACCACTACCTGCACGCGTTCGAAGGCCCGCTCGAATCCCTCGTAGACGAGCCGTCGAACCCGGTGGGCGGTGTTGACGGCGCTGCCCGATATCAACAGCGAGCCGATGAGGTTCCTGAGCATCCCGGGGCTGTAGTCCCGCGGCCGGGTGCGCAGGTAGCGGTCGTGGTCGGGCATGTCCTCCACCCGGGCGATACAGGCCTGTGCGGCCGGCAGAAGCTCCATGTGCGGAACCGCCACCTCTTCTATCGCTAGTCCGAGGGTCTCGAGGAAACCGACGGCCGCGGCGAAGACTTCCCTGACCTCATCGAACATCAGGTCATCAAAATAGCCGCCGACGAGCCCCACCTTCAGTCCGCTCACGTCATCCCCGATGCACCTGGAATAGTCCGGCACCGGCAAGTCGGCGCTGAAAGGATCCCGTGGATCCGCTCCGGCGATGCAGTTCAGCACCAGCGCGCAGTCCTCCACGGTCTTGGCCAGCACGCCGAAATGATTGATGGAGCCGGGCCCCGTGCCCGGGACCCCGCCGAACAGGCTCACCCTTCCGTGCGTGGGCTTCAGTCCGGCAATACCGCAGAGCGCCGCGGGATTGCGCACCGAGCCGGCGCTGTCGGTGCCGATGGACCCAAGGCCCAGGCTTGCCGCCACCGCCGCGGCGGAGCCGCCGCTCGATCCGCCGGTGGCCCGTTTCACGTCCCAGGGATTGCGGCTGGGGCCGTAGAACACGTTGTTGGTGTGGCTCGACTTGGCCCACTCGTGCATGTGGGTCTTGCCCAGGATGACCGCGCCCGCGGCTCTGAGCCTGCTCACCACCGTTGCGTCATGGTCGGGCTTCCAGTCGGAGAGCGTCTTCGACCCCGCGGTGGTGCGCACGCCCTCGATGGCGATGTTGTCCTTGATGGAAAACGGGACTCCGTGCAAGGGACCGCGGTAGCGCCCGCCCTCGATCTCCCTGGCCGCCGTGGCAGCGTCGGCAAGCGCCCGGTCCTTCGTCAGAGTCACGTACGCGTTCAGGGCAGGGTTCAACCGTTCAATCCGCTCGAATGCGAGATGGGTCAGTTCCACCGGAGAAACTTCCCGGCTCTCGATCTGCCCGGCCAACCGTGCGATCGTCAGTCCTTCCAGATCTCGCTCTTCCATCTCCGGATGCGCCCTCCCAACCGTTCCACAAAGGGGGATGCGACCGCCGGCCCGGTTTCCCGAGGATGTAGCCTGTATAGGGCAGACGGCTACGAGCGCGCAAGACCGCTTCCGGGATCGTCGCCGGCGTGTTTGACCTCGGAAAAATGCTGGTGCTATTGTCGCGGGCCGGAAGCCGGATGCCGTGGCCCGGTGACACCCAAAGGAGGTCCCGACGGGATGCCCGAGAAAGATGACAGCGGCGGTTACATCCTCAGGATCGCGTCCCACTCCCCGTCCCATCCGTGGTGGCGCATCACCGATGAGCTGGCGGAAGGCCTGAACGGCTATCGCGAGGAGCCGGGACTGATCTCGAGTGTCGGCGTCTTCACGGGCCGGTTCGGCCTGGGATCGCTGGAGAATCCCAAGACCGTGGGCGCCGGGCTGGCCGACGTGGGCATCACCAACCCGCCCGTGAACGCCCGGATGGCCACCGAGGGCAAGGGCCTGTTCCACGCCAGTGTCGGCGAGCTCCGGGCCATCGCGCGCTTTCCCGAACCCGATTACATCTTCTGGCTCGTGGCCGAAGAACTCGGCATTCGGTCCATGGAGGAGATCGCGGCGCGCAAGCCGGCCATGACGCTGGTATCGGGGCGGGTGGGACCCACGGGCCCGGACACGCTCACCTGGACGGTCGAGCAGGTGATGAAGTGGTACGGCTTCAGCTACGACGACGTGAACTCCTGGGGCGGGCGCGTGCTGTTTCCCGGTCCGGCGGTCGTCGGCGTGCCCATGGTCCGGCGAGGCGAGGGGAACGCCGTCTTCCAGGAGGGCGTTCACGACGAATCCTGGGAGGAGTTGACGGAAGCCAGGCCCATGCGGTGCCTGGAGCTGGACCCGCAAGCCGTCGCGCACATGCGGGACACCTATGGTTTCGACCAGGCCGTCATCCCCAAGGGGCGTCTCAAGGGCATCGACCGCGACCTGCTGACCCTGAGCTTCGGCGGCTGGCTGTTGTTCTGCCGGGCCGATCTTCCGGACGAGATCGCCTACCTGCTGGCGCAAACGAGCATGGAGCGCCGGGACCGGATCGCCGCCCCCTACGAGGACCTGCCGCCTCATCTCAGGGACATCGAGGTTCCCATTACGCCTGAACACTTGTGCAACGGCTGCGTGGTGCCGCTGCACCCCGGGGCCGAACGCTACTACAAGGAATTCGGATGCCTGTGACGGCGCCCTTCGACTTCGCGTCGCTACACTCAGGGAGAACGGGCGAGCGTAGTGTGTGTCAAGCTTCCCAAACCCCAACCGTTCGCCCTGAGCCCTTCGGCAAGCTCAGGACAGGCGTAGCGACGCGAAGTCGAAGGGCGCCGTCTCAGGCAGCATCTGATCGGAGTTTCCTTAACCGGAAAGGAGTTGCCGATGGAACGTGTGGATCTGTTGATTAAGAACGGTGACGTCGTCTTCCGTGAAGGGACCCGTCCGGCGAATATCGCCATCAGCGACGGCAAGGTCGCCGCGATCCTCAAACCCGGCTTCGAGATCGACGCGGCCCGCGTCGTCGACGCCGCCGGCAAGCATGTCCTGCCGGGCCTCGTGGACCCCGAGGGCCACCCCGGACATTCGTTTCCCCTCGATATCGACCTGGAGACCGAGTCACCGGCAGCGGCAGCCGCGGGGGTCACCACCTGGGGCATCCAGGACCCGAGTCCGCGGATGGGGAAGAAACCGTTCGTGCAGGACACGAGACCGGAGGACGTCGTGTCGTTTCACGACGTCATGGACATCGCCATCAAGACCGGCGAGGAAAACTGCATCACCGATTTCTACTTCACGCCGCAGCTCGAGACCGACCAGCAGGCCGAAGAGGTGGGCGAATACGCCGAGAAGTACGGCGTCACGTCCTACAAGTTCTACTGTCACGCCAAGCATCCGGAAATCGCCGCCAAGCTCTGGTACGTCTACCGTTCCGGACTGGCCACCGGCTTCGACGACGGCGTGGTGTACAAGACCCTGGAGAACGTCGCCAGGATCGGGCCGCCGGGAATCGTCTCCTTTCATCCCGAGAACTTCGAGATCGTTCGCGTCTTCTCCCAGCGTCTAATGGACGCGGGGCGAATGGACATGGAGGCGTGGACCGACCGCTCGCCGGATTTCGTCGAGGCGCACCACGTGCGCCAGTACGCCTACCTGGCCAAGATCACGAAATGCCCGATGTACGTCCAGCACACGACCACCGCCGAGTCGCTGCTGGCGATCCGCCAGGCCAAGGAAGAGGGCGTCGAGATCTATGCCCAGAGCAACCCCGTGTATCTCTGCCTGCCCGCGGGCACGTGGAAGATCAACGTGCCGCTCCGGTATCCCGAGACCATGGAGCTCCTGTGGGAAGCCTGCAAGAACGGAGAGATCGACTCCCTGGGGTCGGACCACGTGGTCTCGCACGGGTCCCGCGCGGAGATGGAGGTGCCGGGCGACGTGTGGAAGACCACCAGCGGTTTCCCGTCGCGGGTGGAGATGATGCTGCCGTTGATGCTCGACGAGGGGATCAACAAGGGAAGGATCACGCTGCAACGGCTGGTGGAGATGATGTGCGAGGCTCCCGCCCGAATCTTCGGCCTCTACCCGCGCAAGGGCTCCCTGCAGGTCGGCTCCGACGGCGACGTGGTCCTCGTCGACCTGAAGCGCACGGTCACCGTCACCAACGATCTGGTCCACACCCGTCCCGGGTGGACGATTCTCGAGGGGCGCGAGATGACCGGCTGGCCCGTCATGACCATTCGCCGCGGCGAGGTCCTGACGGAATGGCCGGAAGGAGAGCCCAAGGCCCTGATCACCGCCACCAGCAAGGGACAATACGTCCCACGCAACCCGGGCAATCGCTTCCTGTTCTGAGCGCCGGAGCGAAGCGAATGCCGGTATGCGACCTGCGAGACTGGATCGACCGCATCGACACCCTAGGCCAGCTCCGCCGAGTCGACGGCGCCGACTGTGACGAGAGCATCGGCGGCCTCACCGACCTCTACATGGAAAAAGTAGGGCGTCCGGCGCTCCTCTTCGACCGTATTCCGGGCTACCCGCCCGGTTTCCGCGTGCTCTCCAACGTAACCACCTCGCCCGAGCGAGTCGCCGTGACCCTGGACATCCCGCGGGGCCGGCCGCTTCGCGAAATGGTCGAACATTGCCGCCGGTTCCACGGCGCCTTGCCCGGCATCAAGCCGCGGGTGCTGGACGGCGGACCGCTGCTGGAGAACGTGGCGACGGGGTGCGCCGTCGACATGCTCCGCTTCCCTACCCCCAAGTGGCACGAGGACGACGGCGGACGCTATCTGGGAACGGGCTGCGCGGTCATCATGCAGGATCCGGACTCCGACTGGATCAACGTGGGTTGCTACCGGGTGGCCGTCCACGACCGGAACACCCTGGGCATCATGATCACCGGAGGCAAGCAGGGGCGGCTCATCATGGAGAAGTACTGGCGCCGGAACGAACCCTGCCCGGTGGCCGTATCCTTCGGGCACGACCCGTTGATCTATCTCATGGCCGGACTCCACGCGGCTTCCGGCGTCTGCGAATACGACGTCGCGGGAGGAATACGCGGCGAGCCCGTGGACGTCGTCCTGGGCGAGGTCACGAAACTGCCGCTTCCGGCCACGGCCGAGATCGCCGTGGAGGGCCACATCCCACCGGGGCGTTTCGAGCCCGAAGGACCGTTCGGGGAGTGGACCGGCTACTACGCGGGGGGCCGCGAGGTGCAGCCGGTCATCGAGGTGGCCTCGCTGATGTACCGAAACGACCCGATCATCCTCGGCACCGTGCCGCGCAGGCCTCCGAGCGACGACACCTACATTTCCAGCTTCCTCGGCAGCTCCGCCATCTGGGAACAGATGGAGGCTGCCGGGGTGCCCGGTATCCGGGGCGTTTGGAACCACGAGGGCTGCGGCAGCCAGATGTTCATCACCATCGCCATCGAGCAGATGTACCAGGGGCACTCGAAGCAGGCCGCCATGGCCGCCGCCGGCTCCTACGCGGGCTCCTACCTCAACAAGATGATCGTCGTGGTCGACGACGACATCGACCCCACCGATTCGGACGCGGTGCTGTGGGCCATGTGTACGCGCCTGGATCCGGACACCGATCTCGACATCCTGCGCAACTGCTGGAGCAGCCCGCTGGATTCCATGGCCTATCCCGACGACCGCAGAAACCTCAACAAGAGGATGCTCATCGACGCCTGCCGGCCCTGGAACCGGCGGGACACGTTTCCGAAGGTCGCGGAGGCCGGCGCCGAGCTGAAAGAGCGCATCCGAAAGCGGTGGCCCGGTCTATGCGACCTCTGACCGGGCACGGTGAAGCCCCCTCGGACACCGCTTGACCCACTCCACCGTATCGGCTGTATTGTGCCCACGGAGCGAACGACATGGCTGAAGACTATCGCGTAATCGGCACTCCGGTGGTGCGCCCGGACGGTGCCGAGATGATCTCGGGGCAGGCGGTCTACGGACCCGACGTGACCCAGCCGGGGATGCTGTGGGGGAAGATCCTCCGGAGCCCGCTGCCGCACGCCCGGATACGGTCCATCGACGTGGAGAAGGCCCGGGCGATCCCGGGCGTCACCGTGATCAGCGCGCGCGATGTCCCGGACCGGCGTTACGGCTACGCCATCGAGGACGAGCAGATTTTCGGGGTGGAGAAGGTGCGTTATGCGGGCGAGCCCGTGGCCGCGGCCGCGGCGCCGGACGAGGAACGGGCCCTGGAGGCGCTCTCGCTCATCGACGTGGAGTACGAAGAGTTGCCGGGGGTCTTCAGCGCCGAGGAGGGGACGCGGGAAGGCGCGCCCCTTGTCCACGAAGAGCTGGGGCCGGCCCGTTCGGTGTACCTGGCGTCATGGAACCCGGTGCCGGGCACCAACATCATCCACCGGGCCTCCCACCACCGCGGCGACGTGGACGCCGCCCTGGCGAGGGCGGACTACGTGTTCGAGGACACCTTCCACGCCAGCCAGATCCATCACGGCTACATGGAGCCCCACGCCACGCTGGCCGCTGTCCGCGGCAACACGGTGACGGTGTGGACTTGCAGCCAGGAGGTGTTCCAGCTCCGCACCCTGCTGGCGGGGTTGTTCGACATTCCGGAAAGCCGCATGCGGGTCATCTGCACCAAGGTGGGCGGCGGCTTCGGCGGCAAGATCGAGCCGCGGCTGGAGCCCGTGGCGGTGGCGCTGTCGATGCACTGCCGCAAGCCCGTGAAGATCGTCATGACCCGTGCGGAGGAGTTCACCGCCGCGGCAGGCTCCACCCCGGCCACGGTGACGGTCAAGACCGGGGTGCTGAAGGACGGCACCCTGGTGGCCCGGGACGTGGACTTTCTCTGGGACACCGGTGCCCACGCCGAGGGCCTGCCCCCCAGCAACCGCGCCATGAAGGACGGCAACGGCCCCTACCGGGTCCACGACCTCCGGATCTCCTCCACCCTGGTCTACACCAACAAGATGCGCGGCACCCAGTTGCGCGGCCTGGGCGTGCCCGAGGGCGCCTGGGCCATCGAGTCGCAACTGGACATGATCGCCGAGCGGTTGAGGATGGACCCGCTGGAGCTGCGGCTCAAGAACATCCTGCAGGAAGGCGACATCAACTCCATCGACGACGTGGTGCAGAGCATCGGCCTCCAGGAGTGCCTCGAAAAGGTGGCGAAGGAGATCGGCTGGGGCGAACCCAAGCCCGCCAACGTGGGCCGCGGGCTCGCGGCCATCGCCAAGTCCCCCACCACCCACTCCAGCATCTCCAGCGCCTACGTCCAGTTCAACGAGGACGGCAGCGCGCAGGTGCTGGTGGGCGCCTCCGAGATCGGCCAAGGCATGTCCGTGGTGATGTGCCAGATCGCCGCCGAGGTGCTGGGACTTCCGGTGGAGCAGGTGGGCATCGCCAGCGCGGATACCGGCACCACGCCGTACGACCGCGGCACGTTCTCCAGCCGGGTCACCTTCTACACCGGCATGGCGGTCAAGATCGCCGCGGAAGACGCGAGAAGCCAGTTGCTGGACGTAGCGTCCCGGATGGTGGAGATCCCCCGGGACGACCTGGAGGTGGCGGAAGAGCACGTCGTGTCGCCAGCCCACCCGGAGCTTTCGCTGGCGTTCCGGGACGTGCTGGAACGGGCTCATACCAGCGAGCGGCCGATCCTGGGGCGGGGCTCCTACGGCGGCAAGGGAGACTACCCGACGCTGCCCCACAAGGCCCAGCGCAAGGAGTACGTGCCGGGCTGGAAGTACGCGGCCCAGGCCGTGGAGGCCGAGATCGACGACGAGACCGGCATCGTCCGGGTGCGGCGCATCGCCTCCGCCCACGACGTGGGCAAGAGCCTGAACCCCACGAGCGTCGACGGCCAGATCGTGGGGGGGGTCGTCATGGGGTTGGGGTACGCGCTGCACGAACGGCTCCAGTTCGACCGCGGACGCATCATCAATCCGTCGTTCATGGACTACAAGATACCGTCCAGCCAGGAGATCCCGGAGATCACGCCCATAGCCGTGGAGGTGCCGCTGCCGGAGGGTCCCTTCGGCGCCAAGGGTATCGGCGAGCTGGCCATCGTGGGCATCGCCCCCGCCATCGGCAACGCCATCCACGACGCCCTGGGCGTGAGGCTCAAGGACTTGCCGCTCTATCCCGAGCGGGTGCTGGAGGCGCTGGAGACTCAACGGAAGGGCAACGGCGGGTGACGCACCGTTTCCCGACGAACGGCAACCACGGTCCAATGAGAGACGATCCATGGAATGCAAGCTGATTCGCCCGGCCGGCCTGGAGGAAGCGCTGGCGGCGCGGCAGGAGTTTACCGAGGACGCCCTGCCCATCGCCGGCGGGCAGTCGCTGCTGGTGATGATGCGGAACCGGCTGGTGGCGCCGCGAGCCTTGATCGATCTCGAGCCCGTGGAAGCGCTTCGCGGCATCGAGGTGCAGTCGTCGGGCATCTCCATCGGGGCCATGAATACCTGCCGCCAACTGATCGCTTCGCCGATTCTCGGCGAGGAGGTCGGCGTGCTCCCGGCGGCCGCGCGGCAGGTCAGCTCCACCGCCGTGCGCAACCTCGGCACCATCGGCGGCAACGTCTGCCACAATGAACCCGGCGCCGACCTGCCCCCGGTGCTGCTGGCCCTCAACGCGCGGGCCGAAGTACGGCGACGCAACGACGTTCGTGAGGTCCCCCTGTCCGAGTTCTTCACCGGATATTTCGAGACCGCGTTGGAACCGGACGAGATCCTTTGCCGCATCGACATCGAGCATCCGCCCGCCGGAGCCGCCGGTGTGTACCTGAAGCACGCCATCAGTCCCGAGGACCTGGCGATGGTGGGGGTGGCCGCGGTGGTGGTGCCGGACGGCAAGCGCGCGGGCGGCGTGGCCGAGGCGCGCATCGGCATCGGCGGAGCGGCGCCGGTTCCGCTCCGGGCTTCCCGGGCCGAAGCCGGGCTGAAGGGCGCGGTGCTGGACGAGGAGACGGCCCGGGCCGCGGGAGAGATGGCGGCCACGGAAGTGGATCCCCCTTCGGACCCCCATGCCGGCGCCGGCTACCGCCGGAAGATGGTGTCGGTCTTCGTCCGCCGGGCGCTGCTCCAGGCGGCGAAGCAGATCGGGGAGAACGGCCATGGCGGTGCTTGAGCTCAAGGTCAACGGCGAGGACGTGCGGGTGGAAGCCCCCGATGCGGCGCTCCTGCTCGACGTGCTGCGCGAGCGTTTGGCCCTGACCGGGGCCAAACGCGGCTGCGAGACCAGCCACTGCGGCTGCTGCACCGTACGGTTGGACGGCATGGCGGTCCACAGTTGCGTCGTGCTGGCCGCCCGCTGCGAAGGAAAAGAGGTCACCACCGTCGAAGGGTGCGGCGAGGGCATGGAGCTCGACCGCTTACAGCAGCTTTTCCTCGAGCACGGCGCCGTGCAATGCGGCTATTGCGGCCCGGGAATGCTGATGGCCGCTCACGCCCTGCTGGAACAGAATCCCCAGCCGACGCTCGACGAAGTGAAAAAGGGGCTGGACGGCAATCTCTGCCGCTGCACGGGGTACACCCCCATCTTCGACGCGATCATGGCCTACGCGCGAGGCGAGTAGCGGCCCGACGGAGCCCCCTTTCCTCAACACCTGTTCGTTACTGACCATCCCCGATGACGCAGGCCGCCACCCAGCCTTCCGCCCGAGTCGCCGTCGCCGGGGTGATGGTGGCGGTCTTCCTCTTCGCCATCGACGCCACCATCGTGAGCAGCGCCATGCCCACGGTGGTGTCCCAGCTCGGCGACATCGACCTCTACAGTTGGGTCTTCTCCGTCTACATGCTCACGTCCGCGCTGGCGACTCCCATCTTCGGCAAGCTTTCCGACCTCTACAGCCGGCGCACCCTGATCTTGCTGGCGATCGCGACCTTCGTGCTGGGCTCGGTGGCGTGCGGCGCGGCCCAGACCATGACGCAACTCATCGTCTTCCGCGCCGTGCAGGGCATGGGCGGCGGCGCAGTGTACGCCCTCGCTTTCATCATCGTGGGGGTGGTGTTCCCCGTCGAGCAGCGCGCCCGCATGCAAGGCATGATCGCCAGCGTCTGGGGCGTCGCCTCCGTGCTCGGCCCGGCCGGCGGCGGGTTCATTGCCGAGTATTGGGACTGGCGCTGGATCTTCTGGATCAACCTGCCCCTTGGCATCACGGCAGCCGGGCTGATCATCGCAGGCTTCCGCGAGGAGCGCGCCGAACGCACGCGCCGGTCGTTGGACCTGGCGGGCGCCGCGATTCTCCTGTCCGCGCTGATGCTGCTGTTTTATGGCCTTCTGGTCGCGGCAAACCAGATCGACCTCGTCACCGCCGAATCCATCTCGGTGGTAGTGGGAGTCATCGTGTTGCTGGCGATCTTCATCGCCATCGAGGGCAAGGCGAGGGACCCGCTGCTGCCCATCGCGCTGTTCCGCATGCCCAGCTACAGCCGCCCCACCTACCTCAGCCTGCTGGCGGCCATGGGCATCTTCGGCATCATCGGGTTCCTGCCATTGTACGTCCAGGGCGCCCTCGGCGGCAGCGCCTCGCAGGCGGGCCTGACCCTGCTGCCCCTGAGCGTGGGCTGGACAGCCGGCAGCCTGACCGCCGGCCGGGTCGCCCCCGTATGGGGATACCGCAACGTCTGTGCCATCGGGATGGCGCTCATGGTGGCGGGCTACATCCCGTTCATGGTGCTGGAAGAGGCCGGCGGGAGGATCATCATGCTCATCGCGGTCAGTGCCGCCGGCACCGGCATGGGGATGGTCAACGTCACGGCGCTGGTGGCCGCCCAGGGCGCCGTGCCCTTCCGGAATCTGGGAGTGGCCACCTCCACGGTCATGCTGTTCCGGACCATCGGCGGCGCCCTGATCCTGAGCATCATGGGCAGCATCCTCTTGCAACGGATGAACGCCACGTTCACGGTCATCGCCGGGGACCTCAAGGGGTCGGTGCCGGAGTCCGTGCTCGAAAAGCTCCTGAATCCGCAAAACCTCCTCGATCCCGCCACCCGTGCACTCATACCCGCCGACCTCATGCCTACCCTCATCGGTGCCCTCGTCAATGCGCTGTGGTGGGCGTTTTTCGTGGGACTCGCGGCCGCGGTGGCGGGGCTCGTTCTAAGTTGCTTTCTGGAGAGCAAGGGGCCTAAGTGAGACGATCGTATCGTCCTTGCACCGGCTCACCATCAGCGTAAGCCGACACTTGGATTCATTCAGGGAGGTCGCGATGTACGGGGACTTGATACAGGTGAGCAGCGACACGACGCCTGAGGTCTTGAAGCGACAGGCCGGACTGATCAAAGTCTGTCCGGGACAACATCTTGCCCGCCGAACGGCGGCCTCCCCTTCGTCAGACCCGCGCTCCAACACTGCTATCGACGAACAGATTCCGGCGCCGGAACGGAGGCGGCGAGCTTGTTAGAAGATGCAATCGCAGGCTCACCAACGACGAGGCGAACCAAGGCTTCTCCAATGGCGGTATCGCCCGTGTCCAATCGGGCGGAGCGGTCCCCTTCAACCTAGCTGCGTATTCGATCATCGCCGCGACGTAGTTGGCTTCGAACGACGGAAGTGTTACTTCCGGTCCAAGCCGAACGGCTTCGTCGAACTCCATCCCGTTCACTCTGTCGAGCAAATCGTGCAACTCCGCCAAAATGTACGGACGCGCGTGAGAGCGCGCCACAAGTTCCCGGCAGAGCGCCTCGAAGTCCTGTCTCATCCTGGCTACCGTAGCCATGACGCGGATCCTGTCAAGACTCGGTGTAACCCCCGAAGATGCCCCTCGGAGTCCACATTGACGCGCCCGGCGCTCTTGACTATGCTGCACGCAACCTGAAAGCCAACCTGACAGCCAGACCGGAGGAACAAGTGACCAATTCGCCCGCCGCCTTCACCGAAGAGACTCTCGACATAGCCGGCACGACCGTGCAACTGCGCCGCGGCGGCTCCGGAGAGCCGTTGCTGGTGCTCCATAGCGAGCTGGGCGTGCCCGACTGGCTGGAGGCCCACGAGCTTCTGGCGCAGCACTACTCCGTATGCGTCCCTTCCCTGCCGGGCTTCGGCACTTCGTCGTTCCCGGACTGGTTGATGTCGGTGCGGGATCTGTCCGCGTGGGTGAACTGGTTCGTGCGTGAATGCGGGCTGGCGACCCCGCTCAACGTCGTCGGCTTCTCCATGGGAGGCTGGATCGCGGCCGAGCTGGCCACAACCAACCATGCGCTTTTCTCAAAGATGGTCCTGGTAGGGGCGGCCGGGCTGAAGCCTCGCGAGGGGGAGATCTGGGACTACTTCCTCAACTCCGCAAAGGACGCTTTCCAGCAATCGTTCCACGATCACGAATCAGCCCAATACCTGAAATACTACGGCAAGGACTGGACCCCGGACGAGGCGGAGCAGGTCGAGACCAACCGGGAGGCGGCCATCCGCTACCTCTGGCGTCCCTACATGCACAGCGTCACGTTGCCCGACCTGCTGCCCGCCATCGCCACCCCTACCCTGCTCGTATGGGGGAGGCAGGACGGCATCGTGCCGATCAACAGTTGCGAGCTGTATGAGCAGGGAATCGCCAATGCTCGGGTTTCCGTCATCGAGGACTGCGGGCACATGCCCGAGATGGAGAAGCCGGAGGAGTTCACCAACACGGTGCTCGGATTTCTGAAGGGTTGACGGTGTCGAGGCGTGCCCTGGCGTATTACAGGCAGCCAGTCGACTGGCGTTGAGATTCCCCTGCTCGGCGGAGCCTGGGGAACAGGGAGTGAAGAACCATGTTCATAGGCCACTTTACGGAAGAACCCTGGCAGAAAGAGGACTGGCCCGTCGAATGGGGCTCGGGCGTCATGGCGGTCAGCAACAGCGAGTACGACCCCGTCCGCGCCGCCAACCTCTACCATCGCTACATCGACGAGAAGGTATACGCCGAGGAGATGGGCTTCGACGGGATCATGGTCAACGAGCACCACAGCGCGCCGTTCTGCATGAACGGCGTGGCCAACGTCAAGGCCTCCATCCTCGCCCGAGTCACCAACAAGGCCAAGATCCTGCTTCTCGGCAACATCCTGCCCATCCACGACGATCCCCTTTGGCTGGCGGAGTCGCTGGCGATGATTGACGTGATCTCCCGGGGCCGCCTGATACCCGGCGTGGTCCGGGGCGGCGGCAGCGAGAGCCTGACGCACAACATCCCGCCCCACTACAACCGCGAGCGCTTCGAGGAAGCCCACGATTTTCTCATCAAGACCTGGACCACGCCCGGCCCGTTCCGCTGGGAGGGCAAGCACTTCCATTACCGGTACGTGAACCCCTGGGCGGTGCCCTATCAGAAACCGCACCCGCCCATCTGGGTGCCCGGCACCTCCAGCCGGGAGACGGTGGAATGGTGCGCCCGGCACCGCTACCCCTACATCATGCTGGCCAGCCAGATCGACCTGACCCAGCAGATGTACCAGATCTACTACGACACGGCCCGGGAAGTGGGCTACGAAGCCGGGCCGCAGCACCTGGGCTTCATGTTCTTCTTCCACGTGGAGGAAACCGAAGAGCGGGCCATCGAAGTGGGCCGGACCCTGACCCAGGGGGTACGCAGCCCCTACGATCCCGGCGCCCAGAGGCCCAAGCCGTGGATCGCCGGCCCTCCGGGCATCGCCACCAAGAGCGCCCGGGCGCTACGGCGCAAGATGACGGCCGCGGACTCGTCCGGCCGCACCCGCGCGGGCGCCAGGGCGACCTTCGAGGACCAGGTGGCGACCCACGGCATGGTCGTCGGCACCCCTGACAGCGTCATCCCCAAGGTGCGCTACATCCTGGAGCAGCTCCGGCCCGGGACCATCATCTTCCGCACGGGCGACGGCGCCATGGACCACGAGTCGCAGATGCGGACACTCAAGCTCATGGGCGAGGAAGTCATGCCCAAGCTCCGGGAGATCGCCGACGAGCTGGGCCTTCCGGGCCCTTACGACATCGATCCCATGACCAACGAGCCCGTGACCGCCATGGCCTCATAGCGGTCGCGGAGCGCGAGGTAACCCATGTTCATCGGCCACTTCACCGAAGAGCCCTGGCAGGTGCCCGACTGGCCCGACGAGTGGGGCACCGGCATCCACAAGGTCAGCAACTCGGAGTACGACCCCTACCGCGCCGCCAACCTGTACAACCGCTACCTCGACGAGAAGATCTACGCCGAGGAGGTGGGGTTCGACGGGCTGATGGTGAACGAGCACCACAGCGCGCCCTTCTGCATGAACGGCGTCGCCAACGTGCAGGCTTCCATCCTTGCCCGCATCACCACCCGGGTGAAGATCCTGCTGCTCGGCAACATTCTGCCCATCCACGACGACCCCTTGTGGCTGGCCGAGCAGCTCGCCATGATCGACGTCATCTCCCGCGGACGGCTGATCCCGGGGATCGTGCGGGGCTCGGGGGGCGAGAGCATCAGCCACAACATCCCGCCCCACTACAACCGCGAGCGCTTCGAGGAGGCCCACGACTTCCTCATCAAGACCTGGACCACGCCCGGGCCCTTCCGCTGGGAGGGCAAGCACTTCCACTACCGCTACGTGAACCCCTGGGCGGTGCCCTACCAGAAGCCGCACCCGCCCATCTGGGTGCCCGGGACCTCCAGCAGGGAGACCGTGGAGTGGTGCGCCCGGCATCGCTACCCCTACGTCATGCTCTCCACCCAGCTCGAGCTCACCCGCGAGATGTACAAGGTCTACTACGAGACGGCCGAAGAGGAGGGCTACCAGGCCGGCCCGCAGCACCTGGGCTACATGTTCTTCGTCCACGTGGAGGAGAACAAGGCCCGCGCCATGGAGGTGGGGCGCACGCTCACCCAGGGGGTCCGGAGCCCCTTCGACCCGGGCGTCCAGAGGCCGATCCCGTGGATCATGAGCCCGCCGGGCCTGAACAGCCGGAGGGCCGTGGCCCTGCGCCGGCAGATGGTGGCGCCCGACGCCACCGGGAAGACCCGGGCCGGCGCCCTGGCCTCCTTCGAGGACCAGGTGGCCACCCGGGGGATGATCGTCGGCACCCCCGACGAATGCGTCGAGGGCATCCGCTACATCATGGAGTACCTGCGCCCCGGCATCATCATCTTCCGCACCGGCGACGGCGCCATGGACCACGAGTCGCAGATGCGCACCCTCAAGCTCATGGGCGAGCACGTCCTGCCCGCCATGCGGGAGATCGCCGAGGAGCTCGGCCTGCCGGGACCTTACGATGTGGACCCGGCCACCAACGAGACGGTGGCGGAGCTGGCGTCCTGAGGCGCACCGGCAGACACGATGTAGCCCGTTGACGCCTGGTCGGCACTCATCCGGAAGGCCCGATCCGCATGCGTAGCGAAACCTTCGATGCGCTGGTCATCGGCGGCGGAATCAACGGGCTTTCCGCGCTCTACCATCTCGCCCGCCTGGGGGCCGGGCGGCTCGGCCTGGTCGAGCAGTTCTGCATCGGACACGACCGCGGCAGCTCTCACGGCGCGGCCCGCATCACGCGCAGCGCCTACGGCGAGCCCGAGTACGTCCGCCTCATGCAATGGGTGCACGCGGAAGAGTGGCCCCGGCTGGAAAGAGACGCCGGCAAGCGCCTTCTGTACCCGAACCGCGGGCTCTTCATCGGACCCCCCTGCGAATATTTCAACAAGTACATTCAGGCGGTGCAGCAGGAAGGCGTGGATGTGGAAGCCGTCACGCCGAGCGAGGCGCGCGGGCTGTATCCCCAGTTCACCTTCGAGGGCGTCGAGACCGCCCTGCTCGACAAGACCTCGGCCATCGTCTCCGCACAGGAGACCATCGAGTCGCTGGCGGCGCTGGCTCGCAGGAACGGCGTACGGCTGCTCGAGAACACCGCCGTCCACGAGATCGACCCGGGCGGCGACCCCATTATCGTGGCGACCAGCGCCGGGACCATCGAGACCGAACGCCTGGCGGTGGCGGCGGGGGCCTGGTCCGAGCGACTGCTGCCGTTCCTCAAACCCCGCCTGGCGGTCGCACGGCAGACCGTGGGATACTTCACGCCCGCCGGAAATCCGGATGCCTACCAACCGGGCCGTTTTCCGGTGTGGATGTACATGGGGGAAGAGAACGACGTGTTCTACGGGATGCCGGAATTCGGCCGCGCCGGCGTCAAGGTGGCCCGTCACGTAAGATACGGCGCGGACGACGATCCCGACGCCCCGCCGGACTCCATCCAACCGGACAGGATCGACGAGATCCGTCGCTTCATGGAGATGTCCTTCACTCCCCGCGAATGGACCCTCGCGGGCGCCGAGCACTGCCTCTACACGGTTTCGCCGAACGAGGACTTCATCATCGACCTGCATCCCGAGAATCCGAGAATCGCCTTTGGCGCCGGTTTCTCCGGCCACGGGTTCAAGTTCGGCCCCCTCACCGGAAGGTTGCTGGCGGAGCTGGCGTGGGAGGGAAAGTTCTCCATACCCGAAGCCGAGACGGCACGGCGGCTCTTCTCGCTGGGAGACATGGGTTGATAGCATTGAGGTCGGGCTGGAAACCCCTGTCTGGTGGGACCGGCGCCTGTTTCACCGCCCTCGACGATGACCACGACAACTACTGGCTCCCTCCGCGATGTAGTCCATACGGTCGCCTCGCGTTCGTTTCCGGGGTCGACCGCCACAAAGCCCCGCTAAGCCTCCAATATCTCCGACCCGCAATACGCGGTCTGATTCAACGGCAGATCTCGCCGAGTGGAAGGCCACGCGGCTCACGACGTGAAGTCCATCTCGTACAGATCATAGTGCGACTTGTGCATGCCCAGACTGTCATAGGTCTTTTGGGCGACGGCGTTCGTGCGCTCCACGTAAAGGCGTACGCCGCAGACGTCGCCGCGGGTGTCCGCAAGACTCAATACATGGTGGTACATTGCGCGATAGACGCCCTGCCGCCGCCAGCCGGGATCCACGTAGACGCTCTGGATCCACCAGAAGGTGGCGTTGCGCCAATCGCTCCACTCGTAGGTGATGAGCAGGCTTGCCACTACCCCGGCAGTGTCTCCGTCGCCCGCGTCCACGACCGCCACGACGTAGAAACCCTTCTGCGGCCCATCGAACACGCCGGCTACACCCTGCCGCAGCGTTGTCGCATCCAGCTTCTTGCCCTCGGTCTCCAGTGCCATGGCCTGCTGAAACGCCGCGATGCTCTCGGCGTCCGCCAGGGTTGCCTTCCGCACGCGTAGGTCACTCATGGCTCAATCCCCCTCCAACACAGGTTTCAGCACGGGCCAGACGTTGTCCAGCAGCACCGGCTGCGCCTTTCCGTTGGGATGGATGCCGTCGCGCTGCATCAGCTCCGGGTCGGCGGCGACGCCTTCAAGCAGGAACGGCACCAGCGCGGCGCCGGTCATGGTCGCCACGTCGACGTACATCTCGCGGAACGCTTCGGTGTACCTCGGCCCCAGGTTGGGCGGCATCTGCATGCCCGCGAGCACCGGCTTGGCGCCGGTGGCGAGGACGGCCTCGGTCATGGCCAGGAGGTTGGCGCGGATGGACGCCACCGGGTAGCCGCGGAGCCCGTCGTTGCCGCCGAGCTCGATGATGACGACATCGGGCTTGTGCAATGCCAGTGTCCTGGGCAGGCGCGCCAGTCCGCCGACGGTGGTGTCACCGCTGATGCTGGCGTTGACCACGCGGTGGCGCGGTCCCAGGCGCTCCCGCAGCAACTGCACCCAGCCGCGTTCACCGTCCTTCATTTGAAGTCCGTAGGCCGCGCTGATACTGTCTCCCAGGATCAGCACGCTCTTGCCGGCGTCCGCCGCCGGCGCGTGGGCGGCCACGGCGAGGGCGCCCACGAGCAGGAAACCCCGCAGCAGTTCCTTCAGGGAAACCGGCCGCCGTCTAATCGAGAAGCGCTTCATGTCAGGACGTAGCGTCATGCCGGAATGCATATTGCGGGCCAGAGCCGTGGTCAAGCGCGTGCCGACCGCCGAAGGGGAGTTGACCATCCTGGACGGCATCGACCTCGCGGTCGGGGCCGGCGCGCAGGTGGCCGTGGTGGGCGAATCGGGCTCGGGCAAGACTACCCTGCTGAGCATCCTCGCGGGTCTCGATCTGCCCTCGAGCGGCGATGTCTGGTTGGACGGTGACGAGATCACCGCGCTGGACGAAGAGCAGCGCGCCCGGGTACGTGCGCGTTGCGTCGGGTTCGTGTTCCAGACCTTTCAGCTCATCGACAGCCTGACCGCACTGGAGAACGTAATGCTGCCGCTGGAGCTGCGCGGCCAGCGTCGGGCGCGGGAAGACGCCCTAGGGTTCCTGGAACGCGTGGGCCTTGGCGCGAGAACGACTCACTACCCTCGCCAACTGTCCGGCGGCGAGCAGCAACGCGTGGCCATCGCCCGTGCCTTTGCCTCCGGGCCGAAGGTGCTGTTCGCCGACGAGCCCACGGGCAACCTCGACACCGCCACGGGCGGCAAGATCGCCGATCTCGTGTTCGAGCTCAACCGCGAGACCGGGACCACGCTGATGCTGGTGACCCACGATGCCGCGTTGGCGGGCCGGTGCGCCGAGGTGGTCACCCTGGACGCCGGCCGCATGCAGCCGCTGCCGGAGCCGGCGCCGTGACCCTGTGGCTGGCGTTGCGGCTGGCGACGCGCGACTGGCGCGCCGGCGAATTGCGCCTGCTGCTCGCCGCGCTGTTGCTGGCGGTGGGCGCGGTCACCGCCGTCAGCCTCTTCGTCGACCGCCTGCAGCGGGCGCTGGTGGCGGAATCGGCGACGCTGCTCGGGGCAGACCGCGTGATCGACGCCTCGCGGCCGATCCCGCAACGCTTCCGCGAACTCGCCGCCGCGCGCGGGCTCGCCCTGGCCGACGTCATCCGCTTCCCGTCCATGGTTTCCGCGGACGCCACCGACCGCAGCCAATTGGCCAGCGTCAAGGCGGTGACTCCGGGCTATCCCCTGCGCGGCACGCTGCGTGTCGCGGACGAGCCGTTCGGACGCGGCAAACGCACCGAAGCTCTGCCCCAGCGGGGCGAGGTCTGGCTGGACTCGCGCCTGTTTCCCTCCCTTGGCGTCAGGGTGGGCGACACGGTCGCGGTCGGCTACGCGCGGTTCACCGTGGCGGCCGTGCTGGCGTCGGAACCCGACCGCGGCGGCGGCTTCCTGGCGTTCGCGCCGCGTCTCCTGATGCACGCGGCGGACATCCCGGCCACACGCGTGATTCAGCCCGGCAGCCGGATCCGCTACCGCCTCCAACTGGCGGGCCACGACGACCGGCTGCGGTCCCTTCACGACGCCATCCATGACGAGCTGGCACCCGGCTACCGCTGGCGCGACATCCGCACCGCCAACGCCCGCATCGACAGCGCCCTGGAGCGCGCCGAGAGCTTCCTGCTGTTGGGCGGCCTGCTGACGGTGCTGCTGGCGGGCGTGGCCGTGGCGCTCAGCGCCCATCGCTACGCACGCCGCCACTACGACCACGCGGCGGTGCTGAAGACCCTCGGCGTTACCCCGGCGGAGATCCAACGGGGTTACACCCTCGTGCTCCTGATCATCGGCGTAGCGGGCGCCCTTGCCGGCCTGGCCTTGGGCGCGTTGGCCCATCTCGGCATCATCGCGGCGCTGCGCGGCTTCGTGCCGGTGTCGTTGCCGCTTCCGGGCGCACGGCCCATCTGGGTGGGCCTGTTGACCGGCCTCATCTGCGTGCTCGCCTTCGGCTTGCCGCCGCTGCTGGGCCTGCGTGGGGTCTCGCCCATGCGCGTCATCCGCCGGGACCTGGCTCCGAACGCGGCTTCCGCCCTGACCTACGGCTGCGCCGCCCTCGGCGGGCTGGTGCTGCTGGTCTGGTACAGCGGCAACGCTTCGCTCACGGCCTGGGCGCTGGGGGGCACGGCGGTCACCGTGAGCGTGTTCGCGGGACTCGCACTGATCCTGCTGCGGGGCGGACGCGTCCTGGGCATGCAGGCCGGAAACGTGTGGCGGCTGGCCCTGGCCGGGCTCCACCGCCGCCACCGCGAGAACGTGGGGCAGATCGTGGTATTCGGCGTCGCCGTCATGCTGTTGCTCATCATGCTGCTGGTGCGCACGGCGCTCATCGACGAGTGGCGGGCGCGGATACCCGAACGCGCCCCCAACCACTTCGTGGTGAACGTGGCGCCGGCCGAGGTGGACGCGGTGCAAGCCATGTTGGCGGCGCGCACCGGCTACGACGGCCGGATGTTCCCGATGATCCGCGGACGCATCATCGCCGTCAACGGCGTCGGCGCCGGCACGTGGCAGCGGCAGCGGCGGGAGCGACGAGACGAGGTCGGGAGCGAGCGCGATGGCCCCGGGGGCCGGAGCCGCCCGGGAATCCGGCGCGAACGCAACCTCACCTTCTTGGCGGACTTGCCGGACCACAACGTCGTGGCGGAGGGCGAGTGGTGGTCCGCGGGCGCCGCGCCGTCGGCTTCCCTGGAGGAGGACTATGCCGCCGCCCTCGGGTTGGCGATTGGGGACTCCCTGACCTTCGACGTCGGGGCTCTGCCTTTCACGGCCACGGTCACCAATACCAGGCGCGTCGAGTGGGACAGCCTGCAGCCGAACTTCTTCATCATCCTCTCTCCGGGGGCCCTGGACGGCCAGCCCGCCACCTACATGACGAGCTTCCATCTCCCGACGGAGCGGAAGCCGTTCCTCAACGAGCTGCTTGCCCGCTATCCCACGATTTCCGTGATCGACGTCGACCAGATCATAGCGCACCTGCGGCGCATCATCGCCCGGGTCGCACAGGCGGTGGAGCTGGTGCTGGCGCTGGTGTTGTGTGCCGGCCTGCTGGTGCTGATCGCGTCCATTCAATCGAGCCGGGACCAGCGCCTGAAGGAGCTTGCGCTGCTGCGGGCCCTGGGCGGCACGCGGCGCCTCATCACCGGCGCGCTGGTGACCGAGTTCGCGGCGCTGGGCGCGTTCGCGGGCATTGTGGCCGTGGTCGGCGCGGAGATAACCGCGTTCACGCTGAACCGTTTCGTGTTTGAGCTTCCCACCGGCCTGCATCCATGGATCTGGCCGGTGGGGCCGCTCTTCGGCATCCTGATGGTCGCCGCGGTCGGTTATCTCGGCACGCGCAAGCTCGTGCGGACGCCGCCGGCCACCGCTCTGCGCGAGGTCTGACGACCGGCGGCGCGTGATCTGCCGCGACCTCCCGGACACTTGCAGGAATCGGCGGTCCGAGGCTCCGGTGTCCTGTCCCGCCGGGACGTGTGCTAAGATGCGCAGGAACTATTGGCCGGTAGCGTGCAAATGTATACCAAACTGCTTGTTCTCTTGGCCGTCGGGGAAGGAGACCGACCTATGACCGGGGCACGTCCGGATCGAATCTTTCGCGGGCTCGCGATCTGCTTTTGGCTGCTGGCGATCTCGAATTTCTCCAAGCCCCTTCAGCTCACCGAGCACAGCGGTTTCGTTCTGTTCGGGAACCGCCTGACGGGCGGCGACAGCGTGCTGTGGAGCCTCGTGTTCGGCGCCTACCTGGTGGTCTACGGCCTGGGCCTCTGGCGCATGAAGCGCATCGTCATCGGCATGGCGCACGCTTACGCCCTCTACGTCGTGGTGAACCTGTTCCTGTACTGGAGCAACAATCCGCCGCCGTCGGGCGCCGACATCATGCTGGCGGTGACGTACTCCCTGGTCGCCGTGGGCGTGTCGGCGGGCTCGGCGGTGCTGCTGAGCCTGCACCGGAAGGAGTTGGGATAGGAAGAGGACAGGAGGGCATCCTTGCCGACCATCAGCGCATCCGACGGCACCCGACTCCACCTTGAAGAGTCCGGGGACGGCATCCCCATCGTGTTCGTTCACGAGTTCGCGGGGGACCACCGGAGCTTCGAGCCCCAGGTACGGTTCTTCTCGCGCTCCCACCGCTGCATCGCCTTCGACGCCCGAGGCTACCTGCCGTCCGACGTTCCCGAAGCCCCCGAAGCATACGGTCAGGACATAGCCCGGGACGACGTCGTGGCCGTGCTCGACGACCTCGGGCTGCAGAAGGCGCACATCGTCGGCCACTCCATGGGCGCCTACACCGCGCTCCACGTGGCCATCCACCACCCCGGGCGGTGCCTGTCCGTGGCCGCCATCGGCTGCGGCTGGGGCTCGAACCCGGGCGCCCGCGACGAGCGCGAGGCCATGTGCGCCGACATCGCCCGCATGTTCCGGGACCAACCCATGGAGGAGGCCGCGGCCGCGTACGCCCGTTATCCCATGCGCAAGGCCTTCGAGTCCAAGGACCCGCGCGGCTTTGCCGAGTTCGAACGGCAACTCGCCGATCATTCGGGCACGGGGTTGGCCCTCACCATGTCGCAGGTCCAGGGCCGGCGCCCCACCCTGGGAGATCTGCAGGAACCGCTATCGCGGCTCGAAGTCCCGTTGCTGGTCATCGTCGGCGACGAGGACGACCCGTGTCTGGACGGCAGCCTGTTTCTCAAGCGCACCGCCCCCACGGCCGCGCTGGTGGTGGTCCCGCGATCCGGACACACGCTGACGCTGGAAGAGCCGGCGGCCGTCAACGCGGCGCTGGCGGAACTGTTCCGCGCCGTCGCCGAGGGCGCGTGGATGGCGCACCGGAGGGAACCGTGAGCAGGGCCGCGACAGCCGGCGGTGAGATACGGATAACCACCGCGGAGGGCGTGGCGGAGTTGCGGCTGTGCAGCGGCGACAGCCGCAACTCCCTTTCTGCGGCTATGTGGAAAGAGCTGCGGCGTTTCGCCAAGGACGTCGAGCGCGACGGCGCGGTGCGGGTGATCCTGCTGGCCGGCGACGAGACGGTGTTCTCGTCGGGGGCCGATATCCGGGAGTTCGCCGCGTTCCGGGCTCCCGGCGCCACCCGCGCCTATGACGACCTTGTGGAGAGCTCGCTATGCGCCCTGGAAGCGGTGCGGCAGCCGACGCTGGCCTGCATCGCCGGCCCGTGCGTCGGCGCCGGAGCCTCCCTCGCCTGCGCCTGCGACCTCCGGATCGCCTCGGACGGCGCCTACTTCATGGTCCCCGCGGCCCGACTGGGGCTCGGCTACGACCCCCGGGGCATCGCCCGCTTCGTGCGCGTGTTCGGGGATTCGGCGGTTCGGGGTTTGCTGCTGGGCGGTCAACGTTGCGATGCGTCCTCGGCCCACTCCCTGGGCGCGGTACACCGCCTGGTGAAGCCGGGCGCCGTGATCGAGGAAGGCCGGCGTCTGGCGCGCGAAATCGCCGGCAATGCGCCATTGACCCTGGCCGCGGCCAAGGGGGCGTTGGCCGCCTTGGCGAAGAGGGACGGAAGCAGTGAAAGGCTGCGCCGGCTCGCCCTGGAAGCGGACGCGAGCTCGGACTATGCCGAGGGCCTCCTAGCATTCCAGGAGAAACGCAAGCCCGAGTTCCGCGGACAGTGACCGCTCCTTCGCTTGTCGAGGCCTATCCGGCCTCGACTTTCTGTGGAAGTCGCAACAGGATGGTCTTGATGTCGTTGCGTATGGTCTTGATTTCGCCGTCGAACCGCTCGAAGCGGGCATCCATGCTTTCGAACCGGTCATCGATACTTTCAAAGCGGGCGTCAATGGCTTCAAACCGGGAATCAATGGCATTTAACCGTGATTCAATGGTTTCAAACCGGGAGTCGATGGTTTCAAACCGGGAGTCGATGCTCCTGAAGCGGGCGTCAACGCTCACGAACCGAGCGTCGATGCGTTCAAACCGGGCATCCACGACGCGCTCGAAGCGGTCGAATCTGTCGTTCATCGCGCGTTCGAAGCGGTCGAATCTTTCCTTGGAATCCTTTGCGCCGGCGTCCAGCTTTCGATCGATCTGTCTAAGCAGCGTTTCGTGGACGTCGATGCGCGCTTCCAACCTGTTGATCTCGGGAGTCACCTGGGCATTGATCGCCCACAAACCCAAGGCACCAAGGGCCGCAACCACCGTCACCAACGCCGTGACCACGCCTGAATACTCCTTCAGCATCTCCATGCCTCTCCCCTTCGCACGGTTGAATCCTACTATTTTCCGATCGGCCGATCAATTACTTTCCTTAGCGGCAGTGCCATGACCAGCGGCAATCTCATCCACACGTTGTACGGCTACCGCGACGCCGGCGACCCGGCCTTCGTCGTGCCTGGCGGCCCGGTCCTTGCCACGGGTGATGCGCTCGAAGCCATCGACCGGACGGCAGGGGCGCTGCGGGCTTGCGGCGTCGAGCCCGGCGACCGGGTTTCCGTCCGAGTCGGCAAATGCGTCGAGGCGGTGTTCCTGGCCCATGCATGTTTCAAGACGGGCGCCATACTGCACCCCATGAACACCGCCTACACGCCGCGCGAAGTAGAGGCGCTACTGGCGGACGCGCGGCCCGTCCTGCTCGTGTGCGATCCCGACGAGCTCGCAACCTTCGGAGCCGCGGGCGTCCGTCAGGGTTTCCGGATCGAGAGCCTTCGCGGCGACCGGGGCTCCCTTGCCGAGCTCGCGCACGCTTCCGACGCGGGAACGGACGCCGCGGAGCTGCCGGAGGACACGCCGGCGGCCCTGCTCTACACGTCGGGCACCACCGGGCGCCCCAAGGGAGCGCTGATCACCCACGGCAACCTGGCGGCCAGCGCCGAGGCGCTGGCAAAGGTCTGGGGCCTGGGCCGGGAGGACATCCTGATGCACGCGCTGCCGGCCTATCACGCCCACGGGCTTCTGACCGCCATCAACGTCATGCTCGCGGCCGGCGGCTCCGTCTGCTTTCTCACCCGCTTCGAGGCCGAAACCGTGCTGCGCGAGCTGCCCCGCTGCAGCGTCATGATGGGGGTGCCGACGCACTACGGGCGGATGCTGAAGGAGCCGGGCCTCGCCGCCGCGGTCGGGGGCGGTTTCCGCCTGGCCATCTCGGGCTCGGCGCCGCTGCCGCCGGACACCGCCGACCGGTTCCGGCGGGTGACGGGAATGGAAATCATCGAACGCTACGGCACCACCGAGGCCGCCATCATCACGGCGATCCCACCCGGCACCGCCGGCCGGCGCGGCTGGGTGGGCTGGCCGCTACCGGGCATACGGGTCAGGGTCGCCAACGACGAGGGCCGCTTCGAATCCGCCGCCACCGGCGTCCTGGAGACCCGCGGACACAACGTCTTTGCCGGCTACTGGAACCGGCCCGAGGAGCAGGCGTTCACCGACGACGGCTGGTTCGTCACCGGCGACATCGCGGAGATCGACGGCGACGGCTGCATCCGCATTCTGGGACGTGAGACGGACGTGGTGATTTCGGGCGGACTGAACGTCTACCCCAAGGAAGTCGAGGACGCCCTGGACCGGTCGGGCACCGTTGCCGGCTCCGCCGTCTTCGGCGTGCCGCACCCGGACTTCGGCGAAGCGGTAGTGGCGGCGGTGGAGGCCGCGGCGTTCGACGAAAGTGCATGCATCGGCTATCTCAAGACGGAACTGGCGTCATTCAAGGTGCCGAAGCGGATCGTCGTCGTGGAGTCGATCCCGCGCAACGAGCTCGGCAAGGTGGCCAAGGCGGCATTGCGTGAACGGTATCGTGACCTGTTCGCGACGGCGGGCGATTCACGCTAGAGGGGACACCGGTCAGCAGGAGAGACATATGGATCTGGAGCTTCAGGGGAAGACCGCGGTCGTCACCGGCGGCAGCGAAGGCATCGGCAAGGCCATCGTCGAGGGCTTGGCGCGGGAAGGCGTGGACGTGGCCATGTGCGCGCGGCGGGCCGGACCGTTGGAAGAGACCGCCGCGGCCGTGGCGAGCGCCACGGGCCGGAAGATCGTGCCCATTACGGCGGACCTCACCAACGACGATGCCGCCCATCGGTTCATCCATGTCGCGGCCGAGGCCCTGGGACGCATCGACATCCTGGTGAACAACGCGGGCTCGGCGCCGGGCGGGCTCATCGAAAACCTCACGGAGGAGGACTGGGCCGTGTCGCTGCAGCTCAAGTTCATGGGATACGTCCGCTGCATGCGCTACGCGCTCCCGATCATGCGCGAACAGGGCGGCGGCCGGGTCGTGAACCTCATCGGCAACGACGGCGTCAAGACCTCATACTGGGAGGTCGCCCCCGGAGCGGCCAACGCGGCCGGGCAGAACCTGACGAAATCGCTGGCCAGCCAGTACGGCAAATACGGCATCAGCTTCGCCGCCGTGAATCCGGGGCCGGTACGCACCGAGCGCTGGACCGGCCTGGTCAACGCCATGTCCCGGGACATGGGCCTCAGCTACGAGGAAGCCGACCAGTTGGCGCCGCGGTCGATCCCGCTGGGACGTATCGCCGAAACCCGCGAGGTTGCCGACCTCGTGGTGATGCTTGCGTCGCCGCGCATGCACTTCGTCAACGGCACCATGATCGAGATCGACGGGGGCCAGGAGAAGGCGTTGATGGATCGTTCCCGTGACCGCGATTGACGTGCACGCGCACTTCGTCCCGCCGGCCGTCCTGGAGGCGTTGGGCGGCCGCGGCGCCGAACTCGGCGTTGCCCTTGTGGAAAAAGCCGGCGGGGCGCGTTGCTGCCGCTTCGACGACGGCCTGGAGGTGCGCCCGTTCCTCCCCGGCCTGCTGGACGTGGATGGACGCGTGGCGGAGATGGACGCGCAGAGAGTCCAGCGGCAGGTCCTTTCCGTGTGGACCGACATCTTCGGCTACGGCCTCGATGCGTCTCGCTGCGACGCATGGCACCGCGTCCTGAACGACGGCCTCGCGGAACTGAGCGCGGCCCGTCCGGAGCGGTTTTCATGGATGGCCTCGGCCCCTCTGACCGACGCCGCGGCAGCAGCACGGGAGCTTGAGCGCTGTGTCGGCGACGGTGCCGTGGGCGTCATCGTCACCGCCAACGTCGACGGCCGGAACCTGGGCGAGGTCCCCCTGGACGAGTTCTGGAGCGCCTGCGAAACCCTGGACGTGCCGGTATTCGTGCACCCCTCCCTGCCGCAGCCGATGCCCCGGGCCGAAAAGTTCAGCCTCAACCAGATCTGCGCCTACACGCTGGATACCACGCTGGCGGTGGGTTCCATGATCATGAGCGGCACGCTGGACCGTTTCCCGAAGCTCCGGCTGTTGTTGTCCCACGGCGGCGGAAACCTGCCCTACCTCATCGGCCGGTTCGACCGTATGCACGAGGCCGCCGACGGAAACGTCACCGGCGACAAGGCGGCCAATCCCCCCAGCGCCTATCTGCGGCGTTTCCTTTACGACAGCATCCTGCACAGCCGGGATGCGTTGCTGTTTCTCCGGGACCTGGTGGGCGCCGAGCGCATCCTGCTGGGAGGCGACGCGCCGTTTCCCCCCGGCGACCCGGACCCGCTGGGGAGCCTGGCACGCGCCGGACTCGATCAGGGCACCATCGACCTCATCGCCGTGACCAACCCTCGAAGAGAGTACCGGCTGGACTGAGACGTATGGACCCGCAACGCTTCAACCGCGAGCTGATGGACTTCCTGGCGGCGTCGCCAACCCCCTTTCACGCGGTCCGGGAGATGACCCGGCGGCTGGCGAAGGCCGGCTTCCAGCACCGTCCCGAAACCGATACCTGGCACCTGGAACCCGGCGGACGCTACTACACCACCCGCAACGACTCCTCCATCGTCGCCTGGACCGTGCCCGCGCGGGCCGCCCTGCCCGAAACCGGACTTCGAATGATGGGCGCGCACACCGACTCGCCCTGTCTCAGAGTCAAGCCGCAGCCGGAACTCGGCAAGAACGGCTATCTCCAGTTGGGCGTGGAGGTGTACGGCGGAGCGCTGCTGAACCCCTGGTTCGACCGGGACCTGTCCCTGGCGGGACGGGTGAGTTACCTCGACCGTAGCGGCGCCCTCGCGCACGGCCTCGTCGACTTCAGGCAACCGGTGGCGGTGATACCCAGCCTCGCCATCCACCTGGACCGGGAGGCCAACGAGAGCCGCTCCATCAACGCCCAGACCCATCTCCCGCCCGTACTCGCTGGACAGCACGCCGAGTTCGACCTCAAGACCCTGTTGCGCCAGCGCCTCGAGGCGGACGCCGGCGCGAAGGTCGGCCAGATCCTGGACCACGAGCTGGTGCTCTACGACACCCAGGAGCCGGCCGTGATCGGGCTGGCGCAGGAGTTCATCGCCTCGGCGCGGCTCGACAACCTGCTGAGCTGCTTTACAGGGCTGCGGGCTCTGCTGGACGCGGGAGACGCCGCCGGCGCCTTGCTGGTGTGCAACGACCACGAGGAGGTGGGAAGCACCACGGCCTCCGGAGCCCGGGGGCCCATGCTGACCCAGATGCTGGAACGCCTGCTGCCGGTGCCGGAGGAGCGCAACCGCACCCTGTCCCGTTCCATGTTGATATCGGCGGACAACGCACACGGCGTCCACCCCAACTTCGCCGACCGGCACGACGGCAACCACGGTCCGCTGCTGAACCGCGGACCGGTCATCAAGGTCAACGCCAACCAACGCTACGCCAGCAACAGCGAGACCGCGGGGGCCTTCCGGCGGCTGGCCGCCGACGAGGGAGTTCCGGTACAGACCTTCGTGGTGCGCAGCGACATGGCGTGCGGCAGCACCATCGGACCGCTGGCGGCGGCCGAGACGGGAGTACGCACCGTAGACGTGGGAGTGCCCCAATGGGCCATGCATTCCGTCCGGGAACTGGCGGGCACGGCGGACGCATTCAACCTGTGCCGGGTGCTGCGGCGTTTTTTCGACACGGTAGGCCTGGACTCGTGACGGGGCGATATCCTCGGACGCGTCCGCGGATCGAACCCGACAGCGTATCGCTACAGCAGCTTGAGGTAGGAGCCGTGCTCGCGGGTGGGCTGCCGTTGCGGGGATACCTGTCTCGCCCCCGCCAGGCCGTCTCCGAAGGTGGAAAGGCTCTTGAGAAAGCGTGCCGCGTTGCGGTTGTTGTATCCGTTCTGAGTCAAGACCGCATACAGGCTGATCTGTGACCGCAGCCAGCTATCCCTGATTCGGACCAGGCGCCCCGACTCCAGGTGAGTATTCACGAAGCCATTCCAGCCGATGGCCATGCCGGCCCCCGCCGCGGCCTCGTCCAGCACCTGCTGGTAGCTCTCCAACGGTTCCACCGGCGCTTTGGGGGGATCGCAATCATGGGCCAGGAACCACGTCGTCCAGCTGGCCCAGGAATGAGTGGGTCGTGCGAGGTCCAGTCTCGGGACATTGGACCAGTATCTGGGGTGCCTGCCAAGCACGCGCTCGAACCGCTTCACGAACGAAGGCGAGCCGACCGGAACGACTTCCTCGTCCAGCAGCTTCACCGCGCTGGGATCCGTCGGCGTGACCGAGTGCTCGAAGAGGATATCGACCCCGGCGGGCAGCAGCAGGTGCAGCATGTCGCAGTCGCCGTTCAGAATTCGCACATGGGCGTCCCCGCCCATGGACCGCTTGAGCTCGCCCAGAGCGGGCAACAACAGGAAGTCCGAAATTTCATGGGTGCAGGCGATGATGACACTGCTGGTCTGCGTGCGGAGCCCGCTGCCCGCCGCATGCAGGCTCTCCAGCGACGATTTCACGGCAACATAGTAATCGTCGCCGCTTCTGGTGAGAACCACCCCCCGGCCCTGGCGTTGGAAGAGCTTGTCACCCAACGCCGTTTCAAGATTGCGAATGTGACGGCTGATCGCCGACTGCGAGGTATTCAGCTCTTCGGAAGCGCGTATCACGCCGCCGAGACGGGCCGTTGCCTCGAAGGCGATCAACGAACTCGTGGAGGGAATGTTGAACCGGAAGTCACTCATACCATATGTGATATCAGTTTTCTGGTTTTACAAAAAGGCTTTTTTTAACCGCACCCATGGGTTCACTGAAGACCGTAGAAACCAGCGGCGTCTTGCCGAGGATCTGTGCCATCAAGGCCCGGTCGTCTTCGTATCCGTTCAGCCAAACCGAGCCAGGCGGAACATCCCGATGTCGTGCCGGGTAGCGCCGTCGAGCGCAAGATCGGCAAGGACCTCGCCGATGACGCTGGCGAACTTGAAGCCGTGGCCGGAGAATCCGGCGGCGACCACCACTTCCGGCGCATCCGGAAGCCGGTCGACGATGAAGTGTCCGTCGGGGCTGTTGGTGAACATGCACACCTTCATGTCGCAGGTCGGGCCGGCCGCGTCCGGAAAGTACTGCTCGGCCAACTCACGCAGAATCGCTTCGTCACGAGCGTTGGGCTGCCGGTCGATGGTGTCCGGGTCAACCTGTTCCCGCAGGTGGCGGGAGCGTCCCAGCTTGAAGCCGGGCACGCCGAACACGGGGGTGCCGTAGTAGTGGGCATCTTCGATCGTGAGGCTGAAAACGGGGAACCTGCCGGGTGTGAAGAGCTCCGGGCGCCGCGGATCCATCCAGATCAGCACCTGCCGCTCCGGTAGCGCGGCTGTACGGAGCGAGGGCAGGAGCTTCGAGACCCACGCCCCGGCGGTGATCACCAGCGTGTCCGATTCGTACTCGCCGCGCTCGGTGCGCACGCGCACGCCGTTCCCGGTCGGCTGCCACGTCAGCGTGCGCTCGTTGGTATGCACGGCCGCACCGAGCCGTTGCGCCAGTTCCGTAAAGGAGGCGATGCATCGCTCCGGCAGCAGGAAGCCGCCGTCACGCTGGAACACGGCCATGGTTTCGGCGGGCAGTCGATAGCCGGGAAACCGCCGCGTGACTTCCGCTCCGGTCAACACCTCGTGGGGCAACTCGTGCTCCTCACACGAGTGCAAGGCACCGCTGAAGCCTGGGTTGTCGGGCGCGGCGGCGTCCAGCGTGCCGGTGACGTGGAGTACCCGCTCGCCGCTCTTCCGCTCGAGGTCTCGCCAAAGATCGAGGGCTCGGCGCACCAGGGGCACGTACGATGGGTGTTCATGATAGGCGAGGCGCAGGATGCGCGTGACGCCGTGGGATGATCCCATGTCATGCGCGATGTCGAACTGTTCGATGCCGAGCACTCGCCTGCCGCGCTTGGCCAGTTGGTAGAGCGTGGCGCTGCCCATACCGCCGAGTCCGACGACGATGGTGTCGTACTGCCGTCTTGTAGCCATTATCGCGTCTCGTGAGCCCCGGGGACGAAGCCGTGACGACGTGCGGCGTGCTTGCCGGTGGCCGAGCCGTCGAGTCAGGACTTGCTCGCCCCGGACCCCGCAGGCCCACCGGTGCCAGAATGGCGCTTGAGGACGCCGCTGGAGATGAAACCGCCGTCCACCGGCAGTGTCACACCGTTGATGTAACCCGATTGCGGCAAGGCCAAATAGACGGCCGCGGCCGCCACCTCCTCGGGAACGCCGTAGCGATTGACCGGAACGCCCTGAAGATAAGTCCGGCGGGTCTCGTCGTCGTGCATCTTCTGCACCAGCGGAGTATCGATGGGCCCCGGCGCCAACGTGTTCACGGTCACGCCGGACTCGGCCCACTCCAACGCCATCACCCGTGTCAAAGCCGCAACCCCGCCCTTGGACGCCCCGTAGGCCGCGCGCCCGGTGCCGCCACGCACACCCGCTACCGAGGACATCGACACGATCCGGCCATAACCCGCCCCGACCATCGCCGCTCCGGCGGCCCGCATCATCAGGAAACTTCCGGTAAGGTTGACGGCGATGATCCGGTCCCACTCATCGAGGGTCGTTTCCAGGGCATGCCTTTCGATTCCAATCCCGGCGAAATGCATCAGGATCTCCACGGAGCCGAACCCGTCCTTGACGGTCTCGATCAACCCATCGACGTCCTCGGCCCGGGCCACATCGGTCCTGACGAACAGCGCCACCGCACCCTGCGCCTTCAACTCCTCCGCCATCTGAACCCCGGCCTGTTCGTTGATGTCGGCGATGACGACTCCCGCCCCGGCTTCCGCCAGCATTCGCGCGGTGGCGAGCCCGATGCCGCTGGCCCCGCCGGTGACGATGGCCGTGTGTCCTTCGAGTGTGAACATGCTCACTTCAGTGCTCTGGTGTCCCTTTGGCCAACTGGCACCACAAGATGCCAGGATTTTCCAAGTGATGACTCCAAGCCGGCGCCCTACCTCGGCGAAGGCTCTCAACGCCCCAACACCAGCCGGGGAAGCGCCAGCGCGGCTTCCGGCACGTAGGTGGCCAGCAAAAGCGTGGGGATCCAGGCGAACACTATCATCATCAGCGTGGGCTTCAGCATCGTATTCACGGAGGTGTTCCCGAGACGCGCTCCCAGGTAGAGCAACGGCGCGGTAGGCGGCGTGATGTTGCCCATGCCCAGGTTCACGCCGATGATGGCAGCGAACTGAACCGGGTGGACCCCCAGTTCGCGCACGATGGGCAACATCAGCGGTGCCGCCAAAAGGACTCCGGAGACGTCGTCCATCAGCATTCCGATCACGACGAGAACGACGTTGATCACCAGAAGGATGACCAGGGGGTCGGCCGAGAACGAGTAGATGAAATCCCTGGCGATGTCGGAGGCGCCCTCGAAGACGAGAAGCCGGCTGACGATCATGACCATGAAGAACATGACCATGACCGAACCCGTGGTGGCGCTCGACTCGATCACGGCTTCCTTGAGGGCATTCCAGTCCAGACCGCGATACACCCAGGCCGCCACCGGCAACGCGTACAGCACGGCGATGGCCGCCGACTCGGTGGGGGTCATGACGCCGCCGTAGATGCCGCCGAGAATGATCACCGGCATCAACAGCGCGGGCGTGGCCCGGACGGTACGACGGCCGGCCTCCGCGACAAACGATTCTTGCGTCGTCTCGACCGTGATATCCGTCTCCCGCCGCATCATGACGTAGTTCACCAGACACAACAGGAAGACCAGCACAACGCCCGGGACCACCGTCGCCAGGAAGCATTGCAGCACCGACTGGCGTGTGACCCACGCGTAAATGATCTGAATCGAACTCGGCGGGATCAGCAGTCCCAGCGGGGCGGCGTTGGAGATCAGCGCGGCCGAGAAGCCCTTCGGGTAGTTGGCACGTTCAAGCCGCGGCAGCATGACGCCGCCGATGCAGGTCAGGGTGGCCGCCGCGCTGCCGGAGATGGAGCCGAAGATCGCGCTGGCGAAGACCGCCGCGGCGGAGAGTCCGCCCCTGGCCCAGCCCAGAACCAGCGACGCCATGTCCACCAGCGGCTCGGCAAGCTTGCCTCGATTCATGATCGCGCCGGCCAGAATGAAGAGCGGGATCGCCAGCAGCACGATGTTGTTCATGCGCCAGTGGCCCGAGGCCAGGAAGCTCGCCACATCCGTATCCGCGGCGAACCCCAGGTAGATCAGCGCCGCACCGAAGGCGAAGGGCACGGGCAACCCGGCCAGCAGCAGCACGCAGAGGAGGAGGAAGACGATCAGGAGGATCATGGATCAGCCCCGCCGCGACCGCTCGAACCCTCGCCGCCCGGCGGCGGCGAACCGGCCGCGGACGGCATGCCCAGGCCGGCGCGCAATTGGCGCAAACCATTCAGGAAAGCATGGAGGGCCATCAGTCCCAGGCCCACCAGAATGAAGAACCGCGGCACCGCCAGCGGTATCTTGTAGACGGGTGTCGTCGGGATGTTCGGCCAGCGCGCGAACTCGTGCAGGAACATGAGCAGCGCGAAATAGGTCAGAACCGCCACCACCGCCGCTTCGAACAGGAGAACGCCCCCCAGATAAACGGACTTGGCCCGTCGGCTCTTGATGTACTCCTGAACGATGTCGGCCTTGATCTGCACATCGTCGTGGGAGGCCAATGCGCCGCCGACGAAATAGAGCAGAAAGGCGACCGTCAGGACCCATTCTTCGTAAGCGAAGAGATCGGAATCGAAGCCGTACCGCAGGAGAACGATCAGGCAGAAGGCCGCGGCCAGAAACAGGCTGCAGCAAAACACGATGACTTTTTCCAGCCGAACGAGAGTGTGCATGGCGGCGCTCCGGACCTGCGCATCCCCCATCGCTTGAGACGGGAGGGGCAACGAAGGCTCCCCGGCCCTCGTTGCCCCGGGAAAACCGGACCACTACAGGTCGGACTTGATCTGGTCCAGGAGTTCCTTCCCCAGCTTCTTGTCCAGCTTCGGCCAGACAGTGGCGCGAACGTGCTTGGCCAGGCCGGCCACCTCCGCGTCGGTCAAGTTTACCACCTTGATGCGTTTTTCCGGCAGACGCTTCAGGTACTCCGCGTCCACCTTCCGGCTGAGCGCGAACGACTTCGCGGAGGCCTCGGCAAAAGCGTCCGTCATCGCCTTCTGCTGCTTGGCGTTCAAGCCGTCCCACTTCTTCTGGCCGATGTAGAAGGCCGTGTTCTCCACGAAGGCGTTGTAGGGGGTGAAGAACTTCACCACGTCACCGAACACGGTGTAGTTCGATTCGGCGGTGCCGCCGATCACGCCGTCCACGACGCCCTGCTGGATCGCGGCCGGGACGTCCCCCCAGTTCATGGTGGTGGTCTTGAAGCCGATGGCCTGCGCCGTCCAGCGTCCGACCTCGGCGCTCCAGACGCGTATGTTGAGCCCCTTGTCACCGGTGGTGCCGGCGTTGGTCGGCTCCCTCGTGGAACCCACTCCGATGAAGCCTTCGGCGAACACGCCGAGAAGCTTCAGACCCTGGTTCTTCAGGCGTTCTTCGTAGATACGGTAGAAGTGGGACCCGGGGGAGTAGATCTTCTCCATCTCTTCGTAGTTCCCCACCAGGTAAGGGAGGGAGTTGATCTCGAGCACCGGATCGTTGTGGCTGTAGATGAAGGTATGCCCGATGTCGATGACGCCCTTGGCCACGTCGTCGAACACCACCTCGCCGAGGCCGAGCTGTCCGGCGGGGAACAGCTTGATCTTGATCCCGACGCCCGCGCCTTCGATCCGTGCGATGGTCTCCTTCGCGACGAGGGTGCCGTTGTGATCCACCGGGTGCTGCCCGGCCATTCTCATCGTCACGTCGGCCGCGCCCGCGACGGCCGCGTACGAGAGAACAAGCCCGACGATGGCCCACGCTGTCAGCCCATTGAACCGTTTCATGATGACCTCCTTTCTGGTCGCCGAAGCGTCCCAGGGCAAAAAAAACCAACTGCCAACTCGCATTTACCTCTTGCCACTCATGCGTTTCGGGCCTTCTTCCAGCGTAACAGCCGAATCGGGCTGGCCGGGTTCGCGGAGCGCCGCGGAGCCCCACACGTCGGGAAGCGTGTATCCGAGCTGGAACGGGTCGGTCGGATGCACTCCCAGCGTGTAGCGTCCGTAGATCCAGGCGCGCCCGGACAGGGTCGTCCGCACCGCGACGCGATCGCCGCAACGCGTGGTGCCGACGAGCCGTGCAAGGAACTCGCCGTCGATGATCGACCGCGAGGAGATCTCGTCACCGACTCTCAGCTCGCCGCGTTGGTACATGACCGCCAACCGGGCCACCGTGCCGGTCCCACACGGCGAACGATCCACGCGGCCGGGAAAGATGATGGTCACGTTGCGAATCCCGGTTGCGGTCCGGGTGATGAACATCGGGTACTCGACCGACTCCAGACCGGGCAACTCGGGATGCCGCACCGCGATCTGCTCCACCGCGGCGTCCTGGATCCGCATCCCGACGTCGACCAGATCGCGCGCTTCGTCCCGCACGAGCTCGAAGCCGGCCGCGGCCGCATCGATCAGCGCGAAGTAGCAGCCGCCGAAGGCCACATCGGCGCGGATCGTGCCCAACCCCTTCACCTCCAGAGGGTGGTCCAGGTGCTCCACGAAGCTCACGGGCATGTCGATTTCGACACGCTCGACCTTGGTTCCCGTCCATGCCGTCCTCGCCTCCACGAGTCCGGCGGGGGTGTCCAGGCGAATGACGGGGTCGGGGCCCTTCGGCGGGATCATTCCGGCTTCCAGCAAGGCCGTGACGACGCACATGGCGTTGGATCCCGACATGGCGTGGGCGCCGTCCGGCTGCAGCGGCAGGAAGCCCATGTCGGCGTCCTCCCGACAGGGAGGCACGAGAAGATTGACCGACATCTGCGCGGTGCCGCGGGGCTCGTACAGGCACCGCTTGACCAGGGAATCGTCGACGGTGTTGATGTACGTCATCTTTTCGGCCATGGTCGCGCCCGGGATTTCGGGCGCCCCGGACACGATCACGCGGCCGACCTCGCCCTCGGCGTGCACGCCCAGGAGCTCCATCACGTTTTCCAGGTCTATTCCGTCAGGTGTCATCGCACGTTGTCCCCCGGCGTCCGGCATCGGACGATGCGTTGTTCAACGACTGGAATTCACAGCGACCCTACAGGCGCGCATTGTTGGCGATGTCGTGCACGGAGTCTTGGATAATTCACTCAATTTAAAGTATATTCCTGTCAGCATGATTATTCTTGCTGCAAAGACCGGACCGGCCGGAGCCCCGCGATGAGTGACGTCGAACCCAGCCGGCCTCCAAGGCGGCGCCGGAGACGCGGGCAATCCATCCAAGTCGAGCCGGACATACGCGTGGGCTTCGTGCTTTCGCCCGCCTTCACCCTTCTGCCGTTCGCCGGCTTCGTCGACACCCTCCGCCATTCGGCCGACGAGGGAGACCGCAGCCGGCAAATCCATTGCAAGTGGACGATTCTGGGCGCCAACCTGGAACCGGTTCGCGCCAGTTGCGGCGCGGAGGTCACCCCCTGGCAGACCTATGACGATCCGGCGGAATTCGACTACGTCGTAGTGGTGGGCGGGCTTACCTCCGCCTTCGGCCGGCATGCCCCGGAGACCTTCGACTTCCTCCGCGCCGCCGAAGCGCGGCGGATGCCTGTCGTCGGCCTGTGCACCGGCAGTTTCGCCATGGCCGAGTGCGGCCTGCTGGACGGCAAGCGGTGCGCCGTCCACGCGCGGCATCGGGAAGAGTTCACGGCGCGCTACCCCGCCGCCGTCGTGACGGACGATGTCTACGTGTTCGACGGCAACGCGATCACCTGTCCCGGGGGCACCGCCGCCATCGACGTCGCGGTGGAGCTCGTCAAGCGACACAGCGGCAAGGCGCGGGCATTCAAGGGCCTGCCGGAGATGCTCGTTGCCGAACACCGCACCGCCGTATACAAACTGGCCATGCCGCACGAACACCTGATGAGTTGCGGCGACTGGCGTGTCGAGCAGGCCGTACAGCTAATGCAGGGCAGTCTCGCGGAACCGACTTCGGTCCAGCGCCTTGCCCGGAAGCTCGGGACCAGCGTGAGCCAACTCGACAGGTGCTTCGTCAGGCAAACCGGGATGCCGGCGGCCGCGTTGTGGCGCGAGATGCGCCTGTTGCACGCGAGATGGCTCTTGTTGAACAGCGACCGCAGTGTTTCGTATATCGCCCAGGAATGCGGCTTCGCCGACAGCTCTCATCTCAACCGTCTGTTCCGGCGCGAGTTCGGAGAAGCCCCGGGCGAACTCCGTCGAAACCGCGACATCCATGACCCCGGAGGGAACGAATGAAACCCGAGGACGAGAGATTCGTGAACGTGGACGGTATCCGGACGCGTTACTTTGAAAAGGGAAGCGGCGAGAACCTCGTGCTGATCCACGGCGGGGTGTTCGGCTCCAACGACGCGGCGGACTGCAGCGTGGACTGGGCGCTCAACTTCGACGCCCTCGCCCAGTGGTTCCACGTCTACGCCCTGGACAAGCTCGGGCAGGGCCTGACGGACAACCCGCCCACGGACGCCGACTACACCATGGCGGCGACGGTCGCGCACGCCATCGGCTTCGTCGAAGCCCTGGGACTCGGCGGCGTGCACGTCGTCGGCCACTCCCGCGGCGCCTACGTGGCGGCGCGCATGACCCTGGAACGGCCCGACCTGGTGAGGTCCTGCATACCCGTGGATACCAACACGCTGGCCCCGGGCTTCGGCCAAAACCACATCGTCTTTGCCGACACTCCCGAGCCCCGGCTCTCACGGGAGAGCCAGCGCTGGGTGCTGGAGCGCTATTCCTACAGCGGCGCCCACGTCACCGATGACTGGCTGGACGCGGTGACCGAGATGGCGCAACTGCCGAAGTACCAGGAGAGCGTGGAGAAGATGATCGCCCAGGGCCTGCGAAAGAGCCTGTTCCTGACCCGGCACTCGATTCAGAAGGAGGAGACCCTGGGCTGGATCCGCGACCGCGGCATGGGAAGGCCCACCCTGCTGGTGTGGGGCTACAACGATCCCACCGCCACCCTGGCCCAGGGGATGCGGCTGTTCGAGCTCCTGTGCATGCGCGAGCGCCGCTCGCGCATGCACATCATCAACGAGGCGGGCCACTTCTCCTTCCGGGAGCACCCCAGGGAGTTCAACGAGGTGCTGCGGGGATTCATCGCCAGCCAGGGGCGGTAGGCACCGTCCCTGGCTGGCGTCCTTCGACTTCGCTTCGCTACGCTCAGGACGAACGGTTTTGGAAACCCTGTCACCGTTCGTCCTGAGCCCTTCGACCAGGCTCGGGACAGGCTTCACGAAGCGAAGTCGAAGGACGCCATTCTGCTTACCCGGACCGGCTCCTACCCCCCCAACCATTGCAGCACGACCTCCTGGGGGTGCGCCACCAGGCCCTGCGGCCAGGGGATGCTGAGGGTGTAGTGGAACACGCCCAGCAGGACGGCCAGCGCCAGGGCGGTATAGCCGAGGCACAGCCGCCAGCCGTCGCGAGCCCGGAGCGCAAGGTACGACCACATGAAGAGCGGCACGCTCGGCAGGAAGCCGATGACCCAGATGGATGCCAGCAGCCCCAGGATCCAGCCGAAGACATCGGCGGCGCGGCGCGCGACCACGTGGCCGGGAACGCCGCGCTCGGCCTCCAGGTCCATGATCCGGGCCGCGCCGCCTTCGGCGACCCGGAACAGGTCCAGGAAGAGTTGAGCGGCGCACATCGCCGCCGCGGAAAACCCCACCACCAGGGGGAAGAGCCGGGCCTGGTCCGGCCACCCGCGGGCGGTGACGGCTCCGCTGAGCACCAGCAGCAGGACGGCCAGGGTAAACACCGCCGGGACGCCGAGGTGGAACCGGAACCGCCACGCGGACGCCGGGGCCGCGGGCCCGTCCTCGGGCATGCCCGTCCGGGTCCACCTTTGGCCGTAGACCAGGCTGACGACGATGAGCGCGCCGATGGCCAGGACGATGGGGCGAAAGAGCCAGCTGAAGCCGAAGTGGCTGGCGGAGATGAAGAAGTAGTTCTCCAGCACGCTGCTCAGCACCAGCCCCAGGATGAGCGGCGGCCGGGGCCAGCCGAAGCGCTTCATCAGCCATCCCAGGAGGCCGAACGACAACAGCAGGATCAGGTCGCCGAAATGCCGCTTGGCCTGGAACGCCGCCAGGAACACCACCACGATCACCAGCGGCGCCAGCAAGTGGACCCGGACGTTGGCCAGACGCGCGAGGTGGTTGGTGAGGAGCAGGCACAGGCCGGTGCCGAAGATGTTGGCGATGGCGATGCTCCAGACCATGGTGTAGGTGACGTCCAGGTGCTTGGTAAGCATGTCCGGCCCCGGGCTGATGCCCTGGATCAGGAACACGCCGAGCAGGATGGCCATGGCGGCGCTGCCGGGCACGCCGAAGGCCAGCGTCGGGATCAGCGAGCCGCCCTCCTTGGCGTTGTTGGCGCTCTCCGGAGCGATGACGCCGCGGACGTCGCCGGAGCCGAAGGAATCGCGCGCGCCGCGCTCGGTCTGCACCGCGTGCCCGTACGCGAACCAGTCCACCACCGCGCCCCCAAGCCCCGGCGTGGCGCCCACCCATACGCCCACGGCGCTGGACCGCAGCACCAGGAACCAGTGGCGGAAGGCGTCGCGGATTCCGACGGTCACGCCCCGCAACGCGTCCCTGGGCACGTCGGCGATGCGGGTGCCGCGGATCACCAGGTCGGCCATCTCCGGAATGGCGAAGATGCCCAGGGCCACGGGCACCAACGGCACGCCTTCCCAGAGGTAGAGCTGGCCGAAGGTCCAGCGCATCTCCCCCACCTGGTAGTCCATGCCCACCATCCCCACCATGAGCCCCAGCGCGCCTACCACCAACCCCTTGAGGGGGGCGCCGCCGCTCAGCACCGCCACCATGGAGATGCCCAGCATCCCCATCATGAAGAACTCCGGGGCGCTGAAGGCGAGCACGATGGGACGGAGAACGGGGATGGAGACGGCCAGGATCAGCGCGCCGAACAGACCGCCCATCATGGAAGCCATGTAGGCGGCGCCGAAGGCCCGGCCTGCCTCTCCCTTCTTGGCCATGGGATGACCGTCCAGGATGGTGGCCTGGGACGCGGCGGTGCCCGGCACCCCGAACAACACCGACGGGATGGTGTCCGAGGTGGTCGTCACCGAAATGAGCCCGATCATCACGGCGAACGCGCTCAGGGTGTCCAGGTCGAGGGTGAAGGGCAGGAGGATGGCGAGCCCCACGAGCCCGCCGAGGCCGGGGATGGCGCCCAGGGAGAGTCCCATGAGGACTCCCAGGACCAGGAAGGCGAGACTACGCGGTATCAGCTCGGCGACACACGGACAGCCGAAGATGTTCTCTACCGCGCTGAGGGCCGCTTCCCACATGGGTTCCTTCCCTTGAAATTGCGGTGCGACTTACACTAATGTCCTGCGTCATGGACCGTGGAAACATGACGTGCCCTAACGTACCGTAACCGAGTCGACGAGGACAGCCCATGGGAATCGCAGCCATCGATCATTGGGTGCTGGTGGTCAAGGACCTGGAAGAGACCTTCGCCTTCTACCGCAAGCTGGGCCTCGACGCGGGCTGGCAGGAACGTCCCGGCGGGGGCAAGCGCCCGATCATCCGCATCAGCGCGACGCAGAAGCTGAACCTGTACGTGGTGGACCGCTACGCCACCGAGAGCCCGACCCACGCGCCCAACTACGCCACCGGAGGCGCGGACTTCTGCCTGCGCTGGGAAGGGACCGTTGCCGAGGCCCAGGACTTCCTCCAAGAGGCCGGCGTTCCGGTCATCTCCGGCCCGGTGGCCCGCACCGGCTCGGAAGGCGTGGGGACCAGCCTTTACGTCCGAGACCCCGACGACAACCTGATCGAGTTGATGACCTACGGCGACCCGGCGTACGCGTAGGAGCCGGGCCGAACAGGCAGACGGCGTCCTTCGACTTCGCTTCGCCTGTCCTGGAAGCTACGCTGCCTCGGGGCGCGGTCCGACGGTGATGGGGCCCGGCTCGTAGAGCGGCTGGTCGATGCCGGACTCGTCCACCTCGAGCCTGTAGAGTCCGACGGCGTTGTCCATCAGGATCTTCTTGCGCTCCTCCGCGGACGTGACGTCCTGCAGCGAGTGGGTGCGGCACCATATCGACTTGGGCCAGGTGGTGGTGCCGTGGGGGTAGTCCACGGAGTACATGATCTTGTCCACGCCGATCTCGTCGCGGCTGCGGATGCCGTGGCGCTCGTGCCAGAACGTGGCCCACATGTTGGACTGGAAGAGCTCGCTGGGCTTCCGCGTCAGGGTCGTGTTGTCGGCTACCTTGCGTTCTTCGAACTCGTGGTCCAGCTCCTCCAGCAGGTACGGCAGCCAGCCCACGCCGCTCTCCACGCTGATGGTCTTGAGCGTGGGGAACTTGTCGAACACGTCCGAGTAGAGGATGTTCGAAACGATCTCCATGTGGCTCACGAAGGTCATGGAAACGCCGAGGGCGAACTGGGCCTGTTTCTCGAGTGACTGCCAGGGCGGCAGGGCGGGCAGCGCGGTGGAGTGCAGGCAGATGGGTACGTCGAGGTCGCAGCACGCCTGGTAGACCGGGTACCAGTAGGGGTCGTTGAAGTGCTTGAGCCCCAGGATGTGGGGGGCGCCGTGCCACACCAGGGCCTTGTGGCCGCGCTTCACCGCGCGGTGGATCTCGGCCACGCACAGGTCCACGTCCCACATCGGGGTCACGCACTGGGCGATGAACCGCGGTGTGACGTCCTGCCACTCTTCGATGAGCCAGTCGTTGTAGGCCTGGATGCAGGCCAGGCGGAAGGCCTCGCTGCCTTCCTTCTGGAAGTTCTGGTTGGTGATGCCGATGATGTTGGGGAAGAGCACCGAGGCGTCCAGCTCTTCCTGGTCGAGGACCTTGAGGCGCTCCGAAACCACGTACGTGGAAGGAGGCACGTCCTCCCACCGCTTCACGTTGGGGTTTACGCCGGAAACCCGCGCCAGCCCGCCGAATCCCTTGGCGTTGCTGCCCAGGGACCAGGTCTGGGTGCCGTCCGGCAGCTCCACGATGTGCGGGATGTCGTCGCCGAACTTCGCCTTGGACATCCGGTTGGTCCAGACGTCCGGAGCCTCCTGGATATGATCATCCGCAGAGACGACGCCGTATTTCATCTTCAGGGTCGCCATAGGCCTCCTGCCCTCCAGTCGAGCCCATCGGTTCCAACTCGAACCGAGAACCGAATGTACTCTGGGCCCCGGTCCCCGTCAATCCACGCGGCTACGGCTCCAGCCAGGTCCGCCACAACCCGCCCTTGGCGTGCCAATATTCCTGCGTGGGGCCGCGCTCCCAGTTCTTCACCTCGTCGCGCCAGACGTAGTTCCGGATGTTGGACCAGCCGATGATGTAGTGGACTACGTCGTCGACGAAGTAATTCCGGGCAAACTCTTTCCAGATGGCGAGCCGCTTGGCCCGGTCCGGCTCTTCCAGGTACTGCGTCACGAGCTTTTCCAGCTCGGGAGTACAGTAGCGGGTGACGTTGCTGACGCCGTGCTTGCCTTCGGCGCAGCCGAGGTGCTGGATGTTGGCCACGAACGGCTCACCGGTCCCGCCCCCTCCGTAGACGGAGACATGAAGCTCACCGGCGATGGTCTTCTTGATGAGCTCGGCTCCGCCCAGGTTCTGCAGCGAGAACTTGATGCCCGCCTCGGCCGCCTGCCGCATGATGGGCTCGGTCCAGGGGTCGCCCTGGCCGCGGGTAGCCCCCAGGGTAATGGGCTGACCCTTGTACCCGGCCTCCTTGAGCAGGCGCCTGGCCTCGGCGACGTTCCGCTTCCACTGGAAACCCAGGGCCGTCTCCCAGTCGGTGTTCGGAACCCCCCAGGTCAGCACCGGGACGCCGAGCCCGAAGGTGGCCTCGTCAAGGATCGCGGCCTTGTCCAGCGAAAGCGCGATGGCTTTGCGCACGCGCGGATCGGAAACGGGCGACGACTGGGTGTTGAAGGTAAGAAGCCTGAGCCCGGCGGCGCCGATGGGCATGTAGTGCAGCCCCTTGATGCGCTTGCTGTCGATGCGCTGCACGAAGGTCGGCCCCAGACGCTCCGTCAGGTGGACGTCTCCCGCCTGGACCGCGGCGGCCCGGGCGGCCTTTTGCCTGATCACGATGAAGCGGACGCCGTCCAGGTAGGCAGCGCCGCCCCAGTAGTCGTCATGACGGACCACGTGCAGCTCCTGGCCGGGGGTCCAGGACTTGAACTTGAACGGACCGGTGCCCGCCGGCGGCGCGCCGCCCTTCATCTTCTGCTGGCCCTTGGCCAGGGACCCGGCCGGGGCAATGTGAAGGGTCGACGTGTTGGCGAGAATCTCGGGCAAGAGGCCGCGCGGCCCGGGTGCCTTGAACTTCACGGTGTGCTTGTCCACGGCCGTGGCCTCGGCGACGTTGTCCGCCAACTGGCCCTGGCCCGCCGCGCCGTTGGCCGGGTCCCTGATGTGGTTCACGGACCAGACCACGTCCTCGGCGGTCAGCTCCTTGCCGTTGTGGAACTTGACCCCCTTGCGGATCTTGAACGTCCACTCGCTGGAATCGGCGTTGGGCGACCAGCTCTCCGCCAGCCACGGGTGAATGTCGCCCTTCTGGTCGTACATCACCAGGGGCTCGTACATGTTGTTCTTGATGTACTCGGGAATGGAGGTGAAGGCCACGAAAGGAATGGGCGTGCCGATGCCCTTGGCGTTGCCCAACTTCAACGTCCCGCCGATCCGGGGCTTGTCCGCGGCCTGCGCCGTGGAGGTCAGCGCCAGCGAACCAGCCAGAAAAAACGCCACGCCCGCCAGTGAACCGAGCACGATACGTCTCCGCGTATTGCCTTTCATCGTGATCTCCTCCTCTCGGATTGGGCTCAACCGGGGTTATATGTCGGCCGGGACGCGACGCTAGCACCGCGGCCGGACGAGTGTCAACTTGCGCCGCGCGGTGGAAAAGACCCTCCGGCGCGTTACTGTCCCCGCCGGTTCAAGGGCAGGCGCGTGCGCGGGTCCATGCGGTCACGCAGGCTGTCGCCGAGCAAGGTGAAGCCCAGGATGACGCCGGCCAGGGCAATCCCCGGAAACACCGCCAGCCACGGCGCCACCTCGAGAAAGTCCTGGGCCTCCCGGACCATCAGGCCCCAACTGATGTACGGCACCGACAAGCCGAGGCCCAGGTAGCTGAGGGCGGCCTCCACGCCGATGGCGCGGGCGAAGTCCAGGGTGATCTGCACCGCGATGGGCGCCATGATGTTGGGCAGGATCTGTTTCAGCAGGACGCCGATGGGCCGCTGTCCCATGGCCCGGGCGGCCTCGACATACTCCCGTTCCTTGTGCGTCAGCACGCCGCTTCGGACGATGCGCGCAAAGCGCGGGATGGAGCTGAAGGCGATGGCGAACCACAGCATGGGAACGCTGGGTCCGGCCAGCGCCACCAGCGCCAGCGCCAGCACCAGCGACGGGAAGGCCATGATGCCCTCCATCACGCGCTGGACCAGGGCGTCAAAAGCTCCGCCCACGTAGCTCGACAGGGCGCCCAGCGGCGCGCCCAGGAGCAAGGCCACGATGACCGCACCCGTGGCCACGTGCAGGCTCACGCGCGACCCCGCGATGATGCGGGTGGCGACGTCCCTGCCGATGCGGTCGGTGCCGAAAGGGTGCTCCCAGCTCGGGCCTTGCATGCGCACCTTGATGTTGGGCGTGGTGGTGTCGTAGGGCGAGAACCTCGCTCCCGCCAGGGCGATCAGGATGTAGAGGAAGAGCAGAGTGACGCCCACCGCGGCCCGCGGGTCGTTGCGCGCCGCGCTGACGGCGCGGCCGGACGCGCGCCACAGACGCAGCCCCGGCCCGGGTGCGGCCGGAGGATACGTGGGAGGAAATGTGACCGGGGATTCCACCTGACGCCCCTACCGATAACGAACGCGCGGGTCCAACACCGCGTAGAGAATGTCCACCACCAGATTGACGCCGATGGCGAGGAAGACCATGAACAGCACCACGCCCTGGACCACCACGAAGTCCCGCGTGTGGATGGAGTTCAACAGCAGAAAGCCGATACCGGGATAGTTGAAAACGTTCTCTACAACGGTCACCAGGCCGCTCAGGTAGGCCATCTGAAGGCCCACTACCGTCACCGTCGTCATCAGCGAGTTGCGCAGCACGTGCTTCCACAGCACCCGCCTCTCGCCCAGGCCCTTGGCCCTGGCGGTGCGCACGTAATCCAGGTTCATCTGCTCGAGAAAGTCCTGGCGCTGGAAGCGCAGGACCGTGGCCGCCACGTTCAGGGCGACCACGGTCATGGGCAGGATCAGGTGCCGCAGGAACGCGACAACGTCCTTCTGCGGAGGCGCATAGCCGATGGCGGGGAGCCACCCCAGGTACACCGCGAACACGAGGATGGCCACCAGCGCCAGCCAGAAGGTCGGCACCGTGATGCCCAGGATCACGAAACCCGTCGCGAAGTGGTCCCACTTGGTGTTGTTGTGGATGGCGGCCAGCACGCCGCCGGGCACGGCGATGGCCACGGCCATGATCACGCCGCCGACCATGAGGTACGCGGTGGGCACCAGGCGCTGCAGGATCACGTCCAGGGCTGAAACCCGGTAGGTGATGGAATCGCCGAGGTCACCCCGCACCACGTCCCAGAGCCAGTCGAGATACTGGACGATGAGCGGCCGGTCCAGGCCCAGGCGGAGGCGCATGGCGTCATAGACGTCCTGGGAGATCGGCGCCCCCTCCACCGCGCCCAGCATCACCAGCACCGGGTCCCCCGGGATGATCCTCATGACGAAGAAGACCACCAGGGTGACGACCAGCACCATAGGGACCAACTGCACGAGGCGCATGGCGACGTACTTGATGAGCAACGGCCTGTTCTCCTCCCGGCCCTGCTTCGCGGGCAGCCGGCTCCATCGCGCCGCGGATGGCGACGACATCCGCACGGACGGCACGCAGACATTGCCACAATTCGTGCCGCCGTACAAAATCGCACCGACCGGCCCGGGTTGGTGTCGCCGCCGCGCCGGCTTGACAAACGAAGGACAAGTGAAGGACAAGTCACATGGAAGTTTCCAAGACGTACGGCGCAACAGAAGGAGGACAACGATGACTTTTCTTCGCAACTGCCTCGTGGCTTCGATGGCGCTCCTGTGCCTCGCACAGAGCGCGCTTGCGGACGAGTCCGTCTACAAGGGCAAACAGGTGGTGATCGTGGTTTCCGCGGACGCGGGCACTTCCTACGACCTCTACCCGCGCACCGCGGCGCGGCACATCGGAAAATTCATCCCGGGAAACCCCAGGATCGTGGTCAAGAACATGCCCGGCGCCTCGGGCATGGTGGCGGCCAACTGGCTCTACAACATCGCCAAGAAGGACGGCCTCACCATGGGGGCGATTCACCGGACACTGCCGCTGACCCAGGCCCTGGGGGTGAAACAGGCGCGGTTCGACCCGGTCAAGTTCAACTGGATCGGTACGCCGGTGCAGGAGACCGCGTCCTGCTTCGTCCGCTCGGACAGCAAGTACAAGACCGCCGAGGACCTGGTCAGCGCAAAGGAGCCGGTGAAAATGGCGGCCACGCAGCCGCGCTCCGACATCTTCATCGTCCCCCTGATGCTCAACAACGTCATGGGCGCCAACATGAAGGTGACCTCGGGATACCGCGGCATCATGGCCACCGCCCTGGCCGTGGACAAGGGCGAGGTGGACGGCATCTGCGGCTGGGGCTACGCCTCGCTGCGGGCGCTCAAGAAGGACTGGTTCGAGAAGAAAGCCATCCGGATCCTGGTGCAGGTCGGGCGCGAGAAGCACCCCGGCCTCAAGGACGTGCCGCTGGCCTCAGACCTCGCCAAGGGTGACAAGAAGGCCATCCTGGAGGTCTACAACAAGCAGTTGTCGGTGGGACGACCCTGGACCATGCCTCCCGGGGTGCCGCCCGAACGCGTGGAGACCATGCGCAACGCCTTCGCCCAGGTGATGAAGGATCCGGCATTCCTCAAGGACGCCGCAAAGGTGCGTATCCAGATCAACCCCCTCGGGGGCAAGGATCTGCAGACGCTGGTGACACAGATGGTGGATATCCCGGCGGCGAACAAGCCGGTGTTGAAGAAGACCTTCAACTACTGAGCCAACCGACGACGCACCGCGGGGGAGGCCCGCCGGCCGGCCCCCGCGGTGAACATCGTCACCTCAACCCCCTCCCCCGCTAGCTCAAACCGAACAGCCGCTTCGCGTTCGTCCTGAGGATCTTCTCCTTCACTTCGTCCGACAGGTCCGGGTGGTTCCTGAGATGGTGCAGGTTCTCGGGGAACTCGTTGTCCCAGTGCGGGATGTCGGAGGCGTAGACGAAGTGGTCGCTGCCCATGTAGTCCACGGTAGCGGCCAACTGGGACTCGCCGGATTCCAGGCTGAAGTACATGTTCGACTCCCGCACCACGTCGCTGGGCTTTTGTTTCAGCAGCGGCATCTCGTGGGCGCCGCGCTTCTCCCAGTGCTCGTCGAGCCGGTCCATGTAGTAGGGGAGCCAGGTGGCGCCGATCTCAAGGAAGGCGATCTTCAGCTTCGGGAACCGCTCGGTGATGCCCTGGCACACCATGCTGGTGAACTGCAGCAGGATGCCGGCGGTGAAGGCGTAGGAGTGGACCTCGGCAAAGGTGCTCAGGATGGAGGCGCCGAGCTCCCGCGACGTGTTGCGTGTGCCGTGGACGCCGAGAACGACGCCCTCTTCCTCGGCCGCCTGGTAGATGGGATCATAGTAGGTTTCGCCGAGAGCGATGGGCAGTCCGGTGGGCAGGATCTCGAAGCCCTTGAGGCCGAGCTCGTTGACCGCGCGGCGGAGCTCCTTGGCCGCCTCCTCCGGCGCCCTCATGGGCAGCACGCCGACGCAGCTCAGCCGGTTCGACAGCGCGTTGTACTCCTTGGCGAAGTGCGTGTTGGCGGCCTGGGTCACCGCAATCTGGAACGGCACCTCCTGGTTCTTGGCGATGTTGCCCGAACCCGTGGGGAAGCAGATGGCCACCTCCATGTCCTGCTTGTCCATGAGCGTGTGCCAGCGCCGCACCTGCTCCTCCGGCGACAGGCCTTCCCAGTTCACGGACATCTTGAAGCCGTTGAACAGGTTCGGGTCCCAGGGCTGGTCGCCCGGCCAAAGGGGCGTCAGGCGCTCGTTCCAGGGCGCCTCCAGGTACTTGCGGATGTCCGCCTGACGTTCGAGTACATGCCCATCCGTGTCCACACAAGTCGCGCTACCCATGGTTCCACCTCCGGGTTCTGGGTATGGGTCTGGATACAGGGTGTATCGATTTCGCTCTATTGTCTTTAAGGTCGTTTGTCAATCAAGACGGGTGTCGTCCATACTCCCGGGTGACAAGGGCCTGGGGGTCCACGGGCGGCGGAAAGGTCGCGCCAATCCCGGGAACCGCGGACTGTCTAATTGGGGGGTGTCGCGGAAGGCGGCACGGCTGACTGAAGGGAGGTTCACGATGACGCGCGCGAAAAGACAGTCTCTCTGGAAGCTCGGTTATCTGGCCGTGGCCGGTGCCTTCGCGGCGTCCGTGGGATCCGTTGTGCTGGCCGCCGATCCCAAGCCCGTGAGCGAGTGGGGGAAACGCGGCGAGTTGGTGGAGCCCAACTCGGAGATGGCGGTGGCGTACCTCGACGGCAAGATCTACGTCGTGGGCGGCTACCCGTCCACGCGGAAGAGCGTCGACACCGTGCAAGTCTACGACGTGGAAACGGATACGTGGAGTCTCACGACGCCCTACCCCACCACCATCAACCACGCCTCCGCCGTCGCCCTTGACGGCAAGCTGTACGTCATAGGAGGTCAGACCAATGCCGGCGGCCGCAGGGAGCGGTCCCGCTACGTCAACGCGGTCCATGCCTACGATCCCAAGACCAGGAAGTGGACGGCCCGGGCGCCGATGCCCACCGCCCGTAGCGCCATGGCGCATGACGTGATCGACGGCAGGATCTACGTGGCCGGGGGGCGTCCGCCGCGGGGCCATGATTTCGCCGTCTACGACCCCAGGGCGGACAAGTGGACGACGCTCCCCGACCTGCCCACCCAGCGCAACCATATCGCCGCCGCCGCCATCGACGGCAGGCTCTACGTGGCCGGGGGACGGTTCGGCGGGGGTTTCCGCAGCGAGATCACCCCGGCCCTCGAGGTCTATGACCCCGGCACCAACCAATGGACCGCGCGGCGGCCCATGTCCGAAGCACGCGGCGGCCTCAACGGCATCGCCGTCAACGGCTGCTTCCACACCTTCGGCGGCGAGCATCCGACGGCAGGCCCCAGCGGCGTATTCCCGCACCACGAGGTGTACAATCCCAAGACCGACACCTGGACACGCCTCCCCGATATGCCCATCCCGGTCCACGGCGTCACCGGCCTGGTCTACCTGGACGGCTGGATACACCTGCCGGGAGGCGGCATCCGGCGGGGCGGCAGCAGCGGCACCACGCATCACCAGGTGGTGCGGACCGATATGCGGTGCCGGTGAGCGGCGGCGCCGACGACCCGTTGGCGGACAACCGCCGGTCGCCGGCAACGCAGGGCCTCATCGACCTCGGCCATGAGCGAGCCGGCAAGGCAGACGCGGGTCTCCACCGCGGGCAAAGCCGCCTGCGCTTTCCTCGCGGGCGTGGGTACCCTTCCCGTGCTCCCGGATGCGGCATCGGCCCACGCCATCGTGCAGCGCTACGATCTGCCGGTGCCGCTCTGGTACTATCTCGCGGGGGCGGGCCTGGTGGTCGGCCTGACCTTCGTCCTGCTGGTGACCCTTCGCAAGGACACCGCCCCGGCACCGCCCTGAAGCCGCGACATCTCCCGCACGTGGTTCGGGCGCCTCATCACCCATGACGGCCTCGGCAGGATGCTGGCCATCCTCTCCGTGGCCGTGTTCCTCTTCCTGATCGCCGCCGGACTGCTGGGCACGCAGGAAGAGCCGCTGGCGAACATCTTGCCCGCCTTCGTGTGGGTGGCCTGGTGGATCGGTCTGGGTTTCGTGTGTGCGCTGGCGGGAAATGTATGGCCGGCCATCAACCCCTGGGCGGCGGTGCCGGCGCTGTTGCCGGGGGACCTTGGAAGCGCCGTCCGGCCGGTCCCTTCATGGATGGGCGTCTGGCCGGCGGTGCTCCTCTACCTGTCGTTTGCCTGGGCCGAACTGGTGTGGCCGGACAATACCGCGCCCGCGAGCCTCGCCGGTGCCATCCTGGTCTACAGCGCCGTCACCTGGGCCGGGATGGCAAGGTACGGCGTCGAGCCGTGGCTGAAGTGCGGCGAGACGTTCTCCATCGTGTTCGGACTGTTCGGCCGCTTCGCTCCGTTGGCCCGGACGCCCGATGGGAGACTGCTGCTGCGCCATTACGGCTCCGGGCTGGCGGACGGCGAGAAAACCTCGATTTCCATGATGGTGCTGGTGGTGACGCTGCTGGCCACGGTGAGCTTTGACGGCTTTCTCCACACGCCCGTATGGGCGCGGCTCTACGCCGCAGCCTCCCACGGGCTGTACGATCTCGGCTGGACCCATCTCCTGGGCAACACCGGCGCGCGCACGCTGGTCTTCACCGTGGGACTGGTGCTGGCGCCGCTCGGCTTCGTGGCGCTGTTCCTCGGGACCTGCGGACTCACGGCGGTGCTGGAGAGCCGCCGGGGCGGAGTGCGCCGCAGCGCCGCCCGGGTGGCCTCGTCGTACGTGCTGACGCTGGTGCCCATCGCCATCGCCTATCACCTGGCGCACTACCTGCTGCTGTTGATGATCGAGGGACAACTCCTCTACGGGCACATCTCCGACCCGTTCGGGGTGGGCTGGGACCTCTTCGGCACGGCCGGGGTGACGCCGGACCCGACCGTGGTGGACGCCCGGTTCCTGTGGCTGTTCTCGCTCTTCGTCATCGTCGCCGGCCACGTCATCGCGGTGTGGCTCGCCCATCGGGCGGCCCGCCGTGAACACCCCGGAAGCACGGCCGTCGCGTCGCAACTCCCCATGCTGGTCCTCATGGTGGGCTACACGGTCTTCAGCCTTTGGATCATCGGCCAGCCCATCGTGGAAGTGTAGGCAAAAAAAAGGGGCCTCTCTTTCGAGAGACCCCCTTGTCGTGCCTGTTCCGATTTCCTCGGCGAGCCCCCGCTCAACCGGCGTTGTGCTCGATGGCCTCCGCCTCGCCGGCGTCGCTCCGTACCGGGACCTTGCGCCCCACCGCCTTGGCGGGCAGCGGCACCGAAACCTCGATGACGCCGTTCTTGTAGCGCGCCTCGATCTTGTCGGCGTCGACGCCGTTGGGCAGCCTCACCCGGCGCTCGAACCTGCCGTGGAAGGTCTCCTTGTAGTAGTGGTCCTTCTCCTCGGTCTTGCGCTCGCCCTTGATGGTCAGGACTCTTCCCTCCACGTTGATGTCCAGGTCCTTCGGCTCCACTCCCGGCAGGTCGAGCCGGAAGACGTAGTGGCCGTCGCGGGCGTAAGCGTCCATCGGAGGGGTCCAGCCGGTGTCCGGCTCGCGGCGGCCCAGGAACCGGTCGAGTACGGCATCCAGCTCACGGTGTCCCCCGAATACGAACGGATGCCGTCTTGTCAGTGTCACTTCATGTCCCAACATCTTCCATGCCTCCTTCCCTGAAACCCTTTGCTTAATGCATTCCCGAATTCTGTGGAGCTCCTTGTCGAAAGAAAAGGTAAGCATCGAAACCGGCCGGGTCAACGGTGTAACGAGCGTTTTTTTGAACGACACCCGCGGAGCCGCATCGTTGACACGGCGGTTGGCGCGACCCTATAATGCGGCCCGTTTCGCTTCGCACAAACGCTATAGAGGAGGGTGAAATGAAAAGGACTCTTGCCGCCGTTGTCGCCGCCTTCGGCCTCATCGTATTCGCCAACGCCGTTCATGCCGATTTCCCCAACAAGAATGTCACCATCCTGGTGCACGCCTCGCCGGGAGGCGGGTTCGACGCCATTGCCAGGGCCCTGGGCCGCTACATGAAGCCGTTCATACCCAAGGACGTCGACGTCATCGTCAAGAACGTCGTTGGCGCCGGCGGCATCACCGGGACCGTCGCCATGTACCGCGCCAAGCCCGACGGCTACACCATCGGCCACATCTACGCGGACGGGATGCTGGGAACCCAGATGATACGAAGCAACGTGGGCTACGACATCGACAAGTTCACCTGGCTCGCGGTGGTAAGCTCGCAGGAGGCGGAGGCCTTGCTGGTTCGCCGTGAATCGCCCTACCGCACGGTGAAGGATCTGCAGAAGGCCAAGCGGGTGACCTGGGGAGTCGAGGGCATCGGCATCGCCCGCTGGGTCCACGCGTTTCTGGCCGCCAACGAGCTGAAGATCCCGTTCGACGTGGTGGCGGGCTACGGCGGTACCGGCGAGACGCTGCCGGGCCTGCTCCGGGGCGACTTCGACGTGTTCACGCAGCCCATCGACCACCCCTCGACGCTTCCGTACATCCGCTCGGGCGAGATCGTGCCCATCGTCAACCTCGGCGAATCCCGCGCCAAGAACGCGCCGGATACGCCCACGGCCATCGAGCTGGGCTACAAGAACCTCATCGTGAAGGTGTTTCGTGCCATGGTCGGGCCTCCGGGGCTGTCCAAGGACCTCCACAAGAAGTGGGAGGGCCTGCTGTTGAAGACCATGGAAAGCAAGCCGTACAAGGACTGGGCGGCTTCGTTCGGCATCCCGCTGGTGCCGGGGAACGCCGCGGCGGCGGCCGGCGACATGAAGGTGTTCGTCGACCTCTACAGCAAGTACCGCCAGCCGATGCTGGACGCGCTCAAGAAGAAGTAGCCGGAAGGACGCGGGACGCGGGCGGGCGCGCCGGGGAGACACATCCGCGCGGCCCCGGGAGAATTGCCATGATGGTCAACCCTTATAGTGATTCGCACTTGATGCTGGCGCTGCAGTTCGACCACTCGCGGGTGGCGGGCTTCTTCGCCGCCCACTGGGGCAACGGGGAGTTCGACCGGCCGGAGCCGTTCGCGTCGGTGGTGCTGGCGGCTCAGGAGCACGACCACGGCTGGTGGGAATGGGAGATGAAACCGTCGACGTTGAACGACCGGAACTTTCCCATGGACTACCACGACGGCAGCTTCAAGTTCCTCGGGCAACTCCGGCTCGATTTCTACAAGAACGTGGTGGACAACGTGCTCGAGCGGGACCCTTATGCGGCCATGCTGATCGCCATGCACGGGGTGGCGCTCATGAACGCGGGCTACGGCAAGTACACCCATCCGCCCGATCGCACCGCCGACCCGCGGGTGCGCGCCTACGTCGACCACCAGGAAGCGCTGAGGAAGCGGCTGGCCGCCGAACTGGCCGAATCCGAAGAGTTCGGCGACTACACTTCCGAGGAGCAGATCTGGACCAACTACGATTACATCGAGGTGTTCGACCAGCTCGCCCAATACGTCTGCAACCGCTATCCGCTGAACAGCAAGAAGCGGAAGCTGGGCCCCAGCGACACGCTGAACGACGTGGATGTGCCGCGCAAGAAGGGCGAGGCCCCGGTGCGCCTCCACATCGACACCGTGGCCGAGCACCGCGCCGTCGTCGACCCTTACCCGTTCTCGGTGGATCCGCTGGTGTTCAGCTTCCCCGCCCGGCTGGTGCCCAACCGGCGCTACGACGATCCGGACGACTTTCTGAAAGAGTTCTACCGGGCGGAACGGATCACCGTCACCCACACGCTCTGCTCGAGCTGACAGGCTGGCGCGTCGGACGGGCATGTCCCGTCCGACGCGTTTGGCGGATCAGGAATCGGACAGCAGGCGCACTCCGTAGAGCCTCGACTCCGGTACCTCCAGCCTTTGCCACGCCTCTCCGGCGTCGTGGCTGGCGTAAACCGACCCGTCGGTGTAGCCGATGACAACGGTATCCGGATCGCCGGGATGCACCGCCACGCAGCTCGTCATGTGGGCGTGCCCCTTCGGGAGGCCACCTTCAAGCTTGCGCCACGTCGCCCCGCGGTCGTCGCTGCGCAGGATGGCGGACTTGGCGCCGCCCAGTTCCTCCGAGGTATCGCGGCTGAAGCGAATGGTGTTGTACGGACCCGGCCGGACCGTGCGGTAGCCCTTCCATGATGTAGGGCCGTTCTCGGCCGCGCCCAGGAAGATGCGCTCCGGCACGGTGGGATGAATGTCGAAGGGAATCGCGTAGGAACGCCCCATGTCGTATTCGAGCTTGCGCCAGGAGGCCCCGCCGTCGTCAGTGCGGTAAGTGCCGATACCGGTGGTGGCGTAGAGCGTATCCAGGCTCGCGGGGTCCCGCCGCACCCAGTGCACGTCGCGATAGACGCGCCCGTCCTCGTGGGCGCCCATCTGGTAGGGCAGCACACCCGACGGGTCGTTCACCTCCGGGTAGGCCGCGTCGCTTCCCGGACCGCTGATGTCCTCCCAGGTCTCGCCACGGTCACGGCTCCGTACGACGCCCCCTTCCTCGACCCCGACGACGATCTCGTCCGGCACCCGGCCGTCCAGCACGATGCAGCGGATGTGCGGCGTGTGGGGCGGCGGCGGAAAGGTCCAGCGGGTGTAGTCCTCGAGCTTCCGGAACGCGGTGAGCTCGCGAAACGAACGGCCGCCGTTGTCGCTCACGTACACCGCCGCTGGCAGCGTGCCCACGTACACCTCCCCGGACCGCGTGGGATGCGCCTGCATGGTCCATATGTCCCGGTAGTCCAGGCCACCGGAGGGAATCCACTTCCAGCTCTCTCCGCCGTCCTCGCTGACGTGGATCTCCGTGCTGGTGGCGGCGTAGAGCCGGTTCGGATCCGCCGCGTCCCGGGCCACCTCTCGCAGCACCTCGCCCTCCAGCGCCCGGTCCAGCACTTCCACCTGTCCGGAGCGGCCGTCCCAATGGCAACGCACCAGATCGTCGGCGGTCAACAGAAACATCTTCAGATCTGCGCCCATATCCCGTCCTCCAAAGTTCCGTTAGAAGCCAACTGCAAGCTCGACTCCCATGCCCGAGTGTCTTGCATCAACCTGCCGGTCAAGCTCAACTTCCTGCCAGCCGCGCGTTGACCAACCGATTCAGGCTTACACCTTCTTCTGCGGCCTGCAAGGCGAGATCGCGGTGTGTTTCGGGTGTCACTCGCACCACGAATTTTCCACTGTAGGTGCGGACCGCCAACGGCTCCGGCGGTTTTTCACCGTTGGCTCGCATGTCCTCCAGCACGTCAGCTACCAACCGTCGAATGCCCGCCAACGCCTTGTTCGGGGTCGGCGCAAGCCAACTCAACGATGGAAACTCCGTGCATAGGGCGACATGCTCGCCGTCTTCCGGGGACCACGTGATCCGGTACGTATAGTGATCAACCATCTTGGGCCTCCAGCTTCTCAATCGCCTTGATTGCCTGACGAACCTGATAGGGCTTGGCCATGCCCTTGTCGTTCTGGATGTTCACTCTAGGGTCTCCAGGCCAAGGGGTTCGGTACACCCGATGACTTGTACCCTTCTGGCGCGGTTCGCCGAAATAGTGGTCACACGCTTTGACCAAGTCGGCGTACTTGAGTCCCTTCGGATTCTGGCGAAGCGTTTCGAGGAACGACACTTGCTAGTATCTATAATAGTACTAACTTGCTGTCAAGTACCATGACCCTAACAACGAAATCGCCGCTTCGGCGATGCGAGGGCAGATGCCTGAAGGCGGCATGGCGTTGCGGGTTCTCCTGCTGGTACTCTGTGCCTCATTATGGAGAATTGCAGGCCTCTGGCTGGCGGTGGTCGCAGCCATCGGGCAGGGCCTAGAGATCGAGCCCGAACGATTCGCCGCCTCGCGGGTGCTGGTGGTCGCCATCGAAGGGGACGAGATCGCCAAGCCCGGTTTCACGCCAAGGCCATCGCCGCCGCCCTGCCGCCTCGACGCCTCGCGGGCCTCGTCACGGTTCCCGGACATCACTACGGCTTCATCGCGCCCTTCGCCAGGCGGGTGACTGACAAAGAACACATCCCCGTCGCCATCGACCTCGAGGGGTTCGACCGCGCCGCCTTCATTCGGGGCGTCAATGGCGGATACACGGCTTTTCCCCGCGTTTGCGGTGTTCGATAGTCATACGATTCCGGTAGTCTGCTATTGTCGTCGTTCCTAATGCCTTGCCTTTTCTGAGTCCTAAGTCCTTTCCACGGGGTTGCTTCCCTACAAGTAGATGGCGGGCAAGACAAAGCCCGCATTCTGCACCAACCCTTCAAAGCTGGGGCAACACCTGGGATATTATATTATTAAATTATATACAGAATACACTTTGCAGAGCAACAATTATGTGCTACAGAGAGAAAAGGGAATTATTGGAGGTACCAAATGCCTGAAATATCGATACTACAATCCACTTTCGAGCGGCTGCAACGCCATGCCAAGCCGTTCATCGACACACCAGACACGGTGATCACTCGTGTGCTTGACGCCCTTGAACAGCGGGACGACCATACTCTTGCGGGCAGTGAAGAAATCCCTGAAACAGAGCGTCGACTCAGCCCCAACGCGCTGCCGAACCTGACGCACTCCAAGGTGATCGAAGCGTCGCTCGGGGGACAGCCCATCTCGAAACCAAACTGGAACCGGCTACTTGAGGAGGTATTGCGACACGCCATGAAGCGCGCCGGCAGCTTTGAAAGACTTCAACAGAGTTGTCCAGCAAACATGGTGAAGGGACCCAAGGAAGATGAGGGTTTCAGCTATCTGCCAGAGATCGACGTCTCCGTTCAGGGCCAACCGGCGAACGGAGCCTGCCAGGCGATGGTGACCATGTCACAAGCGTTTAGAATAGCACTTGATGTCCGTATCCTGTGGCGAGTGAAGGAAGGCGCAGCCTACCCGGGCGAAAAGGGCCGGATCACTGTGGATGGCAGTGGAGGGGGCAGAGGGGGACCGATGGCAAGACAGCCCACTGAGGCCTGAAACCCGGGTGTATGGGGAACAATTGCATGAGCGACACCAAGACGTTCAACGTCTATTGCGACGAGAGTTGCCATCTTGAGTATGATCGCATCCCTGTCATGGCTTGGGGGGCGGTCACTTGCGAAAAGCGCTGTACTAGGGATCTGTCTGTCCGGATGCGGAAGCTCAAGACCGAGTACGGTTTGAAACCCTCTTTCGAGGCAAAATGGACCAAAATCTCACCAGCCAAGGCCGCTTTCTACCTAGCTTTGGTCGAACTCTTTCTCACCGATAATCGATTGCAATTCCGTGGGCTTGTAGTTCCTGACAAGCACCGGCTCGATCATGTCAGCTTCGACCAGTCGCACGATGATTGGTACTACAAGATGTACTTCACCATGCTCCGCCCGGTGTTTGAACCCGCCCAACGTTACCGGGTCTATCTTGATTTGAAGGACACGAGGGGTGGTCCCAAAACGAGGAAGCTCCACGAAGTTCTGGCCAACAGTCTCCACGATTTCAGCCGTGAACGTGTTGAGCGTGTACAGCAGATTAGATCCGACGAGAGTGAGTTATTGCAGATGTCCGACCTCCTGATTGGCGCACTGACCTACGCCAATCGAGGACTTGCTGGCAATCAGGCAAAGGCGGCTATCATCAGACGGCTCCGCGAACAATTCGGAGAGCAAGCACTTACCCGCACCTCGGCCTTGGCCTCCGCTAAGTTCAACATCCTGGTTTGGCGTGTGCAGGATCTAGTGAGATGAGGCCACCCGATCTTCTCCAGTTCAACGACTTCAACGGCAATTGGGATGCCTACGAAGACGAGTTGTACCGCATCTTCGTGGATGAGATTGCGCGCTGCGGTCTCAAGTTTCGGGGCAAAAATGTCGCTTGTCGCCGTAGTCCAGAGACGGCCGGACGTTGGGCCTCTTTCTGGCATTTGGTTCAGGAAGGGCATGCGGAAGACGACCGTACGCCAGATCTGCGCCGTTGCGAACGTCTTCGCTGGATACGGTGGGTCATTCAGAACGCTGGGAGCCACCCCGAAATCGACGAATGGCGGAACAACCGAAAAAATGTGACCAACACCTTGCTCTGGTATCGTGAAGAATACTTGGTAGTGCTCGCCCAGCGACAGGACCGTTGGCTGCTCAAGACTGCCTACTGCACCGACCAACGTCGGCGGATTCAGCAACTCCGTCAGGAACGCGACAACTATCGTCGTTTGGGATAGTGTGGGAGGTCAAACGGCTGAAGCCGCCCAAGCGAACCCGAACGGCTTCGAATGCTCCTCCTACTCGTGGCAGGTGAGACACTTGTTTATATGCAGTTTTTGGAATCGAATGTCAAGCGTTCCGGTCCCGTAACCAGCGGGATTGGTGGTCGCAGCAGGACTCGAACCTGCGACCTCTTGCATGTGAGGCAAGCGCTCTAGCCGACTGAGCTATGCGACCACTGTGGGACCTTGACGTTTACCACCTCGGCGGGCGGGTTTCAACAACGCCGTGCCGACCGTGGGCGGGTCATTCCCGCTCCTTGTGCCGCTGCTTGATGCGCTGGTTGAGGGACTGCAGAATCCCGGCATCGACGGCGGCGATGACGTCCACCGCGGCGTCGAGATGTTCCTCGGGAATGTCCGCTTTCCTTGCGTCCGCAAGGCGGCGGTCCACTCAGGGATCGCAGTTCCGTGTCATGGCCACGGCAAGGCCGAGAAAGATCTTCTCCCGCTCGCTGAGGCACTCGACGGCGTGGGCATCGCGATAGAACTGGCGGAAGTCTGCCTTCTTCATCAATCTTCTCCCTTGGGCAACGGAGCCGCCATGGCGGCCGTGTAGACCGGCCCTCAGCCCTTGGCCATCTCCATAATCTCGTCGTAGTGGGCGTCGCTCACCGGCACAAAGGAAAGCCGGCCCAGGCGGAACAGGTCGAAACCCTCCAGCCTGGGGTTGAGCTTCATCTCCGCCAGCGACACCCCGCGCTTCAGCGCCTTCCCCACCTTGATGTCGAACACCAACAGCCTGGGATCGTCCTTCTCGGGATCGGCGTAGGCGCCGGTGGTGGCGATGCCGAGGCCGACGCAGATCCTCTCGCCGCCGGTGTGGTAGATGATGCAGCGGTCGCCCTTCTTCACGGTCTTGAGGTGCTTGAGGGCGAGATTGTTCTTGATGCCGTCCCAGATCGTGGTCTTGTCCCGCTGCAGGTCAGCGAAGGAATACACGCTGGGTTCGGTCTTGAGCAACCAGTTTGCCATTGAATCCTCCTTGTTCGGCGTCGTCTTGAAATACTTCAAACCGGCCCGTCTGGCAACATTCACCTCCGGTCGGGTCGAAACGCAGGCCGTTCGAGATTTGGCATGGAATTTCCCTGTGATAAATTTGCAACCCATGGCCGCATCGCGAAAGAAGAAACCCCGGGATCGTCCTCTGCTCGGCGCGCACATGTCCATCGCCGGAGGGGTTTACAACGCGCTGCACGCCGGTGACAGCGTGGGCTGCGAAGCCATCCAGATATTCACCAAGTCCTCGCGGCAGTGGGCGTCGGCGCCGTTGACCGAAGAGGACATCCGCACATTCAAGGACACGCAGAAGGCCAGCGGCGTCCACACGGTGGTGGCCCACGACTCGTATCTGCTGAATCTCGGCGCTCCCGACCGCGAACTGCGGCAGAAGTCCGTCGCCGCCTTCGTGGACGAGATGGAGCGGTGCGAGGCTCTGGGCATCCCCTGCCTCATCGCCCACCCGGGCGCCCACACCGGCGCGGGCGAGCGGGCCGGCCTGCGCACCATCGCGCGGTCCCTGGACGCCATCCACCGGCGATGCGCAGGGTTCAAGGTCCGCGTCGCCCTGGAAATCACCGCCGGCCAGGGCACCAACCTCGGCTACCGCTTCGAGCACATCCGCAACATCATCGACAGCGCCAGAGAGAGCGACCGGCTCCGGGTATGCTTCGACACCCAGCACGCGTTCGCCGCCGGATACGACATCCGCACCAGCGAAGGCTACGAGCGGACCTTTGCGGAGTTCGACGAAGCCATCGGCGTCAAGCTGCTTGCCGCCTTCCACCTGAACGACTCGAAAAAAGAGCTCGACTGCCGGGTGGACCGCCACGAGATCATCGGCAAGGGACACATCGACCTGGAGCCGTTCCGCATGTTGATGAACGACAAACGCTTCTTTGGACTGCCCATGTGCCTCGAGACTCCCAAGGGCAAGGACCTGAAAGAGGACCGGGAGACGCTGGAGCTGCTGCGGTCCTTCCGAGGCCGCGCGTAACCATCCCAACCACACGCGCTCCATGGTCAGGATGACGACGCGGGCCGTCCTCCGGAACCGTTGATCCAAAAAGAGATTGAGGTTAATCTTCGGAAGTTGGTTCCCACTGACCGCGGATTCCCATCACATCGGACTTCAAGAAAGCGAGGCCGTTTGTGAGCACGCAGAGTCGTACCGCCAGAGACGACCGGGCGCAGCAGGGCGTGGACACGTATCTAACGCGCCGAACCGTGGTCCGGGCGGGACTAGCCGCGGTCCTGGCCCCGCACTGGCTCCGCTCCCTCGCCGGCGCGACCGCGGTGCGCGGGATCGGACCCGACGGCGAGATCGTGCTGGGAGTGTCCGCCGCCTTCTCCGGCCCCTCCCGCGGCCTCGGCACCGAGCTCTACCGGGGCGCCAAGTCCTACTTCAACCACGTCAACGACAACGGCGGCGTCAACGGCCGCAAGATCGCCCTGAGACTCTACGACGACGGCTACCAGCCGGATCCCTGTGTCGAGAACACCGTCAAGCTGATGCTGGAAGACCAGGTCTTCCTGCTCTTCGGCTACGTGGGCACCCCCACCGTCACGCGGGTGCTGCCCATGTTGAAGAAGTTCCAGGCCCAGCAGGTCTACCTGTTCTTCCCCTTCACCGGCGCCCAGCCTCAGCGCGAACCGCCCTACGGCGACTTCGCCTTCAACCTGCGGGCGTCCTACCGCCAGGAGACCGCCGGCCTGGTGAACAACTTCGTGCGCATCGGCCGGCAACGCATCGCCATGTTCTACCAGGCCGACGCCTACGGCCGCAGCGGCTGGGCGGGCGTGCGGGCGGCCCTGACCAAGCACGGCCTCGAGATGGCCGGCGAGGCGACGTACCGCCGGGGGACGCGGTTCACGGGCAGCATGCGGGCGCAGGTGGAGATCCTCAAGAAGGCCTCTCCCGAAGCGGTGATCTGCGTGGGCGCCTACGCCGCGTGCGCGGCCTTTGCCCGCGACGCCGTCGACCTGGGCCTCCGGGTCCCCATCGCCAACCTCTCGTTCGTCGGCAGCGAGAACCTGCTCAACCTGCTGTCCGAGGGGCAGGACGACCCCGATTCCTATGCCCGGTACCTGGTGAACTCGCAGGTGGTGCCCAGCTACGAGGACACCTCCATCCCGGCGGTCAAGGAGTATCGCGGGCTGATGGCGCGCTACGACCCCCAGGTGCCGAAGGAACTGGTGAAGGAGGCGTACAAGCCGTTTCCCCACAGTTTCGTAAGCCTGGAAGGTTTCCTGGACGCCAAATTGATGGTGGAAATACTCCGTCGCCTCAAGGGCAGGCCGGACCGGACGGGTTTGCCGGAGGCCGTGTTTTCGGTGCGCGACTTCGACCTGGGCATCGGCGAGGCCGTTTCCTTCGGACCGGAGCGCAGGCAGGGGTTGCAGAAGGTCTACTACACAGTCGTCGAGGACGGCCGTTTCGTCACCCTCGATGACTGGAAAGCCAAGTTCGGGTGATCATGAAGATCAGGAAACTGTTTCAGAAAACCCAGTTCGGCATCTTCGGGCTCTTCGGCCTGATCGTGCTGTCCACCTCGGCGCTGACCATCTACACGGTCCAGACCCACCTGTCGACGGAGTACGAGAGCAACAGCCGCAACATCGCCAAGACCATCGCCGACGCCAGCGTCGACATCCTGCTCAACCGCAACCTCGCCACGCTCCAGTCGCTCATCGACCAGTTCGTGGAGATCCAGGGCATCCGCTACGTCTACATCACCAGCGACAACGGCGAGTTCCTCGCGCACACCTTCGTTCCCGGGATTCCCGAGGTGATCCTGCAAAGCGATCCGTTCGAAACCGCCACGGTCAACCGGACGCTGCCGGGCATGGGCGAGTTCGTGGAGGTGGCCAGCCCGATCCTGGCAGGGTTCGCCGGCGTCGTGCACGTGGGCATGGACCTCGACACCATCGGCCTCAAGATCCAGAGGGCCATCGGCCAGCAAGTGTACCTCATATCCGTCCTCCTGGTCGTGGGAGTGCTGGCGTCCATCTGGTTCATCAATCTGGCGGCGAAGCCGCTGGGCGAGCTTCTGGCGTTCGCCGTGAAGCTGGCCAAGGAGGAAGAACCGGACGGAGAACCGGACGAGCCGATCCTCGCTCGCGACGACGAGGCCGGAGAGTTGGCGCGCCTGCTTCTCCATGTCGCCCGGCGCAAGAACGGCTCCGACGAGCCGCCGCCGTCGACGGAACGGGCCGGATAGCCAGCAACGGGAGGTGCCGCGGGTGCGCATCCACCGAGTCGCCATCGCGTTCTTCTGCACCATGCTGCAGATATGCTTCGGGACGGTCTACGCCTGGAGCTTCTTCCAGACCATGCTGGTGCGCCAATCCGGGTGGACCCACACCGAAACCGCCTGGGCCTTCAGCATCGCCATCTTCTGCCTCGGGACGTCCGCGGCCTGGGCCGGCTCCGCGCTGGGACGGCTGGGACCCAGACGGCTGGCGCTCACCGGCAGCTTCCTGTTCGCCGGTGGCTACGTAATCGCAAGCGCGGCGCTGTGGCTGGAGTTCCTGCCGCTCTTCTACATAGGTTACGGCGTCATCGGCGGGGCCGGCATCGGCCTCGGCTACGTGACCCCGGTGGCGACCGTGGCCAAGTGGTTCCCGGACATGAAGGGGCTGGTCACCGGCATCGTGGTGATGGGTTTCGGCATCGGCGCGCTGCTGCTGAGCAAGGGGCTGGCGCCTTTCCTGGTGGTTCGGACGGAGGGAGATCTGGCACTGGTCTTCCTGTGGCTCGGCATCATCTTCGCCGGCATCCTGGTCCCGTGCAGCCTGGCGTTGAGCGATCCGGTGGCGCCGGTCAAGCCTCCGGGCGCCGGCTCGGCTTCACTGACACCCGTTGACGCCGCGGAGCCGGACTCCACCCTGCCCTACCTCAAGTCCGGCCAGTTCATCATCATGTGGACCGTCTTTTTCTTCAACATCGCCGCCGGCATCTCCGTCATCAGCTTCCAGTCGGAGCTGCTGCAGGAGGTCTGGGGCCTGGCCGACCCCACCGTCGAGCCCGCGGTCCTGGCGGAGTACGGGGCCACGCTGATCGCCGCCAGCTCCGTGTGCAACGGCGTGGGGCGGCTGTTCTGGGGCCTGCTCTCGGACCGCATCGGCCGGGTCAAGGTGTTCCGGATCCTGCTGGCCAGCCAGATGGTGGTGTTCGGGGTGCTCATGACCGAGGAGAACCCGTGGGTCTTCTCGGTGCTGGTGTGCTACGTCCTGCTCTGCTTCGGGGGCGGGTTCGCCACCATGCCGCCGTACATCCTGGACGTCTTCGGCACCGAGAAGATGTCGAAGATGTACGGCGTGGTGCTCACCGCGTGGGCGGCGGCGGGTATCTTCGGCCCGCTCTACGTGGGCTATCTGAAGGACTCCTACCCGGACCGTGCCGTCATGTACTGCTTCCTGATAGGAATCTTCATGCTCGCGGCCGGCTACCTGTTCTCGTACCTGCTGAACGACGGGCGCCTGCGGCTGGGCCGCCCGACGCTGCGGACGACTCTTCGACAATACGGGATTCCGGCTCGAAGCATGGGGTGAGAATGAAGTTCTACGACTGCAGCACCGCTCCCAGTCCCCGCCGGGTGCGCATCTTCATCGCCGAGAAGGGGCTGGACGTCCCCACCGTCCAGGTGGACCTGCGGAACGGTGAGCATCTGACCGAGGCGTTCCGCACGCTCAACCCGTGGTGCACGGTCCCGGTGCTGGAGCTCGACGACGGTACCGCCATCAGCGAAGCGGTGGCGGTGTGCCGGTACCTGGAAGACGCCCATCCCGAGCCGCCGCTCATGGGCGTCGATGCCCGGGACCGGGCATTGGTGGCCATGTGGGAGCACCGGTTCGAGATCGACGGCTTCCTTGCCGTCACCGAGGCGTTCCGCAACGCCGCCAAGGGACTGGCGGGGCGGGCCCTGACCGGCTCCGAAAGCGTCGCGCAGATCCCGGAATTGGTGGAGCGCGGACGCGCGCGCGTCGAGCGCTTCTTCTCCGCCCTCGACGCTCAGCTCGCCGACCATCCCTTTGTCGCGGGCGAGCGCTACACCATCGCCGACATCACCGCTCAGGTGGCCGTGGACTTCGCCGGCTGGATCAAGATGAGCCTCCCGGCCGAGTGCCGCCACGCCGCCGACTGGTACCGGCGGGTCAGCCACCGTCCCAGCGCCGACGCATGACCCACTGCGTCTCCACCGACCGCGGCGTCTGCTCGTCCACGGATTCCCGGTAACCGCCGGCACCGCGACCGCGAATCCCCAGCCGCGCGAAGCACAGTCGCAGGCGCCATGAGAGCAGGGTGGGCGGCGTCCTGGAAATCCGTTGACGGCGGGCAGACGTGGATCGTGATCCCGTTCAGCCGCCCGATCCGCGCGAGGGAAGACGGCAGGCGCCGGCAGCCACCGTCTCCGGATTTCCGGGACGCCGCCCACCCTGCTCACCCCCGCCGCTCGGGAGGCTCACGACCCCGGCCACAGGCCGAAGCCCTTTTCGTCCGGCAGGAAAGACTTGAGGAGCCCGTCCTCGACTCCGGTATCCTGCACGTCGCCGTTGAGGATGCCGAAGAAGAAAATGTGCAGCATCTGCTCGATAAGGGGCCGGAGGGAGGGGTCCCGCCTGGGATTGTACCAGGTGTAGATCCAGTTCATCATGCCGAAGAGCGCCAACGCCGCCACCCGGACGTTGATCTTCGCGGCCTGCTCGTGCCGCTGAAGCTCCTCCACCATGTCCACCAGGGCCTTCACGTAACGCCGTTTGAGCTCCAGGATCCGCCGCTCGTAGTCCGCCGTCAGCGCCGTGTCCTCCCGGGACATCACCTTCATCTCGTCCATGTTGTGCAGGAAGAAGCCCAGATGGTTGTGGACGAACAGCGCGATCTTCTCCCGCGCAGTCTTCCCGGATTCCTGTATCTTGCGCGCGTTCTCCAGCAACGTCACCAGGCAGCGTTCCTGTATCAGGCAGAGCAGCTCTTCCTTGGTGCGGAAGTAGTAGTAGAGGCCCGCCAGGCTCATGCCCGTGGCGCGGCTGATTTCGCGGATGGAAGTTCCGTCGAATCCCTTCTCTGCGAAGATCCTGGCGGAGTGCTCGAGGATCTGCTGCAGCTTCTCGTCGTGATGGGTGGTGGGCGACCCCGAATCGTTCGGCATCAGCACGGATCTTGTCAGATAGGGTTTTCCAAGTCAACGAAACCGCCGCGGCTGCTGCTGCTCGGAGCCACCGTCGCCGCCGAATTGAATCACCCTACCTCATGGTGTACAGTTGTGTCCCGCTTGGCGGTTGGCGGCACGAGCTCCCCGTTTGTATGGACTTCGAAAACATCACCGTTGAGAGGGACGGGCCGGTGGCCGTCGCCACCCTGAACCGTCCGAAGCAGCTCAACGCCCTCTCCTACGGACTCTGCAAGGACCTGTGCGAGGCCTTTGAAGAGCTTGACGCGGACGACTCTGTCCGGGTGTTCATCATCACCGGCGGCGAACGCGCGTTCGCCGCCGGCGCCGACATCAGCGAGATGGTGGAGGCAACCCCGTTCGGCGGCGGCAGAGCCCACGAGCGGCTGGCCTTCAGGGACCGCCTCAATCACCTGTCCAAACCCGTCATCGCCGCGGTCAGCGGCTTCGCCCTGGGGGGCGGCTGTGAGCTGGCCATGAGCTGCGACATCATCATCGCTTCGGAGTCCGCGGTCTTCGGACAGCCCGAAGTCAACCTGGGCACGATCCCGGGCTCCGGAGGGACCCAGCGGCTGACCCGCCTGGTGGGCAAGCACAAGGCCATGGAGCTGGTGTTGACCGGCCGGTTCATGGACGCCGAGGAAGCGGTGCGGTGCGGCCTGGTGAACAAGGTGGTGCCCGCGGAAGTGCTGCTGGACGAGGCCAAGGCCATGGCGCAGACCATCGCCGACAAGCCGCCGGTTGCCATCAGGCTCGCCAAGGAAGCCATCCTCAAGGCCGCCAACACGCCCCTGGACGAAGGTCTGGCCTTCGAGCGCAAGTCGTTCCAGATGCTGTTCGCCTCCGAGGATCGACGGGAGGGCATGCAGGCGTTCCTCGACAAACGCAAGCCCGAGTTCAAGGGAAAATGAGCTACGAGACGATTCTCTACGAAAAGCGCGACGGCGTCGCCACCATCACCCTGAACCGGCCCGAAGCGCTCAACGCGTTCACGGCGCAGATGAACCGCGAGCTGCTGGACGCCCTCAAGGACGGCAGCCGCGACAGGGACGTCCGTTGCTTCGTCCTGACCGGGGCCGGCGAACGCGCGTTCTGCGCCGGACAGGACCTCAAGGAGCGTTCGCCGGACAGGAAGGGATCGCTGGGGGAATCCCTGAGGTCTCGATACAACCCCATCATCCTGGCCATCCGCCGGACCGAGAAGATCGTGCTTTGCGCCGTCAACGGCGTGGCCGCCGGCGCGGGATGCAACCTCACCCTGGCCTGCGACCTGCGCATCGCCTCGGAGAACGCGCGCTTCATCGAAGCGTTCGTGCGCGTGGGCCTGGGCCCGGACTGCGGCGGCAGCTACTTCATGCCGCGGCTCATCGGCCTCAGCAAGGCCACCGAGCTCTTCCTGCTGGGAGAACCGATGAGCGCGCAGGACGCGCTCCGCTACGGCCTGGTCACCAAGGTCGTGCCGGCGGCGGAGCTGGAGGCGGAAACCCGGGCGCTGGCGGAAAGGCTGGCCCGCGGCCCCCGCAGCGCGGGCCTGATCAAGCGGACTCTCAACCGCTCGATGTACGGCGAGCTCGCGGCGCAACTCGAATACGAAGCGTGTACCCAGGAAATCGCCGGCCGCACCGCCGACTACGACGAGGGGGTCCGGGCATTCACGGAAAAGCGGCCGCCGGCGTTCAAGGGGGAGTAGACCCCGACCGGCACCCGTCCCGGGAAATCCAGCCGGACAGGACACTAGTGTCCTGTCCGGCTAATTCGCATGATAATATGCGGAGGATTTTTCGTTGTCGGCAAGGCGCGATGACGAGCAGTGGCGGGCACCACGCGAGGAAGAGCAACGCAGCCGACGGCGAAAAAGACCCGCAGATTATTGTGCGAATTAACCGGACAGGACACTAGCATGGTCAACGAGAACAGGATCGGCGTGATCGGCGCCGGCACCATGGGGGCCGGCATCGCCCAGGTGGCTGTGCAGGGCGGTTTCGAAGCAGTGGTGTACGATATCTCCCAGGATTTCCTGGACCGCGGGCTGGGGCGGATCCGCGGGTTCATCGGGCGCAGCCGCGAGAAGGGCAACATCGACGGGGACCAGGAAAAGCGCATCCTCTCGCGCCTCAAGGGATCGCTGGCCCTGGAGGATCTCGCCGAGGCGACCCTGGTCATCGAAGCCGCCACCGAGAATCTCCAGGTCAAGCGGGAGCTGTTCCAGAAGCTGGACGCCACCTGTGCCGCGCAGACGCTGCTGGCCACCAACACCTCTTCGTTGTCCGTGACGGCCATCGGCGGCGCGGTGAAAGACGCCTCCCGCGTGCTGGGCACGCATTTCTTCAACCCCGCGCCGCTCATGGCGCTGGTGGAGGTGGTTCAGGGCGAGCTGACCAGCGACGCCACGGTTGCCAAGGCGGTAGACATCGTCGGGAAGTTCGGCAAGACGCCGGTCCGCGCCAAGGACACGCCGGGGTTCATCGTCAACCGCATAGCCCGGCCGTTCTACAACGAGGCGCTGCGAATCCTGAGTGAAGGCGGAGTGGAGGTGGGCACGGTGGACCGCGTGATGCGCGAAGCCGGCGGCTTCCGCATGGGCCCCTTCGAGCTTCAGGACCTCATCGGCATCGATATCAACTTCACCGCCACCGAGACGCTCTACAGGGCGTTCTTCGAGGACCCCCGTTTCCGGCCGAGCCCGTTGCAGCAGAAGCTCTACCTGGCCGGCCACCTCGGACGAAAGACCGGAAAGGGCTTCTACGACTATGGCGCAAAGTAGCGTGGCGATCCTCGGGGCCGGCCGGTTGGCGGAGGGCTGGCTTCGCCTCGCCCGGGACGGCGGCCTCGCCGCCCGTCGATACGGGCGCGCCGCCGAAGTGGATCCGGCGACGGCGGTGGTGGTGGATACCCTGCCCCACGGCCTCGAAGCCAAGAGGCAACTGCTGGAAGAGCTCGACGCCACGGTGCCGGGCGCCTCGGCGGTTCTGAGCTCGTGCCTCCGCTGGTCCGCCACGGCCATCGCCTGCTGGAGCCGCCGGCCGGAGCGTATCGTCGGCTTCGCCACCTTCCACCCCATGGCGGGGCGTAGCGTCATCGAGCTGGCGCGCGGGCTCGATACCGGCGACACGGCGGTCCGAGCGGCCGAATCCCTGGTGCGCGGCATGGGAAAGGAGAGTGCGCTGGTAAAGGACGCGCCGGGACTGGTGTTCCCGCGGATCCTGAGCCTCATCATCAACGAGGCCGCACGCAGCCTGGACGAAGGGATCGCCACCGCCGAGGAGATCGACATCGCGCTGCGGCTGGGCACCAACTATCCCCAGGGACCGCTTCGCTGGGCCGACGAAATCGGCCTGGACGAGGTCCTCGCGGTTATCGAGGGACTCCAGGAGGAAACCGGGGACGACCGCTATCGGCCCGCTCCGCTGTTGAAGAAGCTGGTGGCATCCGGACGGCTGGGCGAGGCCGTGGGGCGGGGATTCTACGAACACGGAGAAAAAGGCGATGACGCCGCTTGACCGTCGCCCGGAAATATCGGAACATTCAATTCGGAATGCGCCATCGCGGCGCAGGAAAGGCGCATCATGGCCGAAGCCGTTATCGTCGACGCCGCCCGTACCCCCATGGGTCGCTACGGAGGAATTCTCAAGGACATCCGGCCGGATGATCTGGCGGCACACGTCATCGACAAGCTCATAGCCCGGAACGGGATCGACAAGGAAACCATCGAGGACGTGATCCTCGGCTGTACCAACCAGGCGGGGGAAGACTGCCGCAACGTCGGCCGCAACGCCTCCCTGCTCGCCGGCATCCCCCAGTCGGTGCCCGGAGCCACCGTCAACCGCCTGTGCGGTTCGGGGCTGGAGGCCGTCAACCAGGCCGGCAGGGCGGTGGCGGCCGAAGAGGGCGACCTCTTCGTGGCCGGCGGTGTGGAAATGATGACGCGCGCGCCTCTGGTGATGCCCAAGGGGCCCGTCGCGTTCGCGCGCGGCGATGTGACGGTCTACGACAGCGTGCTCGGATGGCGCTTCCCGAACCCCCGCATGGGCGAGTTGTACCCGCTCATCAGCCTGGGCGAGACCGCGGAGAACGTCGCGGAGAGGTACTCGGTGAGCCGCCAGCAGCAGGACTCCTTCGGGCTCAGGAGTCATTCCAACGCCGTGTCGGCCCAGGAAGCCGGGCGGCTGGACGACGAAATCATCCCCGTGGCCGTACCCCAACGGCGTGGCGAACCGGTGGTCCACGACCGGGACGAAGGCCCGCGGTCGGACACCAGCATGGAACAGCTTGCCGCGTTGAGGCCGGCATTCGTCAAGAACGGCACCGTGACCGCCGGCAACTCGTCACCGCTGTCCGACGGCGCCGCGGCGTTGCTGGTCGCTTCCCGCGAGAGGGCGGAAGCCCTCAAGCTCAAGCCCGTGGTCCGCATCGTCGCTTCCGCGGTGGCGGGAGTGGACCCGGCCTTGATGGGCATCGGCCCCATCCCCGCAAGCCGCAAGGCGCTCGAACGCGCCGGGCTCACCGCCGACCAACTGGACCTGGTGGAGCTCAACGAGGCCTTCGCGTCCCAATCGCTGGCGTGCATCAAGGAACTCGACCTGGATCCGGACAAGGTCAACGTAAACGGCGGCGCCATCGCCCTGGGGCACCCTCTGGGTTGCAGCGGCGCGCGAATCATGACAACGTTGATTCACGAAATGAAGCGCCGCGGCAGCCGTTACGGGATGGCCACCATGTGCATCGGCGTAGGACAGGGCATCGCCACCATCGTCGAGCGGGCGGACTAGGGGGGTACCGCAAGCACTACATATGCGCTGGCGAGATCGCCTAAAATGCTATATATGGTGTTCTAGGTTTCTGTTCCTGGAATGAAAGGGGTTTCATCCCGGAGTCGCGCCGGACCCCGAATACGGCGGAGCATGAAAAGCAAAGCGTCCAGACTCCTGGTTCTTCTGTCCCTCGCGGCGGTGCTCGTGGTGGCGGTGGTGGCGGGGCTGGAAGCGCTGCTTGAGAATCGCAAGGAAGCCATTCGCCGGCACATCGAGAGCGCCATCGGGCGCGCCGTGGCTTTCGATTCCATCAGCCTGAACTTCCTCGGAAGTCCCGGGAACCTCGGCATCACGGTGACCAACCTGCGGGTGGCCGACGATCCGCGCTTCGCGGCGACCCCGCTGGTCCATGCCGACCAACTCACCATCTCGCTCGGGTGGCTGTCGCTGCTCTCGGGCAGGTCGACGGTGTCGAACATCGTCCTCCATGGCCCCGAGGTGCAGGTCATCCGCAACGAGTACGGCGACATCAACATCCTGACGCCAACTCACCCGCTCGACACACTGTTCCGCTCGGCCCATCAAGCCGCGATGGCGGTGCACGCCAGCGGCGGGAAGGTCTACTTCATCGACCGCTCGGGGGACAAGCCCGAGGAACTCCGCCTGCACGATCTCGCCGTGGCGCTCCAGTGGTCGCGGGAACCGAGTGTCCAGGTCGATGTATCCGGCGCCATGGCGCCCGGCGGAGAGCAGCCGTTCTCGATGGCCGGAACCGTCGGAACGTCAAGGCCGTTGTCGGAGTGGGGCGCGGTCGCCGTCGACCTCAAGGTCCGGGCGGCGGCGGTCCCCAGGGTCCTGGTGGCGCGGGGATGGAAATCGCTCGAGAACCACCTCCCCTCCTATCTTCGCCCAACCGGGCCGTTGGCGGTGAACGCGCGGATTTCCAGAACGCTCGGACGTCCCCGGGTGTCGGAGATGAACGCAACCGGGGCGCTGTTCGGCGCCGTGGTGAACAACGCCCGGCTCGCCGGCGACCTCGACTTCTCCCGGGCCGCGTCATGGGACGACGGCCGCATCAAGGCCGACCTACAGCTCGGACCGGTGAGCATCGACCAACTGCGGCAGATTCCATGGGTGGACCGGGCGGTTCCGCCGGGGCTGGCCGTGCATTTGCCCGTGACCCTGTCCAATCGAGTCGAGGGAAGGGTCGGCGACCTCCGGGTCGACACCTCCGTCACCGCGGACGCGAACACGCTCCAGTACGGCAGGTGGCTCGACAAGGGACCGGGGGTGGCGGCCCATCTCGCCATGAAGACAAGGGTGCGCAACCACCGGGTTGTCATCTACGAGTCCGAGGCGCGGCTCCATAACGGCCGGGTGGTGTTCTCCGGCTCCGTGGACCAGCAGCCGGAGCAGGTAGTGCGGCTGCGCGTCAAGGCCGACGGCGTGGCGTTGGGGGGCTGGGAAACCCTGGTGCCGGCGGCGGCCGGCTACAAGATGGACGGCAATCTGAGCGCCGAACTGTCGCTGCGGTACAAGGCCGCCCCGCGGAACGAGCCACCCACGCTGACGGGCAATCTGCGGCTCGCCAACGTCAACGTCATCGGTCCTCCGGGAACGCAAGGGACGGTCCAGGGGCTCCAGGCGGAACTGGCGTTCCGCGGCGACGACGTCGAGATCCGAAGGCTGCAACTGCGCTCGGGGCTCTCGGATCTGCGGGTCCGTGGACGTCTGGTGAACCTGAGCCGGCCCACGCTGCACTACAGCGTGCAATCCGACCTGCTCAACCTGGCGGATATCACCGGTGATGCAAGGTACCGGGCGGATTCCTTCAGCAATGTGGCGAGCGAGGGATCGGCCGGTTTCGACAAGGGCGTCCTGTCGGTCAGGGGATTCGTTTCCTCCAGCAACGGGCGGCTCAATGGGATCGCGTACCGAAACCTCCAGGGGCGGGTGGACTGGACCGGCGGCAGCCTGAAGGCCGACAAGGTGGCGGTGGAGACGCTGGGAGGCAAGATCCTGGGTCACGGCAGGTTGACGAGCCGAAAGGGCGGGGAGTTCGACCTGGAGTTGAGCCCCACGGCGGAGCGCCTGGAGTTGGGCAGTCTGCTGCCGCTGCTGCCCGCCGCCGCCAAGGACTCCGTCACGGGCCGGATCAACCTCACCGGCCGCTTCCGCGGCACCGGCAAGGACTTGCCGGCGATGGTGCGCAACCTGGATGGCCGCGGGAACGTCACCCTGGACAAGGGAGTCCTTCGCAAGTTCAATCCCGTACGGGGTCTGCTGGCAGCCATGGAGGCCGTGGAAGGGATCGACAGGATCGACACCGCCGGACCGGCGTACCTCCCGCTGGTGCGCGGCGACCGCGCATCGTTCCGGCTCATCGAGGGAGCCTTCACCGTCCGCAAGGGCCGCATCCGGAGCGACGATTTCCTGCTGATCTCCGACGAGTACAGTATCGTCGGCGGGGGTTGGGCAAACCATGACGGCGGCGTGGACCTGCGGGCGACGCTGGTGTTGTCGTCCGCGTTCTCCCACGACTTGAGCGGGCGCTACCGCAATGTCCGCTACCTCTTCGATGCCGACGGCATCAGCCTGCCCTTCCGGCTGACCGGGAACATACCCGACGTTTCCCTCGAGCCCGACGTCGCGCAGCTAACCCGCTACATGTACGACAGGCTGGCCCAGGAGCGGTTGCCGAGCCCCGACGACGGCGAGAGCTCCAGCCTGTGGGACAGACTGGGACGAGGCTTCCGCGAGCTGCTCCGTTGAGCGCCCGCCGCACCTGATTCCCCCTCGAAATCCCGCGAGGGCGAACGCGCTTGCTCTTTCGCCATGGACGTCAACGAGATCTACCTCCGGGTAAGCCGGCACGACATCGCGTACATCAAGTTCATCGTGGAGTCCTACGAGCTGCTGGGCATCATCCGCACCGTGGACCCGGCCGAGGACGTCATCGTGCTGCTGGTGCTGGAAGATTCCCTCCCGCTCGCTCGTGACGTACTGGCCGCCCTGGCCGGCGAGGTGGACATCGAGGAGATTCCGCGCCCCGCCGGCCTCGGCGACGATTGCCTTCTCGCCGAGCTCGCCGCTTCCGGCCCGAACGCCGGCGAAGACGCATGACCCGGCGGAGCGCCCCCTTCGGCGGCTTTCCCGGCGGCCGCGCGCCATCCCGATGAACGACCCCTCCACCCTGAAACCCCGCATCCTTTCCTTCATGCTGTCCAGGCCGGGCCACCGCTTCAGCCTGCGGGAGGTCCGGAAGGGCTTCGGCAAGCCGGCGCGGGAGACAGTGGTCGATGCGCTCAAGGAGCTGATCCGCGAGCGCAAGGTGATCCGTCTCCACAAGAACCACTACGCCCTCGCCAAGGCCGCCAGCGTCGTGTCGGGGGTGGTGCAGGGGCATCCCGACGGCTTCGGTTTCGTCGTGCCCGACCAAAAGGGGATGGAGGACATCTACTTGAGCCGCAGGGAGATGCGGCGGGTGATGCACGGCGACCGGGTGCTGGTGCGCCCGGAGAAGAAGCGCCACGGCGACACCCAGGGGCACGTGGTGGAAGTGCTGGAGCGGGGACAGCGCCGCATCGTCGGGGTGGTCCAGAGCGACGGGGACCGCATCGTGGTGGTGCCCATGGACCCGCGCATCGCCCCGGCGATTCCGCTGTCGGCGCCCGCGGCGGTGAGTCCCGGCCAGGTGGCGGCGGTGGAGATGACCCACTACGGCGGCGGCTACACGCCCCCCGAAGCCCGCCTCCAGCGGTTGCTGGGCTCGCCCGACGATCCCGAGGTCCAGGCCCAGGCGGTGATTTTTCGCTACGGCCTGGCCGACGACTTCCCGGAGGAGGCCCGCCAGGAAGCCGGGCGCCACCGCACCGCCGTGAACGCCGCGGACCTCGACGGACGCCGGGACCTGCGCGCGCTGGCGACCTTCACGGTGGACGGCGAGACCGCCCGCGATTTCGACGATGCCGTGAGCATCGAGGGGATCCCGAGCCGCGGGTGCCGGCTCTACGTCTCCATCGCCGACGTGGCGCACTACGTGCCCCAGGGCTCCGCTCTGGACGTCGAGGCCTACGCCCGCGGCACCAGCGTCTACTTTCCCGACCGGGCTCTGCCCATGCTGCCGCCGGCGCTTTCCAGCGGCATCTGCAGCCTCAAGGCCGGGGCCGACCGGCTGGCCCGGACGGCGCTACTGGAGATCAACCGCAACGGCGAGGTGGTGCGGACGGAGCTGTTCCGTTCGGTCATCCGCAGCAACGCCAGGCTCACCTACACCGAAGTCGGACGGATCCTCGTGGACGGGGACGCCTCGGTCATCGGGAACTACCCCGGGATCATCGAATCACTCCGGGCTATGGAGGAGCTGACGCACATGCTCATGGAGCGTCGCCGCGCGCGCGGGAGCCTCGACTTCGAGCTGCCGGAAACGGAAATCCTGCTGGACGGCGACAACATGCCCACGGACATCCGGCGCGCGCAACGCACCATCGCTCACCGGATGATCGAGGAGTTCATGATCGCCGCCAACGAGGCGGTGGCGGCGTACCTGCGGGCGCGGAAGTTCCCCTGCGTCTACCGCGTGCACGAGGGACCCGACGAGGACACCCTGGACGCCATCGGGCCCTTCCTGTCCACCCTTGGCTATCCGCTGCACCGCGCCGGCGAGAGGGTTTCCTCCACCGAGCTCCAGCGGGTCCTGGAGGCGTGCCGTGGCAAGCCCGAAGAGCGGGTGTTGAACCGGATGTTGCTGCGCTCCATGAAGCAGGCCGCCTACGACGCCGAGAACATCGGCCACTTCGGCCTTGCCTCCGACGCCTACCTGCACTTCACCTCGCCGATACGCCGCTACCCCGACCTAGTGGTGCACCGGCTCACCGATCAGGCCGGGACAGACCCCCGTCTCGCTCCGCGGACACGGGAAGAGCTCGCCGCCTACCTCCAGGAAGCCGCCGGCCACAGCTCGGCGCGGGAACGCCTGGCCATGGACGCAGAACGGGAGATGACCGACCTCAAGAAGGCCCAGTTCATGACCGGCAAGATCGGCGAGGTGCACACCGGCGTCATCACCGACCTCGCCAACTTCGGCTTCTTCGTGGAGCTGGACCGCTGGTTCGTGGAAGGACTGGTCAACCTCCGGTCGCTGGACGACGACTACTACCGCTACTTCGAGACCGCCCACCTCATCAAGGGCCAGAACCACGGCCGCACCTTCCGGATGGGCGACGCCGTCGCGGTCCGGGTCGTCCGGGTGAAGCTGTTCCAGGGCGAGATCGACTTCGAGCTGGCGTGACCGGCCCGCCGGGAGTCAACGGGCCGTGGTCACGAGCACGATGCCGATGACCACCAGCACCGTCCCGAGGACGGTGGTGCGGGTAACCCGTTCCATGTCCCGGAGAAAGATTACGGTAGCCAGCAGGATCCACATGGGAAGGGTCGCGGTGATGGGCGCGATGACGACCACTTCGCCGCTGTTGAGGGCATAAAGAATGCCTGCGCCGCCCAGCGATTCGAAGGCACCCGCCCACACGAACGCCCACAGCGCCCGCCGGTCCCAGATGTAGCGTTGCGCCAGCGGCGGCACGGCCTGGGCGATGCCCACGACCAACAGTCCCACCACGCCCATGACCGCCGCGAAGAACAGCGGCTCGGGAGTGAGCGTCAACGCCCCCCGCCGGAGCGGGAAGGCGACACCGGCCAGGAAAGCCGCCGTCATGGGCAACAGCACGTACCATCGCGAAACCTCCATCCGGGCCTGGGCGCGCTGCCAGGAAATCGCGGTAATACCGGCGATGACCGTGACGTTGCCGAGGAACACCCGCGGCGTCAGCACCTCTCCCAGCAGCGTGACCGCGATGAGGCCGGCCCAGAAGGGGTGGGTGGCGCGCAGGGGGCCGGTGCGCGCCGCGCCGATTATCTGCATGCCCCGGTAGGTCAGGTGGCGGATGAAAGGCTGGAAGGTCCCGGCGATGACGATCAGCCAGAGGGCGGTCCAGTTCCACGACGGCACTCCGAGGATCGCCACCGGAATACCGAACATCACGGACATGGCGATCAGGGACACCACCGTCACGGTGGCGGAGTTGGAATACCTCATGCCCTTGCGAGCCAGGACGAAACTCAGGGCGTAGACGACGGCGGACAGGAGGGCGATGAGCTCGGGTGACATGACGGCGAAGTCCGTTCAGTGACTCGTGGCGATGATGGTGACGGTCCCGGCCACCACGGCCAGCGTGCCGGTTACCGATTTCAGACTGATCCGCTCCACGCCGCGCAAAACCAACACGGTCAGGAGCAGGGTCCACAAGGGGGACGTGGCCACCAGCGGGGCCACCGCCACCACCCGGCCCATGCTCACGGAGGGGCGTCACTCCGAGGCGCCGGCGGCCGGCCCCGGACTTGCGGCTCCCGGCGCGAGCCAGCGTGACGCCAGGTCCGCAACGCCCACGCCCGCATCCGGGGCCGTGAGGCGCAGCAGCCGGTCCACTTGCGGGAGGTCCACGGTCAGACGCGGATCCAGCAGCACTAGGTAGCCGTCGTAGAGCGCCGCCGCCAGGTCGGGCGCATACCCGAACACCCGCTCGAGCATGGCCAGAGTCTCGCCTCGGTGGCTCTGCAGGTAGCGGAGCGCCTCCCGGTGGGAGACCAGGAACATCCTCAGGGCGTTGCCCTTGGCGCGGAGGGTCGAGGCCATGGTTTCGATGCTGATGGGGAGCGGATCGCCCGCCACCTCCGGCCAGTCGGAGACGGGCAGGAAACCGCGTTCCCTTGCGACGAAGTCGAAAGGGCGCGGCAAGAGCGCCGCGCCGGCGGAACCCGCCGTCAGCCGGTCCAGCGCGTGCTGGTCCGTGTCCACCGGTTCGAGCCGCACATCCGCGCCCAGCTCGATGCCGGCCTGGTCCAGCAGAGTCCCGGCCAGCGGCGCGGTCTCGGCGATGACGCGGCGGCATGCCAACGCCTTGCCCCGGAGGCCGGCGGTGGCGTCGATGCCGGGTGCGGCCATCAGCAGGTACGGGCTGCTGTTCATGCAGGAGCCGATGAGCCGTGTCGCCCCCGTGCGGAGGAAATGCTGCAGCGACGCCCGGCCGATGACGAGCGAAAGGTCCGCCTCGCCCGCCGCCAGCGCCTGATTCCGCTCGTCCGTACCCTGAACGTGGTCCCAGGACACCTCCAGCCCGCGGCGCCGGTAGATCCCCTGCTCGATGCCCAGATAACCCGTGGGGTCGCGCGCCACCCTCTCGTCCCCTTCGCCGAGAACCCCGTACAGCACCCGTAACCGTGTCAATTCCATCATGTCTCCCGCTCGGCAGCGCCGGCACCGCCCTGTCCGGCAAAGCTTGACACCACCATAGCGAAGGTGTACCGCCTTGCATAGAAGGGCCGTCCCGCGAAGCTTCCGGAACCGGGTTTCACACCCTCAAACACTCGCTCGACGTGACCGGAGCCGGAATCGAATTTCTCAAGGAGAGACTGCCATGACCATCGCATTATCTCACGGGGGAACGACCATGTACTCGTCCCCGTCCCGCTCCGATGAGGTCTGGGTGGGCACCCAGAAAGGTATCGCCGTTCTCCAGCGCGACTCCGCCGGCAGCGGATGGCGCGCCGCCCGCCACATGCTGGAAGACAAGCACATCAGCGCCATTCACCAGGAGCCGGAAAGCGGAATGTTCTTCGCCGGGGCGTTCCACGGCGGACTGCACGTGAGCGGCGACCACGGCGCCACCTGGGAAGCGCGCGAGAACGGTCTCACCTCCAACGACGTCTACAGCATCGCGTCGTGCCGGAAGGACGGACGCACCCGCCTGTATGCCGGGACCGAGCCGGCACACCTGTTCTTCAGTGATGACCTGGGCGAGCACTGGACCGAGTTGCCGGCGCTCCGGTCGGTGCCGAGCGTCCCCAAGTGGTCGTTCCCGGACACGCCGCACATCGCCCACGCCAAGCACCTGAACTTCGATCCGCACGATCCCGACACCGTGTACGTGTGCGTGGAAGTCGGCGGCCTGCTCAAGAGCACGGACCGCGGCGAATCCTTCACGGAGTTCCAGGGGATCTACGAGGATGCCCACCGGCTGGTGATCCATCCGGAAGACAGCGAGCGCCTGTTCGCGGTTACGGGGCGCGGGTTGTACGTCTCCCTGAATGGCGGAAGGAGCTTCGAGGAATGGATCTCCCGCCCGTCGGAGATCGGCAACTACCCGGACGGCTGCGTGCTGCATCCGCAAAGGCCGGACCTGATGTTCATCAGCGCCGCCCAGTACACCCCGGGGCAGTGGCGGAAGACCCACACCGCGGACGCGCGGATCTCCCGCAGCACGGACGGCGGCCGCACCTGGGAGATCCTGCGCAACGGACTTCCGGACCGGCTGGAGGCGAGCATCGAGGCGCTCTGCCTGGAGGCGGCCGGCGACGCGGTCTCGGTCTTTGCCGCCACCACCGACGGGGAGGTCTACTGCAGCGACGACGCCGGGGACAGCTGGTCCGTCATCGCCAGCGGACTGGCGCCCGTCTCCAAGTTCAACCACTACAGGGATCTGCAGGCAGCGTAGGAATACACGGACGGGCGGACACGAGGCAAGGCGGCCGGTGCGCCGCCGTGCGCTCGGACGCACTCGCTCACCCGGGAGCGGAAGCTCCCGCACATCCAACGGGGTTTGTTTGAATGAAGTTCGGGTTACTGGTTGATTGTCACGTCCGCAAGGACCAGGGACAGACCCTGGCCTTCGACGAGTTGTTTTCGCAGGTGGATGCCGCCGAGTCCATGGGCATGGACTCGATCTGGATCGTCGAGCACCACTTCCGGCCGCAGGCCTCGGTGCTCTCCGCCTCCATGGCGGTGGCGGGCGCCATCGCCTCGCGCACCCAACGCGTGCGCATCGGCACGGCGGTGCAGGTGCTGCCGCTGGGGAACCCGCTGCGCATCGCCGAAGAGGTGGCCTCCCTCGACCACATGAGCCACGGGCGGTTCGACTTCGGCGTCGGCCGGAGCAGCATCCCCAAGTTCTACGAAGGGTTCAACATTCCCTACTCGGAGAGCACCGCGCGTTTCACCGAGTCGTTCGAGATCGTCATGCGCGCCTTCACCCAGGACACCTTCTCCTTCGAGGGCGACTACTACTCGTACCACGACATCAGCATCTCGCCCCGCCCGCTGCAAAAACCCCATCCGCCCATCTACATGGCCGTGCGCACGCCCGAAGGCTTTGCCGCCACCGCCCGGCGGGGATTCCACGTGGTGTTGTGGTTCATGGGCGACTACTACGAAGACCGCCTGCAGATCTACCGCGAGGAATGGCAGGCCTCGGGCCATGCCGAGGCCCCGGAAATCCACGTGCGGGTGCCCATCTTCATCGCCGAGTCGGAGAAGGCGGCGCGGGAGACGCCCAGGGCCAGCGTGGTCCACGACCTCCACCGGGTCATCGCCGAGGCCACGGCCATGAACGCACCCCAACGCGTGGCCCAGGCCCGACGGTACCTGGACGACTACGACGAGTTCCTGCGCACCCGTGTCGCGTTCGGCTCACCCGAGGCGGTGGTGGACCGCATCGAGGAGTTCCGCGAGCGCATGGGGATGACGGGACTCATCCTGGACATGAACCACGGCGGACAGATCCCGCACGAGCAGGTCATCGACTCCATCCGGCTGCTTACCGAGAAAGTAGCGCCGCGGCTGGCGTAGGCATCGGCCCGACACCATCCAACATCTCACGTCCCCGCCTCGGCGTCCTCCGTGCCCCTGTCGTTTCCGCACCCGCCGGGAATCCGAGGACCGATCCGCCGCTGGTGTCCGTCCGCGCCAGCCTGACGGACCCACAAGCCTATTTGATATTTGTTGTAAGAAAAATTATCTTATACCCATGACCCGGTATTGGGACTTCTATGGACGCCGGGGCGAGGTCGGCCGCCTGCTCGAAACCATGCGGAAGAGGCGATGGTTCTTTGGCGCCATTCGCGGCCGCCGCCGGATCGGGAAGACCGCGCTGGTGCAACAGGCGCTGACGACCCTCCGGCAGGACGAACCCCGCCGGCGGCCGGTGGTGCTGGTACAACTGCCGGACGGCGGTGCCGGGGACTTCGCCGCGGTATTCCGGAGCACCGTGCGGGAAGCCGCGCTGGAAGGCATCCTGGGCGGACTGGACGAAGTTCGGGATCTGCCCGCGGTGGCGAACGCCATCGGCGCTCTTTCCAACGCCGGCGCCGTGGTCGCCCTCGATGAATTTCAGGTCTGCCACAGCGGGCCCTTGAGTGTTTTTCCATCACTGCTGCAGGCCCAGGTGGATCGCCTCCAGGACCGCGAGGAGGGAGGCGGACTCATCGTCCTCGGCTCCGTTCAAACCGAGATGGAAGCGTTGCTCAATGCCGGCGTGCCCCGCTCTATGGGCGGACAACCTTCAACCTCGCCCTGGGCCCGTGGGATTTCCGTACCGTCTTCGAGGTCAGCGACAGACACGGGGCGGCCGACCCAAGGCGCTGCCTGACTGCGTGGACGCTCTTCGGCGGGGTGCCTAAATACTGGCGGCACTTCGCGGAGGTGGGCAGCCTCGACGCCGTTCCCGATTGGGGAGAATGGGCGGCGGAGTTGTGCCGGAGACTCTTTCTTCGTTCCGACGCCCCGCTCCGCGAGGAAGGCGAGAACCTGCTGGGGCTCGAACTCCGTCGCAACTACCTCGCCGTCCTTCGCGTCCTTGCGGAACGGAGCCGCAGCCATGCGGAACTGCGGGAGGCTCTTCCCGACCTCCGCAGTCTCGGACCTTACCTGCAAACCCTGACACGGGACTTGCGGCTGGTGGAGAGGGAACTCCCGGTTTTCGCTCAGGAGACCGGCAAGGGCGCCCGGTACCATCTTTCAGATCCGTTCCTGCGCGCATGGCTCTCCGTCCTTCAACCTGCCTGCCAGGCCGCGCGGGTGCTTCCCCCTTCCGAGGTGGCGCAACGGCTGGTCTCCAGGCTCGCCGGTCTTGAAGGGTGGGCGTTCGAGCGCATGGTGCGCCAGGTGAGTGAAGAGGCCTCCCGGGCGGGCGATGGCGACTTTCCCCTGACCGATCTGGTCCGCGGTTACTGGAACCGGCCGCGAACGCATTCCGGGTCCATCGAGATCGATCTTGTGGCGTGGAACGAGGATCATCGCCGCGTACGTTTCGGCTCCTGCAAGCGCGACCCGCGCCGACACGACCGGACGTCGCTGGGAGACTTTGACGACCACGTGCAACGCTTCCTGTCCACGCGCCGGGGCAAGCGGTTCCAGGGCTGGCGCCGGGAACTCGCGCTCTTCGCTCCCCTGTTCCCGGCTGACCAGCGTTCCCGGCTGACCGAGGATGGGTGGGTGTGCCGCGACCTGACCGACTTCCGGCGCACGCTCAGCGATGACGCGCGCGGAGTCAACGGTGATTGGACGGTGGCCGACCAGATCGCCGGGGAATACCGATGACCCAGCCCATCGCGACGAGCGCACCGGACAAGGGGCCGCACTTGATAGTGGTCAACGACAACTGGGGAGCGACGAGCCTCACGGCTGTGCTTGCCGTGCTCGAATCCGCCTACGCCGCCCTGACCGACGCGTTCGGGACATCGCCCGACGCTCCCGTACGGGTAGCCCGATGGGATCACGACCCACGTGCGCTCTACGACCGGAGACCCTACGAAATACGCCTGAGCGCGCGGGACCGGCATTGGTGCCAGTACGTCTATCAGTTCTCGCACGAACTCTGTCACGTAATGACCCGTTTCGACCGCTACAAGGAACACAAGCACAACTGGTTCGAGGAAAGCGTGTGCGAGGTGGCTTCCCTCTTCGTTCTGCACCGGCTGGCAACGGTCTGGGCCGAGAACCCGCCACCCGACATCTTGGGCGCCTCCGGCTTTGCGCCAAACCACCGGGCCTATGCTGAGAAAATCGAGGCAACGTACCGTGCGGTTCCCGGCGGCGTCCTTCCGGACTGGTTCGCCGGAAACATCGGAACTCTGGAAACGGCTCCGTTCGAACGGAACCTCAACGGCGTGGTGGCCGTTTCTCTGCTGGATCGGTTCAGGGATGACCCTTCGCTCTGGCGTGACTGCGGCTGGCTGAACCGCTGGGACCCGCGGTCGGATGCGACTTTCTCCGACTACCTCGATTCCTGGTCCGCCTGCCTGCGAGCGAACGGAGTGGAGGACGGGACAACGACCATCTTGAGGGAGTTATTACGGCCCGGCGTTGCCGGCTGACGATTCACCGGCAACGTGTTCACGGAACCGCTACTCTTCCGGCGCCCATACGTCATCGTCAGCGGGTTCGGCGCCGTACGCGTAATCGAACAGTTGGCCGTATCCTTCCACATCGGAAAACACGTGCGCCAGGCCCAGGCCGGCCCACATCATGGCCTGCATGCTGGTCACCACCGGGACGCCGAGGTCCCGTTCCAGGCTGTCGATGATGGCCACGCTGGGCATGAGGGCGCCGGTGATCCAGATGCCTTCGGCGGCGGGGGTGGAAAGGTAAAGCTCCTTGGCGGCGTGGTAGATCTCCGCCAGGGGCATGGTGGAGACGCCGTAGCGCCGTGACATGGCGGCCTCGTCGGACGGCCACAGGGAGCGCCGGCCCACCACCTCGATGCCGGCGTGGCCGACGTACTCGGCGAGCTGCCGGTCCATGGACTCGTCAAAGGGCGTGAGCATGACCACCCGTTTCATGCCCAGGGTCTGCATGGCGCGGATGCAGGCGCCGATGTCCGTGGCAAAGGGTATGTTGGTCCGGCCGGCCACCTCGGCCAGCAGCTTCTCCTCGAAGCCCCACCCGCGGGTCACCACCAGCGGCACCCCGGCCTGGATGATGGAATCCACCCGCCGGTCCTCCAGCTCGGCCACGGCCACGTCCATGCGGCTCACCGCGTCGTCGTACTGCTGCTGGGTCAACTGGGTGACGTGGAGCGACGTCATCACGATGGTGACGCCATCGGGGGCCATGAGATAGAACTCGTAGCCGTTGTTCTCGTGGCCCGGGCTGGGGGTGACGAAGCCGATGCGCGCGCGCCAGCCGTAGGTGGCCCCGGTGGGAGGTTTCAGTGCCATGGACTCTCCCTACAGCCCGTACAGCCGCCTCGGGTTGGCGTCGAGGATCGCGTCCTTGTCGGCTTCGGAAATGTCGGTGCGCTCCCGCAGGATCCGCGCGGCAAAGCGCTCCCGGTCGCCGTGGGGCATGTCGGTCCCCATGACGATCTGTCCCTGCCCCACCTCTGCCATCACGTGCGGCAGCAACGAGTCCTCGATCTCGGCGCTGAAGAAGAGGTTGCCCTTCTCGACGTAGTCCATGGCCGGCAGCGCCTGCCTGGGGACGCACTCGGGGATGAACTTCAGCAGCAGCTCGCCCTGGTTCTCGTAGCGGTGCTTCAGGCGGTCGAGCATGAACGGCACCCACATGCAGCCGGCCTCCAGGAACACCACCCTCATGTCCGGATGGCGGTCGAGGACGCCGCCGGCGATGAGCGAGGTGCACGCCATCAGCACCGGCATGTGGAAGGCGATGACGCCGGAGGGATAGATGTGCGAGTAGAGGTTGTTCACGGACGGGCACGACCAGCCCACGTGAACCCCCAGCGCGAGGTTGTTTCCCTCCACCGCTTCGTAGAACGGCAGCAGCGCGTCGTCGTCCAGCAGCCGGTCTCCCGCGGTTCCCAACACCATGACGGACACGGCTCCCAGCCCCGCGGCCTCGTTCACCGAGCGCACGGCGCCGTCCACGTCGTCCAGGTTCACCACCGCGGCCCACTTGAGACGGTCGCTGCCGCCCAGCCGGTCGCCCAGCCAGCGGTTGTACGAGTCGCACAGAGCGGTGGCGAGAGGAACGTTGTCGGTCAGCGGATAGGCGAGGAAGAGCGTCGTGTACACCACCTGCACGGCGATCTCTTCCTCGTCCATGATCGCCAGCCGCTCGGGGATGTTGGTGAGCTCCTGGCTGCCGACACTGTCCACCTTGCCCACCGAGTGTTTCGCGAGCTCGCCGTTGATGGTCAGGGGCGTGCCCAGGTTGTTGCAGCCCCGGCCCACCCGGCGCGGGAAGAGCTGCTCGTCGATCATCCAGTAGGCCATGCCGTCCACGCCCACCACACGGGGCCGCTGGCCGCGGAAATTGGGGTCCAGGTACTTGTCGTCGAAAGTCTCCAGGCACTCTTCCACGTGGCCGTCAGCGTCTACGCAGTCCATTTCTCACCTCCATCGATTCACGGTACATTGATTCGTCCAACATTGTAGACACCACGGCAGGTTGTCAAGTCACCGGTCATTCCCGGCAGTGGAGTCCATCCCATGAACACGACGGATGGCGAGGTCACAAAACGCCTCGCGCAGTGGGTGTGCGAATCGGATTATTCATCCGTGCCCGGCGCCGTGCGCGACGAAGCCTCGCGCACGCTGCTCAACTGGATGGGCTGCGCCGTTGGGGGATCGGGCCACGAATCCGTGGACATCACGCTGCGGGCGCTGGGCCCTTTCATGGGACAGCCGCAGGCGGCGGTGCTGGGCCGGACGGAGCGGGTCGACGTGCTGCACGCGTCGTTGCTGAACGGCCTCAGCTCCCACGTGTTCGATTTCGACGACACCCACCTGCAGACCATCATCCATCCGGCCGGGCCGGTGGCGTCGGCGCTGGTGCCGCTGGCCGAGCACCGGCGGGTTTCCGGGCACGACTTCCTTCACGCGTTTATTCTCGGGATCGAGGTGGAGTGCCGCATCGGCAACGCTGTCTACCCGGACCACTACGACGTGGGCTGGCACATCACCGGCACCGCCGGGATCTTCGGCGCCGCGGCCGCCGCCGGCCGCCTGCTGGGACTGGACGTTCGGCGCATGTGCTGGGCGCTGGCCGGAGCCGCCACCCAGGCCGCCGGGTTGCGGGAGATGTTCGGGACCATGCTGAAGCCCTTTCACATCGGGCGGGCCGCGCAGAACGGCCTCGCCGCCGCGTTGCTGGCCGCCGAGGGGCTGGACGGCTCCGAGCGCGCCATCGAGGCGCCGCGCGGTTTTGCCCGGGTGCTTTCGACGAAACAGGATTACGCCGCCATCTGCGACGGCCTGGGCGAAAGCTACGAGACCCTGCTCAACACCTACAAGCCCTACCCCTGCGGCGTCGTGATCCACCCGAGCCTCGACGGCTGCATCAGCCTGAAGCGTCGGCATGGTCTTACGGGTGACGACATCGAGTCCGTGGAATTGCGGGTGCACCCGCTGGTGCTGGAACTGACTGGCAACAAGACCCCACGCACCGGACTCCAGGGCAAGTTCAGCGTGTACCATGCGGTAGGCGCCGCGCTGGTGCTGGGGCGGTGCGGGGTTGCCGAGTTCACCGACGAGATCGTGCGGGATCCGCGGGTCACGGCCGTGCGCGACCGCGTCTCCGCGGTGGTCGACGGGAACATCCGGGAAGCCGGCGCCGTGGTCACGATACGGCTGAAGGACGGTCGTTCCGTGGAGGAACTCGTCGAGCAGTGCTCGGGAAGCCTGGAATGCCCGCTATCGGACGAAGACATGGACGCGAAGGTGCACGCGCTCGCGGATCCGCTGCTGGGAGAGGCGTCAACCCAAGAGATGATTCGCGCCTGCCGCGAGGTCGCGGCGCTCGAGGACGCCGGCACCCTCGCCCGGGCGGCCACGCCGGCCGCGGCATAGGGCGGAGAACCCATGTCCGATCACTACGATGTCATCATCATCGGCGGCGGCTCGGGCGGCTGCGTCGCCGCCGCCCGGCTCAGCGAAGACCCGCGCCGCAAGGTGCTGTTGCTGGAAGCCGCGCCGGACCCGCAACCGATCCCGGAATCCATCCGGCTGGCCAGCGCCCGGGACCGGGTCTGGCTCGAGACCCCGTACGTCGACATGGTCCCGGTGGTGAGGCCTGTCGACGGCAGCCCGTTCCGCTCCCTGGCGGGAAAGATCATGGGCGGAGGCTCGTCGGTCAACGCCATGGCCTGGGTGTGGCCGACCCGGCACGACACGGACCGGTGGGTGGCGGCGGGGAATCCCGACTGGTCCTGGGAAACGGTCCACGAGGTCCTGAAGCGCATCGAGGCGGACCAGGACTTCCCGGACGACCCGGCCCACGGCCACGCCGGACCGGTCTACGTCAAGCGTCCCTTCAGCCTGGATTCGGACCTGTCCCCGGTGGTCCGGGCCTGTATCGACGGCGCCGTCGAAATGGGCCTGCCGCGCCTCGCCGACACCAACATCCCCGACCCCGTGGGCGTGGGCCCGGGGGTCTCCAACATCAAGTACGGCTTGCGCCAGTCCGCGGTGGTGAGCCATCTGGAACCGGCACGGGGGCGTGCGAACCTCACCATCAAGGCCGAGGCGCCGGTGCTGGGGCTGACCCTGTCGGGCACCCGCGTCGACGGGGTGCGTTACGAGAAGGACGGTCGCATCCGCACGGACACCACGGGCCAGGTGGTTCTGGCCGCGGGCGCGTACCGCAGCCCCCAGATCCTCATGTTGTCGGGCATCGGCCCGGCCGTGGAGCTGGAACGGATGGGCATCGAGGTGACCCACGGGCTGCAGGGCGTCGGAAGAAACTTCCAGGACCATGCCGTCGTCCACGTGACCTTCGAGGCCGCCAAGGAGTTCGAGGTGGAGTGGACCCTGTCAAGGCTTCGCCTCCTGGCACGGAGTTCTCCGAGCGTTGATCACGGCGACTTCAGCGTTTCGCTGCGGCCGCCCACCAGGATCGAGGGCGTAGGCTCCCTCCTGCCCTTGTCCGTTCAACTGCTGGAGCAAGGGGCGTCGGGACGGATCCGCCTCGGCAGCCTGGATGCCAGGGATTTCCCGGTTGTGGAGACAGGCCTGCTGGAAGACTTGAAGGACGTGGAGAAGATGGTGGCGGCCATGGAGTTCCTCCGGGACCTCTCCCGGACCTCGCCGATGCGCGAGTTCTACGGAGCAGTACGCAACCCGGCACCCGACGAGGACTGGGCCACCTTCGCCCGCTCCACCTACGACAGCTACCACCACGCCTCCGGCACCTGCAGGATGGGGCCGGCGGACGACCCCGGCGCGGTGGTGGACCAGCGCCTGCGGGTCCACGGGCTGGACAACCTGTGGGTAGCCGACGCCTCGATCATGCCCGAGGTAACCCACGCCAACACCAACGCCACGGTCTACGTGATCGCCGAACGGCTGGCGGAGTTCCTCGGGAGCGCGGCGTAGCAGCCGGTAATGCCCGTGGGTACGGTGCGGGTTCATGGGTGTGCGAGTACGGCCGCCTCGGCGAAGCGTTGCGAGACGCGGAGCGCAAGGGTTTTACTTCGCCGCCGGCGGTCGCTGCCCTCCGGCTGCTAATGCTGACGGGGTGCCGGAGCGGGGAGATCCTCTCGCTCCGGTGGGAGAACGTAGACTTGGACCGGGGCAGTTGCGGTTGCCCGACGCCAAGACCGGCGCCAGGATCGTGCACTTGGGTGATCCCGCCATCGCGGTGCTGCGCGGCATACGGCGTAGGCAAGACAGCCCGTGGGTGATTCTCGGCCTGAAGCGCGGGACCCATCTCGCCTTCCTGCACGGGCTGAAGCCCGATCGGTTGTCCAGCTTCGCGACATGGGCCTCGTAGCGCGCGACGCTCCGCCGCTGAACTCCGAACACCTGGAAGAAGACGTAGTAGAAGCTCTGGGTCTCCCCCTTCTCGTAGGCCGCGTCTCGCCAATCATTGGCGAAGACCGCGGCGCGGGCGCGAACTTCGTTCCACGACAGGCGCATGGCTCAAATACTGTCCTGATCGAAATAGTCCTGGTCGATCCGCTTGATCTCAAAACGGCGGGTGCGTACGCCGACGTTGTGCTGGAACATGAGACGAGCCAGCTCTTCGCCATCGATCAAGACGATCCGCTTGGGACTTCGCGCTACGTAATTCCTTGCGGATTTCGTGAAACCGGCGGTGGTGACGAATACGCCCTTGGTCGTACCTGCTGCGTCGATGGCACCCGCGAAGTTGCGGAGATCACCTTCGCCGACGGCTCGGCCCTCGGCGTACTTCTTGGCCTGCACATAGACCTCGTCCAGGCCGAGTGCGTCTTCCCGGATTGTGCCGTCGATGCCCCCGTCGCCAGTGCCGCCTGTCACGCTCCCCCTGTCGGCGTCCCCGCCACCATAGCCCATGGAGAGAAGCAGATCGACGACTACCTGCTCAAGAACCGCGGGAGCCGCGCGACGAACCCGGTCCAGTAGTTCAACCTCCAGCATTGCGCGCATCTCATCGGCGGCGCGGGTCAAGGTCTCCTCTGGGGTCTCCTTCGACCCGTCGCTCTCGTGCAGCAGATCGATTCGTGGCTCTCTCTCCCGCTTCTTCCATTCGGCGAACGCCGGATAGGTAGCAAGCACATCGTTGTCGACACGCTCCAGGCCCCGTGCAAGCAACCGCCTGCCTTCGTCCGTCAGCCGGTATACGGCGCGGCGAACCTGTTCCACCAACCCGGCATGCTTCATGCCGAGCAACGCCCAACCCACCCGGTTCGACAACACGGTCTGAGCACCGCTTGGCAGCTTCTCCGATACCTCTCGGTCGGTCAGCTTCTCGGAGACGGCGATGCGTTCGCGGATTTCGCCAAGCGGGACCTCCGCCCCGTCGGCAAGCGCCTTGAGGGTTGGAAGCATGAGGGACTGATAGTCACCGATCGGCATCGATCACCACCCCGTCACGCCACCGATTGTCTTGGAGTGACACGTTCGGCAATCTCGCGGCCTGCCTCGATCTCGGCCCGCCGAAGCTCCCAGGTCTTTTGCAAGTTCATCCACATTTGCGGCGTCGTCCCAAAATACCGCGCCAGACGCAGTGCCGTGTCCGCGCTGACGCCCCGCTGTCCGTTCAGGATCATCGTGACGCGGTTCACGGGGACTCCCAGCGCGTCTGCTAGTGCGTTGGCCGGTAGGCCGAGCGCGTCGAGTTCGTCGCGCAGTATCTCGCCGGGATGCACCGGCCTCATTCCGTTCCTAGCGTCCATGTGCGACCCCCGTTTTAGTGATAGTCCACAATCTCCACCTCGCACGGCCCGTCATCCGTCCAGAGAAAGCAGATTCGCCACTGATCGTTGATCCGAATGCTGTACTGTCCAGCACGGTCACCGCGCAGCGCCTCAAGCCGGTTACCCGGCAACGCGGAAAGGTCTCCCAACGTCTCCGCGCTGTCCAACAAGACCAGACGGCGCGCTGCCTGATCGGCGAACCCATGAAACGCTGCGACGCGGCGCCCTTCGAAGAAGCGCTGCGTCTCCCGATTCCTGAAGCTACGGATCATGTGCGCCGCATTCTAGTCAATTTTACGTCCTCCGTAAACCGATGTCGAGGATCGTCACCGTGACCACGGCTAGCGTCGCCGTGGTCGCCCGACTCCGGCAAATAGCTCGTCGCTGCGGCCTAGACCGGATTCCGGCGCACGGAACTCGTCCCGATGCCTTTGGTCGGCATCGTATCCACGATGCCAATCGCCATGCGGGGACCGACAAGGGGAGCACACCGTCCGGACGCGCCCGACTGCAGGCCTAGGCCGCCGCTCTTTCGCAACTTCGCCGCTCGCTATCGCGAGAGCCTCAAGAACCGCTGGAAGCCGTCCTCGCCCAAGACCCACCACATCTACATGAAAGGACGCATCACGCCGGCCTTCGGGCCGCTACCGCTCGACCGCGTCAACCAAGCGCGGGTCTCGGCATGCTTCGATGCCGCCAGCGTGGACCGGCCGCGAGCGGCCAACCGCGCCTTCGAGATCCTCTGCACCACGCTGCGCTCGGCGCACCAGTGGGGCGAACTGCCCGAGGACGCTCCCGACCCTGGCGCCCACATCGTCATGAACCCCAGAAGGCCCGTTCCGCGCTATCTCGCCCGCGAGGAGTTGGAACGACTCGGCACGGTCCTCGACGTGCACTTCGTAAGAGGTGCCCGGCACCAGGTTCGCGATGGCCGCCGTGGTGGCGACGTCGTGGCCCTAGCCCCGAGTCGTCCCCGCCCAGAGAAGACCGCATAACTACTTTCCGAGCGCGTCCTCTATCATCTTCAATATCGCGGACATCGACACATAACCGACCAGCCCGGTATGCTCCCGCGTGAAATTCCCCGTCTCCTTCCCGTTCCCGTCGTATACCGGCCTTGGTACCGTTGGGAAATGGGCGATCATCCCCGCAATCGTCCACATCTTCTGGTCTTCGACGTAGTACACGACGGCACCCCCGGAAAACCCCGCATTGATGTATGAGGCGCTGTAGTGCACCTTTGCTTTAGTACTCAGGTTCACGACGACCAGGGCAGCTATTGGAATCGGCACACCTTCGATTTCCGGTACGTGATCCGTCTTCAACTTTGCGGCTGACTCGTACACTCCCGGAAACCCTAGCGAATAGCCGGTCTGGCCGTGTATGACCCCTTGCGGCACACCGTAAAGTACCGGTAGCCGTTCCGCTAGATCTGTAGGCAATTGCCGAGACTTCAATACGATCACGTCCAGGCTCTCGTCCTTAGCCACAACTTCCCACTGAAATGGGTTCCATTGTCCTCGGAACCGTACTGACGGGTTCCCGCCACAGCCAACGTAGACATGATATGCGGTTGCCAAATAATCGACGCCATCGAAGCCAACGAGCGTACCGCTTCCTTGCGCCGTGTTGCGACCATCACCCAACCAAACCACACGTCTCAACACGTTCGCCGTTGGCGACTTCATCTCAACCGCTCCTACAGTACCCGAAATGTCGACCAGTACCAGAACCGAAAGGATCGCTACTAATACTTTCACTTCTTCTCCATCAAGCGATCCTCGGCGCCCAATCTCGAGACGGTGCCCCGACCTGGCTGCGGGACACCGTCGCCGGTAGACGAGGCTGTTGTATTCCGCGGATGACCCAACACATGGAGGGCATCATGTCCGACATCACGCTGGCGCAACCTGTCCCGAAGCGTCTTTCCCGCCCTGAACGCCGGCGCGCTAGACGCGGCGATGGCAACGCTCTCCCCGGTCCGAGGGTTTCGTCCCGTCCGCGCTGGCCGACTCTTTGTCGCAAACCTGCCGAACCTTGACACGGTGACCTTGTCCCCCTGGCAAGAGCGTCCCGCCGGCCTCGAAGACCGCGTTGACCGCGACCTTCGCCACCGCCTTCGACAGCGACGCCCGGCGGGCAATGTGGACCGCGATGTCGGACTTCGTCATCGCACTACTCATCCCGGGTTTCGTCGGCGGCGGCGCGCCAGGTTCCCGTCCGCGCCCCGTGCCGGACTTCGCCCAGACAAGGGTAGCGCCGTGCACCATGCGTCGCAAACGACCGCATCATGTCCGAGCGCCTGAACGCGGACGTCGCCATGCTTCCGCCAACCAGCCGCTGCTGCGTCTCGGCGACACCCGTGTCGCCCTCAAGGACATCCTGCACCTCGACTCCGACAAGAGCGTGCCGGATATGCTGTCGCGGCATGGCCGCACCACTCTGCTCACTGACGATTTCTGGAATATCCGGCACATCTGCACCACCGCTGACACCAACGGCCGAGTGAGTCTCGTGCCGGGTGTCGCTCCGCCGGACAGCGTCTGGTTCCCTCCCGTTTCCGGCCAGGAAGCCGCACCAACCATGTCTTGCAACACGGCACCTTCGAGTACTTCGCTCACTTCTACGACCTCTACGACGTCATAAGCGAGATCCTCGCGGCGGGCCTGTGGAGGTTCGTGTCCGAATGTGCCAGAGTCGTGACGCCTGGGCTGCCGTACACTAGCCGGCATTGACGCGCTTGGTGAGGAAGTAACAAGCAGACAATGCGAGGCTGCGACCGAACCGCGCGAACTCCCTGTCAGTGAAACCGAGTGGCATATGCGAGCCCCGGCTTATGAGCGAATACACGCCCGTGAGGCCGTGTTCCTCGCTTGCGTCCAGGAAAACCGAAGTCCTCAGATAGGTGATCACCTGACCCCACTTGGCGGGGTCGAAAGCGCCGGGGCGAAGCTTCTGGCGTGCAATCGCAATCGACCTCGCCAATGTCTCCAGAGCCACGCGCGACTCGGCTAGACAGGCGTTAAAATCCTCACGGCGGAAGGCAGCAGCCGAATCCTCCACAAGGCGACGGATATCCGTCGCGTCGGACAGCCGGGAGCGGTCAAGTTCCAGAGTCAGGTCGTCGCGTTCGGGAGCGGCGCCGACAATGACCGGTTCTACCGCAACAAAACGGTCGAGCTCGGTGCCGTAGTCGTTGCGCTCGATCACGTACCCGTCGAGTTCGAGACAGAGTTGTAGATCCCTCCACCGCTCGTCGAATGGATATTTGGGTGAAAGGGTTGCGCGGATGGCGCCACGCGTGCGAGCGATCTCCTCGAGGAGGCCGCCGAGTTGTTCCGGCTCGCTTTCAACAAGGGTGTCCTTCAACAAATCGGGAAGGTACTCGGGTGTTAGGCCATATTCCAAGTCCTGTGAGGCGATACCGTGCTTCGGCAGTAGAAGGGCCAACTCTTGTCGGCGGAACACTGCCAGACACTGCGCGAGTGAGAGTCTCGTGCGGAAGCTCAGGTTCACGGGGACCATCCGCAGCTGGTTCGCGGGATTCTCATACCTCGCCCCCACCATCGACGCGAACTTTGAACAGCCGTTTGTCGATCACGTTGTCGTAAAACACTGCGAGAGGATGATTGTCCGGCAATGCCGCCCGTATAGCTTCGGCATTCGCGGTCGCAATTCGTTCTCGCTCTTCTTCCTGTCCGATGTACCGGCGACACTTCCGACACGTCACCGTAGAAAAATCGGCGGTGACATACCGGCGGTCATAGGTTGACCGCCGGTCGCAGCGGAGCGGATACAAAGTCCGCGGCCCGTAGGTGGCCTCTAGCAGGTTGTTGAAAAAGACCGTCTGACGCGGATACATATTTTGTATGTTCGTAGTGGGACGGAGGAGTCGATGAGAGGCACTGATCCGCGTCAAGAAGGCATGTTCAGCTATGTGTCGCCGGAAGCCCGTGTTCCCAAGGACCATCCGTTGCGACCGATCCGGGAGATGGTGAACCGGGCGCTGGAAGGGCTGTCGGGGGAGTTGGAGGCGATGTACTCGCACACGGGGCGGCCTTCGATCGCGCCGGAACAGTTGCTGCGGGCGTTGCTGTTGCAGGTGCTTTACTCGATCCGCAGCGAGCGGCTGTTGGTGGAGCAACTGGACTACAACCTCTTGTTCCGATGGTTTGTGGGGCTGTCGATGGACGAGGCGATGTGGGACCACTCGACGTTCACGAAGAACCGGGAGCGGTTGATCGGCTCGGAGATCGCCCGGGAGTTCTTTGCGAAGATCCTGGTGCAGGCGCGTGACGCCCGGCTTTTGTCGGATGAGCACTTCAGTGTCGATGGGACGCTGCTGGAGGCCTGGGCGTCGATGAAGTCGTTCCGTCCCAAGGGGGGCGAGGGCCCGCAGGGCGGCGGCGGACGCAATGCCGAGGAGGACTTCCGGGGCGAGAAGCGCAGCAATGCGACCCATGAGTCCAGCACCGACCCGCAGGCCCTGCAGTACCGCAAGGGCAAGGGGCAGGAAGCGAAGTTGTGCTACCTGGGACATGCCTTGATGGACAACCGCCATGGACTGATCGTGGACACGCGCACCACCCAAGCCAGCGGACGGGCTGAGCGGGAATCGGCGCTGGCCATGATCGAGGCGCGACCCGGCAAGGGCCGGCTCACCGTGGGTGCGGACAAGGGGTACGATACCAGGGACTTTGTCGAGGGGTTGCGCTGGGCGAACGTGAGTCCCCATGTGGCGCAGAACGACACCCACCGGCGTTCGGCCATTGACCGCCGCACCACCCGCCACCCTGGCTACGCCCAGAGCCAGCGAGTGCGCAAGCGGATCGAGGAAGCCTTCGGCTGGGCCAAGACCGTCGGCGGGTTGCGCAAGCTCAAGCATCGGGGGCTTCCGAAGGTGGACTTCCAGTTCACCCTGACCTTCGCGGCCTACAACCTGGTGCGGCTGCGCACCTTGGGAGTCGGTACATGACCACGCTTCCTGTGGGGGCGTACGTCTGCGCCATGGTGGTTGGCATGAAAAGGCGTGCGAATGACCTCTATCCCGGCCCGTCGAGGGTCCGATTCCCTTTGCATCAGTCACCAACACTCAAATCCGTGGGTTTTTTCCACGGCCTGCTAGGTACGGTTCACCGTCTTGGAAATGAACAACACGTCTTGGCATCCCTGCTCCTTTCGTAGTATCTGACCCTTGGTTGGGGCTGCGGCGACATCCTTTCCATGGGGCGTCCGATAACTCTTCTATACCAGCGCACGGTCGTTCCGAGGCGCCATTTCTCAAGAAACCGACAGGACTTCTTTACTTGGGATAACCATTCCTGTGCGAATATGCCATTGAAAGCCGTCCCACAAGGAGGAACCCCATGTCCGATCACTACGACGTCATCATCATCGGCGGCGGCTCCGGCGGTTGCGTGGCCGCGGCGCGGCTGAGCGAGGACCCGCGCCGCAAGGTGCTGCTGCTGGAGGCGGCCACGGACCCACGGCCGGCACCGGATAACGTCCGGCTGGCCAGCGGCCGGGACCGGCTCTGGTTGGAGAGTCCCCACATCGACACCCTGGCGGTCGAGCGGCCTATCGACGGAAGCCTTTTCTACCCCATGGCCGGGAAGATCATGGGCGGGGGCTCGTCCGTCAACGCCATGGGCTGGGTGTGGCCGACGCGCCACGACATGGAGCGTTGGGTGGAGGCCGGCAACTCCGACTGGCCCTGGGAAACGGTCCATGAAGTGCTGAAACGCATCGAAGCGGACCAGGACTTCCCGGAAGACCCGGACCACGGCCATGCCGGACCGGTTTACGTCAAGCGCCCGTTCGGCCTGGACTCGGACCTCGCCCCGGTGGTCCGGGCCTATATCGACGGCGCCGCCGAGATGGGCATCCCGCGCCTGCCCGACACCAACCTCCCCGATCCCGTGGGCGTAGGCCCGGGGGTCTGCAACATCAAGGACGACGTGCGCCAGTCCGCGGTGGTGAGCCATCTCGATCCAGCGCGCGACCGGCCGAACCTTACCATCAAATCGGAAGCGCCGGTGCTGGGCCTGACCCTGTCGGGCAGCCGGGTGGACGGCGTGCGCTACGAAAAGGACGGCGACGTCCACACCGACACCGCCGGGCAGGTGGTGCTGGCGGCCGGCGCCTACCGCAGCCCGCAGCTCCTGCTCTTGTCGGGCATCGGCCCGGCCGCGGAGCTGGAGGCCCTCGGCATCGAGGTCAACCACGCGCTGGACGGCGTGGGAAGGAACTTCCAGGACCATGCCTCCATCCACATGACGTTCGCGGCCGCCAGGGACTTCGAGGTGGACTGGACCCTGCCGAGGCTCCGGCTCATGGCCCGGAGCTCCGCCGGCCTGAACCACGGCGACTTCAGCGTCACCCTGCGCCCGCCCACGCAGATCCAGGACGTCGGCTCCCTGCTCCCCTTGTCCGCGCAACTGCTGGAGCAGGAAACACCTGGACGGATCCTTCTCCACAGCACCGACCCGAAGGATTACCCGGCCGTCGAAACCGGGCTGCTGGAGCATCCCGCGGACGTGAAAAAGATGGTCGCCGCCATGGAGTTCATTCGTGACATGACCCGGACCTCGCCCATGCGGGAGTTCTACGGCGAGTTGCGGAACCCGGGGCCGGACGAAGACTGGGCGACCTGGGCCCGCTCCACCTACGACAGCTATCAACACGCCAGCGGCACCTGCAAGATGGGGCCGGCCAACGACCCCGCCGCGGTGGTAGACCAACGGCTGCGGATCCACGGGCTGGACAACCTGTGGGTGGCGGATGCCTCGGTCATGCCCGAGGTGGTGCGTGCCAACACCAACTCCACGGTGTACGTGATCGGGGAACGGTTGGCGGAGTTCCTGAGCAGCGCGGCGTAGGAAGCGGGGAGAACCGCGGCAGCGCGCAGAGCCGGGCGGGGGGCCGGCAACGACCGTCTCCTGATTTCCGGGACGCCCCCCGCCCGGCTCCCCCGGGACGGTTCGCCCTAGTGTCGTGTCCCGTAAATTCCTGCGATAAGTTGCGCAGGAATTTTTGTCGTCGGCAAGGCGCGATGACTTGTAGGGGCGACCGGCGGTCGCCCATGTGGCGGGTACCACGCGAGCAAGAGCAACGCGACCGACGGCGAAAAAGACCCGCAGATTATGCTGCGAATTTAACCAGACGCCACACTAGGACTCCGTAAGGTCCAGCAAAATACCGTCAGGGTCGGCCATGGCGTACTGGCCGATGACGCAGCCTTCGAGGTCCGCACGCGTCATGGCGCCGAAACGGCCCGCATCCAGATTGGCGGGCGCCGACTCGGGGGCGGCCTCGCTCAACTCCTCAATGTCCTTTAGGGTCCGTTCGAGATCCTCGACCCGAAACCCGATGTGGTCAAGTCCCTCACGCATGCCGCGGTAGAGCGCGTTGTCGCAGGGACGCACCAGCAAGGTTACCTTGCCGTCAGACACCTGGAAGCTGCCGTCGGGTCCCGGCGCTTCGCCGACGTCCAGCTCGAACACCCTGTGGTAGAACTCCGCGGCCCGCTCGGGCTGCTTCGAGCGGATGGAGATGTGGCTGATCTGCCGCGGCTGGTCCCAGCCGTCCTCCAGGTAGCCCTCGCGGACCTTGGCGACGCCTTTCTGCGAAATGTCGTACTGCGTGCCGCAGGGGTCGGTGCCGCGGGACACGGAAAACGGCACGTGGGGCAGGCTCTTGGCCACCAGGAGGTCAGGATAGTCGTTGCGCATGCGTTCCAGCACCAGCGGTATCTCCTCCACCTCGAAACCGAAGTGGTCCAGCCCGGACTGGTTCCCCGGATGCTTCTGCAGCATGGCGAAGCCGATGACGCCGTCGCTGAGGTGGCCACGGTTGGGGTTGTAGTTGCCCTTCTCGTCGGTCATCCCGGTGGTGATCTTCTTCATGCCGAAGATGGTCTGGTAGAACCGGGCCATGCGGTCCCAGTTCTCCGTGTTGAGGGCGATGTGCCGGATCCGCGTCTTCATGGTCAACCTCCCCGGAAATCAATCGGCCAACAAGAACCGGCGAACCGCTGCCGCACAGTCCTCGGGTGCTTCTTCGGCGATGAAGTGGCCGCAGTCCAAGGCAATCTCGGTAACGTCATCGGCCCACCTCTCCCAGATCGGGCCCAGTGGCTTCTTTGCCTTGCGCATGCCTCCACGAATTGCCAGGACCGGGCATTGGAGCCTCCTGCCGGCGTTCCGGTCTTCCCGGTCGTTTTCCAGGTCGACGGTTGCGCCGGCGCGATAGTCTTCCACCATGGCCTGCCGGACCTCTGGCTTTCGAAATGCGGCCATGTATGCCGTCACCGCGGCGGGATCCAGGGCGTCGGGCCCGCCCGCCCACCGTTCCAGCAGATGCGTGATGAAAAAGTCGGGATCGGCGCCGATCATGCGTTCCGGAACCGGGGTGGGCTGGGCCAGAAACGGCCAATGAAAGGTCCTGATGGAGGCCGCCATGTCAAAGGCCTCCCAGCTATCGAGAGTGGGCACGGTGTCGAGGCTGACGAAACGGCTCACGCGGCCGGGGGCATCGAGCGCCAGGCGGTAGCCCACCCGCGCGCCGCGGTCATGGGAGACGACACCGAACCGATCATGCCCCAACCGCGACATGAGCTGGACCATGTCCTTGGCCATCTCGCGCTTGGAGTAGTTCCTGTGGTCGGGATCGGGCGCGGGCCCGCGACTTGCGCCGTACCCGCGCAAATCGGGTATCACCAGCGAGAACTCGCCCGCCAGCAGCGGGGCCAGGCGATGCCACATCACATGGCTTTGCGGAAAGCCGTGCAGCAGCAAGAGCGGCGTGCCTTGACCGCCGGCGCGGCAATGGATCTTGGCGTTCTCGCAGTCGACATCGTGTGTTGAAAATCCCTCGAACATCGTCACGCCTCGCTACCGTCGGACGTGTTTCCTTATGGTCCGATCCCGGTCAGGTTGCAAACGCCGCAGACTATCGTATATTTTCGCGCATCCAGTCATCGAATAGGGTATCAACGTTTTTAACAGGTTGTTGAAAAACTCCATATGGCGTCCCTCGACTTCGCTCGGCAGACCTCGCTACGCTCAGGGCGAGCGGTTGAGGTAAGGAATCCTCATAAACCCCGCTCGCCCTGAGCCCTTCGTCAAGCCTTTCGACAAACCTCTTTAAACGCATCAAGGAGTCCGAATGAAATTTTGTACCTACGACGACAGGCAGACGGGCGCGGTGGTGGACGACAAGGTCTACGCCGTCGGAGCGGCGATGGTGGCGGCCGGGATCCTGAAGGCCGGCTACACCATGGTCCAGGTCATCGAGGCGTTGACCGGGAACCCGGACGCCCAACCCTGCGTCGACGAATGCATCCGGGCCGGCGACGCGACGCCGTTGGACCAGGTGGCCCTCCGCGCGCCCGTCGACAACCCCACCTCGCTGTGGGCCGCGGCCGCCAACTACATGGACCACCGCAAGGAGATGGAGACGCGCATGGGCGGCGGCCACCAGGAGCTGCCGGACAAGGACGACCACATGTCGCAAGACTTCCTGAAACCGGTGTCGTCCATCATCGGTCCTGGCGGCACGGTTATCATCCCCAAGGTCTCCCACGACGTGGACTTCGAGTGCGAACTGTGCGTGGTCATCGGCAAGACCGCGCGGAAGGTCACGGAAGACGAAGCCCTGGACTATGTCTTCGGCTACACCATCTGCTGGGACATCAGCCAGCGGGACCCCTGGGGCCGCGGCAAGCAGAACACCCGGAACATCCGCAAGGGTTTCGACACCTTCAGCCCGCAGGGGCCCTGGATCGTCACGCGCGACGAGATCCCGGAGCCGCAGGACCTTTACCTCAGAGCCTGGCACAACGGCGAGCAGGTCATGACCGCCCACACCAGCGACATGATCTGCGGGGTCCGGGACCACATCCGGTTCCTGTCCAGCGTGGTGACCCTCCGCCCCGGCGACCTCATCACCACCGGCACGCCGGCCGGCGTCCACACGCTGCTGGACGGCGACAAGCTCAGGGGCGAGATCGAGAAGATCGGCGTGATGGAATTGAACGTCAAGGCGGAGGCCTGAGATCACGAAGAGGAGGCACTCATGAGATCGATCATTCGGACGGCCATTCTCCTGGCTCTTTTGCTGATTTTCGGTTTTGCTGCCGGTCCGGCGCAAGCCGACTTCCCCAACAAGAACATCAACTGGGTGGTGCAGTTCCCGCCCGGCGGGGGTTATGACGCCATGAGCCGGGCGCTGGCCCGCAGCCTCGACAAGTACCTGCCCAAGGGCATCCGCGTCATCGTCAAGAACGTCACCGGCGCGGGCGGGCGGCGCGGCGCCGTGTACCTGTACCGGTCCAAGCCGGACGGCCACACCGTGGGGCTCGTCGATATCCTGGGCTTGATCCCGCCCCAGATCACCGCCACCAAGAACCCCGGCTACGACCTGAGCAAGTACCAGTGGATCGCGCGCATGGGGAACGACGCCTATACGCTGTTCGTGTCCGGAAAATCCCCGCACAAGACCCTGGACGACCTCAAGAAGCTCGACCGGCTGACCTGGGGCGTCGAGGGGATCGGAACCGGCCGGTGGTTGCCTTCCTACCTGGCGGCCAAGAACCTGGGGCTGCGCTTCGACCTGGTGACGGGCTACCGCGGAACCGGAGACAGCGTGCCCGGCCTGATGCGGGGTGACTTCGTCACCTGGCTCAACCCGAGCGAGCACTCCACGGTGGGGCCGCTGGCGAAAGGCGGCGACCTCCGCTGCATCGTCCACCTGGCGCCGCAGCGTTCCTGGGCCTGTCCGGACACGCCCACGTCCAAGGAGTTGGGCCTGGGATACCTGAGCAGCATCCTGCGGCTTGTGGCCCTGCCCCCCGGCGTCCCTCCCGAGACGGCGAAGAAGCTGGAGGAAATCGTCGTCAAGGCGATGAATGACCCGCTGTTCACGGACTGGGCCAAGAAGAGCGGCGTCCCCATCGATCCCGGCGACGCGGAAACCGCGGTGAGATCCGCCAACAACGTGATCTCCCACGTGGAAAAAGAGGCGGACGCCATCCGCAAGGCGCTCAAGAAGTAGCACGGGAGGTGCCCGGCTGCTTCCGGGCGGCGACAACCGAAACGAGGACGACATGGCGGGTGTGATTGACGCGGACACGCACATATCAGAGTCGGAGGGGATGTGGGAGCTCATGGAGCCTTCCATGTATCCCCGCCGGCCGGTGATGACCGAGGTGCCGGACGATACGCTCTACGCGGACATCAACGTCCTGTGGCTGATCGACGGCAGCCTCTTTCCCAAGCCCGCCGGCCGGGGCGGCTTCCGGCTGGTGACCCCGTCCCGCTCCAAGGCCCAGGGCCGGCGCCAGGACGTGCTCATCGCCTGCCGGGAGATCACCGACGTGCCGGCGCGGCTGGCGGACATGGACCGGCTGGGAGTGGACGTGCAGGTCATCTATCCGACCCTGTTCCTGATCTACCTCACCGACGACCCGGAGCTGGAGACCGCCCTGTGCCGCGCCTACAACGACTGGATGGCGGACGTGTGGTCCAAGTCCGGCGGGAGGCTCCGCTGGGTGGTGGTGCCGCCGCTGCACTCAATGGACGCCTCCCTGGAGGAGATGCGGAAGGCCAAGTCCACCGGCGCGGTAGGGGTCTCACTGAGGGGGCTCGAAGGCGACCGCAGCGTCGCCGACCCCTACTTCTTCCCCCTCTACGAAGAGGCCGAGAAGCTCGACCTGCCCATCTGTATCCATACCGGATCAGGCTCGCGGACCCTGCTCAACCTGTTCGACCTGGCCACCAGCTCGGTCTTCGGCAATCAGGTGGTGGTACCCTTGTTCGCGTTCCGTGACCTCATCGCCAACCACCTGCCGGCGCGGTATCCCCGTCTGCGGTTCGGCTTCATCGAGGCCAAGGCGAGCTGGATCCCCTATCTCATCCACCTGCTGCGGCGTGAGTCCCGGGCCGTGGCCATGGGCGGCCGGAGGGGCATACAGCGGCCCAGGTGGAAGCACGACAGCAACGTGGAGTTGTTCCAGGACTACCGCATCTACGTAGCCTGCGAGGCGGACGAGGACTTGCCCTACCTGCTCAACTACACCGGCGAGGACAACCTCCTCATCGGCTCGGACTACGGCCATACGGACCCCGCCAACGAGCCGCGCATGGTAGACGTGATGCGTCAGCGGGAGGATGTGCCGGCCACGGTCATCGAGAAAATCCTGGCGGACAACCCGAGGAAGTTCTACGGGCTCTGACCCGTGACCCGCCGGACGGAGACGGCCGCGGTATCGCAGCCGGAGCGCCGCCGGCTGGCCGATTCACAGGAGACGCCACAAGTGGCGGGTTCGAAAGAGAGCATGGGTGAACGGGCGGCGCGGGAGGTCGGCGTGCTGCTGGGGAAGTGCGCCGCCGGGGAGGCCGAGGTCACCACCACCTACTTCAGCCGGCCGCGGCCCAGGGAGGACCACGTCCGGTTCCTGAAGCAGCAGACCGGCCGGGAGCTCACCCGCGTGTATCAACTGGGCGGCCTGCTGGCCAACCAGCTGGGTTGGTTGGGGGTCACGGTGGACCGGCACACGTACCTGGAGACCCTGGAGAAACTCCACGAGGAGACCAACCACTACGTCATGTGCCACGACGTGCTGGCCTGGTTCACGGGCGAGCAGCCTTTCATCGGCGAGCTCCGCCGCTACGACATCTTCCATCCCGACCCGACCCTCCCGGAAAACGAGGCCAGCGTCCAGTTGTCCCGTGAGAAAAAGGCCATCGAGGACGAGCTGGCGGCGGAGAATGCAACCTGGGCGGCCTTGGTGGGGGATACCGGAGTGTTGGAGGGCGGCGGCTCGGGGATGTTCTTCGCCGCCAGCCGCCTCGAGGGCGGCGAGTTCGAGCGGCGATTGGCCGAGGCCATGAAGGTGGTGCTGGACGACGAGTTGCGGCACGGCGCCGACCAGTTGGAACGCTTCCACGGCCTCGAGCTGACGAAGGAAGACCTGGAGCGGATCAAGGGATACGTCAAGCGTCACGGCGACGCGCGCGTGCGCTTTCGAAACGCCCAGTTCAACTACCCCGTGAGCGAGGAGCGCATGCGCGAGATCGAAGCCGGGAAGATCGAGCCATTGTACGTTTGGGAGGAGGTGGCGCGGCTGAACAGGACACCGAGGACATGACGCGTGCCTTCTTGGACGACCTCGCCGCCCGTATCGAGGACCTGAAGGCCGAGGGCCTGTTCAAGCAGGAGCAGGTCATCGCCTCGCCGCAACAGGGAGAGATCAGGCTCGAAACCGGGGCATCCTGCATCAATCTGTGCGCCAACAACTATCTGGGGCTGTCCAACCACCCGCGGCTCATCGAGGCCGCCAGGGAGGCGTTGCGCGAGTATGGATTCGGCATGTCGTCGGTCCGCTTCATCTGCGGCACCCAGCTTCCCCACAAGCGGCTGGAGGAACGGCTGAGCGAGTTTCTGGGGATGGAGGAAACGATCCTGTTCCCCAGTTGCTTTGACGCCAACACGGGTCTGTTCGAAAGTCTCCTGGGCTCCGAGGACGCGGTCGTTTCGGATGCCCTGAACCACGCTTCCATCATCGACGGCGTGCGCCTGTGCAAGGCGCGGCGGTTCCGCTACGCCGGCATGGCCGAACTGGAGGCCCGGCTCGTGGAGGCCCGGGACGCGCGCTATCGCCTGATCGCCACCGACGGCGTGTTCTCGATGGACGGCACCATCGCGGATCTCCCGGCGATCTGCGACCTGGCCGAAAGACACGATGCCATGGTCATGGTGGACGACAGCCACGCCGTGGGCTTCGTCGGCCCCACGGGCCGCGGCACACCGGAGCATTGCGGGGTCGCGGGCCGGGTGGACATTCTGACCGGGACCCTGGGCAAGGCGCTGGGGGGAGCGGCCGGCGGCTATGTCTCGGCCCGCGCCGAGATCGTCGAATGGCTGCGTCAGCGCGCGCGCCCCTATCTCTTCTCCAACACCCTGGCGCCGGTCATCGCCCGGACGAGCCTGAGCGCGCTGGAGCTTCTGACGGACTCCTCCGAGCTGCGCGACCGCTTGTGGCGAAACGCCGGCCATTTCCGCTCGGAAATGACCGCCCTCGGCTTCGAGCTTCTGCCCGGCGAGCATCCCATCGTGCCGCTGATGCTGCGCGACCCGAAGCTGGCACAGGCCTTGGCCGGCGAGCTTCGGCAACGAGGCGTGCTAGTGACCGCCTTTTCCTTCCCGGTGGTCCCGCGGGGCCAGGACCGCATCCGCGCCCAGATGTCGGCGGCCCACGACATCGAAGCGTTGGACCGCGCCGTCGCGGCGTTCGCCGAAGCGGGGCGCGGGCTCGGCATCATCCAATAGCCTGGAGGCGGAGGATCAACATGTATTCTCTGGAAGGACACACCGCGATCGTCACCGGCGGCGCCAACGGCATCGGCCTCGCCACCGTCCGGTTGCTGGCCGGAGCCGGCGCCAACATCGTCATCGCCGACATCAACGAAGAGGCCGGTGTGCAGGTGGTGGATGAGCTGACCGCACGAGGCGGCGCGGCGCTGTTCGTCAAGACCGACGTGACGCAAGGCGACGAGGTCGACGCGCTGATCCAGGCCGCGACGGCGCGGTTCGGGTCGCTGGAAATTGCCATGCCGTTCGCGGGAATCGGGTTGGAGAAGCTCGCGCTGGAGACCACGCGGGAGGAATGGGACCGCATGATCGCGATCAATCTCACCGGCAGTTTCCTGGTGATGCAGGCCGCGGGCGCGGTGATGGTAAAGGCGGGCTACGGCCGGATCGTCGCGATGGCCTCCATCTCCGGCATGCGGGGAGGTACCGGGCGCACGGCTTACGGCGCCACCAAGGGCGCCATGATCACCATGACCCGTGTCATGGCCCTGGAATGGGCGGAAACCGGCGTGACCGTCAACGCGCTGGCGCCGGGGCCGGTCGACACTGCTCTGACGCGGAAAATGTACGACGACGAAACCCGCCGCGCGTATGACCGGGCCATTCCCATGCGCCGTTTCGCCCTTCCCGAGGATGTCGCGCACGCGGCCCTGTTCCTGGCCTTGCCGCAGTCCGGCTACATCACCGGCATCACCCTGCCGGTGGACGGCGGATTCACCTCGAGCGGCGTGATCAAGCGGAGCTGAGACGAACTTTCAGAGATTGTAGAAGGCCAGGCCGTTGTCGCGCAGGATCTTCTGCTTGACCGGCTCGGAGATATCGTCCCGTTCGCGGAGCTCCGCGATGCCCGTCTCCCGGGCCTCGGCATGGGGGATGTCGCCTTCGATGAGGATCTGGTCTTCCCCCACCAGATCGATCACCTGGGGCAGGAGCGGCTCCTCCGCCTCGCAGGTCACGTAGACCCGGCCTTCCTTGAGATACTCGCCGGGCGGCTTTTTCGAACGGTTGCCGAGCATCGCCACCACCGGATGGTAGTGGTCCATCCGCCCGACCATGTAGGGGATCCATTCGGAACCCGCCTCCAGAAACGCCACCCTGAGCTTCGGAAACCGGTCCAGGACCCCGCCGCCCAGGATGCTGAAAAATCCCATGAGCACAGGCAGCGTGAAGCTGAGGATCAACGACGCGTAGGGGTCCTCGCAGGTCTGGGTCAGGCCCGGGGCGCTCCAACCGGTGTGGATGCAAACCGGCAAGTCCACCTCGCAGGCCGCCTCGTAGAACCAAGCCAGGTCCGGGTGGTGCAGCAACGTCTGCCCCGCCGTGCCGCCGATCATGAGCCCCACGGCCCCCATCTCCCTTGCCCGGTGAACCTCCGCCACACAGGCCTCCCGGTCCCGCATGGGGATGACCGCGGCCCATTTCAGACGGTCCGGGCGCTCGCCGCAGCGCTCCGAGATCCAGGTGTTGTAGCTGCGCATCAACGCCGCCTCGAATCGCGGATCCTCCGTGAGGCGGTGAAACAGGATGGAAGAGTAGATTACCTGAATGTCGATGCCGAATGCATCCAGGTCCTTGATGCGGGCGTCGATGTCGGTCATGCCCTGGCTGCCGATGTTGAAGATCTTGTCCCGCGCGAACTTCATCTCCAAAGGCGTACCGCTGAAGGTGGTGCCCCGCCCCCACAATCGCGGATGGATCTGCCCATCGATGAGCCACCAGGCATCGATGTGGGAGTGAGTGGCCAGCCCCTCCCCCCGCACCACCACCGGCATCCTGTCACGAAACTCGCCGTCCAGGTACGCCCACGTCTCCGACACCTCCATGACGTGGGAATCCGCGTCGATAACTCCGACCCCTTGCATCGGTCTTCCTCCTACGGTGGTCCCTCGGTCGCCGCACCAACGCGGCGCGCTCGGCCCGCACTATCGGACAAATCGGGCGCGGCTGTCAACGGCACGGCTTCGCTCGGGGGTCTCGGAACTGTTCTTGGAGAAGGCTTGCGAACAGGTGGTTTCAACGGATGAAACGCCCTGGGGGTGGGCAACTCAACTACGTTCTATTCTACGTTGACTGGCTACGTTACGAGATCGCTGCCAGTGTTGAGATTCAAATATATTTCCCATAAATATATGCTTTATTGGACAATAAAATAATTCGCTTTTAAGAATACGACTTTTTGTAGCGAACGACTTTATCCAATCGTGCTTCCTCGCGACTGCGGCATCGTTCGCGATTCGCGAACCGGACCGTCATGCCGTATCTCCTCCTGCCAACGCATTCTGCGCCACCACCAGCGTCACGGCCTCGGCATCACCGGCCGCGGCCCACCCGTGGCGCATGCGCGCGTCGAAGTGCACCGACTCGCCTTCTTGCAGCTCGATGATGCTGTAGGGCTCCATATAAAACCTTACCGGTCCGCTGACGACGTAGACGAATTCTTCCCCGGTGTGGGCGTGAGCCCCCGCCACCACGGTCTCGTCCGCGGCCTTCGTGACCCTGATAATGCGGGGGTGCAAGGCTTTCGTGGACAGTTCACCGCTCAAGACGAGGGCTTCCCAGTCCGGGGTTCCAACCCGGAGTCCTTCACCACGCCGGTTCACCGTCCGTGAGCCGTGGGCGAAGGTCGCGAAACTTCCGCCTTCAAAGAACTCGGCGAGATTCAGGTCGAGACCCTCGCACAACCGGACCAACACGTCGTAGTTCGGGGATGTCTGGTTGTTCTCGATCTTGGAAAGCGTAGAAACGGCAACGCCGGTCTTGTTGCTCACGGTCGAGAGGGTCCAACCGTTCTCTCTTCTCAGGCGATGCAGCGCGGTGCCTACATTGTGTGAACGTCTACGGCTGGGCATGACGGTTCTCGGACCTCCCAACTCAAACGGCGCCGACGGCACCATCCGTCGAAGTTCCATTTCCCGCGCGGACAATCATAAAAGATAAAACCCTCCGTCTCATACCGTTAAGTTGATAAGAACATAGAACATTACATAACGCAAGCAAGATCATGCAGTACCACCCAAATGGGTAGGTTTTCATTCAAAAACAGGAGCGGCAACACGTGATCGAGAGGCGAGGGGCAGATGGCGAGGTGGAACACGCGCGGTGGGTCATGACGATTCGGCTTCTCTAACTCCCGGTGCGGGTGTCGTGCTAGGATAGCGCTCGGCGGACAAGGCGGTGGGTGAACAAGAAAGCCAACCAACCGACCCGCCTCCATCGGCACGGGAGGACTCATGAAACTCTATGGCTACTTCAGAAGCTCCGCGTCCTACCGGGTGCGCATCGCACTGTCGCTCAAGGACATCGACTACGCGCTCCAGCCGGTCCATTTGCGCCGCAACGAGCAGCGGGCCTCCGTCTTTCTGGAGCGCAATCCCCAAGGCCTGGTCCCAGCCCTGGAAGACGACGGTGCGGTCCTCACGCAATCCCTGGCAATCATCGAGTATCTGGAGGAACGGTTTCCGAAGCCTCCCCTTCTGCCGCCCGCCGCGGTGGACCGGGCGTGGGTTCGAGCAATGGCTCAGATCGTCGCCTGCGATATCCACCCGATCAACAACCTCCGTATCCTGCAGTACCTGGAAAAAGACCTCGGCCTGGACGAAGAGGCGAGAGCGGCTTGGGCACGACGGTGGATCGAAGAGGGGTTTGCCGCCATGGAGGCCATGCTCGCCGGCGATTCGCGAACCGGCGCCCACTGCTTTGGAGACCGGCCAACGCTGGCGGACATCTGTCTCGTGCCGCAGGTGTTCAACTCGCGCCGCGTCGGACTGGATCTGGCCCGCTACGCGACTTTGAACCGGATCTACGAGAACTGCATGCGGCTGCCCGCCTTCGCGAACCAGGCGCCCGAGCGGCAACCGGACGCTGAATGACCCTCGCGCCTCATCGGCTGGTGGCATTGGCCGCCTGCACGGCCGGGGTGGCGCTGGCCGTGGCGCCGACGCCGGCCGGACTGCCGGACGGCGTACTGGCTGCGGCCGCCGTGGTGGTTTTGTGCATCGGCCTGTGGGCCACCGCCATCCTGCCCGAGTATCTGACCGCGGTCATCTTCTGCTTCCTCGCCGTCACCGTGGCCGGCGCTCCGCCCAATGTCGTGTTCGCCGGTTTCAACTCAACCGCGGCGTGGCTCGTGTTCGGCGGGCTCATCGTCGCGGCCTCGGTGCAGGCCACCGGCCTCGGAGCCCGAATTGCCACCGCCGCGGTGGCCTACTTCGGCAGCTCCTACCGGGGGTTCCTCTGGCGCATCGTCCTCACCGCCGCCCTCATGGGCTTCATCATGCCCTCCAACATGGGTCGGGTGCTCGTCATGCTGCCGATCTTCCTGAACATGGGGGAGCGGCTGGGTTTCGGGCCAGGCAGCAACGGCCGGACCGGCGTCACCCTGGCGGTGGCGGCGGGCAGCATCTTCCCAAGCTTCGGCATCCTGACCGCGGCCGTGCCCAATGTCGTGCTCCTGGGAGCGGCCGAGAGCCTGCATGGAATCGAGATCACCTATGGCGGGTATTTTCTGTCGCACTTTCCGGTCATCAGCCTCGTCAATCTCGTGGCGCTCCCCTTTCTGATCGCGGCCCTTTTCTCGGCCCGGCTCGAACCGGCTCCCGCCACCGGTCCAGGGGCTCCGTGGACGACGGCAGAACGCAACCTGGTGGTGATCCTGGTTGCGACCCTCGCGCTCTGGGTCACGGACCACTGGCACCGCACCTCTCCCGCATGGATCTCGCTGGGAGCCGGCATCCTCTGTCTGTTGCCGCGCGTCGGGTGCCTCCCTCCCACCTCCCTCACGGACAAGGTGAACCTTGGTCCGTGGCTCTTCATATGCGGCATCATCGGCATGGGTTCGGTGGCCGTGCACGGCGGACTGGGGGACCTGCTGGCGGGCTGGCTGCTGGACAGGCTCCCCATGCAGCCGGGTCACGACTTCTCCAATCTCGCCGCCATGAGCGCCGTGGGCATGATCATCAGCATGGCCACCACGGTTCCGGGCGAACCGGTGATCGCGGCCACCCTGGCCAACGAAATCGGCGCCGCCGCCGGCTGGCCGGTGGCCACCGTGCTGTTGGCGCAGGCCCTCAACTGGACCATGGTGCCGTTCCCGTATGAGCTTCCCCCCATGGTCGTGGCCTCCCGAATGGCCGGGATGGGGATCGGTCAGGCCACCCGGCTGCTGCTGGCCCTCACGGTGCTCGCGTGGGTCGTGACTCTACCGCTTCTATTCCTCTGGTTTCGGCATCTAGGCTACTTCGAAGCTTCGGGTTACTTCGAAGCCTCGGGCTACTTCGCGGGCTAACGGCGGACAGGACCCGAGATGGGTTGGGAAACAGGTCTCTACGTTTTCGCCGTGGTGCTCTCGGCCGCGAGCCTGCAGGGAATCACCGGCGCCGGCATGATGATCCTGTCGGTGCCGCCCCTGGTGGCGGCGATGCCGGCTACGGTGGTGGTGCCCGGCATCGTCCTCCTCTACCTGCCCCTGGGCACCGCCCAGATCGTCCAGCTCCGTCGCGACATCGACCGCCGCCGTCTCGCCATTCTCCTGCTGAGCTCCGCCCCGATGGTGCCTCTGGGCGCGTTGATCCTGAGCGAGGTGGACACCCTGACGCTGCAACGGGGCATCGGCTGGCTGATGATCGCGCTGGCGCTGTTGTTGCAGGTGAAACCGGGGCCGCCGTTCGCGCGGGAGATCGCGCCGTGCGTGGGCACCGGCGTGATCGCCGGCTTTCTGGCCGCCAGCACCTCCGTATCCGGCCCGCCGCTGGTGCTGTTCGGGCTCAAGCAGCGCTGGAACCCGGCCCGCTTCCGGGCCACCCTGATCGCCTATTTCCTGGTCATCTCGGTGCTCTCCCTCCCCTTCTACTGGGAGATGGAGCTGCTCACCGACGCGGTCCGTTGGTTCGTGCTCTACGGTCTGCCCGGCATTGCCCTGGGGTACTTTACCGGCGCGTGGCTGCGGGCGAGGGTTTCGGTGGCCGCGTTCCGCCGGCTCGCCACCGGCGTCGTGGTGGCGGGTGGCCTTGCCGCGGCGTTGCTGTGAACGGACGGACCGGCGCCACTGAACCGGACCGCTACCGGTCCCGGTCTTCGAATTTCACGAATCGGCCGGTTGACAAGCTCACGGCGCATTGGTAGAAGCGCCGAATCACCCGTGGTCGGGTGCCCATCGCCAATCACCGGAAGGGAGAAAAATATGCGAAATCACTTGAGGACAACTGTCCTGGCCCTGTTCATCGCTTTCCTGGCCCTGTGCCTCACGGCCACCACGTCCCTGGCGCAGAAGCGAGTCACCATCGGCGCCACCGAGACCATGGAGACCCACAACCCGTACGGTGACAGCGTGGCGCTGCTCTACGGCATCTACACCGAGCTGGCCGGCCCCCTGTGCAAGTACAACTGGAGCAACGGCAGTTGGGAGCCGCGACTGGCCAAGAGCTGGAAGGTCCTGGATCCCAACAACTGGGTGTTCGAGCTGGACCAGCGCTACAAGTTCAACGACGGCAGCCCGGTGACGGCCCACGACATCGTCCACTCGATCTGGCGCATCTTCAACGACCCGCAGAGCAAGCAGAAGGCTTCCGTGGCCCGTCCGGTCAAGGAGGTCAAGGCAATCGACGACTTCACTGTGCAGGTCACCACCCACAAGCCCACGGCCCCGCTGCTGGACTTCCTCTGTGACGGCCTGATCATCACCAGCAAGGCGGCCTACGACAAGTACGGCCCGGCCGAGGCCGACCGGAAACACCACATGGGCGGCGGCCCCTACGAGCTGGTGGAGCTGGTGCAGGGACAGCGCATGGTCATCAGGAAACGGCCCGATCACCCGGCCATGTCGAGGAATCCCGACGCGCCGGACGAAGTCGTCTTCCGCGTCATGCGCGAGGCCGAGCAGCGGGTGGCGGCCCTCCTGAACAACGAGGTGCAGGTCGCGCAGCTCATCCCGCCGCATATGATGAAGACGGTGGAGAGCTCCGCGAACCACAAGATCGTGAAGATCCAGTCCCTCGTGATCATGTTCCTGGGCATGCAGCCCAAGCCGCCCTTCGACAAGAAGGAAGTGCGCCAGGCGGTGTGCTACGCCATCGACCGGGACAAGATCATCAAGACCCTGCTGCAGGGGCAGGCGCAACGGCTCGACGGGCCCCTGGGTCCCGGCCAGTTGGGATACAACCCGAACCTGAAGGCCCGTTACACCTACGACCCCGAGAAGGCGCGCGAGCTGCTGACCAAGGCCGGGCATCTGGGCGTCGAGGTGGAACTGCAGACCCCGGTCGGCCGCTACATCCTGGACAAGCAGGTGACCGAGGCGATGATCCCGATGCTCAACGCCGCGGGCTTCAAGGCCAAGCTGCGGACGCCGGAATGGCCCACCCTCTGGGCCAACGTCCAGAAGGGCAAGGTGCCGTTCTTCTACATGGGCCGTGGCGGCGTTCTCGATCCGAGCTCGGCGTTCCACCAGTACTTCAGAAAGGGCGGCTCGCCGCGGATCGGCTTCTCCCATCCCGACATCGACGCGGCCCTTGACAAGGAGCAACAGGAGTTCGATCCGAAGAAACGGAACGAGTACCTCTCTCAGGCCATGGAGTTGATCACCGACATGGCGCCCGCCTGCTTCCAGTGGCGGCACGAGTTCCTGTGGGGCATGTCGAAAGGTATCGACTATCAGCCCCCGGCCGACTCCCGCATCTACGGCATGGACATCAGAGTGAAGTAGCGGGACAGGTCCCCGCAAGCGAACAGAGGGGCATGCCGCTTCGGCGGCATGCCCCTCTTGATTTCGGAGCCCGGGACCGGTCCGGCCACGGACCCGCGTCCCGGGCCGCAAACCTCACAGGGAGGCCTTCATGAAGCCCCGATTCCGCGGCATCTTCATCCCCACCCTCACCACCTTCGACGACGGCGGCGGGGTGGACTTTGGCGTGCTCGCCGAAATGCTGGAGTTCAACGTCGACGCGGGAGTGCACGGCCTGTTCGTGCTCGGCTCCACGGGCATGGGCCCGGCCATGACCACCGAGCAACGGATCGCCACCGCGGAGTTCGTCATGGAGCGGGTGCGGGGACGCCTCCCGGTGATCATGCACGCCGGAGCCGCGGACGTGCAGACCACCTGCCGGCTCGCCCGACACTCCCAGGGCCTGGGCGTGGACGCGGTGGCCGTGGTGCCGCCGTACTACTACACGGACCACACCCCGTGGGAGATCACCGCGCACTACAAGGCGGTGGCGGCCACGGTCGACGGCACTCCGCTGTTCCTTTACGACAACGTGAAATACTCGGGCTGGGCGTTCACCCCCGCTACCGCCAAGGCGCTCCAGGACGAAGTTCCGTCGCTTTGCGGCATGAAGGCGAGCTACTATGCGCAGGGACCGCTGATGGGCTATCTGGAAGCCATGCCCGACGACTTCGCCGTCATGTCGGGGAACAGCATCGACCTGCTGCCGGCGACGCCACACGGACTGAGCGGCGCCATCCCGCCGTTGACCAGCGCCATCCCCGAGGTCTGCGTGGCGCTGTGGGACGCGCTGGAACGGAAGGACTATGAAGCGGCGATTCCGCTGCAGAAGAAGGCGGACGACTTCGGCCGGACCATCGGCCGGCTGGGCCAGCGTTTCGGCCGCAGCGCCCATCGTGAAGCCATGCGGGCGCGGGGCTTCAAGATCAAGCGCTACCCGCGCTGGCCTTCCGAGGAGTTCTCCGAGGAAGCAATGCAGACGGTGGCGGATGCCTTGAAGGCAACCGGCGTCTGACGGACCACGCGGCGGCGAATACCCTCAGGCTTTCTTTTCGGCGGGAGCGGCCTCCGGCGGCTCGAGATCCCAACCCTTGGTGGACATGTCCATGATGATGCCGTGAGGACCGCGCACCTTCTGCTCGAAGTAGAAGCTGTGATGCGAGCCCACGGCGTCGCCCAGCAGTTCCGCCTCCGTCCCGTCGAGCCGGGCATTGGCCTCCTCGAGGTCGTCCACCTGGAACCCCATGTGATGGAGTCCCTCGTAGCTGGCCCCTCCCACCATGTCCGCGGCCTCGTCCGAAGGATAGTTCAGGAATGCGAAGTTGATGTGCCCGTCGGAGAGGAATACGCCGCCGCCACGGGGCGAGTCGGGCACCTTCTTGACGAATTTGAGGCCGAACACCTTCCGGTAGAAGGCGGCGGTCTTTTCCGGATCCTTGGTCGCGATCGCGATATGCCTCAGCCGTGCCATTGGTTGTCCTTTCCCGTCGGGACGTACGCGCGCCGGGCCGCGCCGCACGCCGTGACCCATCAGTTGACGGACTCCATCGCCCGGGCGATGCCGCCCAGGAACACCTCCCAGAACTCCAGCGACTGTCGCGAGGCGTCCAGGATACCCTGCCACTGGACGTCGGTCTTCGCGTGCTCCGCCAGCAGCCTCATGGTCTGGCCCTTGTGATCGGTATCGGCTTCGCGGTGGAGCTTGAAGTTCGGCAACTGTTCCTCGGTCAGCCCGAGGTCCTCCATCCAACGCGCCTGGGCCCGGGTCTGGTGTGCGCCGCCGGGGATGATCGGATCCAGGTTGACCCGTTCCATCACCGCCACGCCGCCGAGGCCCTCGAGCCACCCCAGATTGAAGGCCAGCCAGCTCCAGCCGCACAGCGCCGCCCGGGTGGACGGCAAGGGCCGGGCATGGTCCACCTGGTCCGCGGTCAGTCCCACGGCTTCTCCGTGCCGCACCCACAGGGTGTAATGGTCGGAGCCGCACCGGGGATCGTAGACCATTTCCTCGGTCTCGTGCTCCAGCAGCTCCTTCTTGATCTCCATGTGCGGGCAGCGCGCGATCAGGTAGGCCCACGCCGACCGTCTGCCGCGCACGAAGAGGCCGAACTGCTGCGCGATGATCTGCGCCCGCGGAACCGTCAGCCGCACCTCGTAGAAACGCCTCACGTCCGGGGCCTCGAAGGTGTCCCGGGTCATCTGGTTCAACATCTCGTCGTACTTGGCCCACTCGCTCATATCCCGCCCCCTTTCAGGCGTCCGCCGGTATGCGCTCCATGGCCTCCAGCACGCCGGCGCGATAGAGGGTCATGAGCTCCATGGACTCCCGCACCGCGCGCAGCGCCTTCTCCTGCAACGGGCCGGTGGCGAACTTCTCGAGATCGGGCAGGAACATGTCGCTGTGCTCCTCGTCGGCCTGCGAGTGGACGTCGAAGTTGGGCATCTGCTTCATCTTGAACCCCATGTCCTCGGTCCAGCGCCGCCCCATGCGGGTGGAATGGCCGCCGCCGTGGTCTCCCAGCAGGCGGTCATCGTTGGCCCACTCGGTCACCGTCAGCGCCGCCAGCCCCTCCAGCCAGGGCTTCTCGCGGGTCATCCAGCCCCAGGCGTAGAGCATCGCGCGGGTGGTGGGGAGCGGGTCGGCGTTCAGGATCTCCTCCGGCTCGAGCCCCACCAGCTTTCCCTGGTTCACGATCAGCGTAATGTGGCCGTGCTCGCTGAACTCGTCCTTGATCACCTCGCCGTACTCGTGCTGCAGGATCTTCTGCTTGACCGACCACACCGGACAGTTCCCGGACACGTGGGCCCAGCAATCCCGGCGGTGGCGGATGAAGTGCGCCAGCTCCCGGACGATCACCTGGGCGCGCAACGGCGTCTGCTTCAGGTCGAAGTAACGGGTCACGACGTCGGAAGCCGAATGCTCCCGCACGATGTCGCCGATGGCCTTGCGCCACTCGTGAACTTCCATGCTCGATCCCTCCCGACTCGTTTCCTGGAGACGCGAAATGGGTCAGAACCCGATGGCGCAGCCGTCCTTGCGCGGATCGGACGCACCCATGAGAACCCCGGTGCCGGGCTCCACGGCGATGGCGTTGGCGCCGCCGAAGCTCTCGGGCGGTCCCGAGACCACGCGGTGTCCCCGCGCCTCCAGTCCGCTCACCGTCTCGCCGGAGAACTCCGGCTCCAGCGACACCTCCGCTCCCGACAGATGATTGAACCGCGGCGCGGCCAGCGCTTCGTGCGCCGTCATGCCGAAATCCACCACGTTGGCGATGATTTGACTCTGGACCTGCGCCTGCACGTGGCCGCCCTTGAGGCCCACCACCAGCACGGGCTCTCCCCCCTTGCAGACCATCCCGGGCATCAGCGTGTGGGCGCAGCGCTTGTGCGGCCCGAGACAGTTGGGATGCCCGGGGTCGAGATTGAACATGTGCCCCCGGTTCTGGAGGATGATGCCCGTGTCCTCCACCCCAACGCCCGAGCCGAAGCCCATGAACAGGCTCTGGATGAACGAAACCCGGTTGCCCCGGCCGTCGGCGACGGCGATGTATTCGGTATCCCCGGACACCGGCGCCGCGGCAACGTTGGCCGCCGCCGGAGCGGTGGAGAGGCCGTTTCGCATGGCCGCGACACGTGTCTCGGACACGAGGTCGGCACAGCTCACCGTCATGCACCCGCGGTCGGCGAGGTAGAGCTCACGGTCGGCGAAGGCGTGCTTCTTGGCCTCGATGAACAGGTGCAGGTAATCGGCGCCGTTGTGCTCCAGGGAACCAAGCTCGTAGCCCTCGAGGATCCTGAGCATCTCCAGGGCCACGAACCCCTGGGTCGCCGGCGGCAACTGGTAGACCTCATGGCCGCGGTAGGAGCAGTGGATGGGATCGACCCATTCCGAAGCGTGGTCCTCGAAGTCGCGCATGCTGAAGGCGCCGCCCAGCCTCCGCGAGCAGCGCACGAGCTTTTCCGCCACCTCGCCGCGATAGAAGGACGCGGCGCCCCCTTCGGCGATGCCGCGCATGGTCCGGGCCAGATCCGGCTGCCGGAAGACCTCTCCCGGCCCCGGCGCCCGGCCGTCGACTAGATAGCCGGCCGCGGCCTCCGGGTTCTTCCTCAGCTTGTCCTCGAGGTTGCGCCATTCGTGGCTGGTGAACGCGCTGACCGGGAATCCCTCCTCGGCGTAGCGGATGGCGGGGTCGAGAAGTTCCGCCAGGGTGAGCGTTCCGTGCGCCCCGAGAAGCGTCTCCCAGCCGTGCACCGCCCCCGGCACGGTCACCGAATGGATCCCGGTCTGGGGGACCTCCCGAAGGCCCTGGTCCCGAAAGAACGCCGCATCGGCCTCGTGTGGTGAACGGCCGCTGGCGTCCAGCGCCTTCATCTCACCGGTCTCGGCCACATAGAGCAAGGCGAAGGCGTCACCGCCGATGCCGATGGACATGGGCTCGAGCACCCCGAGCATGGCCGCGGTGGCAACCGCGGCGTCCACCGCATTGCCTCCCCGGGAAAGGACCTGGACGCCCACCAGCGAAGCCAGGCGCTGGCTGCAGGCGACCATGCCGTTCCTGCCCATCACCGTGCCCATCACGCGGCCCGGTCCTCCGGCACCTCCATCATCGCGGAGCCCAGCGTCCCCCGATAGGCACGGTCCAGCGCCAGGCAGTCCCGGGACGCGCGGATAACCGCCGCCGCCGTATCCGGGTCGCGCACGTACTTCTCCAACACCGGATCGAACATGTCGGAATGGCCGATGTCCGCGGTCATGTGGAGCTGGGTGTTGGCGTCGAGCTGCTCCACCGAGCCGACGATCTCCCGGGCCTTTTTCATGGCCATGCGGTGCGTGAAGCCGCCGCCCTGGACGATCTCGTTGTTGTTCTTGCGTTCCGTGGTGTGGTTGATCATCAAGCTCTCGATCCACGAGCGCGTCGTACAAAGGTGGAACCACGCCCAGAACGCCGCCCGCGCGCCCGGCAGCAGGTTGGCCTCGTCCGTCGCCCCGGCCATGTCGTCGTCGGTCAGATGGGCCGCCCCCAGCCGCTCGTCGAAGATCAACTCGTCCTTCTCGTGCTCCCAAATGGCCCGCTTGACGTCCAGCGGCGCCTTGGCCGACGCGGCTGCCCAGCAGTCGCGCCGGCTCTTGATGTAGTGGGGGTAGTGCAGGTCCAGGATCGCCTGGCGCGCCGGCGTAAGGCGGACGCCGAAGATGCGCCGGTACTCGGCGCTCTCGAAATGTCGGTTCACCATCTCGTCGATGACAACGCGCGCTTTGGACCACTCGCTCATGGGCTGCCTCCGTTCCGGGCGAGCCGCGCCGGTCACATGGACTCTGCGACTCTCGAGACGCCGCCCCTACACCGGCCAGCCGTGCTCGGACACGTCCACCCGGTTCTCCTCGGGGTCGGTGATCCAGCTCTCCGCGATGGCGCCGTAGGTGTTGGCGTTGGCGGTCTTATTCACGGACTCCTCGACCGCCTTCACGCTGTCCACCACGAAGCCGAAGTGATGGATGCCGTAGGGAAGGTTCGGGCTGCTGATGAGCGCCACGTCGACGAACCCGTCGGACAGGTAGATGGTCCCGTTGGGGCCGCGCGACTTCTCCTCCAGTCCGAAGTGCTCCTTGTAATAGTCCGCCATCTTGTCACGGTCGTGGGTGTTGATGGCGATGTGTCGTATCCTGGGCCTTGCCATTCCGCTTCTCCTTTTCCTGGAACCGATCGGCGAGCGTTTCCTTCAGTTTCCCACGATGTCGTTCAGCTTGGCCTTGACCGCCGGCGAGGTGGCCAGCACGGTCTTCACCTGGGCGGCGATGTCCGGCCCCGACACATAGCGGATGGCCATCCGGGTCTTCTCGGCGAGGGCCAGGAACTCCGGATCCTCGATGGTCGCCTTGAAAGCCTTGCGCAAGGCGTCGACCGCGTCCGCGGGGGTTTTCGGCGGTGCGGCGAACGGACGGAAGAAGCGGTACTGGGCCATCCACGCGTTGAAGGTCGCCAGGTCCTCCGGCTCCTTGATGAAGTCGGTGTACTTGGGCAGGCCCTTCACCTCGGGATCGTCGGACTCACCCTGGAGCAGCACCGGGATCAGGCGGTCGTCGCCCTTGGCATCCAGCATGGCCCTGGCGGTGATCTTCATCGAGACCCACTGCCAGCAAGCTCCGTCCGCCTCACGCCGCTCCATGGCCGCGCGAATGCCGGCGGTGCCCCGGTATCCCGGGACCATCTTGACGTTGGCGCCCAGGAACTGCTTGAGGATCCTCGGCTGTTCCCGGGTGCTGCTGCCCGCCGCCGCCATGTTCAGGGTCTTCTTCGACTTGACGAGATCCTGGAGGGTCCGGACCCCGGAGAAACCCATGAAGGCGCAGGCCGGCATGCCCACGCTCGGCGCGCCGATCCACTCGAACTTGCCGGCGTCGAACTTGATCCCCTCCACGTCCATAGCCTGCTCCATCACCATGCCGCTTATGAGCATGGCGAAGGTCAGCCCGTCGGGCTTGGCGACGTTGTACAGGTAGTTGGCCGCGATCTTGCTCCCCGCCCCCGGCCTGTTCTGGACGATGATGTTCGGCTTCCCGGGCAGGTGCTTCTGCATGTGGCGGGCGATGGCACGAGCGTAGGTGTCGTATCCGCCGCCGGGCGACGTGCCGACGATCATGCGCAGACTCTTGCCCTCATAGTCCGCAGCCGCCCGAACGGTGGCGACCCAACACAACGCGGCCACGAGGGTGACGCAAACAACGGCGCTGATTCTGTTCATTGTTCCTCCGGGCGTTTGTCCGGTCGCCAGTGTTACTCCATCGGAATCCGGGCGTATCCTGCCATTTACTCCCGTTTTGGCCCTTCGTTCAACCCATCTCCGGCGCTCGCGGGCGATACGGTGCTCGTGTAGGATGAGTAACGCACCGACTCGGGTCGCAAAACAAGGAGCGGGAACCCATGGACAGCCGCCAGGGAGACGGATCGATGACAGGGACGAAGACCGTGCTGGTAACCGGCGTCACGGGATTTGTCGCCAAGCACATCGTGGTGGAGCTGTTGCGCAAGGGCTACCGCGTGATCGGGTCGTTGCGATCGGATTCACGCCGCGAAGAAGTGCGCGACGCCGTCCGGCCGCGTCTCGGCCCGGGCGACGACCTCGACGGGCGCCTGGCCTTCGTTACCCTGGACCTCGACAGCGACGATGGCTGGACCGACGCCATGTCCGGCGTGGACGTGCTCATGCACACGGCGTCGCCCCTGCCCATGGCCCAGCCCCGAGACGCGAATGAACTGGTCCGGCCCGCCGTCAACGGCACCCGGAGGGCGTTGGGCGCGGCCCACGCGGCCGGCGTCCGGCGAGTGGTGTTGACGTCCTCGTCCGGCGCCATCACCAACGTGCCCCGCGAGCTCCGCAAGGAGCGATTCGACGAAGAGGACTGGAGCGACCCGTCGTGGCCCAGGATCACGCCTTACCTGAAGTCGAAGACCCTGGCGGAGCGGGCGGCGTGGAATTTCGTCCAGAACAGCGCCCCGGGCATGGAGCTCACCGTCATCAATCCTTGCCTCATCCTCGGATGCCCTCTCGACGACCACTACGGCACGTCGCTGCGTGTCATCGAACGGCTGCTCCGGGGCAAGGACCCCCTGCTGCCCAACGTAGGCATGTCCATCGTCGACGTGGAGGACGTGGCGCGGATGCACGTCCGCACCATTACGGAGCCGCTTACCGTGGGCAAACGCATCATCGGCGCCGCCGAATTCATGTGGCTGACCGAAATGGCCCGGACGCTGAAGGACGCCTATCCCCGGCGGAGGATCGCCTTGAGGACCGCGCCGGATCTGGTGATCCGCCTGATGGGGCTGTTCGACCGCCAAATCCAGTCCATCGTCCCGCTCCTCAGCCGGAGGCAGGAACTGGTCAACGCCCGGGCCCGGGAGCTCCTGGACATGGATTTCATTCCCGCCGCCGAGAGCCTCCGCGCCACCGCCCGCTACATCGTGGAGCGGGGCCTGGCGGGATGACCCGGAGCCCGCACGATGTTGCGAACATGCCGCTTTCGAAGTCCGCCTACTTCGCCTTCCCCTTGACGATCTCGTCGTATTTGGCGAGAAGCTCCGGCGATGCCGAGTAGAGCCCGGCGACGGTCTTCTCTACGGACTCGGGGGAGGCCGGAGAGATGATGAGCTTCTGGCGCTTGGCCTGCTGGAGAAGCTCCGGGCTGTTGAGCGTATCCACGAAGGCCTTGCGAAGCGTCGCCACGCGGTCGGGCGGCGTCCCGGGCGGCACGGCGAAGAGGCGCAACAGCTTCCAGGTGCCGACCAGGAAGTCGGCGATCTTTTGCTGCTCGGCGTTGAGCTTCAAGTCCTTGAGCGTAGCGATGCCGGGGATGGGCTTGACCCGCGGCTCGTCGCCCATGGCCAGGATCGGACGCACCAGGCCGCTCTCGATATAACGCCGGTAGTTGCCCTGCATGGTGGCCTGGGACATGACCCGCGCGTCCAGCTCCTTTCGTTCCATGGCGGCCATGACCCTGGCCGTGCCGCCGTACCCCATGACCGCCTTGATGGGATAACCCAGATAGCGCAGGAACTGCGTGGCCGCGGTGGAGGCGGAGCCGATGCCCGTGGAGCCCGAGTGCAGGATCTTCTTGTAGTTCTTGAAATCGTCGAACGTCTTGACGGGAAGGTCGCTGCGGACCCAGAGCACCTCGGGAAGGCTTCCGATGGCGGGGTCGCCGAGCCAGATGTACTTCCGCGGGTCGAACTTTACGCTCGGGTCCCGGTTCACCGCCTGGATCAGCGTGCCGGCGTTGAACACCGCGATGGTGAGGCCGTTGCCCGGCTGCATGGCGTAGACCCGGTTGGCAGCGGCCATGCTGCTCGCGCCCGGCATGTTGACCACGATGACCGAGGGATTCCCCGGAACGTTCTTGCTGAGGAACCTCCCCAGGAGCCGGGAGAACGTGTCGAATCCTCCGCCCGGGGTATAGCCCACGACGATGCGGATGGTCTTGTTCTTGTAGAACGGTGCATCCGCGGCACCGGCGACTCCCACAACCAGGAACAGCGCCGCAATGCCCAAAATCATGGTACGAAACATCTTCATTGGAGTTCCCTCCTTCGGCTCCCGTGCCTTACAGGCCCGCCTTGGCCTTCATCTTGTCCACCAGCCGCACCGCCACCTCGACGTCCTCCTCCATGGTGCGTCCGCTCACGCCCACGGCGCCCACCACGCCGCCGTCGGTGTCCTTGATGAGTACCCCGCCGCCGATGGAGGTCAGGTTCGAGTCGCCGTAGGCGGCGATGCCGCGGTTGCCCACCATCTTCTCGATCTCCACCGAGTCCCGCCCGAACCACACCGCGGAGTATGCCTTGTTGTGGGAAAGGACGCTGGAGCGGTAGGGCGCACCGTCCATGCGCGTGTACTGCAGCAGCTCCCGGTGGGCGTTGAGCACCGCCCAGGACACCGGGCGCCCGGTTTCGTTCGCCAACTCGGCGAGCAGCTCGCCGGCGGCTTCGTGAATCACCTTGTGCGACAGGTCTGCCATTTCGTGAACCTCCCTTTTTCGTCAACGGCCGAACGGCCTTTCATGGTTTCGGGCCACCAGCCTGTTCTCTTATTGACCGGCGGGCGCGGAGTCAAGCCGCGAGGAGTTGCCCAGGCCGGCCGTGCGCAGGTCCCGCCGCCAGCCGAGCATTCCCAGAGTGGCACCGGCGCAGACCACGGCGGCCAGCAGCAGCGTCGACGCCGAGCCCAGGACGGCCGCCACCACGCCCATCTGCGCCTCGCCGAGGCCGGGCATGCCGACGCTGAGCATGCGGGTGAAGCTCGAAACCCGCCCCCGCAGCGGATCCGGAGTCAGCAACTGGATCACGGTGTTACGCGGGATGGCCTGGACGGCGTCGAAGACGCCCAACAGCGTCACCGCGGCCAGCGACGTGGAAAACCATGGCGACAGCGCGAGACCGGCGAGGCAGGCGGCGTAGGCGAGGATGCCGCCCGCCACCACCAGACCCTTGTAGCGCATGTCCCCGCACGCCATGATGGCGGCCGCGCCGACAAGCGCGCCCACCGCGGGAGCCGACGAGAACAGGCCGAAGCCCGCCGCTCCCATGCCGAGCTCCACCGCGATGACCGGCAGCAGGATTCGATAGGCGCCGAAGAAGACCGCCACCACGTCCATGGACACCAGCACCGCGATGACCGATTCCCGCTTGACAAAGGACAGCGCTTCCAAGAGGCTGCCGAGCGCGGACTGGCCGGTGACGGCAGGCACCGACCGATAGCTCATGAACAACAGCACGGCGGCGCTCACGAGATAGACACAACCGTTGAAACCATAGGTCACGCCGCTGCCGGCGATGGCGATCATCGGCCCCGCTATCGCCGGGCCGACGATCTGCGCCAGTTTCCACGCCGTGGAGGTGAAGGCAAAGGCGTTGACCAGAAGGTTCCGCGGCACCAGCGCGGGTGTGATGGCAGTACGGGCCGGCGCGCTGATGGCCACGAAAGACGAGCTCACCATGGAGATGACAAGGATGTGCCACAACTGGACCGTGCCGGCGACGATCAGGCCGGCCAGCAGAAGGTTCGCCGCCGCGCTGCCGAGCTGCATCACCATGATGAAGCTCTTGCGGTCGACCCGGTCGGCGATGAGGCCGCCCCCCAGGGAGAAGACGATGATGGGGATGCCGCGGGCCAGGCCGGTGAGCGCCAGGTACGCCGTCGAGCCGGTCATCTCGTACACCACCCAGAGGTCGACGATCCGCTGGATCTGGTTGCCCATGGAGGCGCTCACCACCGCCACGTAGAACAGCCGGAACTCGCGGTACGCGAGCGATCCGCCTGCCCGCTGAAATCCGTCTTTGATTCTCCGGAGCATGAATGGGCGAGTCGGCGATGGCGCGAAGCCTACGATTTCCGCCCGGGGGCGCGCGCGGAAATCGCGTTGATTCTTCGACCCTGCAACGGTATAGCCTAATCGACCATGACCAGAAAGGAGCGCGCGACGTGCTGAAGGGTCAGAAAGCGGAGTTGGGCGGGAGCACCCCGTACCAGAAATGGATCGCCTCCCAGGGAATCCCGATCCTCAAGGAATTCTACATCAAGGACCTCGGCGCGGTGGAGCTCGAGCCCTGGGAATGGAAGGGCGGTTTGGGGGCCTACCTCAACCTCATCGGAACCGGCGAGAGCAACGACTCGTACATCTGCGAGATCCCGCCGGGCAAGAGCCTCCATCCGCAACGCTACCTGTTCGAGGAGATGATCTACGTGGTGAGCGGCCGCGGCGCCACCTCGGTGTGGAACGAGGACGGCAAGAAGAGCTCCTTCGAGTGGGGCGCCGGCAGCGTGTTCTCCCCTCCCCTGAACACCTGGCGCCAGCACTTCAACGGCAGCGGCTCGGAGCCGGCGCGTTTCTTCGCGGTGACCTCCGCGCCGCTGGTCATCAACCTCTTCCACAACGCGGACTTCGTCTTCGACAACCATTTCACCTTCGACGACCGCTTCAGCAGTCCGGAGGACTACTTCTCCGGCAAGGGCGAGCAGTACGACTTCCGCGCCATCAAGGTGTGGGACACAAACTTCATCGCCGACGTGCGCTCCATCGAGCTCTACGTGCGCGAGAACCGCGGCGCGGGAGGGCGTTTCCTGGGCATCGAGCTGTCGGAGAACTCCATGACCGCGCACATCGCCGAGTTCCCGGTGGGCACCTACAAGAAGGCCCACCGCCACGGGCCCGGGGCCCACGTGGTGGTCCTGGGCGGCAAGGGCTTCTCCCTCATGTGGCCGGGCGGGTCGGACATCCAGAAGTTCGACTGGCACGAGCGGAGCGTGATCGTGCCGCCGGAAATGTGGTTTCATCAGCACTTCAACTCGGGCTCGACCCCGGCCCGGTACCTGGCGCTGCGCTGGAACAGCCGCAAGTTCCCCATGAGGGAGAAGGGGTTCGGCACCGACAAGAGCGTCAAGGAAGGGGGCGACCAGATCGAGTACGCGGACGAGGACCCGAGGATCCGGGAGATCTTCGAGTCCGAGCTCGCCAAGGAAGGGCTGCAATCCAAGATGGCCGCGGTTACGGGCTGAGGGTCCGGCCGCGGCCTCTCCATCTCAAGGAACGAACATGGAAAAGATGCGTATCTACTACCGGGCCTCCAGCCACGTGCCGCTGTGGAAGGTCATGGAACAAGGCGGCTGCCTGGAGCGCCACGGCGTGGCCATGGACTTCGGTTCCATGGAGGGCATGCGCGGCAAGGCCATGCAGGGGCTCCGGGCCGGCGAGATCGACATCGTCTCCGGCAACCACCACAACCTCTATATCCGCCGGGCACGGCACGGAGAGCCCTTCGTCCATCTGGCCCAGCCCAACAACCAGTGGCGCGAGAACTGCCTGGTGGCGGGCGACGGCGTCGCGGGCCTGGGGGACCTCAAGGGCAGGCGCGTGGTGATGGACGACTTCGACGGCCACACCGGCCTCAACGTGTGGCTCTACCTGAGACTCAACGGCCTGGAGGAAGGACGGGACGTGGAGCTGGTGGAGGGGCCCAAGGACGCCCGGGAACGGGTCCGCGGCGTCATGTCGGGCGAGTACGGCGCCACCTTCGTGCGCGCGGTGGACAAGTTGCGCGCCCGCGCCCTGGGCGCGACGCTCATCGATCTTCCGCCCATGGCCATGATCGAAGGGGTCACCCTCACCACCACCACCACCTACGTCCAGGGCCATCCCGAGGAGATCCGCGCCCTGATCCGCGCCCTGGTGGACGCCGTCCACTTCTTCAAGACCCGCCGGGACGAGACCCTCGATATCATCAAGACCCACTGCGGGGACAAGTACGACACGGACGAGGAAGTGGAAGCCTTCTACGAGGACCAGGTACGCACGCTGGAGCCCAAGCCCTATCCCACGCTGGACGCCATCCGCAACGTCTTCGCCCTGGCGGTCAAGCGCCATCCCGAAGCGGAGGGTTTCAATCCCCTGGCCATGTGGGACCTGCACTACCTGCGGGAGATCGACGACAGCGGCTACATCGACGAGGTGTGGGGCGGCTCTGCCTGAACCGGTCGGCCCTTCGACTTCGCTTCGCTGCCGCGGAGCTACGCTCAGGGTGAACGGAAACATCACCCCGGCAGACAGACGTACGTCCCGTGACCCGGTTTCCGTTCGCCCTGAGCCCTTCGACAGGCTCAGGACGGGTTTCGCGAAGCGAGGTCGAAGGGCGCCGGCGCGATCCCCTCATTCGAACAGCCGCCAGATCAGCGCTTCCGGCCAGTAGACGTGCATGATGCGGTCGTAGACGCCGTACTCGAAGGCGGCGATGGCGGCGGCCATGCCCAGGGACAGGAACCAACCGGCTCCGTAGGTCCTCATGTAGAGGAACACGAACAGCACCAGGGCCGCGGGGAGCCCTATCAGCAGGATCGTCAGCAGCAGCCCGATCAACCAGCACCAGATCTCCATCGTTCCACGCTGGAACGCCCTGGTGTCGCCTTCCTCGAAAGAAGGGATCTCAAAGGCCAACTTCGCTTCCTCGACCGGCCTCTGGTTGCGGCTTAGATCCAGCGCCAGTTGCGCCGCCACCATAAACAGCCCGGCGCTGCCCAGCACCAGGATGATGATCGACGCGCGCAGGTCCCAGTCCCAGGCCGCGATCATGGCGGCCAGGATGGCGAGCCCGATGAAGAGCGTGAAGTAGTCCGTGGGCCTGAATCTCATGGACGGACCCTCATGACGCCTCCGCGCGCCACGCCCGGATCACCGGATACGCCAGCGTCCCCAGCACCAGCAGGAACAGGATGATGACCCCGGGGCGGAGCACCCACTCCATGCCGTAGCGGGCCACCGCCAACCACAGGTAAAGCTCCATCTTGCGGCCCAGGACGAAACCCAGCACCACCGGCGCCCGCGGCCAGCCGAAGATCTTGAGCAGGTAGCCCAGCAGCGACAGCGACAGCAGCGCCACCAGGTCGCCGATGTCGAAGTTGGCGGCAAAGGCGCTCAGGAACGCCAGCGCCACGATGAACGGCACCAGCGCGTAGAACGGCAGCACGCAGATGCGCGCGGCCGGCTTCACCAGTATCCAGCACACGGCCGAGGCCAGGATCTGGGAGAACACCAGCGCCCATATGATGCTGAAGACGAAGCCCAGTTGATCGGTGAGCATCTCCGGACCCGGCGTCAGGCCCACCGCCACGAAGGCGATGAGCAGCAGGGCCATGGAGGTGCTGCCGGGGATGCCGAAGGCCAGGGTGGTGATGAGCGCCCCGCCCTCCTTGGCGTTGTTGGACGATTCCGGCGCGATGACCCCGCGCACGTCGCCCTTGCCGAAGCCCTCGCTGTTCCTCTCCGTCTGGCGGGCGTGGGCGTAGGCGAACCAGTCGGCGACGTCGCTGCCCAAGCCCGGCAGCACCCCTACCCATACGCCGATGGCCGAGCAGCGGATCATGAGCCACCAGTGGCGGAAGGCGTCCTTGATCCCCTGCAACAGGCCGCTGCCGAGTTCCTGGACCTCGGCCACCCGGCCCTTGCGGCCCGCCAGCGCGATCATCTCCGGGATGGCGAAGATGCTGAGGGAGATGAGCACGACGCTCACCCCGTCCCAGAGATAGGGCAGTCCGACGTCGAAGCGGATCACCCCCGACTTGTCGTCCTGGCCGATGGTGGAAAGGAGCACCCCGAGGATGCCGGCTGTCAGCCCCTTGAGGGGGGCCCCGGAGCTGATGGTCCCGAGCATGCTGAGGCCCCAGATGGTGAACATGAAAAGCTCGGGGGAACCGAAGCTGCGGACGATCTCGCGCAGCACCGGCAGCGAGGCGAAGAGAACGATGGCGCCGAAGATGCCGCCCAGCATGGATACCATGAAGGCGGCGCTGAGGGCTCGGGCGGCCTCGCCGTTCCGCGCCATGGGGTAGCCGTCCAGCACCGTGGCCTGGGCCCCGGAGCCGCCGGGAACGGCCACCAGAACCGAAGTGAAGGTGTTGCCGGTGTTGCCCACGGTGGTGACGCCGATGAGGAAGGCGATGGCGTTGAAGGGCTCCATCACCATCGCGAAGGGCAGCAGCACCGCGAGCTGCGACGGCCCGCCCACCCCCGGCAGGGCGCCGCCCCAGGTGCCCAGGAGCACGCCGAAAAGCAGCAGCAGCATGGGCTCGAGGGCGAGTATGCCCGTGAGGCCCTGCCAGGCGGCGTCAAGCATGGTTTCGATGGTCCCTCGTCCGGGGGACGAACCGGGAGAGGTTGGGCACAGGGTCCGGCCGGCGCACCCGGAACGAAAGCTCGCCGGCAGAAACCCTCAATCTTCGCCGGCGCTATTTCTGGATCGGCAGGCCGTGCTTCTTCCGCAACTTGTCGTTGAAGCTCGCGACCTCCGCGGGGATCACCAGGGAGTCCTTCACCAACTGCTTGGTCTCGGGACCGGTCAGCGGCCGGTATCCCTTGCCGAGGATCTTCCTGGCATCCTTCTGGAAGCCGGGGTCGTCGAGCACCTGGTCGAAGGAAGCCCTGAGCGCCTTCACCACCGCCGCCGGGGTCTTGGCCGGGAGCACGAAATACTTGTCCACCGAGCTGGGGCCGGACCAGATCCGGTACGCCTTCCGCGCCGGACCCTCGGGCAGCTTGTCGCCGAGAAGCTCCTCCAGGGTCGGCACCTTGGGGAAATCGGCCCGCTTCTCGTGCACCGCCAGCGCTACCGCGTCGCCCTTCAGGAACCGCCGGATGATCCTGGAGGTGCCGGAGCCGAACATGTCCACCTCGCCCCGTTCATAGGCCAGGTACACGTCCCGGGAGCTAGGGTAGCCGTGCACGATCTTGATGTTCCAGCCGCCGTATTCAGCGCCATACACCGCCATGGCGTCCGACGGCCGGTAGCCCGGCCCGGCGGAGCCTACCGCCACCGGCTTGGCGCCCGGGTCCTTGAGCCGGGCCAGGGCGCTCTTGCGGACGAACTGCACCGAGGGGCCGCGCTCGATGGAGCCGATGTACTCCCAGCTCAACGGGTCGTAGCGCACCGACGAGGCCTTGCGCGCCACCGGCGACAGGCTCCCCCCGCCCGCGAACACGGCCGTGGTCAAGCCATTCGGGCGCGCCTTGCGCTGAAAGTAGTTGGCCGCCGCCGTCTGCAGCGGCCGGTTGCGGACAACCACCTCCGGCTTCCCGGGCAGGTACTTGCTCCAATAGCGCGCCACCAGCCGCGCCGTGGTATCCGTCCCGCCGCCGGGGCTCGACGCCACCATCACCACGAACGTCTTGCCGGAGAAATCGACGGCCTCCGCGGCCGGAAGACCGGCGGCGGCGACGGCGCACAACGACATTCCCGCGATCCCGCATTTGGCGGTCAGTTTCATGGAACCTCCCAACTATCGACCGGTCAGGTTGGGCCGTCGTATATCGGAGAAGCCCCCGAGATGTCAAGGCCAACGGGCCGAAACCCGGTTATCATTTTATAAACTAAAAGTGTATCAAGAGCATTATTTTCCAGTTAATTGCGTTTGGAACGTGTTCAATGTACACATTTCTTTCAGGACTATGCTGTTTTTGTTCCATATAGTCGAGACCCTGAACGGGAGGGGCATTCAATGCCACACGATGATGAACATCACCACTCGGGGTGTCGTGACCACGAATCCATGAGCTGTCCGTCGAGGACAGTCATCTAGCATGGCGTTCCCGTCGTCAAAGGCCCCGGAACGGGGACGTACGACGTTCGGTTGGGGGCTCGGCGCCGAGCGGGACGCCACGGCCCGGAGCGGTCTTGCCGAAGTCCGCGCGGCGCTCGGCGAAAGCCGCCGGCTTTTCGCCTTCATCGGCCTGCTCAGCGCGTTCGTGAACGTGCTCATGTTGACCGGCCCGGTCTTCATGCTGCAGGTCTACGACCGGGTGCTGACCTCGGGTTCGGAGGCGACGCTGGTGGCGCTCATCGGCATCGTCACGTTCCTGTTCCTCATGATGGGGCTGCTCGACCATGCCCGCTCGCGGGTGTTGGCGCGCGTCGGCGCCAGGTTCCAGGCAAAGCTGGACCCACGCGTGTTGGGGGCCATCCTGACCCGGGCCGGACACTCGCCCGCGGCCCGCTCCACGCCCGCCACCGGGCTTAACGACCTCGAGGCGATACAACGTTTCGCCTCCGGTCCGGGACCCTTCGCCTTCTTCGACGCGCCCTGGACGCCCGTGTTCCTGTGCGTGCTGTTCATGTTCCACTGGATGCTGGGGCTGTTGGCGATCTTTGCCGGGGTCCTGTTGCTGGTCATCGCGCTCCTGAACCAGGCGCGCACCGCCGCGCTTCAGCGCGAGTCCGGGGAGGCGATGGCGCGAGCGGCGTATTTCGTCGACCGGGTGCGCGCCGGGGGCGAGACGGTGCGGGGACTGGGGATGCGGGAGGCCGCCATCGCCCGGACCTCCGGCTTGCGCAACGAGTCGCTGGCGAAGACCATCGCCGCATCCGACCGGGGCGGGGCGTTCGCCGCAACCTCGAGGACGCTACGGCTGTTCCTGCAGTCGATGATGCTGGGACTCGGGGCGTGGCTGGCGATCCTCGGCGAGGTCACCCCCGGCATCATGATCGCGGCCTCGATCCTGCTGGGCCGCGCGCTGGCGCCCATCGACCAGGCGGTGGGGACATGGCCGTTGCTGCAGCGGGCTCTCGTCGCGCGGCGCTCCCTCGCCGCCTTGCTGGCCGGCACGCCCGAGGAGCCGGCGCGCACTCAGTTGCCCAAGCCCGAGGCCGTGCTCGAGGCGACCCACCTGGTGGTGGCGGCGCCGGGGGCGGATACGCCCGCGGTGCGGGACGTGTCCTTGGTGGCCGGGCCCGGGGAGGCCGTGGGCATCACGGGCCCTTCGGCCTCGGGCAAGTCGACGCTGGCACGGGCGTTGGTAGGGGTGTGGCCGCCGCTGGCCGGAAAGGTGAGCCTTGGGGGCGCGGCGCTCGACCAGTACGGAGAGGCCGCCCTGGCGCGTCACGTCGGATGGCTGCCGCAGGAGGTGGTGCTGTTCGAGGGCACGGTGGCGGAGAACATAGCCCGCCTGGACCCCGATGCGGACCCGGAGGCGGTGGTGCGCGCGGCGCGGCAGGCCGGGGCGCACGAGATGATACTAGCGCTGCCCGGCGGCTACGACTTCGGCGTGGCCGCCGGCGGCGCCGCGCTCTCGGGCGGTCAGCGCCAGCGTATCGCACTCGCGCGGGCGTTCTACGGTGAGCCGGAAGTGCTGGTGCTGGACGAGCCGGACGCGCACCTGGACGGGGCGGGCGTGGAGGCGCTCATCGCCGCGGTGGCGGATCTCAAGGCGCGCGGCGGGTCGGCCATTGTCATCGCCCACCGTCCCACGACCTTCTCCCAATGTAACCGCGTCTACCGGATGGAGCAGGGACGGGCCATGGAGGTCGAACCCCGAGAGCCCGCCAGGCACCTCCTTCCCGCCGGGGCGGGCAGGACGGGCGCGGTGCCGGTGCGCGCGGTGCCGGGGCCGCCGGGGACCGAAGACGCGCAACCACGGCCGGTACGGGTCGTCCGGGTGCCGGCGCCGGAGTCCCCGGACGACAACAACCCCGGCGACGGCACATGAGCGCACGGACGCGGCCGGTTCCTCCCTTCTCGCCGAGACGCCCGCTCGTCCTCGGCTTCGGAACGCTCGTGTTGCTGGTTGGGGGGTTGTTCGGCTGGGGAACCATGGCCTCCCTTTCGGGGGCGGTGATCGCCGGAGGACGGGTCGACGTGGCTACCCGGGCGCAGGTCGTCGAGCACATCGACGGCGGCATCGTGGGCGAGGTCCTGGTACGCGACGGCGATCGGGTGAAGGCGGGCGACATGCTCATCCGCCTCGACGACACTCTGCTTCGCTCGGAGGAAGTGATTCTCGAAGGGCAACACGCGGAACTGGTGGCACGCCGGAACCGTCTGGAAGCGGAGTTCAACGACGCCAAGGCGATCTCATGGGATCCGGAGCTTGCGCGCCTCGCGCGCGAAGGCCCGGCGCTGGCCACCATCCTCCAGGGACAGGAACGGCTCTACGCCGCCCGCCGGGCGTCGCGCGCAAGCCACGTGGCCCAGCTCCGCGAGCGCATCGGCCAGATGCGCAAGCAGATCGCAAGCCTCCAGGCACAGGGACGGGCGACGGAGCGCCAGCAGGAGTTCATCGCCCGGGAACTGGAGGCGCAGCGGTGGCTGTACCAGCAGAAGATGACGGGGTTCGGGAAGTACCTGGAGCTGGAACGGGAAGCGGCGCGGCTCGAGGGCCAAGGGGGCGACCTCGATGCGCGCATCGCCGGGGCGCGAGGCCGCATCGCCGAGGTGGAGATCCAGATCCTGCAGATCGGCACGCGCCGGGTCGAGGAGGCGGAAAGCCAGGCGCGCACGGCGCAGGCGCGGGAGAACGAGGTGCGCGAACGGCTTGCTTCGGTGCGTCGGCGCCTGGGACGCATGGAAGTACGCGCCCCGGTAGCGGGGGAAGTGTTCGACATGCGCGTGTTCGCGCCGCACGAAGTGGTGAGCCCCGGTGAGCCCATTGCCCGCATCGTACCGGAAGAAACGGACCTGGTAGTGCGCGCCCAGCTCCCTCCCATCCACGTGGACCAGGTCTTTCCGGGGCAGGAGGGGATGCTGCTGTTTTCGGCCTTCCCGGCAAGGATCACGCCGCGGTTCAAGGGCCGCGTTCTGCGCGTGGCCGCCGACGCCACCGTCGACGAACGGACCGGGTTGTCGTGGTACGAGGTGGAGGTGACGATGGGCCGGGCCATCGAGCCCGAGGAGGACCTGCCGATCGCCGCATGGGCCCGGCACACTTACGATACGGTGGCCGGTTGGATCCGGACATCGTCGGCGGGCCGGGTCGCCGGCGGGGGGAAGAGCGACGCTTCGGCCCGCGGCAATGGACCGGGCTCCGGAGAGGTCGCCGGAAAGAGCCCGCCGGCGCGGCCGCCGCGAGCCGCGCCGGGTCATGCGCGGGATCTCGCGCTGGTGCCCGGCATGCCCGTCGAAGTCCATCTCCGGACGGGTGAACGGTCGCCGCTGAGTTACCTCACGAAGCCCATCACGGACTACTTCTCGCGGTCGTTGCGCGAAGAGTAATCTATCCCGCGAACAGCAGCCCCTCGGCCCACAGGACCTTGAACACGCCCTCGAAGAGGCCCCATACCAGGAGGAATGCGATGGCGGCCATCAGCAGGGCGACCCACAGCCGCTCGGTGCCCTCTACCAGGCAGTAAAGGAACACGAAGAGCGGCACGGCCACGGTGATGCCCAGCAGCCACACCGCCAGCGCCGCGCCCGTGAACCAGGCGAAGAACGCCGCGGTGCGCCGGCGTTCCGATGCCGCGTCGAGGTCCTGGCTGAAGCTCTCGTCCATCTCGATCCCGCCTGCCGCCGGCGGCTCCCGGTCGGTGGTCACCCTGAAGAGCTGCCACAGCGCCAACGCCGCGCCGGGGACCGCCGCGATGTACACCGGCATGAGCTTGGCGATGAAGGGCCACTCGACGCCGATGCGGATGGCAAGCAGGAAGAACCCCAAAAAGCCCAGGACCAGCAGGGTTTCCCAGTTCACCCGAAAGCCCGCGCGGGCGCTCTCCCCTGCCGGTCCTTCGCCCGGCGCGGCCCGCTCCCTCCGGCTCCAGAGGGTGTAGCCGAGGCTCCCGGCCACGAGAAGGAGGAGCACCAGCACCGAAGGCCGTCCCAGCCAGTCGAAGCCGTAGCGCGCATGCGAGATGTACAGGTACTTCTCCATGATGATGCCGAGGATCATGCCGAGGATGAGAGGCGGCCGGGGGTAGCCGAAGCGCTTCATGAAGTAGCCGACGAAGCCGAACGACACCAACGTCACCAGATCCAGGGGACTCTGGTTGGCGTTCATCGCCCCGATCAACACAAAGCCCAGGATGGACGGGACGATGATGGAGTAACGCAGCTCCGCGAGCCGCGCCAGATGGTTCGAGAAGACGAGGCCGAGGCCGCCGCCGATGATGCTGGCGATGCCCAGGACCCAGACGATGCTGTAGACCACGTCGGCGTTGCGCTCGAGCATGAACGGCCCGGGAGCGAATCCCATGGCGGTGAGGGCGAACAGGAAGAGCGCCGACACCAGGCTGCCCGGCACTCCCAGCGTCAGCGTCGGGATCAGGGTACCGCCGTCCTTGGCGTCGTTGGAGGCCTCCGGCGCGATGACCCCGCGCACGTCGCCCTTGCCGAAGGTCTCCTTTGCGCCCTTGCAGGTCTGGGCGGCGTGCCCGTAGCTGAGCCAGTCCACCACCTGAGCGCCCAGGCCGGGAACGATTCCGACCCAGACGCCCAGGAAGCTGCAGCGGACCACCAGCCAGGCGTTGCCGAAGGCGTCGCGGATCCCGTCCAGGAGTCGCCCGGCCAGGGGCGCCGGCTCACGCTCGACACCCACCCTGACGAGCGCCATCTCCAACGCGGACGGCACTCCGAAGAGCGCCAGCGTGGCCACGGCCAGGGGCACGCCCTCGAGGAGATAGGGCTGGTCGAACACGAAGCGCATGACTCCGGACTGGGGCTGGATGCCTACCACGGAGATGACCAGCCCCATGGCGCCCGCGATCAATCCCTTGATGGGCCGCGGGCCCGCCAGCACCGAGACCATGCTGACACCCCACAGGGACACCACGAACAGCTCGGGAGAGCCCAGGAACAGAATCAACGCCTGGGCCACCGGGATGGCGGCCGCCAGGGTCGCGGTGCCGACCAGGCTCCCCAGGATGCCGGCGGTGAACGCCGCGCCCAGGGCGCGCCGGGCCTGGCCGTTGCGCCCCATGGGATAGCCGTCCATCACCGTGGCCTGGGAGCCGGCGCCGCCGGGAATGCCAAAAAGCACCGGCAGGTAGGCGCTGCAGGTGCTGCTGACCGCGTCCATGCCGATGAGGAAGGCGATGGCCACCAGCGGGTCCCACTGGGTCACCACCGACAGGAACAGGGCGTACATCAACGGCGTGCCCAGGCCCTGCGGGGTGATCGCCGTGAAGGTGCCGACGCCGACGCCGGCGAGCATCCCGATCAGAACATTCAGCGAAAGGAGGTTCTGCAGACCCTGGAGGGCGGCTTCGAACATGGCGACCTGTGGGTCTGAAGCATACGTGCCGAGGTATGCGCGGCGGGCCCGGCAGGGCGCGCACGGGGGCGGGGGCGGGTCTCGAAGCCGCCCCCGCAGGCATCACCGGCTACTTGGGCGGCTGGTGCCCCAGGCGTTTGAATTCCTTCATGATCGCGGGTTTCCAGTCGGTGTAGATCTTCACCGCCTCCCACACCTCGGCGCTGTCGGCCACGCCGGCGTAGGGCCGGATGCCGACGAACTTCTCCCAGTCCTTCTTGAACCTGGGGTCCTTGCCCGCGGTCACCAGGGCCTTCTCGTAAGCCGCCCGGACGGGCTCCGGCGTTCCCGGCGGGAGTGCCACGCTGCCGCCGAGGCGGCTCGTCGCGTTCATCTTCCTGATGAGGTTCTTGTGGATCTCCTTGTCCGTGAACGTAATCAGCGCCGGCGTGTTGGTGAACAGCGGATCGGGGATGGGCGGAAGGTTCTCCGGCAGGCTCATGGCCACGTGAGCGACCACTTCCTGCTTTTCGATCCAGTCCGGCCGGTCGCGTTTGAACGAGGCCGAGTCGTTCACGCGGCCGTCGATCTCGCCCTTCTCCATGGCCAGGTACATCTCCGGCGTCGAGTAGCCGAGCACCCACCGCACCTTGAGCCCCAGCACCTCGGCCATGAGCCGGCCGTAGAGGTAGCTGCGGTGGCCGACGCCCTGGGCGCCCAGCGCCACCTCGCGGCCGCGCAGGTCGTCGATGGTCTTGAAGCCGGACTTCTTGGTGGTGAAGAGCACGTTGCGCTGCTTGCCGGTCCTCACGGACCCGACCCACTTGTATTCACGCGGCTTGTAGGTGGCGCCCGGGGCTCCAAAGTAGGGCGCCTCCATGTCCGAGGACACCACGATGCCCACCACGCCGCCGTCGGGCCTCGACTTGGAGAACTTGAGCTGAGCGGGAATCCCCTTGCCGCCGGGGATGTTCTGGACCAGTATCGTCGGCTCCCCCGGCAGGTTCGCCGCCAGGTGCTTCGCGATGGTGCGCGCGATGCGGTCCCGCCGCCCGCCCGGCCGGGTGCCCAGGATCATGGTGATGGTCTTGCCCTTGAAATCCGCCGCCACGGCCGTGCTCTTGTCCGCGAGAGCCGGCAACCCGGCGTTCAGGCCGGTGGCGAGCAGCAGCGAAGAAAGAACGATCCGAAACATGTTACCTCCTCGATATCCAGGTCGAAGGTGCCGTCCTCCGAAACCGGTGCATGCGGGATCCGAACGACTTCTTCTATCGAACAAACAGCCCGCGGGCAACCGGACCCCGGCGCCGCGGCCCTCGTCCCTCACGAGCGCCGCGTCTTCGTCCAACGCGCCGTGAATCGCCGGGCCGGGCGGGCGGCCTCAACGGCCCGCCGTCGAGGCCACCTCGCTCCGCAGGATCTTTCCCACCGGGCTCTTGGGAATCGCCTCGGCGAACCGGATGCGATAGGGGATCTTGTAGTGTGCCAGCTCTTCCCGCAGGCCTTGACGAAGGGCCTCGGCCAGCTCGGCCGAGGGGATGCATCCGTCGGCCGGCACCACCACGCCCAGCACGCGGTTGCCGATCTCCGGATCGGGCTCCGGCACCACCACGGCCTCGGCCACCGCGGGATGGCGCTGGAGTGCGTTCTCCACTTCCGTCGGGACCAGGAACAGGCCGCGGGTCTTGAAGCAGTCGTCGCTGCGCCCGGCGATGAAGTAGTAACCGTCCTCGTCGCGGTAGGCCAGGTCGCCGGTGTCGTAAACCCCGGCCCGGCGGGCCGCCCCGGTGCGGCCGGCATCGCCGTAGTATTCAAGGAAGAGACCCGGGTCCGCGGTGGAAATCACCGTCCGCCCGACCACGCCGTTGGCCGTGCCGCGGCCTTCATCGTCGACGATGTCGATGCCCACCCCCGGGGCGGGGACTCCCACCGAGCCCGGCCTTACCGGATGCCGCGCCCCCTGCCCGACCACGAGCTGGTACTCCGATACGCCGTAGTGCTCGTACATCTCGCAGCCGAAGCGTTCTTTCCACTGGCGGTAGGTGGCTTCGCGGAGGGCCTCCCCGGTGGAATGGGCGCCCCGCAGCGTGCGGATGTCGTACGCGTGCTCGATTCCCTCGGTGGCCAGCATCCGGCGGTAGACCGTGGCCACGGAATGCAGCAGAGTGACGCGCAGGGCCGCCACGTGCTCCAGCACGTTCTCCGGCGTAGCCCGGCCCGACAGCACCGCGCAGGTGAGGCCGTTGCGGAGCGGGAAGAGCAGGTTGTGCCCCAGGGCGCTTATGAAGCTCCATTCGCCGGTGGCCATCACCACGTCTCCCGGCTCCGGCGGAAGACGGTAGCGGTTCAGATCGCCCAAGGCGACGATCCAGCGATGCGCGTGCACGATGCACTTGGGCCGGCCGGTGGTGCCGGAGGTGCACACCATGAAAGCCGGCTCGTGGGCCGAAGTGTCTCTGGATGCAATGTCGTTCGGAGACTCGTGGACGAGTGATTCGAAGCGCACTTCGCCGCCCTGGGCCTGTCCGGCGCATACCACGGTCCGGAGGCCCATGGGCTCACGAAGCTCGCGCAAGGCTTGCGAGCGCCTGCTCTCGGTCACGGCGAGCTTTGGCCCGGTCTGCTCCAGGATGGCCCGGACTTCCCGCACACCCAGCAGCGAGTTGACCACCACGGGAAGCGCGCCCAGCTTCACGGCGGCAAGGAACGCCGTCGCGAACTCCGGCGAGTTGGGCATCTGCACGAGCACCGGATCCCCCGGCGAGACCCCCAACGCCTTCAGGCCCGCCGCGAAGGCGTGCACCCTTGCGCGAAGTTCCCGGTAACTCAGAGATCCGCCGCGCCACGCCATCGCCGGACGGTCACCGTGACCGGCGGCTGCCGGACGCTCCAGTACTTCGTCGGCGATGTTGAGTCGTGGGGGGATCTCGCGATAGCCCGGCCACGGCATGGAACCGTCGGACATCGCCTTACTCCTGGATTCCGGCTTGCGCCGGGATGACGTTTCCGGGGCGTCGGCGGCCATTCGTACCCATCGCCTATTACAAGGGACCGTCGCCTTTCACGTCCGGCGTCTCCTCAATCCTTCTTGCCGCCGCCCTTGTCGGGGAACGGCCAGCCGGCGTCGTAGGGGTAGGTGTAGCGGGGCGGACGCTTTTCCTTGAACGCCCGCATACCTTCCTGGCAGTCCTTGGTGCGGGTGATCTCGAGCACCGACTCCAGCTCCTCGCGATAGCCTTCGTCGGTGCGGTTCCAGTTCCAATACATCTTGACCAGCCGCTTGGCATGGCGCACCGACAGGTACGGGTTGGCGGCGATCCGGCCGGCCAGGGCGAAGGCCTCCTCCATCAGCTTGTCGTGCGGTACCACCTCGTCCACGAGCCCGATGCGCAGCGCTTCGGGGGCGTCGATGATGTCACCGGTGAGGATCAGGCGCATGGCCCGGCCGATTCCCACCAGCTTGGGGAGGTTGCGCGAGCCGCCGCTCTCGGGAACGAACCCCGCCGGAACCGCCACCTCGCCGAAGCGCGCCCGCTCCGAGGCGATGCGCATGTCGCACAGCGTGGTCATCTCCAGGCCCACCCCCACGGCGGGGCCGTTCACCGCGGCGATGGTGGGCTGCGGCAGGTCCTCCAGCTTGCGCATGGCGCTCTGCAGCACCCGGTGCCGGAGGTCGTTCAGAAAATACTCCGCCAGCTCCTTGTAGGGGCCCTCGATGCCGCTGGAACCCTCGAACGCGCCCAGCACGGCACCTTCCGAGGCGAGGTCCCCGCCGGCACAGAAACCTCGTCCCTCGCCCGTGAGGATCACCGCCTTGAGGACGGAGTTGCGTGCGATCTCGTTGCACAGGGCGTCGAGCTCCAGGCGCATCAGCGGGTCCACCGCGTTGAGCTGGTCGGGACGGCTCAGGGTGATGACGCCGATACAGGGCTCGCCCGGCCGCAGGGGATTGTCGTGCACCGTCCACTTGAGCGTCTTGTAGTCCATGCCTGCGGGTCCTTTCGGTCCGTGCCCCTATGCGTCCCTGCGGCCCGCGGGAATCCAGGTCAATCTTCCTCGCCGCCGTAGAACGACTCGTTGGGCATGATGTCCTTGGTGGAGCGGCGCTGGCGCGCGATCTTGGTCCCGGTCTTCCAGTACTCCCCGCGCGTGGCCAGGGCGGCCTCCTGCTCCAGTTCCTCGTTCCAGTCTCCCAGCGAATAGCCGAACCACGGTGACTGGGGCTCGAGCTCCGGCAGCCCCAGCTCCTCCCAGAGCCTCCGCCCCCGCTCCATGTATTCCCGGGTAGGAAGCGAGATGGGCGGCAGCTTGTCCTTGAGGGTGGCATCCCATAGCAGGCACGAGTCCTCGGCGGAGCCGCGGGCGTCGTGGCGCGGGGCGTGGCCCACGTCCATGCCGTGCATGATCTGCACGTCGCGGTGCGGCTTGGAGCGATACCCCATGGCCCAGAACACCGCGTCGAGGTTGTCCGGGTCGATGTCCTCGTCCACGGCGATGACGATCTTGGACATGGAGGGACGGAAAGCCACCGCGCCCATGAGCGCGCGCCACACCTCCGCGGGGCTGGGCTCGCGCATCTGGATCACGGTGAGCTTCTGGGTGGCGGTCAGGGGTTCGTGGAGCATCACCCGCACGACGCTCTTCACGCCGATGCCGTCCCGCAGATGCTCGAGGTAGAGGGGCTCGTAGGCCATCTTCTTGATGACGCTGGATTCCGACGGCGTCACCTGGCTGATGATGGAGCACAGCACGGCCTCGCGGCGGCGGGTAATGCAGGTGACCTCCATGAACGGGTTGTACTCCTTGGGGTTCACGTGGCCGTGGGATTCTCCGAAAGGCGCCTCGGGCTCCAGCCACTCGGTGTCGACGAAGCCCTCGACGACGATCTCCGCGTCCGCCGGCACCATCACCGGCACCGTGCGCGCCTGGGTCACCCGGATGGGCGCCTTCACCAGCCCGCCCGCCACCGAGAACTCGTCGAGATCGTAGGCGAGCTTCTGCGCGGCCACGTAGGAGATGGCGGGCACGCCGCCGATGCACAGCGCCACCGGCATCTTCTCGCCCCGTTCCCGGTACTTGAGCCAATGCCGGTAGATCCCCTGTCCCAGCTCGATGGACGGATTGCACCCGACCCGGTCCCGGGCCTTGATCATGGCCCGGTAGGTGCCGATGTTGTGCACACCGCTGTCGGGGTCGCGCGACACGAAATGGGCCGCGCTCACGTACGGCGCATTGTCCCAACCGGGCGTGGAGATGGGCACCGGGATGCCGTCCATCCCCTTCCCCCGGCTCTTGAGCTGCGCGCCGGAAAAGACCACCTCGTGCACCGGCGCATGCGACGACGGGATCTCCACCGGTTCCACCGGGCTGGACTTGGCCCCGGCCCACAAGGCATTGATGTCCGTGTCCTCGTCACATCCCAGGCCGATGCGGTAGATGCGCCGGTTGGCGGCCAGCACGCCGATGGCCACCGGGATGTCGTAGCGTTTCCCCTTGGCGTCCACCGGCTGCTCGAACAGAAACGCCTTGCGGTCCCGTTCCTTGATCCCTCCCCGGAACTGCCAGCGCACCAGCGGATGCATGTCCTGGTCCTTGTCGACGGGGCGTTCCACGCGGATCAGCAGGCCGGCGTCCTCCAGCCGGCGAAGATGCTCGTGGAGGTCCGGATACGCTCGTTCCGGTATTTTTTGCGCCGCGCTTGCGATCCTCGGGTTCCTCTTGGCCATGTTCAGGGGTCCTTTTCGTGGGAAGTGGGATCAGCAGAGAGTGTCACTGTATCGCACCGGTGCGGGGCAAGTCCAGGAGAACGGGGGCGACCGTGTCCGTCGAGGCCAGCACCGGCCCGTCAGGGCGACCGCCGGTCGCCCTACAGCGTTTCGCGTACCGTTGCCGGCGAAGTCCGGCAACGTCCATCGGCTCCGTTGGCCCTGAGCCCTTCGTCAAGCTCAGGACAGGCTTCGCGAAGCGGAGTCGAAGGGTCCCCGTTGCGACCGCCGGCTCGCTTCGGCTACACTCCCCCACCGTTCCTTGCGAGGTAACCGGCCCGGTGGCGCTCCTTTCACTCGATGACAAGATCTCGCGGCTGCTCACCCACGAGTGGCGCGGCGAAAAACGGATCTCCGGACTGCAGGGCAGCGCCAAGGCCTATGCGGTCTTTGCGGCCGCGCGGCAACTCGGCTGTCCGCTGCTGGTGCTGGCGCCCACGGTGAAGGAGGCGGAGCATCTTTTCCTCGACCTCGCCTTCTTCCTCGGCGAAGAGGAGGCCCCGCCGCGGGAGCGGCGCCTTCACCTGTTCCCGGGCTGGGACATCCTGCCGTTCGAAAGCCTGTCTCCGCATCCCGACCAGATGGCGGCGCGCATGGAAGGGCTCCACCGGCTCGCCGAGCAGTCGGCGCCGGTGCTGGTGACCACCCCGGCGGCGGTGCTGCAACGCGTGATTCCCAGGGAGAGCTTCCGTGGCGCGCACTTCCGCGAGGGCGAGGAAATCGACCGCGAGAAACTCCTGTGGCAGCTTTCCAACCTCGGCTTCACCCGCGCGCCGCTGGTGGAGGAACGCGGCGATTTCAGCGTCCGCGGAGGCATCGTCGACCTCTTCCCGCCGGCCTGTGAGCGGCCCGTCCGCATGGAGTTCGCCGACGACTCCATCGACTCCATCCGCGAGTTCGACCCCGGCGACCAGCGCTCCCGGTCGCGGCTCGGAGAACTGCTGCTGCTGCCGGTCAAGGAATTCTCCTCCGGAGCGCAGACCGGCCGCGAGACCCTGGCGCGAATCGAGGAGCGGGCCGACGACCTCGGCTTCACGCGCCGGGACAAGCGCGCGCTGCTGGAGTCGGTGCGCGAGGGAGTGCGGTTCGCCGGGATGGAATTCCTGGTCCCCTACTTCTACGACCGCCCGCTGCCTTCGATCCTCGACCACCTTCCGCGCAACGGTGTCGTCTGGTGGGATCAACCCGCCCGGGTGGAGGAGGAGCTCGAGCGCTTCCGGAAGCTGGCGGAGCAACGGGCGGAGAAGGCGGCGGCCGAGGGCCGCTTCCACCCCCATGCCGAAGCCCTTTACCTCGACCCGGAGGGTTGGCGCGAGGAGGCGGCAGCCTTCCGTCAGGTCCATAGCGAGAGCCTGGACGTGCTCGCCTCCTCCGAGGACGGCTCGTCGACGCTCTCCGTGCGCTCCTACACCAACGCCGACCTGCACAGCGAGCTCACCACGCAGCAGGGCGCGGAACGCTCCCTGGCGCCGCTGGTGGAGCATCTGAGCGGGTGGCGCGACCAGAGGGTGCTCTTCGTGGGTGCGCATCCCGGCGACGCGCAACGATTGCAGCAGCTGCTGGCCTATTACGAGGTGGACCTGCCGGTATCGGAGCGGCCCTTTCACGAGGTGATCGGCAACCCCGCCAACGGCCCGGAGATCCTGTTGGGCGGCTTGACCCAGGGGGTGCGCCTCCCCGACCAGCAGCTCATCATCATCACTCTGGAGGAGCTGTGGGGGCGCAGGAAGCGGGACCGCTCCGTGCGCAAGCGCGAGACCCCGAGCCACTTCATCACCAGCCTGAGCGAGCTGAGGCAGGACGACGTGGTGGTGCACCTGGACCAGGGCATCGGCATCTACCGCGGGCTCAAGTATCTCAAGGTGGCGGGCACCGAGGGCGAGTTCCTGCACCTGGAGTACCAGGGCGGCGACCGCCTCTACCTGCCCATCGACCGCATCAACCTGGTGCAGAAGTTCATCGGCGCCGACGGCGCCGCGCCGGTGCTGGACCGGCTCGGCGGGACCTCGTGGCTCAGGCTCAAGGCGCGCACGCGCAAGGCCATCGTCGCCATGGCGAAGGAGCTGCTGCGGGTCTACGCCACCCGGGAACTGCACGAGGGCCACAGTTTTCCTCCGCCGGATCAGGCGTACCGCGAGTTCGAGGCCGCCTTCGAGTACGACGAGACGCCGGACCAGGAGCAGGCCATCGCGGAGTCCTTGAAGGACATGACCGGCGGCAAGCCCATGGACAGGCTGATCTGCGGCGACGTCGGGTACGGCAAGACCGAGGTGGCCATGCGCGCGGCCTTCATGGCGGTGATGGACGGCAAGCAGGTGGCGGTGCTGGCTCCCACCACCATCCTGGCGCAGCAGCACCTGGAAACCTTCCGCGGCCGCTTCGACCCCTACCCGGTGCGAGTGGAAAGCCTCAGCCGTTTCGTCACCGGCAAGACCGTGCAGCAGTCGCTCAAGGACCTGGCCGCCGGTCTCATCGACATCGTCATCGGCACGCACCGCCTGCTCCAGAGCGACGTGGCCTTCAACAACCTCGGCCTCGTGGTCATCGACGAGGAACACCGGTTCGGCGTGAGCCACAAGGAGAAGCTGAAGAAGCTCCGCTACACGGTGGACGTCATGAGCCTTACCGCCACGCCGATCCCGAGGACCCTGCACATGTCGCTGGTGGGTATCCGCGACCTGAGCGTCATCGAAACACCGCCTCCCAACCGGTTGGCGGTGCGCACCTACGTGACCCGTTACGACGAGGGCCTGATCCGGGACGCGATCCTGCGCGAGATCAACCGCGAAGGGCAGGTGTTCTTCCTGCACAACCGGGTGGAGAGCATCCAGCGCGTCGGGCAAAAGATCATGGACCTGGTGCCCGAGGCCCGTGTGGCCGTGGCCCACGGGCAGATGAAGCCCGCCGAGCTCAAGAGGAACATGGGGCTGTTCCAGGACAACGAGGCCCAGGTGCTGGTGTGCTCGGCCATCATCGAGTCCGGCCTGGACTATCCCAACGCCAACACCATCATCATCAACCGCGCGGACCGCTTCGGTCTGGCCCAGCTCTACCAGTTGCGGGGCCGGGTGGGGCGTTCGTCGCGCCGCGCCTACGCCTATCTGCTGTTGCCCGGAAGCGGCACCGTGACCCGGGATGCGGAAAAGCGGCTGCGGGCGCTGCAGGAACTGGACGAGCTCGGCAGCGGCTTCAAGCTGGCGCTGCACGACCTGGAGATCCGCGGCGCCGGCAACCTGCTGGGGCGCGAGCAGTCCGGGCAGATCGCGGCGGTGGGCTTCGAGCTCTACACGCAGATGATGGAAGAGACCATCCACGAGCTCAAGGGCGAGGAACGCAAGGTCAGCGTGGAGCCCGAGATCCGGCTGGGGATCCCGGCGTTTTTCCCCGACGACTACATACCCAGCGCCAACCAGCGCCTGCTCTTCTACAAGCGCCTCGCCAACCTGGACGGCTCTCAACAACTGACGGAGATCAAGGACGAGATCCGCGACCGCTACGGAAGCCACCCGGAAGTGGTGGAGAACCTCTTCAGGGTCATGGAATTGAGGCACGCGCTCATCGGCTCGCTGGCGACCCAGATCGTATACCAGGGCGGCCGCCTCTCGCTGAGCTTCCACGGCGGCTCCACGCTGAACGTGGACCGGCTCCTCGAGCTGGCGGAAGCGGACCACCGGAGCTTCCGGTTCTCGCCGGAGGGGCGCCTTTCGTTCAGCCCGGACCATGCCGACTGGCCCGGCCTGATCGACGAGGCCTGCGAATTATTGCACGCGCTCTCCTAGAAAGGTATGTTGTTTCCGACCGAGGTTACGATGTCATGAAACGGTTGACGACACCCACTCCCGGCATGCGGCTCGGCTTGTGCGCGGCCGCGTTCCTCGCCCTTCTGATGACCTTCCCCGGACCGTCTGCCGGAAGCCTGGTGGAGAAGATCGTCGTGGTCGTCAACGGCGTTCCCCACACCTTCTCGGATCTGCGGAAGTTCGCCCGGGACCGGCTGAAGCAGGACGTCCGGCTCGATGAGCTGACCGCGGGGCGCGTGCCCAAGCAGTGGGTGGAGGAGTTCATCACCTACGAGCTCATCCGGACCGAGGTGCGGAACACGGGCATCCGGGTGCGCGACGCCGACATCGACAGGTACATACGGGCCGTCAGGGAACGGAACGAGCTGTCCCCGGCGCAGTTCGACGCGCTCCTCGCGCGGGACGGCAAGACCCTGGCCCAGTACCGCGACGAGGTCCGTGGCCGCATCGAGCAGGACGAATTGATCCAGCGCAACGTCCGGCAACGGGTTCACATCACCATGCAGGACGCGCGGCGCTACTACGACGCCAACCCGGACTCGTACCGCGCCGAGCTCAAGGTCCGTCTCCGCCACCTCATGCTGTCGATCGAAGAGGGCGCCTCGCCGGAGCAGGAACAGGCGGTGAGGACCGGTATCGAAGAGTTGCGCCGGCAGATTCTGGAGGGAGCGGACTTCGCCGCGTTGGCCACCGCCCGCTCCCAGGGCGCGGGCGCCACCGAGGGCGGGGATATCGGCTGGGTCAAGCCCGAGGACCTGCCCGAACCCCTGGCGCGTGTCGCCGCCGTGCTGAAGAAGGACGAGACCAGCAAACCGGTCCGAACGAGCCTGGGATTCCACCTGGTCCGGGCGGAGGACCGGCAAGGCGGAGAACGGATGCCGTTCGCGTCGGTTTCCGAAAAGGTGCGCGACGAGCTCTACAACAAGACGCTCCAGGAGAGATTCGCCAAGTGGCTCAAGACCGACCTGCGCAAGAAGCACCGCGTGGAAGTCAAGCTTGACGGCTACGCCTTCAAGGCGCAGCAGGCCGCGCGCGGCACGGTCGGCAGCCTGATGGCCTCGGCGACCGAGGACCAGGAAGACAAGGGCTTCTGGGACTACGTCAACCCGCTCACCTACATCTACGACGAAGAGCTCATACGCGATACGTCCGGAGTCGTCGGCGACCGGAAGCGCGTCAAGCTGTTCGGGATACCGTTGTTCACCACCGAAGCCGGCGACGATGACGACGTGCCGCTGGATCAGCCCCTCGAACCCGGCACGCCCGCCCCGTAGCTCGCCCCGCGTCCCCGATTCACCGCTTCCGCCATGTCCAAACCCGTCGTGGCCGTAACCATGGGCGATCCCTCGGGCATCGGACCCGAGGTGGTGGTCAAGGCCGCGCGGGACGCCGCGGTGCGGCGCGCCTGCCGCGTGGTGATCGTGGGCGATGCGCCGTCGCTAAAACGCGCCCGCGCTCCCCGATGGCCGGTCCGCGAACCCGGCACGCCGGCGGGGAACGACGTTTCCGTCCTGGTGGAATCCGTTACACGGCTCAAACCCGCCGCCACAAGCGCCGGCGGCCCGACCCGGAGCGGCGGCGAAGCATCCTACCGCTACATCGTGCGGGCCGTGGAGCTCATCCAGGCCGGCGCCGCCGACGCCATGGCGACCGCGCCCATCAGCAAGAAGGCGCTCAACGACGCCGGCCACGCCTGGCCCGGGCATACCGAGTTGCTGGCGGATCTCACGCGCACGCCGGAAGTGCGCATGATGCTGCACGGAGGGCGCCTCAGGGTAGTGCTGGCGACGGTGCACCTGCCGCTCACGGAGGTGGCCGCGGCGCTCACCCGGAAGCGGGTGCGCACCACCATCGAGCTCACCGACCACGCCCTCCGACAGTGGTTCGGGGTGGCCCGGCCGCGGTTGGCGGTGGCGGCGCTGAACCCCCACGGGGGCGAAGACGGCCTGTTCGGCCGGGAGGAGCGCCGGGTGATCCGGCCGGCGGTACGCGAAAGCGCGCGCCGGGGCGTCGACGTCGCCGGGCCGCTACCCGCCGACAGCCTCTTCCACCGCGCCACCGCCGGCGAGTTCGACGCCGTCATCTGCATGTACCACGACCAGGGACTCGGGCCTTTCAAGCTGCTGCATTTCGCCGATGGCGTAAACCTGACCCTGGGCCTCCCCCTGATACGGACCTCGGTGGACCACGGCACTGCGTATGACATCGCGGGCAAGGGCGTCGCCGACGCCCGCAGCATGAAACAGGCGATCCTGCTGGCGGCGGAGCTGGCGCGGCGGCAACCCGACCTCCAGCCCTGAAGTTTGCGTTCATCCTTCGACTCCGATTCGCCACGCCTGTCCTGAGCCCTTCGTCAAGCTCAGGACAGGCTGGTGGAAGGGCTCAGGACGAACGGGTGTGGTACTCACTTCCCTGAGAACACGGAAGATGCCGATCCCATGAACATCGTCATCAAGGGCGCCCGCGTCCACAACCTCAAGAACGTCGACGTCGAGATTCCCCGCGGCAAGCTCGTGGTGATCACCGGGGTCTCCGGGTCGGGCAAGTCCTCGCTGGCGTTCGACACGGTCTACGCCGAGGGGCAGCGCCACTACATGCAGTCCCTGTCCACCTATGCGCGCCAGCTCCTGAACCCGCTGGCGCGGGCGGACGTGGACTCGGTCCAGGGGCTTTCTCCGGCCATCGCGGTACCGCAACGCCGTTTCCACGAAAACCCCCGGTCCACGGTGGGGACGCTGACGGAGATCTACGATCACCTGCGGCTGCTGTTCACCCACGTGGGCCGGCCCCACTGCCGGCGCTGCGGCCGCGCGATCACGGTGCACACGGTCCAGCAGATGGTGGACGACCTGTCGAAGCTCCCTTCCGGCACGCGCATGCAGGTGCTGGCGCCGCTCCGCTGTAACGACGCGAGGGCGTACCGGGAACGGATCGAGACGGCGCTGCGCGCGGGGTTCGTACGCATCAAGGCAGACGGAGAGATTCTCGAGCTGGCCGACCTGCCGGGCTCGGAGTTGCCCGGCGAGGCGTACCTGGTGGTGGACCGGCTGGTGATGCGGGACGGTGTCGCCAAGCGGCTCGCCGACTCCATCGAGGTGGCGATGAAGCACGGCGACGAGGTGGTGAAGATCGACGTGCCCGACGCCCCCGCCCGGGAGCCCCGCCGCTACACCCAGCGGTCCGCCTGTCTGGACTGCGGCGCTCCGTTCCCTCAAACCGTGCCCCAGCTCTTCTCCTTCAACAGCCCGCACGGCGCTTGCCCGGCCTGCAACGGCCTCGGCATCGACGGACGTGGACGCTCCCGCCGCGGCACTCCGGCGGATGCGACCCGAGGACCCTGCCCCAAGTGCGACGGGGTCCGGCTCCGGGAAGAGAGCCTGCTGGTGCGGATCAACGGCCTGAACATCGCCGAGGCATCGGCCCTGTCCCTGAGCAACTTCGCCCGTTTCGCGGAAGACGCCGCCCTCGACGAACGCGGAGCCGAGGTCGCCGGCAACATCCTCCGGGAGATACGCGAACGCACCGCCACGCTGCTGAAGCTGGAGCTCGGATACCTCTCCCTGAACCGGTCCTCGGACAACCTGTCCGGGGGCGAGTGCCAGCGGATCCGTCTGGCGGCCCATATCGGCGCCCGGCTGTCGGGGGTGATCTACGTGCTCGACGAGCCGACGGTGGGGCTCCATCCGCGGGACACCGCGCGGCTCCTCGACATTCTGCGCGAGCTCAGGGACGCGGGCAACACGGTGCTGGTGGTGGAGCACGACCGGGACGTGATCCTGGCGGCGGACCACGTCATCGACATGGGGCCGGGCGCGGGGGCCGCGGGCGGCCAGGTGCTGGCCGCCGGGAGCGTGGACCAGGTGCGCCGGAGCCCCGCTTCGCGCACGGGACCCTACCTGACCGACGGCGTCCAGCCGTCGTCCCGGAAGCCGCGGACGCGGTCGGGCCTTCTCAAGCTGGAGAAGGCGGCGCGCCACAACCTCAAGCACATCGACGTCGACTTCCCCATCGGGCACATGACCTGCGTCACCGGTGTGTCCGGCTCGGGCAAGAGCAGCCTCGTGGTGGACACGCTCTACGCCGCCGCGCAAGAGCGCCGCCTCGGCTCCGGGGCGGCGTCCAGGAAGGCCGCGCCGGGGTCGCCCCGAATCTCCGGGCTCGAAACCTTCGACCGGGTCCTCTACGTGGATCAAGGCTCCATCGGGCGCAGCAGCCGTTCCACCCCGGCCACCTACGGTGGGCTCTTCGATCCCCTGCGGAACCTCTTTGCCCGTCTGCCCGAAGCGCGGCTGCGCGGATACGGGCCCGGACGCTTCTCCTACAATGCCGCCGGCGGGCGCTGCGAGGCCTGCCTCGGGGCCGGCGCCGTGGACATCGAGATGCAGTTCCTGCCGGACGTGTCGGTCACCTGCGACGTCTGCGGCGGGCGCCGGTACAACCGCGAAACCCTGGAGATCCTCTACAAGGGCGCCAGCATCGCCGACGTCCTCGACCTCACCGTCGCCGAAGCCCTGGACTTCCTGGGCAACGTGCCGCTGGTGCGGCGGCGGCTGGAGAGCCTGTGGCAGGTGGGACTGGGCTACCTGCGGCTGGGACAGCCGGCCACCACCCTGTCCGGCGGAGAGGCGCAGCGCGTCAAGCTCGCCCGGGAACTGGGAAAGAGCTCCGGCGGCAAGGCGCTGTACCTTTTCGACGAACCCACCACCGGACTCCACTTCGAAGAGGTTGGCCGGCTCGTGGAGATCCTGCACCGCCTGGTGGAATCGGGTCACACGGTCATCGCCATCGAGCACAATTCGGACTTCCTGAGGTGCGCCGACTACATCGTCGATCTGGGACCCGAAGGCGGCGAAGACGGCGGCTACGTGGTGGCCGCGGGCACGCCCGAGGAGGTGATGGAGGTTGCCGGCTCCGCCACCGGCCGGCACCTGAAGAGCCTCGGCGCAAGCCGACCGCCAACGCGGGCTCTTTCTTGACATTCACGAAACCACGGGACTAAATGAAGGGGCCTTTGGAGGACAGGACACCAGATCCGTGAAGCTGCCAATCTATTTCGATAATCATGCGACCACGCCGGTGGACCCCCGGGTAGTGGACGCCATGCTTCCCTTCTTCACCGAGCAGTTCGGCAACTCCGCCAGCAAGCATGCCTTCGGATGGGAAGCGGAGGCGGCCGTGCACCAGGCGCGGAAGCACGTCGGCGGCTTGATCGGGGCGGCTCCCAGGGAGATCGTCTTCACCAGCGGGGCGACGGAGTCGGACAACCTCGCCATCAAGGGCGTCGCGGAGCTTCACCGGGACCGCGGAGATCACATCATCACCTGCGCCGCTGAGCACAAGGCCGTGCTGGATTGCTGCAAGTTCCTGGAACGGCAGGGCTACCGCGTCACCTACCTGCCCGTGGACGCCTACGGCATGGTGGACATGGACAGGCTGCGCGCCGCCATCGGCGACAAGACGCTGCTCATCTCCATCATGCTGGCCAACAACGAGGTGGGCACCATCCAGCCGTTGGCGGAGATCGGCCGCATCGCCGAGGAACACGGCGTCCTCTTTCATACCGACGCGACCCAGGCGGTGGGCAAGATGCCCATCGACGTGGCCGCGTGGGGGGTCCACCTGTTGTCGATGACCGCCCACAAGCTTCACGGGCCCAAGGGCGTCGGCGCGCTGTACGTCAGCGCGAGGAAGCCGGCGGCGCGCCTGAGCCCCACCATTCACGGCGGTGGCCATGAGGGCGGCATTCGCTCGGGCACCCTGAACGTTCCCGGCATCGTCGGTTTCGGCAAGGCCTGCGAGCTGGCGCGGGCCGACATGGCGACCGAATTGCCCTATATCGCCGGGTTGCGGGACCGGCTCGAAGCCGGGCTTTTCTCGCGTCTCGACGAGCTTCACCTCAACGGGCATCCCACGGAGCGCCTTTGCGGCAACCTCAACGTGGCCTTCGGCTACGTGGAAGGCGAATCGCTGATCATGGGGCTCAACGACGTCGCGGTCTCATCCGGCTCCACCTGCACATCGGCGGCGCTGGAGCCTTCCCATGTGCTCAAGGCCATGGGCGTCCGCGAAGACCTCGCCTATGGCTCCATCCGCTTCGGCCTGGGACGCTTCAACACCGACGAAGAGGTGGACTACGTCCTCGGCCGGGTGGAGGAGGAAGTCACCCGGTTGCGCGGACTTTCACCGCTCTATGGCAAGCGGTCGGCGGGAGCGCGAGCGCGGGAGGCAACGGCGGGGAAATAGCATCCCGCGACGGCCGGTTCGCACAAGGAAGCGGCCTCGCGGAGGCACACGGAACGAGGGCAATGGCGACAGGGGTCCAGATTACGGTATCGGCGGCCAGCCGGATCAAGCAGCTACTCGACGAGGACGAGCGGGACCTGACCGGTCTGCGCCTCAAGGTCGTGGGCGGCGGCTGCTCCGGACTTCAGTACAAGATGGACCTCGACAACCCCAAGCCCACCGACCGCGTGTTCGAGCATGAAGGGGCCAAGGTGATCGTGGATCTCAAGAGCCTGCTGTACCTGGGAGGCACCGAGCTCGACTACAGGGAGACGCTCATGGAGGCGGCCTTCGTTTTCCAGAATCCCAACGTAAAGCGCAGTTGCGGCTGCGGCGCCTCGTTCGTGGTCTGAGGCCGCCGCCCGGGACGGCTCGCCGCCCACGGGACACGCCATGTCCGACGTCATCTACTTCGACAACAACGCGACCACCCGCATCGCGCCGCCGGTCTACGAGGCCATGGCGCCCTACCTCACCGAGCTCTACGGCAACCCTTCGAGCATCCACAGCTTCGGAAGCCGCGTCGGCCGCGCCCTCGACCGCGCGCGCACCCAGGTGGCGGGGCTCCTGGGCGCGGGAGACGAGGTCGAGGTGTTGTTCACCAGTTGCGGTTCCGAGGGCGACAACACCGCCATCCGCGGCATCCTCGAAGGCGCGCCGGACAAGCGCCACTTCGTGACGACGGCGGTGGAGCATCCCGCGGTGCTGGGGCTGGGGCAGCACCTGGCGAAGAAGGGCTACCGGGTCACTTGGCTGGGGGTGGACGAGAGCGGCATGCTGGACCTGGATGAGTTGCGGGACTCCCTCTCCGACGACACCGCCCTGGTCTCGATCATGTACGCCAACAACGAGACCGGCGTCGTCTATCCGGTGCGGGAGGCCGGCGAGATCGTCAAGGCCAGGGGCATTCCGTTTCACGTGGATGCCGTGCAGGTCCCGGGCAAGATCGCGCTCGACGTGAAGAACAGCCCCGTCGACCTGCTCACCATTTCGGCCCACAAGTTTCACGGACCCAAGGGCGTGGGCGCGCTGTACGTGCGCCGCGGGATCACCCTCCGCCCCTTTATTGTCGGCGGCCACCAGGAACGGAACCGCCGCGCCGGCACCGAGAACGTCGCCGGCATCGTCGGCATGGGCGAGGCGGCGGCGCTCACCGGCACCGACATCGCCGCCGAATGCGCGCAGTTGACGGACATGCGCGACTTGCTGGAAACCGCGCTGGTGTCCGCCTGCCCGGGCGCCCGGGTCAACGGCGGCGAGTCGGAGCGCTTGCCGAACACCCTCAACATCGCCTTCGAGTACCTGGAGGGCGAGTCGATCCTGGTGCTGCTGGACGAGTTCGGCATCTGCGCCTCCACCGGCTCCGCCTGCACCGCCGGCTCGGTGGAGCCGTCCCACGTGTTGCGGGCCATGAAGGTGCCGCCGCAATGGCTGCAGGGAGCCGTCCGCTTCAGTCTGAGCCGCTACAACACCCCTTCGGAAATCGACTTCGCGGCGGAGAAGATCCCGGGCATTATCCGGCGCCTCCAGGGACTGTCCGCGTTGGGGCGGGTGGGCACGAAGGAAGGTCTGCCGGGGCAGACATGAAACCCGACAGACGCAGCCGCCACCTCTACCGCCTTCGCTATCGAGCCGGTGAATACCTGGTGCGGACCCTCGTCGCGGGCATCGGTCGGTTGCCGGCGTCCGCGAGGCCGTGCTTCGCCTGGACCACGGACCGATTGAGCTACCTGCTGCTGCGGCGCTACCGGAAGCGGATGCACCACGCCCTCCAGCGCACCATGAGCAGCGAGCTGCCTACCCACGCCCACCGCAGCGCGGTGGTGCGGGCGGCCTGGAGGAACTTCACCTATGCGCTCGTCGAGGCCTTCGCCACGCTGTTCATGACCAGGGACGAACTGTGCGCCCGCATCGAGATCAAGGGCGAGGAGCGCCTGCGCGAAGCTCTCGCCCGGAAGAAGGGCGTCATCGCGCTCAGCGCCCATTTCGGCAACTTCCTCATGATCGGCCCGCGGCTCGTGGCCCAGGGCTACGATTTCAGCGTCCTGCTCAAGCTGCCGCAGGAGAAGCGTTTCGCCTCCATGCAAAACGAGTACTGCGCGCGGGCCGGCGTCAAGGTGATCCCGGCCCGTCCCAGCCGGCAGTCCGTCGCGCAGATCATCAGGGCGTTGCGGCGCAACGAGATCGTCCTGGTGATCCCGGACGAATTCAAGACCACCGGGGTGGAGGTGAGCTTCCTGGGGCACCGGGCGCCCGCGCCCAAGGGTCCCGTTACCATCGCTCAACGCACCGGCGCCGCGGTGCTCCCCGTCTTCATGGTCCGGGACCCGCAGGACCGGCTCACGCTGCACGTCGAGCCCGAAGTGCGATTCGTTCAAACCGAGGACCGCGAGGAAGACCTCCGCGTCAATGCCGGCCGTTTCGTCCGGGAAATCGAAAAGATGGTGCGTCGCCATCCGGACCAGTGGAGCTGGATGGGCTTCCGGAAGCCCCGCAAGGAAGAGGCCTCCCACGCGGCGTGACCGCGTCCGGCAGCGGCGGATACCGAACGGCATGGAACATCGATGGACCTCGGCCTGAACGGAAGGGTTGCCATGGTCACCGGCGCGAGCCGGGGGATCGGCAAGGCCATCGCGCTGGCGCTGGCGGCGGAGGGATGCCGGCTCAGCCTGTGCGCCCGCGGCCGGGAGGACCTCGACGAGACCGTGCGCGAATTGCGCACCGCCGGTGCCGAGGTGCTCGCGTCCGTCGTGGACGTCACCGAAGAGGGCTCGACGCGCGCATGGTTCGAAGAGACCCGTGGCGCCTACGAGGCCATCGACATCCTCGTGAACAACGTCGGCGGCTCACGTCCCGGCGGCAACCTGTCCGCGTCGGGTGACGACTGGGAGCGCGGTTTTTCCCTGAACTTCTTCTCCGCCCTCGGCCTTTGCCGGCTGGTGGTGCCGGCGATGCAGGAGAGCCAACGGGGCTGCGTCATCAACATCGCCTCCATTTACGGGCGCGAGTGGGGCGGTCCCATGACCTACAACGCCGCCAAGGCGGCCATGATCAGCCTGTCCAAGGAGATGGCGCGCGAGCTCGCGCCCCACGGCATCCGCGTCAACAGCGTCGCTCCCGGCTCCATCCTGTTTCCGGGGGGCTCATGGGACCGGCGCCGGAAGGACGATCCCGAGGGCATCGCCGCGTTCGTCCAACGCGAACTTCCGGCCGGGCGTTTCGGGACTCCGGAAGAGGTGGCCGACGTGGTGGTCTTCCTCGCATCGGACCGCGCCAACTGGATATCCGGCGCCTGCATCAACGTCGACGGTTGCCAGTCGAGGTCGTTGATATGAACCACAGACCACAGGGAGGTACATCATGAAATGGACCATGTTGACGATTGTCGCGGCACTGTCGCTCCTCGTTCATGCCGCGGGCGCGCAGCAGCTCGAGAAGGCGGTCTTCGCCGGCGGCTGCTTCTGGTGCGTGGAGTCGGACTTCGACAAGGTGCCGGGGGTCGTGTCGACGGTTTCCGGCTATACCGGCGGCAAGACCAAGGACCCCACCTACCGGCAAGTCACGGCCGGAGGCACGGGCCACTACGAGGCGGTGGAGATCACCTACGACCCGGCCAAGGTCACCTACGAGATGCTGCTCGCCGCGTTCTGGCGCTCCGTGGACCCGACCGACGGCGGCGGGCAGTTCTGTGACCGCGGCCAATCCTACGAGACCGCGGTGTTCGTGGCGAACGAGAAGGAACGCGCGGTCGCCGAGGCGTCCAAGGAGTCCGCGCAGAAGTTGCTGGACAAATCCATCGTCACGCCGATTCTCGCGGCCGCGCCCTTCTACGAAGCGGAAGACTACCACCAGGACTATTACAAGAATAATCCGCTACGCTACCGCTACTACCGTTTCAGTTGCGGCCGTGACAGGACGGTGAAAGAGCTCTGGGGCGAGCACGCCTACGAAGGCATCCCGGGCCACGGGTGACCCTCCCGTCGTACGGCGACGCCTATCGCAAACAACTCTTGCGACCGCCCACGCCCTTGACATCCCCGGGAGCAGTAGGCCGACTGCCATCGGCGCATGGACGCTTGACCCAGCCGGGTGGAGCCTCAGGCCATTGCTCCAGATTCGGTATCGCATGCCGCCGGCCTTCCGGTACGGAGAATTTGAGACCTGTCCACTTCTCCACTAACGATACCTTGACCGCCATATCGCGCCACGGGAGAATCTCGGACCCATTGGGGATGACGAAAGAAATGGCCTCCCCAGAACTCGCATCAACGATCACCTTGTACGACGCTGTTGGTATGTCGGCCTTGCTCTTGACCATTTCCAGGCCCGGGTGTTCGAGGTGTCGGACATGGTCCTTGTTGTCCTTGAGCCAAGGGTGCTTCCCTACAACCTTGGCGTAGATGGGACCAGTGACCACGAATACTTCGCCTTTCGTCACGGCCCAGTACCGCGTCGAGTCTTCGAGGTCCTTCCAACTCTTCCGATTCAGGTTCGGCCGTTGCGGTGACATATTCGCCATGGTGAACGTGCGAAACCAGCCGCATGCATGCCACCCGAAAGCTGCAGCAGGTGCTTGGTGACCCCTGTCGAACCCTGTCCCGGTATACGCTCGCGACCCAAGCAACTCGATTCGTCTCTGTTTCAAGTCGTGGTCGGAAAAGAACACCTCACTGCAACGCTTCTTTCCGGAAGCACTCACCTTGCACATGCCAAAGAACGTCCGCCAGTCCATACGGCTCTTGGTGCGACAAGCCTTGGGCCCGAGTCGATCCTGCCCCAGACGATAGGCAACCCAATCCGGAGCCCTTCGGATTCCATTGTACGACAATGCGAAGAAGGTGTGAGACCGGAAGCCCTTGCAAACAAACTGTGCACCGCCAGTCATCTCGTGTCCGGTGCCGTATGCGGGAGCAATGCCCTGATAGAAGTGCCTTTCGCATCGAGCGAGCTGACCGCTCTGCGCCACTGCCGACCCATGGAACAGCAACACGGCAATGACTAACCCGAAACCGTGCGAAATGGCACTCCGCTCACGAGACTGGTCCACCCCAAAGACGCTCCGCCAAGGACGCGTTTTGAGGCAAGCATTCCAGGTCGAGAGCCTACGTCAAGCGTTTCTGGAATGATGCGATCACAACTAGCACGACGCGGCGCGGCTCAACCTGGAAGTCTTGGAGGGGCCGGTCGAGGACGGGAACGCATACGAAGTTCCGTAGGCTTGGTATGGAGCCCCAGGCTAGAGCTGGCTGCACGAGCCGTTGCCGATGGACACACGCCTAGGAACAAGGGCGAAGCGGGTGTGCGGATTGCGGACTGGTTGCCGAAGCGCAAGGAGTCGATAGCTGCAAGTTGGGGCGTGCACAAACTGACGGACGAACATGGGGATCAGGTCTTCATCGGCTTTGGACAGGCGGCACCCCGCAAGGCGTTACCAAGTCGTCGCTCCCGCGCTGAAGTCGCGGGCAAAGGCATTGACGTTGACCGGTCTCTCCATTGTGGGCCGGTGGATCGTGCCGCATCCGGCGAATAGCGAACGGGTCGCAGTGGTGGCGGTATCGTGGTCCCCCACGAGTTTGGCGACGGCGAGACGCGTAAAGGATGCTATGCGTAGTCCGCGTAGGTCGCGATCGACGGAAAAGACCTTGAAGACTCAGAAAGGCGACGCGAAGTTGTTGCGTAAAGAGAACGTTCAGCTGAAGGATTTGTAGGCTCCAGCGTGATGTCACCCGTTCCCTCCGAAGGATCCTCCAACCATGGATTCGGCGGATCAGATGTGAGCGGCGGCTGCCGGAGTTGTCGCACGGCGGTCGACGTGCGGAAAGAGATGTTTCAGACAGTCCAGGCTTCGGTAGTCACGAAACAAGTCTGTCGTCAACCGTTGATGCAACCGTTTCTGGAAGCAGGCGGCACGTACCTGTACCGCTACTCGGATAAGGCGGGCGAGATCTTCGGGGAGTTCACGATTTCGCAAGAGAATTGTCGGAAATAGGAAAACCGCGATTGCAGACGCGCAACAATTCCTGAACCGGGAGTGTACAGGCGGGGAATTCACCTGACAATAGGTGTTCCTGGCCGGGAGGAGTCGTAGAACTCGGTTCGGCCCAAACGGAGTTGGTGGAGGGCGGGGGAGATCGAACCCTCAGGATAACTAGCTGATTTTACTAATTATTTCTAGAACATTGCTTCATGTGATCCCACGACCCAACCCACGAACGGTGCTGGCGCGCCGTTGCCCCGAGGATGGTATAATCCCGTTGTGGAAACTCAAACGCAGGAAGAAAAGGGAGACGTGACGGAGTCTGTCGGTCGAGGCGTACGCAAGGCAACCATCGGGTATTGTGTCACAGCCCTTTGGATGGCGATGATTCTTACCTTTGTGTATCTCCAAAGGGGTGACCTCCACACGATGTCCCTGAACAACTGGGGCGACTTTCTTGCCGGGGCCGTCGCACCCCTTATATTGCTCTGGGTTATCATTGGATTTTACCAGAATCAGGATGACTTGCGATTGCAAATCAAAGAAGTTGCTCAGATGGCGCGGGCTTCAAATCGTCAAGCTCAAGCCACCGAAGAGTCGGTTGCGTTGTCCATAGAGGAAAAGGAGCTGGCGGCGCGCCCCAAATTAATGTATTGGCCCGGTGGGAGTTCCAGTAGTAGAGACGGCCAAAGGATCAACATCAAGAACCGTGGCGGAGAAGTCTACGGCGTGGACCTGCAGCATGAGGGCGACCACTATATGTCCGTCACTGCCTCTACGGTTTGGGAAGCCGATGCCGAATATGCCTTGCTCGTCAAAGAAAAAACAATAGGCAAGTCTCAAGTCGAACCTTTCAAATTTCCGATACGGTTCTCAATTTACGCAACCGATACGCTCGGATACCGCCACAAAATGGACTTTGAGTTTTCTGAAAACTTCTCTGGACTGGAGTATCCCTCGCATTCCTGGAAGAAGCCCACTTCAGGGAATTGAATCGGCCAAGGGGCCGCCGCCCTCGGCGGAGTTTCTTCATTTCGGCCGCGGCGGCGCCGTCCTGATGCACCTTGCGCAGTGCTGGTGGTGGACCGTCACCGTAGGGCGGCCGCACGGGCAGGTCTTGGGTTCGTTCATGCGTCACCTCCCAGGCCCACCGCATCGAGAGCTACCGGCAGTGCCACGCCGGCGCTGGTGAGCTTGCTGACCACCTGCGACCGACTCACCATGTCGAGAGGGTAGGCGTCGAACTTCAACTTGACGTCGGTCTCGAGCTTGACCGTGAGCTCGTGCTCGAGGATCCGCGCGAGGGGCAGCACCGTGTTCATGTGCCACCGGCGCACGGCCTCACGTTGCGCGGTTCCGTCATCGGACACGAATAGTGACGGCGGAACGCCACAGGCCGCCAGGACGCGCGAGAACGCGCTGTCCGCGGTCCGGACCATGCTGTCCGTGGGCATCGGCCCGAGACGGCTCACCTTCCAATCAGATTGTGGCGAGGAGGCCCTCCCTTCGCCCCATCCGGCACTGGTGGTCTCCACCAACAGCGCCTTGCCGCGAGCCGTGCGGATGTCCGTTTTCAGGACCGCCAACGGATCATCTCCCGAACCGTCGCCGCCGTCCTGGGGGATGGCCAACAAGTTCGCCAGTGGGCCGCCCGCCTCATCGGCAAGGCTCCGCTCGGTTTCCGAATGAAGCCGCGCCGTGGTGCTCGCCCACGACAAGGGCGACGTGCCGATGTAGGGCTGCCCCGGCGTCCCGCCCCACCGGACGAACACGACGCCAGTAGCCGGCAGGTTCCAGGTGGTGCTCGTGCTCGGCCCGTAGGCCGTCACCCGCACCGTCCAGGTCGCTGGGTCATGGGAGCCCTCCCAGTGCCAGGAACTCGCCGGTATCAAGCGGACGCGCCCCGCGGAGTCCACCCTCACCACATGCAGGGAATCGCCGGACCTCACGAGATCCCGGCCCACCTGCGCCAGGACGGCCGGCGTGACGGCCTCTTGACCCACGCCTCGGACCACGGCCTCGTTGCGGTTGTCTTGTAGCAGATCGACTTTCGGTGCTTGCGCTCCACGACCCTCACTGCGCCGATGTTCACCAGTTCATCCACCATCCGGTTGACCGTCCAGCGACTCAACCCGGCTTCGTCGGCTAGGGTTGTTACTGCCGGCCAGCATTTGCCCGTGTCCGCGTTGGCGTACACGACCGCCAGCACCCACAGCACTGCCCGTGCTGGCCCCTTCACGCCGACCGTCGCCTGGACCCACGGGATACGGCAATGCCATAAGCAGTACCGCTCACACGTGTGCTCGCGGTCCGGCAATCAGGCCTCTGTGCCGCCAGCGCGTGGGCGGCTGGACAGCCATTCGCTGATTTCGGACCGCCGCCAGCGGATGGCCTTCGGGCCAATTTTCAACGGGCGCGGGAAGTCGCTTTCTCGGTCCTGTAGCAGGCCGTAGAGCGCCGACTTCTTAAGCCGGACGAGTTTCTCAACCTCCGGCCTCGTAAGCAGGTCATCCATTTTTACCACCTCTATAATTCAAGTCCGACCCTGTCACGCCAAGCTCGTCCGCCCGCACTTGGCGCACGTGCGCATGGGCCTTATGCAGTGCCAAGACTGTGGTCACGATAGCATCCGGATCGTGCCCTATCGCATGGAGCGCACTGCTGACGTCAACGGCAAGTGTATGCACATCGACATCAACCAAGCGCGCGGCATGTCGGTTCTCGGAGAACATGAGCGACCGCGCCGCCTCGCTCAACGTCGTCCGTGGCCACTCCGCGGGCGGGATACGGTTCAGATCGGCCATTTTGTCAGCCCACTCCTGCAACTCATTGTGATACCGTTCGAGTGCGGCGAACTCGTTTGGATCCAGCCGGATCTCCAGGCGGTGGTTTCTCATTAGGTCCTCCTTTTGTAGTTCGGTCGTACTACACAATACCGCGAGTTGTCAAGCCGCCAGAAAGTTCGGGATTCCGGAGTGGACAATTCAACCGCGGAACGCCACCACCTTTCCGCAGCCATCGCCGGCCAGAAACACCGCCCACCGATCAATCAGCCGGCGGCGCTTCGCCAGTAAGCTGGACCGCGTATAGGCTTGCTCGACCGCGTTCCCAACGGTGTGCGCAAGGGACAACTCCATGACGGTGTGATCGGCCTGCGTCCGCTCGGCCGCCCACGTTCGGAAGCTGCTCCTGAATCCGTGTGGCACGGCTTCGATACGGAGGTCGCGGCAGATTTTCACCAAGGCCATGTCGGACAAGGGGCGGCCACGCTTCAAGGGACTCGGAAAAATCAGGTCCGATTCGTTCCGTAGCGGCCGCACCTGCTCCAGCACCGCCAAAGCCACGTCAGACAGCGGCACCACATGCTCCTTGCCGCTCTTCATCCTCGCGGCTGACACAGTCCAGGTCCGCGCCTGTGTGTCGACCTCCGACCACATGGCGCCTCTCGCCTCGCCGCTTCTCGCGGCCGTCAACACCATCCACCGAAAACACGCCTTCGCCGCCATCGATCCGCCGGACCCTTCGACCGCCTCAAGGGCCGCTGGCACTTCCTCGAAGTGCAACGCCCGCTGGTGTGCCTTCACCTTCGGCAAGGACGGCAAGGCCCCGTCTACACCCTCCCCCGCAGCGTTGTTCTCGACGTAGCCGTGAGCTTGGCACCAGCTCAACACTGCCCGGATCCTCTGCCGAACACGTCGCGCAGTCTCGGGGCGGGCACTCCAGATCGGCGTCAAGGTGGCAAGCACGTCCTCGCGGCCGATCCTATCCACCGGGATGGACCCGAGCCGCGGCATGGCGTGACGCTCAAGGGTCTGCATCCACGAGACGGTATGCTTCCCGTTCCGCCATCGCGACAGGTTGGCCTGGTGCGTCCGCTGGGCAGCTTCCAGGAACGTTGGGATAGCGGCCTTGCGCCTCTCGCCGAGGGGATCCCCGCCACTCCATGCCGCGCGGCGGTTCTCGAACGCCTTGTCCCTGGCCCCGCGCAGAGTCACCAGAGGGAATGGCCCCAAACCCATGTCGCGACGCCGGCCGTGGATGGTGAGTCGCTGAACCCAGGATTTCGATCCACCGGGGTGGACTACCAGGAACAGCGTACCGCCGTCACCATACCGCCCCGGCTTCGCGAGGGCCTCAATTCCCTTGACCGTCAATTTCCCCATGATTCCTCCTCTATCCCACGGGATTTACTACGTTCTGTGAGGGAATTTCAGGGAATCGAATACACCTTGTCAACCCGAAAAAGACGCTATAACACCCTGTTCATAGGGTTTTAGTGGAGCTTCGCGGAAAGTAACGAACCAGCGTGGAAATGGTAGGTGGTGGAGGCGGGGGGAATCGAACCCCCGTCCGAAGGCTTTCCGCCAGAAGTGACTACATGCTTAGTCGCCGTTTGAGTCTCGCCCCGAAAGATCCCGACGACAGGGTCTTGCGCGGCCAGCCGGTTTGGATCTCGACCTCATCCCCTCCGGCAGGGGAATCGGTCCATCCCGCTGAATGACGCCTTGTCCGGCCCCGCGGGAGAAAGCCGGCAAGACGCTGGCTGTCTAAGCAGCCAGAGCGTACTCTTGTTCGTCTGCAGTTACTTGCAGTCCTGCGTTTTTAACGGGGCCGCAGGACCCCGGCATGCCACTTTGACTTCCCACCCCCGTCGAACCCATATCGCCCCCAAAAGATGAGCCCGGTCCGCCGGTCAACTTCTGCGGCTCTTCATGGAGCGTTCCATCTCCCGCCGGACCATCTTCTCCTTGACCGTGGCGCGCTTGTCGTAGAGCTTCTTTCCGCGGGCCAGGCCCAGCTCCACCTTGGCGCGCCCGTCCTTGAAGTATAGCTTCAAGGGAATCAGCGTCAAGCCACGCTCCTTCACCTTTCCCGTGAGCCGCGAGATCTCGCGCTTGTGGAGAAGAAGCTTCCGCGGCCGGGTGGGCTCGTGGTTGAACATGTTGGCCGCCGGATAGGGGCTGATGTGGGAGTTGACCAGGTAGACCTGGCCCTTGTCCACCCGGGCGTAGCTGTCGGCGAGGTTGGCGCGGCCGTCCCGAAGCGACTTCACCTCGCTGCCCAGCAGCACCATCCCGGCCTCGAACGACTCGTCGATGAAGTACTCCCGGCGCGCTCGGCGGTTGACGGTGACGGTCTTTTCGGCGGTTTCCTTGGTCGAGGCCATGGGATCGTGTCCGGTTCGTCGGGGCTGCGTTCGTGAGTCCGGCTGCGGGCAACCCGCCGTCTACGGCTCCCTGCCGGCCAGGATCCGGTTGTCGATCAAGCGAGCCTTGCCGACCCAGGCGCAGACGGCCAACAGCGTCGGGCCCGTAACCTTTTCCACCGGGCGCAACTCCCCGGGGTCGCAAAGCTCGGCGTACTCGAGGCGCGCCAGCGGTTGCCGGCAGATCTCCTCCACCACCGCCTCGCGGATGCGCGCAGCCGCCGTCTCCCCGCCGCGCACCAGCGCTTCCGCCTTGCCCAGGGCGCTTCGCAGGCAACGGGCGGCCTCGCGCTCGGCCGGCTCCAGGTAGCGGTTCCGGGAGCTCATGGCCACGCCGTCGTCCTCCCGCACCGTGTCGCACTCGACGATCTCCACCTCCAGGTTCAGGTCGTCGCACATCCGCTGGATGACCTGGACCTGCTGATAGTCCTTCCGGCCGAACACCGCCACGTGCGGGCGCACGATGTTGAAGAGCTTGAGCACCACCGTGGCCACGCCCCGGAAGTGTCCCGGACGCCGGGCTCCGCACAGCGGCCGGCTTACCTCCTCCACGTCCACGTAGGTCTGATACCCCCGCGGGTACATGTCCTCGGCGGTGGGGTTGAACAGGAGGTCCACCCGCTCCTCCGTCAGCCGCCGGACGTCGCCTTCGAGGTCCCGCGGGTAGCTGTCGAAGTCCTCGGAGGGAGCGAACTGGGCGGGATTGGCGAAGATGGAGACCACCCGGCAGTTGCCGTGCATCTCCGCCTCACGCACGAGGCTGAGATGCCCCTCGTGCAGGTATCCCATGGTGGGCACCAGCACGATGCGCTTCCCCTGGCGCCGGGCACGGCCGCTCCATGCCTGCATCTCCGGGATGGCGCGGATGTTGGGCAACACTTGCATGGCGCGTGGGTCGGAATGGCGTCCTTCGACTTCGCTACGCCCAGGACGAACGGTTACCGGCGTTTCGCGCTGAGCGTTTGAACGGAGGGGTCAGTGGAACGTGTGCTCCTCCGCGGGGAACGCCTCGGTCCGCACCTCTTCCATGTAGCTCCGGACCGCGCCACCGATGGTTTCCTTGAGATTGGCGAAGCGCTTGACGAACTTGGGCGTGAAGTCGTCGAACAGGCCCAGCATGTCGTGGACCACGAGGATCTGCCCGTCGCAGTGCATGCCCGCGCCGATGCCGATGGTCGGGATGGACACCCGCCGGGTGATCTCCCGCGCCAGTTGCACCGGAATTCCCTCCAGCACCACCGCGAAGGCTCCCGCCTGCTCCACCGCCAGGGCGTCGTCGAGGATGCCGCGGGCGTCGGCCTCGCCGCGCCCCTGGATCCGGTAGCCGCCGAACTGGTGCACGGACTGGGGGGTGAGGCCCACGTGGCCCATGACCGGAACGCCCATCTTGACCAGCGCCTCGATGGTGGCGGCCTGGGTCACGCCTCCTTCCAGCTTGACCGACTCCGCTCCGCCTTCCTGCACCAGCCTGCCGGCGTTGCGCTTGGCCTCGTCCACGCCGAGCTGGAAGGTCATGAAGGGCATGTCCGCCACCACCAGCGCGCGCCTGCGCCCGCGAATCACCGCCCGTGTGTGGTAGATGACGTCGTCGACGGTCACCGGCAACGTGCTGTCGTGGCCCTGCACCACCGAGCCCAGGGAGTCGCCGACCAGCAGCAGGTCGATGCCGGATTCGTCGAGGATACGGGCGAAACAGTAGTCGTAGGCCGTGAGGCAGACGATCTTTTCGCCTCGTTCCTTCATGCTCCGGACTTCCGGCACCGTCATTTTCCGTCCCATTCGGCAACCTCCTCGATCGAATCATCCACAAAAAAAGCCTCCCGGACCAATCCGGAAGGCCATCCCGCTACCGTTGCAGACGATAGATGCCAGAATGTCTCATCCGTCTCGGTCCGGCTCCCCCGGATCCAAGCGGCAACTCGCGTCTTTCCGTTTTCCCCGTCGTGGAGTCGACCGGCTCGGCCTGGCCGCTCCGGGGCGTTCCGGAAAGATGGTGGGATACTACCGTGAAGCGTGCGGAAAGTCCAGTGCCGTTGGAACAACGAAAGGCGGTGCGCACCACCAATGCCATCGAACGCAGGTTCCGTGAAGTCCGAAGACGCACCCGACCCATGGGAGTCTTCCAGGATCGTACCTCCATGGACCGTATCCTGTTCGCCGTCTTCACTCACGAAAACAGGTCCCAGGGAGTCCCTACCCTCTTCTCCCTGACACAATCCTTTTGACGTTACCCTCCAACGGTTTCCAGGGACGGCCGCGGACGGCGGCGGAAATCACGGCAGCTTGTAGGAGCTGTCCTCGATCAGCCTTCGGAGGTCCTGGCGGAACTCGCCGCGCCACTTGGAGAGAATCACGTCGGCGGGACACAACCCTTGCTGCACAAGATCCCGCAAGGCCTTCAGATGAATGGTCTCGTCCTCGCCCCGACGGTTCAGCCCCCGCTGGCGCGCCAGCCCTTCCCAGGCGATGTCGACCATCTCCTTCGCCAGGTCACCCAGGGAATAGCGCCGGAAACGCGCCGCCGGCCCGAGCCGGTGAGAGTCGTGGTAGGCGGTCATGCGCTCGTCGAAGGACCATCCCTTGACCAGGTCCCATCCCGCCTGGAGGCAGTCGGCGTCGTAGCAGATGCCCTTGATGAGGGCAGGCAGCGCCGGCATCAGCTCCGGCGCCTGGCTGTCGGCCGAGCGGAACTCCATGTAGTGCTTGAGCCGCACCTCGGGGAACAAGGTGGTGAGATGAAGCTGCCAGTCGGCCATGGTGGCGCGGTGGCCCTGGTGCCCGTGCTCCAGGAAGCGCCGGAACGGGATGCCGGTCATGTCCAGGTAGTTCCCGTCCCGCGAGATGAGGTACATCGGCACGTCAAGGGCGTACTCCACGTAGTGGTGGAAGCTGGCGTCGGGGGAAAAGCAGAACTCCAGGAGTCCGCACCGGTCACCGTCGGTGCGCGTCCAGATATGGCCGCGGTAGCTCTTGAAACCGTTGGGCTCGCCGTCCGATACGGGCGAGTTGGCGAAGGCCGCGCCGATGATCGGCGCCAGCCCCATGGCGGTCCGCAGTTTCGCCATGGCGTCGGCCTCGTCGCCGTAGTCGACGTTGGCCTGCACGGTGGCCGTCTGCTTCATCATGCGCTGGCCCAGCGTCCCCACCCTGGCCATGTACGGCCCCATGATGCGGTAGCGCCGCTTGGGCAGCCACTCGATCTCGTCGACGCGGCTGAACGGCTGTATTCCCAGGCCGAGAAACACCACGTCGAACTTGCCGGCGACGTCGATCAACTCGCGGATGTGCTGGGAGAACTCGGCGTTGCTGCAGTGGATGTCGTCGCAGGGCTCGCCGCTCAACTCGATCTGGCCGCCCGGCTCCAGGGTGACGGCGTGGTTGCCGCGCTTCAACCCGATGACGAAGCCGCCTTCCTCCTGCGGCTCCCAGCCATAGTCGCTCACCAGGCCCTCGAGGATGACTCTCACGCCGCGCGGGCCGGAGTAGGACAGCGCCCGGGCCGTGTCGCGCTCGATGCCGACCTTCTCGTACTCGGTGCCCACGCGCCATTGCTCACGAGGCTTGCCGGCATCGTGAAAGAAGGCTTCCAGCTCGTCCCGTCTTTCGATCACGGACATCGGACGCCAATCATTTCGAGCGCGGTCCTTCGACTTCGCTCCGCCGACGCTTCGCTACGCTCGGGACGAACCGGGACCATGTTGTCTCAACCGTTCGTCCCGAGCCTTTCGTCGGGCTCGGGACAGGCGGAGCGGAGCGAAGTCGGAAGACAGACTGCCCGCAGGTTCTGCTCGTACGGCGGCGTCACCACCGCCTTTTCCGTGATGATGGCCGATACCAGGGTATGATCGGTGACGTCGAAAGCGGGATTCAGCGTGTTCACCCCGGCGGGGGCGATACGGGTTCCGGCGATGTGCGTCACCTCGTCCTGGCTGCGCTGCTCGATGGGGATGTCGCCTCCGGACGGGCAATCGAGGTCCACCGTGGAGGTCGGGCACGCCACGTAGAACGGCACCTCGTGCCGGCGCGCCAGAACCGCCACCGTGTAGGTGCCGATCTTGTTGGCGACGTCGCCGTTGGCCGCCACGCGATCGGCTCCCACCACCACCGCGTCCACTTGCCCGCTCTTCATAACGTAGCCCATCATGTTGTCGGTGATGAGGGTGACCGGAATCTCCTCCTTGTGAAGCTCCCATGCGGTCAACCGGGCGCCCTGAAGGAACGGCCGGGTCTCGTCCACGAACACTTGCTCGATGACCGCGCCGGACTCCTTCAGCGCCCGCACAACGCCCAGGGCGGTACCGTAGCCGGCGGTGGCCAGGGCGCCGGCGTTGCAGTGGGTGAGTATCCGCCGGGAGTTCCGGAGCAACCCGGCCCCCAAGCCGCCGAGCGTACGATTGGCGGCGACGTCTTCCTCGTAGATCTCGAGAGCCGCTTCCTCGAGCCGGCGCTTCAGCAGCTCCAGGTCGGCGTACCTGTTCTGCTCATAAACCTGCCGCATGCGCGCCAGCGCCCAATGAAGGTTCACCGCGGTGGGCCGGGTGTCGGCCAGCGTGCGGAACACCCTTTCCATCACTGTCCCGACCGACTTCGGACGCTGGATCCGGCGCGCGCCCAACGCGACCCCCATGGCCGCGGTGACGCCGATGGCCGGGGCGCCGCGAACGATCATGGCGCGGATGGCGTGGGCCACCTGCCGGTAGTTCCGGCAGACCCGGTACACCTCCTTGCGGGGGAGCCGCCGCTGGTCGATGAGGACCACCTCACCGTCTCGCCACTGGATCGTTCTCACGGTCATGTCGGTTTTTCTTTCGGCCGTGCTCAAATATAGTACCCTGAGAAGGACCGTCAAGGATACTAGCGGATGGCAGACTTGCTTGGGCTGCTCGGCTACGCCTCGGGGCTCTACTTTATCAAGCCGGACCTGGAACCGCACGCTTTGCTGGCGACGCTGGCCGCCATTCACCTGTGCGACGGCATTCTTTGCCTCATCATCGCCCGGCACGGCGGACGCACCCAGGCCGGCTGGACCCTGGCCGGCCTGACCCTCGGCGTCTGGGGGGCGCTGCCGCTGCTGCTGCTTCGGCGCGGGCCCTAGTCCATCCGCTTGCGCAGGAAGGTCGGGACGTCGAAGTCGTCCTCCGCCACGTCCTCCTCCGAGAGCTCGTAGGGGGTCTGGGACGCACCCGAGTCCTTTCCCGTCTCCCCGTGCCAACTGGGCTCGCCGAAACCGTCATCCTCGAGGGTGCCGAGGTGAACCACCTTCTTGCCCTTGGTGTCCTTGAGACCCAACCCCAGCGAGCCCTGCTTCTGCGACGGCGCCTGTTTCTCCTCGGCGGGGGCCGCTTCCGGTTGGCGAACGCCTCCGTCACCGAAACCGGTGGCGATGACCGTGATCCGCAGCTCGTCCTCAATGGTCTCGTCGATCACCGCGCCAAAGATGATGGTGGCGTCGTCGTGGGCTTCGCCCTGGATCAGGGTCGCCGCCTCGTTGACCTCGAACAGGCTCATGTCCGGACCGCCGGTGACGTTGATCAGGACGCCGCGGGCGCCGTTGATGGAAACGTCCTCCAGCAGCGGGCTGGAGATGGCCTGTTGAGCCGCCTCGAGGGCCCGGTTGTCGCCCGAGGCCGCGGCCGCGCCCATGAGCGCGAATCCCATCTCCTTCATGACCGTGCGAATGTCGGCGAAGTCGAGATTGATGAGCCCGGGCGTCACGATCAGATCCGCGATGCCCCGGACCGCCTGCGTCACCACGCTGTCGGCTACCTTGAAGGTTTCCAGCAACGTCGTGGACTTGCCGGCGATGCTGAGAAGCCGCTGGTTCGGGATGACCACGAGGGTATCCACCTTGTCCTTGAGCTCGCGGATGCCTTCCTCGGCCTGCTGCATGCGCCGCTTGCCCTCGAAGATGAAGGGCTTGGTCACCACCCCCACCGTGAGCGCCCCCACTTCGCGCGCCACGCTGGCGATCACCGGCGCGCCGCCCGTGCCGGTGCCGCCGCCCATCCCCGCGGTGATGAAGATCATGTCGGCGCCGGTGAGGTACTCGCGGAGGCGCTCCTTGTCCTCCATCGCGGCGCGACGACCCACCTCCGGATTGGCGCCGGCCCCGAGACCCTTGGTAAGGGAGTCGCCGATCTGGACCTTGATCTCGGCCAAACTCGCGTCCAGCGCCTGGCTGTCCGTGTTCGCCACGATGAAGTCCACGCCCTTGAGCCCCTCATGGATCATGGTATTGACCGCATTGCCGCCTCCACCGCCGATGCCGATGGCCTTGATCCGCGCTCCGGTATCAATCGGGTCCACCATTTCAAACATAGCACTGCCTCCTTTTCCTCAGTTGCGCTACCGTGTTCGATCTATGGGAATCGAGCGTCCGGACACGCGCCGGACACTGTTTCCGCCGTTTTTCCCCACTAGAGGAACTCCTTGAACCATTCCGTCATCCGACCCCGGACCTTGTAGAACAGATGCTCGTTGTCACGGATCCGGAACAGGCTCCGGTCCTGCTGCTTGAGGCCGTACAGCAGCAGCCCGGTTCCGGTGGCGTAGACCGGACTGGACACCACGTCCACCAGCCCCGTGACGTTGGCCGGCACCCCCTGGCGCACCGGCACGTCGAAGATCCTCTCCGCCATCTGGATGATTCCCGGCAGAAGCGTGGAGCCGCCGGTCATGACGATGCCCGACACCAAGTGGTCCTCGTAACCGGACTTGGCGATCTCACGCTGCACCAGGTTGAAGACCTCCTCCAGGCGTGGCTCGATGATCTCGCACAGGATCTGCCGCGACACCGACCGCGGGTTTCGTCCTCCCACGCTCGGCACCTCCACCGTCTCGTTGCGGTTGGCCAGGTCGGTCTCCACGCAGCCGTAGCGCTGCTTCAACTGCTCCGCCGCCACCATGGGCGCGTGCAAGCCCGCGGCGATGTCGCTGGTGAGGTGGTTGCCGCCGACGCTGAGCACCGCCGTGTGCTTCACCGAGCCGCCGTGGAACAACGCGATGTCGGTGGTGCCGCCGCCCATGTCCACCAACGCCACCCCCATCTCCTTCTCTTCCTGGGTCAGCGTCGAGTCGGCGGACGCCAGCGGTTCGAGCACGAAATCCGCGACGTTGAGCCCGGTGCGGTTGCAGCACTTGATGATGTTCTGGGCCGCCGCCACCGCGCCCGTGACGACGTGCACGCTGGCCTCGAGCCGCACGCCGGCCATGCCCCGGGGCTCTGAAATCCCGCCCTGGCCGTCGAGGGCGAATTCCTGGGGCAGCACGTGGAGCACCTCCCGGTCCATCGGGATGGCCACTGCCTTGGCCGCGTCGATGACCCGCTCCACGTCGGCGTCGCTCACCTCGTTGTTCTTGACCGCTACCACCCCGTGGCTGTTGAACCCGCGGATGTGCCCCCCGGCGATGCCGGCGAAGACGGTGTTGATCTCGCAACCCGCCATGATCTCCGCCTCCTCCACCGCCTTCTTGATACCCTCCATGGTGGCCTCGACGTTGATCACCACCCCCTTCCTCAACCCCCGCGACGGGTGAATGCCGACCCCGACCACTTCCGGTCCCTGTTCGGTCTGCTCCCCCACGACAGCGCAGATCTTGTGGGTCCCGACGTCCAGCCCGACGACAACATTGGTCTTCTTAGACATGGATCTTTCCACCTCTTTCTTTGGTCAACTCCATCGGATCACACCCTTCCCCGCGGGCGCGCCACGACCTGGCCCCGGAAGCTCAGGTCCACGGCTCGGAAACGGACTCCCTTCCCCTGGAACTCCCGCAGGAACCACCGCATCCGAGTCAGTTTCTCGTCCCAGTCGCCCCAACCCATGCGGAACGGCACGGCGTACGAAACCGGATAAAGGACGATGCCGCCGCCGGGCTCGAAGCGGATCTCGGACAGGCCCAGCGACGCCCGTTCCACTTTTCGTCCCAAGGCCACCGCCTGCGACAGCTTGTCCCGCGTGCCGGGCTCCTGCGGAGGCAACCGGGCGGCCCGCAGCCCGGTGATGAAGGGAAAGTCGACGGAGTCGTCATCGTCGAGCGCCTTGAAGATGACGCCGTCGTCCGCGACGTAGTACAGCTTGTCCAGCGCGACGATGGCGCTCGCGCTCCATTCCTCGATGTGGATCACCAGCCGCGCCGGCAGTTCCCGCCGAATCAACACCGACTTGACCCACGGGTGCCGCCGCACCCTTTCCTCGATCTCGGCCGGATCGATGCTCCAGATGCCGGTATGCGGTCCCAGGCCGGACATCACCACCAGGTCCGCACCCTTGACCTTCTCCACGCCCAGGACCTTCACCTCCCGGATGGCGAAGTAGGGATGCGTCAGGATGAGGCCCGAGCTCTTTCCGGAGGCCGTCCGGACCGTCTCCGCGGCAATCTCCAGCGCCCGGCGCCCGTGCCGGTAGAAATCCCCCGAGTACCCGCGGCCCAGCCACCCGACCGCCGCCAGCGCCGCCAGCAGACCGGCGGCCGCCGCCATGGACTGCCAACGCTTGCCGGGTTTGCCGAAGCGAGTCGACGGCCTACGCATTGCCCGCCTCCCGCGCGCTCCCGGCGCTCGCCGCGCCGTTCTTCAACGATGCCCGGCCGAGAATCCGTTCCACCAGCGCGCCGAAATCGATTCCGACACCCGCGGCGATCTCCGGCAGAAGGCTCAGCGGAGTCATCCCCGGCAGCGTGTTGACCTCCAGCACGTACAAACGCTGTTCCCGCGAGAGCCGGAAGTCCACCCGGGGCGCGCCCTCGCACCCCAACGTGGCGCAGGTCCGGGCCGCCAGCCGCATGGCCTTGCCATAGAGCGCGCCCGGCAAGGGCGCCGGAAAGATGTGGGAGGCCATGCCGGACGTGTACTTGGTCTTGAAGTCGTAGAAGCCCTTCGCCGGCCTGATCTCGGTGACCCCCAGGGCCTCGCCGTTCAACAATCCCACGGTGATTTCCTTGCCCGCCACGTACTGCTCCACCAGTGCGTCCCGGTCCGACCGGCACGCCGCGCGCAGGGCTCGATCCAGGTCCTTCCGCCGGCGCACGATGGTGACGCCGATGGACGACCCCTCCGCCCGCGGTTTCACCACCGCGGGCAACCGAAGCTTCGGAACCCCGCGTCCGTCTCCGGAAACCACCTGGTACGGCGGCGTCGGAATGCGGTTCCGCACCAGCACCTGTTTCGTCAGCACCTTGTCCATGCACAGCGCCGAGGCGGTCACGCCCGAACCGGTATAGGGGATGCCCATGACCTCCAGCAGCCCCTGCACGCAGCCGTCCTCGCCGATCTTTCCGTGCAGGGCGTTGAAGACTACCTCGATCCGGCGCCTGCGCAGTTGCCCGGGCAGGTCCCGGCCCACGTCGATGAGGGACACTCCCCTGTACCCCCGCTGCCGCAAGGCGTCGGCGACCTCCTTGCCCGAAACCAGCGACACTTCCCTTTCCGCCGAGGGGCCGCCGTAGAGAACGCCCACCCGCCGGGTTCGATGGGCTGCCGGCGGCGCGCTCATCGCACCCACTCCCCGGCGAACCGTACCTCGGTCTGCAGGGTAACCGAGAACCGGCTCTCCACCCTGTCGCTCACCTGCTCGATCAGGCTGCGGACGTCCTCGGCCCGGGCGCCGCCGCGGTTGATGATGAAGTTCGCATGCCGGCGCGACACCTCGGCGCCGCCCACCCGCAGGCCCTTGAGCCCCGACGCCTCGATCAGCCGTCCGGCATGGTCGCCGGGGGGATTGCGGAACACCGAGCCGAAGTTCGGATGGCCTGACGGCTGACTCTCCCGGCGTCGCGCCATGATGGCGCGCATGCGTGCGTCCACCACGTCCGGCGTCTCCGGCGCCAGCGCCAATCCCACGCGGGTGACGACGGCGCCCGCGGGCAGCCGCGTCTCGCGGTACGAGAAGCTCAACTCCTCGCGCGCGAACGCCAGCGGCTCTCCGCCGCGGTTGAGCGCTTCAACCCCGGTCACGATACGCTCCATTTCCGACCCGTAAGCGCCCGCGTTCATCACCAGGGAGCCGCCCACGCTGCCGGGGATGCCCTCGGCGAACTCCAGTCCGCCCAACCCGCGGCGCACGGTTTCGCGCACCAGCCGGCTGACCGCGTAGGCGGCGCCCACGTCGGCGCCCGCCTCCCGCCAGCGCACCCTGCGAAACTCCCCCCGCAACCGCACCACCGCCCCGCGCACCCCCCGGTCGCTCACCAGCAGGTTGCTGCCGTTGCCCAGCAGCAACACCGGCACGCCGCGGCAGGCCAACACTTTCAGGCATGCGCGGAGGCCGCGGCTCGTGTTGGCCTCGACGAAGTGGTCCGCGGGTCCGCCGACCTTGAAGGAGGTGTAGCGGGCCAGCGGCTCGCGCGACCGCACCGCCACGCCGGCGATGCGGCTCAACTCCGTGGTCAACCGATCGGTGGTCATCCCCCCTGTTCCCGCAAGGACTCAAGCAGTGTCTCCCCAACCTTGTAGACGTCCCCGGCGCCGAGGGTCAGAACCATGTCGCCGTCCACCAGCCGTTGCAGCAGGCCGCCGGCGACGTCCTCCTTGGCGGCGACGAACTCCACGTCCATGTGCCCGCGGCGCCGGATGGCGCGGTACAGTTCCTCGCTGCTGGTTCCCGGCACGGGTTCCTCCCCGGCGGCATAGATGCCGGTGACGATGAGCCGATGGGCACGGTCGAACGCCGAGACGAAGTCCTCGAACAGGTCCTTCGTACGGCTGTAGCGGTGCGGCTGAAAGACCACCGTCAAAGGACGCCCCCAACCCTCGGTGATGGCCTGCAACGTGGACTCGATCTCCGTCGGGTGGTGCCCATAGTCGTCCATGACCAGGATGCCCGCCGCCTCGCCCTTGATCTCCGACCGGCGGTGGATACCCGCGAAGCGGCCCAGAGCCTCCGCGGCGTCAGCAAAGTCGACGCCCAGCTCCGCCGCCACGGCGATGGCCGCCAGGGCGTTGGCAACGCTGTGGCGGCCCGGCATGGGCAACGTCACCGGTCCCAGCGCCTGGCCGTGGTGAAGCACGGAGAACCTCGATTCCATCTGCCGGGTGCGGACCTTCCTGGCGCTGAAGTCCGCGTCCGCCGAAAGGCCGTAGGTAACCACCCGCTTGTTCACCCGGGGGATCAGTCCGCGGACCGTCGGATGGTCCAGGCAGAGCACCGCGACGCCGTAGAAAGGCACCTTGTCGACGAACTCCAGGAACGCGTCGGCGAGTTTCTCGGTGGTGCCGTAGTACTCGATGTGCTCGCGGTCGATATTGGTCACCACCGCCAGCGACGGCGACAACAGCAGGAAGGTGCCGTCACTCTCGTCGGCCTCGGCCACAAGGATGTCGCCCCTGCCCATCTGCGCGTTTCCGGCCAGGGACCTTATCCGGCCGCCGATGACCAGGGTCGGGTCCATGCGCGCCTCGGTCAGCACGTGGCCGATCATCGACGTCGTAGTGGTCTTCCCGTGACTGCCGGCCACCGCGATGCCGTACTTCATGCGCATGAGCTCGGCGAGCATCTCGGCGCGCGGGATCACCGGGATCTGGCGCTCCTTGGCCGCCATCACCTCCGGGTTGGAGAACTTCACCGCGGTGGAGATCACCACCACGGAAAGGCCCTCCGCCAGGTTGGCCGCGGCGTGGCCGATGTGCACCTCCGCTCCGAGGGAGCGCAGCCGCCCCGTGGCGTCGTTCTCCTGAAGATCGGAGCCGCTGATCTCGTAACCCAGGTTCAACAAGACCTCCGCGATGCCGCTCATACCGACGCCGCCGATGCCGACGAAGTGCACACGGTGGCGCCTTTCAAATGCTCTCGGACCCATCACCGCCACTCGGGGACGAGGGCATGGCACTCGTCGACGATTCGTTCGGCCGCATCCCCGCGGCCGAGGCCCGCCGCGGCGCGGCCCATGGCCCATCGCCGCGCCGCGTCCCCGTGCAGGGCGCGGATGCTTTCGGCCAACCCCGAGGGCGTCAGTTCCCGCTCCACGATCACCTCGGCGGCGCCGGCCTTCTCGAGGGCCAGCGCGTTGAGCCTTTGGTGGTCGTGGGCGGCGTACGGATACGGGATCAACAGCGAGGGCTTGCCGAAGACCGTGAGCTCCGACAGGGTCGAGGCCCCGGCCCGGCACACCACTAGGTCGGCCGCCGCATAGGCGCTGTCCATGCGGTCGATGAACGGCAGCACTTCCGCCGCGCACGGCAGCGACTCGTAGCCCTTTCTCACCAGATCCTCGTCCGTGCGTCCTGTCTGGTGCGTCACCCGGAACCCGGCCGCGACGTCACCCAGGTGCGCCAGCGCGCCCAACACCGCCTCGTTGATCCGGTGCGCCCCGGCGCTGCCGCCGAAGACCAGCAGATGGAACCGGTCCTCCCGCTCCACCGCGGGAAGATCGCGCCACCGTACCGGCGTGCCCGTCAGCACGACCTTGGCCCGGGGAAAATAGTCCACGCTCTCGCCGAAGCTCGTGAAGATCCGGTCCACCAGCCGCCCCAACACGCGGTTGGTGAGTCCCGGGCGGAGGTTCTGCTCCAGGATCGCGCAACGGATGCGCCGCGACACCCCCGCCAGCAGCAGCGGGCCGGAGGCGTAGCCGCCGAGGCCGATGATGCACTGGGGATCGAAGCGCCGGATGATGGCAAGCGAACGCCACAGGCTCGCGGGGATGCCGTACAGGCCCTCCAGCAACCCCTTGAGGCCGCGCCCCTTGAGGCCGCGAATGGGCAGCAGCTCCAGCGGGAACTCGGTCTCCGGGATGACCCGGCTCTCGATGCCCCAGCGGCTGCCGACGAAGAGGATGCGGACCTCGTCGTTCCGGCGGCGGAACTCTCGGGCCACGGCCAGGCCCGGGAAGAGGTGTCCTCCGGTGCCGCCGCCGGCCACGATCAGGCGCATGGCTGTGCCCTCCTCCAACTAACGCCCAGAAGCATCCCCCCGACCGTCAGGTGGACCACCAGGGCCGAGCCGCCGTAGCTGACGAAGGGCAGCACCAGCCCCTTGGTGGGCACCAGGCCCATGACCACGCTCATGTGCACCAGCGCCTGGAGCCCGAGGAGCAGGGTAAGACCGAAGACCATCAGGCGGGTGAAGGAGTCCTCGCTGTCCAGGGCCAGCCGCATGCCGCGGTAGAGCAGGATGCCGAACAACACCACCACCAGCAGCGAGCCCCACAGGCCCAACTCCTCCCCGATCACCGAGTAGATGAAGTCGGTGTGCGCCTCCGGCAGGTAGAGGAGCTTCTGGCGGCTCTGGCCCAGCCCGCGGCCCCACAACTGCCCGGAGCCGAACGCGATGTAGGACTGGATGATCTGGAAACCGCTGTTCGCGGAATCGCTCCAGGGGTCCAGAAAGGTCAACAGCCGTTTCACCCGGTAGTCCGCGGACATGACCAGGAAGGCCGCCACCGGCAGCGCCGCCGCCGCCACGCAGGCCAGGTGCGTGACCCGGCTGCCGGCCACGAACAGCATGGCCATGGCGAGGATGGCGAGAATGAACGCCGAACCGAAGTCCGGCTCGGCCAGCAACAGGGCCACGAACACGCCCGTCACCAGCAGCGGGGGGAGCATGCCGGACACGAAGCCGTCCAGCCGGTCGGTCTTCCTGGAGAGAGTGTAGGCCAGGTAGAGCACGAAGCACACCTTGGCCACCTCCGAGGGCTGGAACACGAACGGCGACACCCCCAGCCAGCGATGGGCGCCGCCCCGGACCACGCCCACGTCCGGCACCAGCACCAGGACCAAGGCCGCCAGGGCGGCGATCAGCAGCGGGCCGGCGAGGCGGCGATAGGCCGGCGGCGGCAGCAACAGGGCCGTGGAGAGTCCCGCCAGACCGAGGCCGGCGGCCGCCACCTGCTTCCGGAACAGGTAGGTGCCGTCGCCGAAGCGTTCCTGGGCGAAGAGGTAGCTGGTGTTCAGCACCATGGTGATGCCGATGGCGAGCAACGCCACCAGGCTCGCCAGCATCCACCGGTCCACGTTGCGAATCCCGCTCATAGGGCCTGCACCAGCTCCTTGAACACGCGGCCCCGCTCCGCGTAGTCCTCGAACATGTCGAAGCTCGAGCACGCCGGCGACAGCAGCACCACATCGCCGGAGCGGGCGGCGGCCCGGGCCTCGCGCACCGCTTCCCCGAGATCCTTCACCACCACGGTGTCGGCGAGCTCTCCCAGAGCCTCGTTCATGAGCTCCGCGGATGCGCCCAACAGGATCAGCTTGCGTACCCGCTCCCGCACCAGCGGCGCCAGCGCGGTGTAGCTGCCTCCCTTGTGGACTCCGCCGGCGATGAGCACGATGGGGTTGTCGAAGCTGGCCAGCGACTTCCCCACGGCGCCGACGTTGGTGCCCTTGGAGTCGTTGAAGTAGCGCGCACCGTTGAGCTCCCGTACGAACTCCAGCCGATGCTCGATGCCCGGGAACCGCCCGGCGGCGGCGCGGATGTGGCGTCCTTCGACGCCCACGGCCTTGGCCGCGCAGACCGCCGCCATGACGTTCTCGAGGTTGTGGACCCCGCGCAGCCTTACGTCGGTCAGGGGAAAGCGCTCTTCGGCCCCGGCGCCGCGCCAGACGATGGCGTCCGCCGTGACGAAGGCGCCCTCGTCCGCCTCCGACCAGCCGAAGGAGATCACCCGCGCATCCAGTTCGTCCCGCAACCCCCACACCCAGGGGTCGTCGCGGTTGAGCACGGCGATGTCGCCGGACTGCTGGGCGGCGAAGAGCCGGGCCTTGGCCGCGCCGTAGCTCGACAGGCCGTCGTAGCGGTCGAGGTGGTCCTCGCTGAGGTTGAGGTAGAGTCCGACCCGGGGACGGAAGTCGCGGACCCATTCGAGCTGAAAGCTGCTCACTTCCACGACGCCCCAGTCCCAGCTCCCGTCCACGTACTCGACAAGCGGCCGGCCGATGTTGCCTCCCGCGAAGACACGCAGCCCGGCCGCTTCGAGGGCGGCGGCCACGAGGCGGGTGGTGGTGGTCTTTCCGTTGGTGCCGGTGATGGCCACCATCGGCGTACGGCTGAAGCGCGCCGCCAGCTCGATCTCGCTCAACACCTCGATGCCGCGGCCGACGGCTTCCACCAGCAGCGGATTGTTCCCCGGCACTCCGGGACTGGGAACCACCGCGTCCACGCCGTCGAGCCAGGCCGTTCGCTCCGGCCCGAAATGGCAGGCGGCGGGCACCGGCAACCGCAACAGCTCGTCCCTTGCCTGCGACATGCGCTGTTCCGTGCGCTCATCGGCGCCCACCACCCGGGCGCCGCGGGCGGCGAGAAACCGCGCCACCGCCAGGCCGGTGCGCGCAAGTCCCAGCACCAGTATCTTTCTGCCTTCGAGTTCCATCACGGGTTCCCGTGTGGCCTGGCCCTTCGACTTCGCCCGGGTACGCCCCGCTACGCCTGTGCCGAGCCTCGTCGAAGGGCGTCCGAGTGACTGCAAGTTTGCGTCCTTCGACTTCGCTTCGCTACGCTCGGGACGAACCGGTGCGGGGACGCTTTCCGTTGGTCCTGAGCGTAGCGAAGCGAAGTCGAAGGACGCCATTCAATCCAACCCAACCCTTCAGCGCAGCTTGAGCGTGCTCAACGCGAAGAGCGCGCAAATGATCGACACGATCCAGAACCGCACGATGATCTGCGGTTCCGGCCAACCCTTCAACTCGTAGTGGTGGTGGATGGGCGCCATGCGGAAGACGCGTTTCCCGCGCAGCTTGAAGGACGCCACCTGCACGATTACCGACACCGCCTCCACCACGAAGATACCCCCCACCAGGACCAACAGGATCTCGTTCTTGCTGATGACCGCGAGGCTCCCCAAAGCGGCCCCCAGGCCCAGGCTGCCGACGTCCCCCATGAACATCTGCGCCGGGTAGGTGTTGAACCACAGGAAACCAAGGCTCGCCGCCACCAACGCCCCGCAGAACACCGTAAGCTCGCCGACCCGGGAGACGTGAGGGATCTGCAGATACTCCGCGAACTTCACGTGGCCCGCGAGATACACGATGATGGCGTAGGTGGCCGCGGCGGTCATCACCGGGCCGATGGCCAGTCCATCCAGCCCGTCGGTGAGGTTGACGGCGTTGGAAGCCCCTACCACCACCACCACCGCGAACGGGATGTACCAGAGGCCCAGGTCCGGGCGTACGTTCTTGAAGAAAGGGACGGCGACGGTGCTGCTGAAATCTGGCTGTAGCAATAGCACCACCGTCGCCGCCGAGGCCACGGCGATCTGGGGAATGAGCTTGTTCCACATGCCCAGCCCCCGGCTGCTCTTGCGCCGGACCTTGAGGAGGTCATCGACAAGGCCGATGGCCGCGAATGCCACGGTCACGGCCAGCGCCACCAGCACGTACACGTTGGTGACGTCTCCTACCAGCAGGGTGGACAACACCAGGGACAGCACGATGAGGGTCCCCCCCATCGTGGGGGTTCCGGCCTTGCCGGCATGACGGTCCGGACCGTCGTCGCGAATGGGTTGCCCGATCTGCCACTCCTTGAGGGCGCGGATGAGAAAGGGGCCGATGATGAACGCGAGCAGCAACGACACCAGCGCCGCCAGCGCCGCCCGAAACGTGATGTAGCGGAACACGTTCAGCACCGGGAACGTGGTATGCAGCGGAAACAGCAGCAGATACAGCACGACGCTACACCCCCTCGTCCTTCATCGCGGCCAGGACCTTTTCCATCGCCGCTCCCCGCGACCCCTTGACGAGAAGCCAGTCACCCTTGCGCAGCTCGGCCCGCAAGACCGACCCCAACTTCCGGTGGCTCCTCGCCACATGCACGGCGGTCCGCTCCATGCCCGCCGCCAGCGCGCCCCGGCGGGTATCGCGGGCAAAGCGGCCCAGCACGTAGAGAGCATCCAGTCCGCAGGCGGCTGCGGTCTCGCCGAGCTCGCGATGGCAGGCGGCTTCGCCGTCGCCCATTTCCAGCATGTCGCCCAGCGCCGCCACCCGCCGTCCGCGCGCCGGAATCGCCCGCAGCGCCGCCAGCGCCGCATCCATGGAGGCCGGATTGGCGTTGTAGGCGTCGTTGACGATGCCGATGCCGTTCCAGCGCTCCACCTGCATGCGCATGGGAACCGGGCGCACCGCCTCGAGACCCTTGCGAATCGCCGCCACGTCCGCTCCGAAGGCATGGGCCATGGCCGCCGCCCCCACCGCGTTGCGGACGTTGTGCATTCCGCACAGCCGCAGCCGCACAGGCTCCCGCACCCGCCCCACGCGCAGGTTGAACCGCAGCCGCCCGCCGGACAGCACCTCGGCGTCCTCGCCGCGGACGAAGCCGCCGGCGCCATAGGTCACCACCCGGCCCTGAAAGGCCCGGCTCTGGCGCATCACCCGGTCGTCGTCCAGGTTGACCACCGCGGTGCCCCGGGGATCGAGTCCGCGGAAGATCGCGCCCTTCTCACGGGCGACGCCGGCGAGCGTTCTCAGCCCCGAGAGATGGGCGGGAGCCACCGTGGTGATGAGCGCCAGATCAGGGTTCGCAATGGCCGTGAGACGGCGGATCTCGCCCGGCCGGTTGGTGCCGAGTTCCACCACCGCCGCGCGCTCGTGTCCTCGAAGCCGCAGCAGCGTCAACGGCAACCCCACCAGGTTGTTGTAGTTGCCTTCGGTCTTGAGGACCCTGCCGCGCAACGGGCGGTCTTCCATGCGTGCGCGCTGCAGGATGGAATGGAGCATCTCCTTGGTGGTGGTCTTGCCGTTGGATCCGGTGATGGCCAGGACCACCGGGGCCGTCCTCTGGCGATGGAAGTGGGCGATGTCGCCCAGGGCCCGAAGGGTATCGCGCACGCGGATCACCGACACCGGTCCGGAGCCGGCTACGTTCCGCTGCACCACCACGCAGCCGCCGCCACGGCGGGCCACCTCGGGCACGAACGCGTGCCCGTCGCGCAGTTCCCCGTGCAGCGCCACGAACACGCCGTCGCTTTCCACCTGCCGCGAATCCGTGCTGATATGGCTGAACCGGCTCACCGCACCGTGCTGAACGATAGTGCCCCTGGCCGCTCGCGCCAATTCTTCAATGCTCCAATCCATGAGCGCTCGATACCAGTACCCGCGTCAGCCGCCGACGCCGTGCACCTCTTCCCGCAACACCCGGCGGTCGTCGAACCGCAGCCGCCGGCCTCCCACGATCTGGTAGTCTTCATGGCCCTTGCCCGCCACCAGCAGGACGTCGCCGGGGATCGCCATGGACAGTCCGAGCCGGATGGCGGAACGGCGGTCGGGCTCGACACGGTATCCGGTGGGCGGCCCGGCGGCGTCGCTTTCCCCGATCCGTTTCATGCCCCGCCCACGGACGCCCTCCTCGATGTCGCGAATGATCGCCAGCGGATCCTCGCCGCGCGGGTTGTCCGAGGTCAACACCACGCAGTCGCTTCCCGCCGCCGCGATCTCTCCCATGACGGCGCGTTTCCCGGGATCCCGGTCGCCGCCGCAACCGAACACCGTGATCAGCCTCTCCCGGGTCAGCGCGCGGAGGGCGCGGATGACCTTGGCCAGGGCATCCGGGGTGTGCGCGTAGTCCACTACCAGGGTGATCCCGAGGCCGTTGGGAACCCGCTCGAGCCGCCCCGGAACCCGTTCGAGCCGGGACAGCCCGCCTGTGATGGCGTCGGCGCCGATTCCCAGAGCCCAGGCGGCTCCCGCGGCCGCCAGGATGTTCTCGAGGTTCAACTCTCCCATGAGCGGGGAGTCGAACTCGAACCGCCGGTCCCCGCACGCCAGGGTGCCCCTCAATCCCTCGATGCCGCTCTCGAAGGCCACCGGATGGATATCCCGTTCCGGCGACCGACCGTAGGTGAGAGTCGCGAGCCCGGCCTCCTCGGCCAGACGGGCCAGCTCGGGGCCACGGGGGTCGTCGGCGTTGATCACCGCGAACGGTTTTTCCTTTACGCTGGCGGGAAGGCAGTCGGTGAACAGCCGTGCCTTGCTGGCGAAGTACGTCTCCATATCGTGGTGATAGTCGAGGTGGTCCCGCGAAAGGTTGGTGAACACCGCGCCGTCGAAGTCGAGCCCGTGCACTCGATGCAGGTCCAGGGCGTGGGACGAGACCTCCATGGCGACGAACTTCACACCCGCGGCCGCCATGTCTGACAGAAGCTCCTCGAGGTCAATGGACTCCGGGGTGGTCAGCGGCGCCGGCCGCTGCCACCGGCCGTAGCGCTGGCTGATGGTGCCGATGACGCCGCATGAATGGCCGGCGGCGGAGAAGATGGCATCGAGCAGGTAAGTCACCGTGGTCTTGCCGTTGGTGCCGGTAACCCCCACCAGCACGAGTCCATGGCTTGGGCGTCCGAAAAACAGCGCGGCGGCGTGAGCCATGGCCCGGCGGGTATCCGCCACGCGCACGCAGGCGGCCCGCGGCGAAACCCGCACGGACCGTTCAACCACCACGGCGGCCGCGCCCCGCTTCACCGCCTCGTCCACGTAGTCGTGGCCGTCGGCCGACTGTCCCGCAAGCGCGAAGAAGACGTACCCCTCGCGGACCTTCCGGGAATCGCACGCGAGGCCCCGGACGTCGCGGTCCGCGACGCCGCTCTCGTCCCGGATGTCCGGCGTATGCAAGAGGTCCCTGAGGAGCATCGACTTCAATCCTTCAACGTCAGCACCAGGCGGCGGCCGGCGCCCTCCGACCGTTGGTCCACCACGTAGCCGTGGCCGCGCAGGACCACCGAGAACCGGTGCTGCTTGGCCTTGTTCACGGCCTCGCGCATACTCAGCCCGACGAGACTCGGCCGCCCGTCGCGGGCCGGACCGCGTTGCCGCGAAGCCTTCCCGGACACCCGTACGACCGCTCCGTCCTTCCCCGGCGGCACCCTCGGAAGGAGCCGCCGGTTCGGTGTCACCCCCAAGGCATGGAGCGCCGGGGCCGCGATCTTCCGGAACAGCGGGGCGGCGACCACGCCCCCGTACCGGTTGACCGTGGGCTCGTCCACCAGGGTCAGGAGCACGAAACGAGGCTCGCTGGCGGGCACGAAGCCGACGAAAGAAGCGACCCGCTTGGTCTTGGAGTAGCCGCCCTTCACCCGGTCCGCCTTTTGGGAGGTGCCGGTCTTCCCCGCGGTCTCGAACCCCGCCAGCGCCGCCCGGGTGCCGGTGCCGCCCTCCGCCACCACTCCCTTGAGGATGTCCGCCACCGTGCGGGCCGTGGTCCTGGAGACCACTCGCCGCACCATCTCCGGCCGGTGCTGGACCAAGACCCTGCCGTCCTCGTCCACGACACGATCGACGAGGTACGGCTTCATCAGCAGGCCGCCGTTGGCGATGGCGGAGAAGGCCATGACCATCTGGAGGGGCGTCACCGCCACGGACTGCCCGAAAGAGGCCGCGGCGAGGTCGATGTCGTACCACGTGCGGTGCGGCCGCACCGTTCCCGCAACCTCGCCCGGCAGATCGACGCCGGTCCTGTCACCGAAGCCGAACCTGCGGATGTAGCGGTGATACCGCTCCCGGCCGAGCTTGTCGGCCACCTTGACGACGCCGATGTTGCTGGAGTGCTGGAGCACCTTGGCGAACGACAGCCAGCCGTACTCCTTGAAATCGTGGATGGTGCGGCCGCCGTACCGATAGCGGCCGAACTCGCAGAAGATCAGGTCCTCCCGTCCCACCACCCGTTCCTCGATGGCGGCGGCGGCGAACACCGCCTTGAAGACCGAGCCCGGTTCGTAGGTGTCCGTGATGGCGCGGATGCGCCACCGTTCCCGGTCCTGGGTGCGGAACTGGTTGGGGTTGAAGAAGGGATAGCTGGCCAACGCCAGGATCGCGCCGGTGAACGGATCCGCCATCACCACCGTGCCGCCCTTGGCGCGATAACGCTTCACGGTAGCTTCGAGGTGCTTTTCGGCCAGGTGCTGCAGCGTGGTGTCGAGGGTCAGGCGCACATCGGCCCCGGGACGGATCTTGAGGTCGTCCAGGCCGGTGACCAGGACGCGACGCCCCAGGGCATCGCGCTCCACCACCGACGACCGCGTCTTGCCGCGTATGTAGCGGTCGTAGCTGCGCTCGATACCTTCCAACCCCTGTGCGTCCCTGCCCACCAAACCCAGCGCCTGTCCGGCGAGATGACCCTGCGGGTAGTAGCGTTTCGGCTCGTGGTACAGACCGATCCCCTCGAGCTTCAGGGCCCGGACGCGTTGGGCCTCCCGCGGCGTCACCTGGCGCTTGAGCCACACGAACGGCTTGTCGGAGGTGACCTTGCGGCGCACCGTCCTGGGCTTCAGGTTCAGGGCGCGCGCCACCGCCGGCACCAGCTTCTTCGGCGACTTGACCCGCCGCGGTCTCACGTAGACCGACTTGGACTCGACGCTGATGGCCAACGAGTCTCCGTTCCGGGTCAGGATGGTGCCGCGCTTGGGCACGAAGATCTGTTCCTGGAGATGCTGCCGCTCGCCCAGCCGTGCCAACCTGGCGCCGTCGAAGGCCTGTAGCTGGATGGCCCGCAACGCCACCGCCAGCAGCAACGCCAGTAGCAGACCGCCGGTCAACCGGAGCCGGAAGCGCAGGTTCGCGGAAGAGTCCTGTGGCGGCGTCTTCGTCACGGCAGTCTCACCACCTGTCCAGTTTCGGGGTCCCTCAGCCCGAGGCGTTTCCGCGCCATGGCCTCGAGGCGTTCGGGCGCCGTCAGAGTCGCCAACTCCAGCTTCAACTCGCGATTCGTCTGCTCCAACCGGCGCTCGAGCTTGGCGCCGGTGGAGAGCACGTAGCCGAGTTGCACGACGCGCAGGCGCTGCCATACCAGCAGAAGCGCCAACCCCACCAGGAGGCAGCTCAGCACCACCGGCAACGGCGCGCCCCGGCGCCGTACCTCGGGCTCGACATCGGCTACCTGCTGGTTGTCGAGAAGGCTTGCCGCGTTGGCCGGTTCCTGCCGGGAGACCCGCATTTCCCCTCCTCACCCGTGCGGGCGAAACTCGTTACAACCTTTCGACCGCCCGAAGCTTGGCCGAGCGCGCCCTGGGGTTCGCCCGGACCTCGTCCTCGCCCGGCACCCGCGGCCTTTTCGTGATCGCGGTTGCCTTGCGGGCCCAGCCGCAGACGCACACGGGCACGCGCGGGGGACATACACAATCGAGTCCCCACCGGTGGAAGGCGCGCTTGACCAGCCGATCCTCCAGCGAATGAAACGAAATGATCACGAGGCGCCCCTTGGCGCACAGCAATTCGTACGCCGACTCGAGAAATCCCTCCAGACTCTCCAATTCGCGGTTGACCGCGATGCGCACCGCCTGAAACGTCCGGGTGGCGGGATGCGGCGCCGGCCTGCCGCTCTTTCGCGGCCGCCGGGACGAACCGCTTATGGCCCGGGCCACCGTGTCGGCGAGCTGCCGCGTCGAGTCGATGGCTCCATTGCGGCGCCGGGCGTCGATGGCCGAGGCGATGCGGCGCGCCTGCCGCTCTTCACCGAAATCGCGGATGATCCTTTCCAGCTCGGCCACCGGCAGGCCGTTCACCAACTCGTGCGCGTCCACCGGACGGCGGCGGTCCATGCGCATGTCGAGTCTGGCGTCGCTCAGGAAACCGAACCCACGTTCCGGCGTATCGAGCTGATGAGATGACAGCCCCAGGTCCAGCAGCAAGCCGTCCACGCCCGGCCAACCCACTTCGTTCAGAACCTCCCGCGCCCGGTCGAAGCCCGACCGCCGCAACGTTACCCGCTCGCCGAAACGGGCCAACGCGCGCCCGGCGGCGGCAATCGCATCGTCGTCGCAATCCAGCCCGAGGAGGGCGCCGTCCGGCGACGACAGGCGCAGGATCTCACCCGCGTGTCCGCCTCCCCCCACGGTTGCATCGAGGTACCTTCGCGCCGGCTTCGGCGTGAGGACCTCGAGCACCTCGCGGAGCATCACGGGCTGGTGTGCATAGCTCATGCGACCGGTGTTTCAATGACAGGTAGCCGCGCCCTCCCAATCGTCGTCGAAGCTCTCGATGGCCTCGTCCAGGGAAGCGTAGAACTCGAAGACCCCGTCCATGCCCACGACGCGGAAGATGTCCTTCAGATGGGGGTGCATGCCCGAGAGCTTCAGGTCGCCGTTCATCTCGCGCAACAGCCGCAGGCGGTCCAAGAGCACGCCGATGCTCAGGTAGTTGATGTGGTCCACCGCCTTGAGATTCAAAACGACCTTGAGACGCTCCTTCTCGATCAGGCCTCCGATCAGATCCTTGATCCGCACCATTTCGCGGAGGTCGATATCGCCGTTGACATCGATGACGGCGATGTCCTGAATGGGTTTCCTGTCGAGTCCGATCATGGATCGCTCCTTTCTTCCGGCCCCTCCCCGGAGCTACAGGCCCAGGTCCGAGAACGAATCCGGATCTTCCATGAGTTGCTCTTCGGCCTCCGTAAACACCTTGTCCCAGGCTTCCCTGTCCCAGATGCGAAACTTCTCGCCTGCCGATACCAGCATGACGTCGCGCTTGAGGTCGGCGTACCTGCGCAGCGTGGGCGGGATCAGGATGCGGCCGTGAGGGTCCACCGCGCATTCGGTCGCTCCGCCCAGGTAGTAGGTCTGAAACCGCACCATGCGGGCATCGAACTTGGGCTTCTCGCGAACCGCCTCCTCCAGGGCCAGCCACTCGTCCAGCGGATAGACATCGAGGCAGCGCTTGGAGCTGACGACGAAATTTGTGATAATGAGACGTTCGTCGCCCTTGCCCAGGAGGACCTCGCGATACTTGGCCGGAATGCTCAGGCGACCCTTGGTATCGACCGTATGCTCGTATCTTCCGCGAAACATGCCCGCCGCTCTGCCGTCTGACACTGCGTGGGAATTTATCCCACTTTATCCCACCTGACGGGAATATAGCCAGACCGTTTCACCCGTGTCAACACAAAAACGTCATATTTTGGGGGAGGACGTTGGTGGTTGAATTCGCGAAAAATTTCGCGAGTTTGCCTACATCTGGTTGTAGAGTGCCTCGACCCGGGCGGTTGGACTACAAGATGTGGGGCCGGGAATGCGGCGGCGCGGGCTGCCGGGAACCGCTGTGAAGAGGACCGAATCCGGTCGAAAGTGGGACGAGGTCGGGTTTTCGGAGGATGGGGCCAGCGGATCGTTAAGCCGGATTCTGTTGCGCTTCCCAACAGGAAGCGGGACGGTCATTCATCTTGCCCCGTGATTGCTCGCGGGGTCCAGCGACCTTACCCGAGGGTTCCAGGCGGACGACCCAACCCTCCTATTTGGTCTTGCTCCGGGTGGGGTTTACCATGCGCCCGCCATCACTGGCGGACCGGTGAGCTCTTACCTCGCCTTTTCAACCTTACCCGGCACTCCGGTTCGACCGGAACTCGCCGGGCGGTATGTTTTCTGTGGCACTTTCCCCCGATCGCTCGGGGCCGCCGTTAACGGCCACCCTGTCCTGTGGAGTCCGGACTTTCCTCCTCCGCGTCGACCGCGGAAGCGACCGTCTGATCCGCTGACCCGGGATTCAGTTTCGCGATTATGCCGGGAGGTTGCAAGCCCCGAGGACGCTAGTACCTAGTGGCATGTGCGCATCTTGGTCTGGAATTGGACGTTGCATGCCACTAGTCATTTCCGCCGGAAGGGGAAATCCAGGTGGGGTGGGTGCCGGGAGACACGTCCGCAAGTATTTACGGTTGCCCATCCTGTTCCGGGGCGGGCGGATTGTAGAAGAGGATGCGCTGACAGCTCGGGCACAGGTTCACGCGCTCGTTACGCAGGACGTCATTCCATAGCTGGGGCGGAATGTTCATGTAGCAGGCCCGGCATATGGCCGAAGACACCGAGACCACCGCGGTGCCGTCGCGACGGTCGAACAGCAGTTCGTATTTGCCCACGAGATCCTCGCTGAGACGCGACGCCGTTTCGTCACGCGACTTGCGCGTCCGGGCGATCTTCTGCTCGATTTCGGCAATCTCCCCCTCCAGAGGCCCCTTCCGCTCGGTCCATTCCGCCTGGAGGCCGCTCAACTCTTCCTCTTTCTGCTTCAGGACGCCCTCCTGCTCCTCCAGGTCGGTCATCACCTCGATCAACTCCTCCTCGAGGATGGCGTTGGACTCCTTGATCTGCGCGATTTCCCGCTGAAGCGCTTGCAACTCCTTGATATTCTTGACGTGGCTCATGCGCATGCGCTTGTCGGTCGCTTTCCTGTTGGCATCCAGCACGGTCTGTTCCTTGTTGTGCCGAACCGTTTCCCTCTCCTGCCAGGCTTCCCTGAGCGTCTTGACTTCCTTTGTCAAACGGGCGATTTCGTTCTCACGCGTTGCGATTTCCCTGAGGTGTTCCGATTGCGCGTCCCTGTGTTTTTTTACTTCCAGATCGATGCCCTGAAGCACCGCCAAGGTCTCCAACTGCTCCCGCAACACGTTATCCTCCCATCCGGGGGCGCGGAACAAAAAAAGAACCGCACCTGCGGGTGCAGTTCTTTCGATTCCGGCCTCGGTTGTCTGATCGTGTCCGATAATCCCTTACGTTCATGCTTGGTCGGTATCGTATCGATATTCCATGTGATTGTCAAAGGGGTGACGGACGTACCGACCGGTTCGGTCAAATCGCCGCCGTTACAACCCGAGCTTGCCGGGATTCATGATGCCGTTGGGGTCCAGGCAACGCTTCACCGAACGCATGGCCTCCAGGGTGTCGCCGTGCTCGCCGCCCATGAGCGGGGCCAGCTTGAGCCCGACGCCGTGACAGTATTCCGCTGATCCGCCGAAGCGGTGCACGTTCCGGAGCAAGGCCGAGACGGCGTCGCCCAACTCCGCCCGTGCCCCCGCCCCACCCTCCTTGGACAGGCGCAGGGAAAAGAGCTCCGGACCGGTCCAAAGCCCGCTTTCCCGGAAGCGAACCCCGCGCTCGGCCGCCATGGCGATGGCCTCCCGCCTGAAGGCCAGCACTCGCGACGACGGCAAGGCCACGTGCACCCAGTCCTGGTGCACGCCGCTCTCCGTCGGCCTTCGACGTTCCCGGCGGTCGGCGGCGAAACGTCGGGCGGCGGCGTGACGTTCCCGCCAGAACCGTCGCGCCTTGTCCCGGTCCAACCTTTCGCCTTCCCGCCCCAGGCACGCCCCCAAGGCCACGGCTTCCTCCGCGGCCACGACCTCCGCCTTCCCCTCGAAGCCGAGGTAGAGGACGGACGGTCCGTCGGGGTCGTCGGTCTCATCGCCGTAGTCCAGCAGGATCGGCCTCAGGCCGGCGGCAGAGAACGCCCGGACCGCATCGAACCCGCGCTCGAAGGAGGGAAAACGGACAGCATGTAGCGACCGTACCTCGGGCACCGGAAAGACCCGGAGGGTAATCTCCGTCAGTATGCCGAAACACCCCTCGCCGCCGATGAAGAGATGGTTGAGGTTGATCCCGGTGGAGCTCTTGGCGACGCCGCGGGTGCGGCACACCAGCCCTTGGGGCAGCACCGCCTCCACCCCCAGCACCTGGCTGCCCACCGAGCCGTACTTGCCGCCGCGGTAGCCCAGACTGTTGGTGGAGACGGCGCCGCCCAGCGTTGCCACCGGCAGGGTCCAGGGGTCGTGACCGAGCATGAGGCCGGTCCGTCGCAACTCCGTATCGACGCCTTCCAGCACAGCGCCGGCCTGAACCCTTGCCGTGAACGAGTCCCCGTCCACCTCCAGGACGGCGTTCATCCGCCTGAGATCCACCACGATACCGGGCGTCAGCGAGACCGCCGCCCCCATGAGCCCGGAACCGCCGCCGTAGGGGACCAGCGGCATCCGGTCCCGGTTCGCAACCTCCACGACGGCCTGCACCTCCGCGGTGGAGGCCGGGGTGCAGACGCACAGCGGCTGAACGGGAGCGATGGGATGCGAGGGATGGATGCGGCTGTAGCTCAACGCATCCCAGGAATGCAGGTCCAGCTCACCCGGGTCGGTGAGGACCGAAGACGGCCCCAGCCGTTCGGCGAGCCGCCCGACGGTATCGGCGTGTTTGCCCGTAACCCCTCGAAAATACAGAGTTCCAGCCTGGTGTCGCGTTAGTGCATGTTCTGACCCCCGTCGACCACCAAGGTCTGACCGGTCATGAAATCCGCGAGCGGGGACGACATGAACAACACCCCGCCCACCAGGTCCTGCGGGACCTGCACCCGCTTGAGGGCGCGCGAGCCGATGTTGCTCTGGCGCATCTTAAGGATCTCCTCGGTGGGGTTTTCCTCGGACAGGGTCGATCCCGGGCACAGGATGTTGACCTGGATGTTGTCCTCGCCCACCTCACGCGCCAGGGTGCGGCTGAAACCCATCACGCCGGCCTTGGAGGCGACGTAGTGAATTCGCCCCGGAGGACCGTAGAGCGCGGTGCCGGAAGCGATATTGACGATCTTGCCGGACTTCTGCTGGCGCATCTGCGGCAGCACCGCGCGGCAGCACAGGAACACGCCCTTGAGGTTCACCGACATGAGCTTGTCCCACTCCTCGATGCTGATCTCCTCGATGCGTCCGCGGCTCATGGGAATGGTGGCGAAGATCGACGCGTTGTTGATGAGCACGTCAACCCGGCCGAAACGCTCGATGGTCTGGGCGACCATCTGGTTGGTGGACTCCTCGTCGGACACGTCCACGGTCACCGCCATGGAGCCGGCCTCGCTCAGCTTCCCGAGGTCCGCGGCCACCTTCTCCGCCGCCTCCCCGTCGATGTCCGCCACCACCACGCGGGAGCCACACTTGGTAAAGCCCTCGCTGTATGCCTTGCCGATGCCGTGCCCGCCGCCCGTAACGATCACAACCTTGCCCTGCAACCCTTCGATCATGAGTGCTCCTCTCCGGCCCGGCCGGCGGCCCGCTTGAATGCGGGCCGTGGCCGCGGCCGCGATACTGTTCTGGCTATCTGGCACTGCTCTATCGGGAAACCGTGGAGGGTGTCAAGCCGGGCCTCCGACCGGACCACAACCGTTGCCATCGCGCGGGCGCCTCGCGGCCGGAGAGCTACGGACACGAGATTCAGGTGTACGTTTCAACCCGGCGGTGGCTGCTCCGGCATCGATATTCGGCCTGTGGTCGCGTTCCGGACGCCGATTTGAACCCCCTGACGAATCGTGTTAACGCAACTCCGATGGCGCGTTATCGGGTAGCGGTGGACACCGGAGGGACCTTTTCCGACTTTGTTTTCTTCAACGAGGACAGCGGCGAGATCAGCATCACCAAGGTTCCTTCGACCCCCAGGGAGCCGTTTCAGGCGGTGCTGAACGGGGTGCGGGAACTGCTCGACCGGGGCGTGCCGGCCGGGGACGTGAGCTTCTTCTCCCACGGCACCACCGTGGGAACCAACGCCCTGCTGGAGGAGAAGGGAGCGGTCACCGGCCTTTTGGTGACCGAGGGTTTCCGCGGCATCTACGAGGTCATGGAGCAGAGCCGGGGGTACGGACCGGTGACCTACGACCTCTTTTTCGAGAAACCCCGCCTGCTGGCCACACCGTACACGACGGAAGAAGTCCGCGAGCGGGTGGATTTCCAGGGCAACGCCCTCACGCCGGTGGACGTCGGCCAAGCGGGCGAGGCCGTCCGCCGCCTCAAGGCCAAGGGCGTCGAGTCGGTGGCGGTTTGTTTCCTGTTCTCCTTCCTGAACCTCGATCACGAGCTGGCGGTCAAGAAGATCATGGCCGAGGAGTTCCCGGAGGCGACCCTGTCGCTGTCGTGCGAGGTGCTGCCGCAGATCCGCGAGTTCTACCGGATGAGCACCACGGTCATCAACGCCTACATCGCGCCGGTGATGAGCCGCTACCTGAACTCGCTGGAGGACCGCCTGCGGGAGATGGGGGTCACCACGCCGCAACTCTACATCATGCAGTCCAACGGCGGCGTGTCGACCTTCAAGACGTCGGCCCGCATACCCGTGGCCACGGTGCTCTCCGGGCCGGCGGGTGGGGTGATCTCGTCTTTGGGGGCCAGCGGCAAGGTGGGCATCGACAACATCATCACCTTCGACATGGGCGGCACCAGTTGCGACGTGGCGCTGATCCACCAGGGGCGCCCGGTGGTCACCACACAGGGCCGCATCAGCCAACGGCCCATCAGCCTGCCCATGCTCGACATCCACACCGTCAGCGCGGGCGGCGGCACCATCGCGCGCATCGACTCGGTCGGGGCGCTCCAGGTGGGACCCGACAGCGCCGGCGCCGACCCCGGCCCCATCTGCTACGACCGGGGCGGCGAGAACGCCACCGTCACCGACGCCAACGTCATCCTGGGGGTGCTGGACCCCGACCACTTCCTGGGCGGGCGGCTCACCCTGGACAAGGGCAAGGCCGAGTCGTTGGTGGAGAAGCGCATCGCCAAACCCCTGGGACTCAGCCTCCACGAGGCCGCGGACGGCATTCTCCGGATCATCAACGTCAAGATGGAGGAGGCCATCAAGGCGGTGTCGTCCCAGCGCGGCTACGACATCCGGGAGTTCACGCTGGTGGCCTTCGGCGGCGCCGGGCCCATGCACGCCGGAAGGCTGGCGCTGGACCTGGGCATCCCGACGCTGCTGGTGCCGCTGACCCCGGGGGTCAACTCGGCCCTGGGGTTGCTCATGTCGGACGTGAAGCACGACCACGTGCGCTCCAAGCTGGCACCGATGCAGGAGCTCGGGCCCGGCGACATCAACGTGTTGTTCGAACAACTCATGGAACAGGCGCGGGAAGAGCTGTCCGGGGAGGGTTTCCCGGACGAGGAAATCGTGCTGACGCCGTACCTGGACCTGCGCTACGCCGGGCAGGGGTACGAGCTCACTGTGCCGTCCCCGACCCCGCCGTTAGACGACGAGGACATGGAGCTGGTGCAGCAGCGCTTCCACGAGGTGCACGAGCAGGCCCACGGCCACAAGGCCGAGTCCGAGCCCGTGGAACTGGTGAGCGTGCGGCTGGTGTCCGAAGGACGGGTGCCGCAGACCCGGCTGTCGCCGTTCAAGGCCACGGGCACAAGCGTGGACGACGCCCGCACCGGCGAACGGCGGATCTTCTTCGGCCGCGACCTGGGCTTTCAGGACACCCCCATCTACGACCGCGACCGGCTGGAACCGGGACACGAACTGGACGGGCCGGCGGTGGTGGAGCAGATGGACACCACGACCGTCATTCATCCGGAACAGCGGGCGCGGGTGGACGACTACAAGAACCTGATCGTCACGGCGAAGGGGTAGAATTCGTAGAACGGCAGAAAGGTAGGTCGGATTAGCGCAGCGTAATCCGACAGGTGACGCGACGAGTGTCGGGTTACGCCTTCGGCTAACCCGACCTACCTCGGAGCGCACACTCGGCATGCACAAGACGCGGGCCAGCGGCCTGCCGGAACAAGACCATGGCACATCCCGAATCCAGCGCGGCAAACGCGGCCTCCGCCGACCCCATCACCCTGCAGGTGATCCAGGCGCGGCTGGCCGGCATCGTGCAGGAGATGCAGAACTCGCTCTTTCGCACCGGCTTCTCCACCATCATCCGGGAGTCCCAGGACGCCAGTTGCGCGCTCCTCACCTGCGACGGCGAGGTGGCGGCGCAGCACGTGGTGCTGCCGCTCCACATGGGGGCGTTCCCGGCCTGCGCCCAGGGGGTGCTGCGGAACTATGGGCCGGAGGAGATCCACGAGGGCGACGCCTACATCACCAACCATCCCTACCTCGGCGGCAGCCCCCACGCCCCGGACATGTGCGTGATGACGCCGATCTTTTTCGACGGCGAGTGGGTGGGGTTCTCCGCCACCATGGCGCACAAGAGCGACATCGGCGGGCCGGTGCCGGGGAGTTGCTGGAGCCAGGCCCGGGAGGTGTACCAGGAGGGGCTCCAGGTGCCGCCGGTGAAGTACATCGACCGCTTCAAGACCAGCAAGGACATCGAGGAGATCATCGGGTGCAACAGCCGCACCCCCGAACTGGTGGTGGGCGACATCCGCGGCCAGGTAGGCGCGGCGCGGCTGGGCGAGCGGCGTTTCGGCGAGATGATGGCCAAGTACGGCCGCGAGACCGTGCTCGCCTGCTACGACCGGTTGTTCCGGCTCACCGAGGAACGCGTGCGCAACGAGATCTCGACCTGGCCTGATCAAAGCGCCGAGGGCGAGCGTTTCCTGGACAGCGACGGCATCGACCTGGATAAACCAGTACGCATCCGGGTGCGCATCGACAAGAAGGGCGACCGGCTGCTGTTCGACTTCACCGGCAGCGCCGACCAGACCCGCGGCCCGGCCAACATCCGGCCGTCGGTGGTGCGGGCCGCGTGCTCCTACTGCCTCACGGCCCTCACCGACCCGGCCCTCCCCACCAACCAGGGGCTGGCCCGGGTGGTGGATGTGAACTGCCCCGAGGGAAGCGTGCTCAATCCCCGCTTCCCCGCGCCGGTGAACACCTACAACCCCACGGTCCATGCCCTGGTAGAAGCGCTATTCGAGGCCCTGAGCCAGCTCACCCCGGTCAAGAAGATCGCCGACGGCTGCGCCAGCCGCTCCATTATCATCGGCGGCAGGAACGAGAAGACCGGCCGCAGCTACGTCCAGTACGAGATCTTCGGCGGCGGCTCCGGCGCCCGCTCCGGCAAGGACGGCGTCTCCGGCACCAACGTCAACCAGTCCAACGCCCGCATCGCCCCCATCGAGATCATCGAGTCGGAGTTCTCCACCCGCCTGCGCCGCTTCGAACTGGTGCGGGACTCCGGCGGCGCCGGCCAGTTCCGCGGCGGCCTGGGCTTCGTCCGGGAGTACGAGTTCCTGAACCCCGAGGGCCGCTTTTCGCTCCGCTCCACCAAGCACGTGGTGGCGCCCAAGGGCGTGGAAGGCGGAGGGAACGGGCGGACCGGCAAGGGCATCCTCAATCCGGGCGGCCAGGAAGAACGGGAAATCCCCTCCAGATGCTCCGATGTTGCCGTGCGCAGAGCAGACGTGTTCCGGCTGGAGACACCCGGAGGTGGGGGCCTCGGCGAGCCCCTGGAACGCGACGCCGAAGCGGTGCTGCGGGACGTGAAGAACGGTTACGTCTCGGCGGAGTATGCCCTGGAGGTTTACGGCGTGGCGGTGGAGGAGAGCGGCGGCGCATTCGCGCTGGACGAGACGCGCACGGCCACCGCGCGCCAGGAGCGCGCCAAGTCGCGTCCGACCCCCTCTCCCTCTGGGAGAGGGCCGGGGTGAGGGTGCCCGCCACCGTCGGACAGTCAAGGATTTCGCAGAGCCCTCACCCGGCCTTCGGCCACCCTCTCCCAGAGGGAGAGGGGCTTTGGTCCGCAAACGGAAGAAATCCCGTCGAGGTCACGAACCCATGTCCGTAAGCCACACCGCCGACCCCATCACCGTCCAGGTCATCCGCGCCGCTCTTGACGGCATCGTGCAGGAGATGCAGACCTCGCTCTTCCGCACCGGGTTCTCCACCATCATCCGGGAATCCCACGACGCCAGTTGCGCCATCCTCAACACCAACGCCGAGGTCATCGCCCAGCACGTGGTGCTGCCGCTCCACATGGGCGCCTTCCCGGCATGCGCCGCCGGCCTCCTCGAACGGTTTTCCCCGGACGAGTTGCAGGAGGGCGACGCATACATCGTCAACCATCCCTACCGCGGCGGCAGCCCCCACGCACCGGACATGGGCGTGCTCACCCCGGTCTTCTACCGGGGCGAGTGGGTGGGCTTCTGCGCCAGCATGGCCCACAAGAGCGACATCGGCGGCACCGTGCCGGGCAGCGGTTCGGGCACCGCCCGGGAGATCTTCCAGGAAGGGCTGCACCTGCCGGCGGTGAAGTTCGTGGACGCGGGCCGCCCGGTGCGCGAGCTGGAGTGGTTCATCCACGCCAACAGCCGTACCCCCGAGGTGGTGGTGGGCGATATCCGCGGCCAGGTGGGCGCCAACCGCCTGGGCGAAAGGCGGATTTCCGAGCTGCTGGACAAGTACGGCGAGTCCACGGTCATGGCCGCCACCGACGAGTTGGCCGGGCACGCCGAGCGCCGGCTCCGGCAGGTCATCGCCTTGTGGCCCGACGGCCGTTACCAGGGGGAGGCCTGCGTCGACAACGACGGCATCGACCTCGACAAGCCCGTGCGCATCCGCGTCACCGTCGAGAAGGTCGGCGACCGCATCCTGTTCGACTTCTCGGGATGCGGCCCCCAGACCACCGGACCGGCCAACATCCGCCCTCCCCTCGTGCGGGCCTGTTGCTACTACTGCCTCATCGCCCTCGTCGACCCGTTCCTGCCCATCAACCAGGGACTGGCGCGGGTGGTGGAAACCCGCTTCCGCCAAGGCACCGTGGTGTGTCCCGACTACCCGGCCGCGGTCAACGCCTACATGCCCACCGCGCTGGTGGTGGCCGAGGCCGTGCTCCAGGCCATGGCGCCGCTCGTCCCCGACAAGGCCATCGCCGAGGGCTCCGGCAGCGGCGCCATCGCCCTGGGCGGCCGCGCCCGCGACGGCAAGCGCAGCTACGTCCAGTACGAGATCTTCGCCGGCGGCGTGGGCGGAAGAAACGGCAAGGACGGCGCCTCCGCCACCTCCTTCCACCTGAGCAACGGCAAGATCGCCCCCGTGGAGATCATCGAATCCGAGTTCCCTACCCGGGTCGAGCGCTTCGAGCTCCTCCCCGACTCCGGCGGCCCCGGCCGCCACCGGGGCGGCCTCGGCTTCGTCCGCGAATACCGCATCCTCCAGGAGGAGGTCCGCTTCTCCATGCGCACCGACAAACACGCCCTCGCCCCACAGGGCATCGCCGGCGGCCACCCGGGGGGCACCGGCGGCTGCGTCATCAATCCCGGCGGAGAAGACGAGCGCAGCATGCCGTCCCGGTTCGGGGACCAGCGGCTGAAAACCGGGGATGTGCTGCGGGTGGAGCGGCCCGGCGGGGGTGGCGTGGGGGCGGCGTTCGAGCGAAGCCCGGAGGCGGTGCTGGAAGATGTGCGGCGGGGGTATGTGTCGGTGGACAGGGCGAGGGGTGACTACGGGGTGATTTTACGTGACCAAGGGGACGACGTCGTCCTGAATCGGGCCGCGACGCAGGAACTGCGCAGCGAACAAAATGACGAGTCCTGTTGATCCGGCATCGTAGTCGAAAACATTTGTTGTGTTCGAACCCAAGACGTAAACTGTCTTGCCGCACATGGTTGACGACGACGAAAAAGAACTGCGCGCATATGTCGAACGGTGGCGATTGGCTGCCGCCAAATTCAAAGAGCTGCGGCGCCAACACCTACGCAACGTCAACGTGGCTGAGCACATCGAGGCCATGAACGGCGCGTTCGAGGCCGCTCTGTCAACTCAGGCGAGAACCACATCCGGGCTCGTGGAACAACAGGCGATTTTCGCTAAAATACGAAATGCGGGATCTGGCCCTCCTAGCAAGTGAGATCCAATCCTTCTGTCAGGTCCGCGGGGGCGGTTCTGTTTCATCGCCGGCATTGCGCTACAGCGCTGGGCTGAGTCGTGGCGGCTAAGGGCTTGGACTTGGAAGGGGTCTTGAAGTTACGTGGACAAACCGCAGTTGGCTAAGAACCTGACACAGCAACCCGCGTAGCAGCCATTCATGCAGCCGGTTTCTTGACCTTGGCGATCTGTCTCATAGCCAAGGCAACCGCGGCCAGCCTGCGGACATCCTTCCAGGAATCATCGCACTGCAGAGCTTCGATCGTCCAATTGCCTGAATTTGCTTCGCCACTCATTTGGTCAAGTTTGCGGTCCAGAGATCGCAGTGCCGAAAGCTCGTCTTGCGTCAACTGGTTCCGTGACTCTGCGTCTGTAACAATCCAACAATTGTCATTGTAGTCGAGCGCCAGTTCATCGACCGCTCGGCCGTCACCGGCCGCTTCAAGTATCGCGAGTTGTTCGCTGGCCGGCAGGGCAAGGTTGAGGACTGCATCCCACAAGGTTGAGAGCTGTTCGTCCGATACTGACTTTGGCATCGTGTTAACCTCTATCAGGTTTTCCGGCTGGAATGATTGGAGATTTTACACCGGAATTCATCACCCGCCAATATGGCTCCGGCCCATGACGTCCGCCGCCGGGGTGGTACCGGATCATGCGCCCCGTTTCGTTCCCGTTCCTCGTATACTCGCGCAGCACCCATCCCCTGCCTTTACTGCTTCCTCGGCGCAGTCTTTCAACCCGCCAGCTCGCCGGTCTGACACCCAAGAGTTCCTGGACTTCCTTGAGCGTCTTGTTCTTCAGCAACTCAGGCTCGGTCAGGAGATCCTCGACCACGTCGATACGTCGCTCCGACATGCCACCATCAACCTTCATCTTGACAGTCGCAACAGGTTGCCCCTCCTCGGCTTCAATTGTGCAACAACCGTACCACGGTGTTGGATATCGGCTTGTCCCAATGGTCCCCAGCGGTGCTATCGCTCTGGGCAGGGCGTCGACGACAGCCACGCCGGCGGCGAGCCCAGCATGCCCTCCCGCTTCGGTGATCAACGACTGAATCCGCGCGGGTCGCAAGCGTGGGAACGGTGTTGGTGCTGCCTTCGTGTGAAATCCAGACGACGTGGTGAAGGACTACGGTAGCAGTACCTTTACATGGAGAGAGAGCACGAAGCGACTACAGAGTTGCCGTCCGCGCCTTTGGCAGTAGGTCACTTTGACTGCCTAGTTGCCTGCAAGAGTTCTACAACAGGGTAGCTCTCGAACCGGGGGTCATAGCTCAGCAAGAGCCATATACGACGAAACCTGCTACCTCGGACACGGAGGCCCGATGAAACGTTCTCCTCAAGGTTATCAATGAGATGCGGCTCGTCCGAGTGGAGCAAGAGCTCCACTATCTGACCGTCAGAGAATAACCTGTCACACTTCTGGTCCTTTTCTTGGACACATCGATTGACTCCGTCCACAAAATATTCCGGATTGGCCCATTTTTCCGACTCCGCAGCGTAGTTACGACCAATAGCCAATTCTCCGATACGGCCATATTCAGTCTGTGTCCGTATAGCCTCTTCGTTGACTAGCTCCATAATCTCGAGCCCTATCCTTGAACTATTCGGGTCGAAGACCCAAGCGTCCGGAGGGTCATGCGACTCCATCTCAAAACAGGAGTACGAATGTTTGTTCTTGTGATTCCTCCGATCTAGAAATGATTCGACAATTCCCTTCTCCTTGATCGACTTGTCGGACCAATCAAAGTGAGATGCATGTTTTCTCGGACGGCAGTTCTCCTGTTCAAGAATTTGTCGTATGCCACCAAGGTCGCGTTTCTTCATACCAAGCACTGGGCCAACACCCTCCTCAATTCCGCGTCTGTGCACCCTTCCGCCGAGTAGCAAGCCTCGAGGACCCTCACCGCCGGCTCACCGCCTCGAACAAATGCAACTGCGGCGTCTTGCCGTTGTCGTCTGCCAGCACGGGGTAGTTGGCGGTGAAGCAGGCGTCGCAGTAGCCGGCGTCTTCGCCCTTGAAGAAGGTGTAGAGGCCGGCGCGGCTTAGGTAGGCAAGGGAATCGGCGCCGATGAAGGCGCGGATGCCTTCGACGGAGTTGACGGAAGCGATGAGCTCCTTGTGGGTGGGGGTGTCGATGCCGTAGTAGCAGGGGCTGATGGTGGGGGGTGAGCTGATGCGGACGTGGACTTCGGTGGCCCCCGCTTCCCTGAGCATGCGGATGATCTTCTGGCTGGTGGTGCCGCGGACGATGGAGTCGTCGACCACGACCACGCGCTTTCCCTGCAAGACCTCCCGCATGGCGTTGAGCTTGATCTTGACGCCGAAGTTCCGGATATGCTGCTGGGGCTCGATGAAGGTGCGGCCGACGTAGTGGTTGCGGATGAGGGCGAGGTCCAGCGGGATGCCGGACTGCTCGGCGTAGCCGATGGCGGCGGGGACGCCGGAATCGGGCACCGGGGTCACGAGGTCGGCGTCCACGTAGCTCTCCCGGGCAAGCTGCCGGCCCAGCTCCTTGCGGTACTGGTAGACGCTGTGGCCGAAGACGTTGCTGTCGGGCCGGGAAAAGTAGATGGACTCGAAGATGCACCGGGCCGGCGGGACTTGGGGGAAGGGCTTGAGCGATTCCATGCCGTGGGGGCGGAACACCAGCACCTCCCCGGGCTCCACCTCACGTACGTACTCCGCCTCGATGAGATCGAGCACGCAGGTTTCCGACGCCACCACGTATGAATCGGGCTGGCCGGCTCGGGGGAACCGTCCCAGGATCAGCGGCCGGAACCCCACGGGGTCGCGGGCGGCGATCATGGTATCGGCCGTGAGGAAGACGAGCGAGTAGGAGCCCTTGACCTGGTGGAGGGCATCGATGACCCGATCCGTCAGTGTGCTCTCCTTCGAGGTGGCGATGAGGTGGATGATCACCTCGGTGTCGGAGGTAGACTGGAAGATGGAGCCGGACTCCTCGAGCTGCTGCCGGAGTTGGTTGGCGTTGATCAGGTTGCCGTTGTGGGACACGGCGATGGGTCCGTTGGCGTACTCTACGACAAACGGCTGAGCGTTCTTGATATCGGTCTGGCCGGTGGTGGAGTAGCGGTTGTGGCCGATGGCGGAGGTCCCGTGCAGGTTCTTGATGATGTCCTCGTTGAAGACGTCCGCCACCAGGCCCATCTGGCGGTGCGAGATGAGCGCGCCGCCGTCGGACGACACGATGCCCGAGGACTCCTGGCCGCGGTGCTGCAGCGCATAGAGCCCCAAGTACACCATGTTGGCGGCTTCCGGGTGGTCGTGGACCCCGACCACCGCGCATTCTTCATGGAATTTGTCGAACATCATGTCCTTGTCGCGGGACACTCTGCTTCCTGCCTCTTCCGAGTCAGCCGGCAGCCCGTGCAACGGGCGGTTTGGAAATCCGCCCCTAAAATTCCTTGTCGAGTGTCTACGCGGTGGATCAGGGGCTCCCTAAGAAACACTCCGTTCACTTAACACACCGCTCCAACGCCGTCGACCAAAGATTCCGCAGCCGGTCCACCCGTGCCCGCACCAGATTGCCGATGACGAGCCGGGAGCCCCCGACCCGGCCGATGACCGCGGCCGGGACACCCTCCCTGGACGCCAATTCGTCGAACCGGCCGTAGTCCTTCTCCTGCAACGACACCACGATTCGCGAGTGCGCCTCGCCGAACAGGAACGCGTCCGTACGGCCTTCGGAATCCAGGTCGATCACCGCGCCGATGCCCGGATCCCCGAAGCACGCCTCGGCTAGGGCCACCGCCAGGCCCCCCTCGGAAACGTCGTGGGCGGAGGACAGAAGGCCCATCTCCACGGCGGCACGGCAGGTTTTCTGGACGCCCCGCTCCAACACCAGGTCCACCCGCGGCGGCTTCCCCGCCGTCTGCCCATGGACCACCTTGAGGTACTCGCTGCCGCCGAGCTCGCCGCGGTTCGAGCCCAGCAGCACCACCAAGTCACCTTCCTTCTTGAACCACGGCGTGGCGATGCGCTCGACGTCTTCCAAGAGGCCCACCATAGCCACCGTGGGCGTGGGGTGGATGGAGACCCCTTCGGTCTCGTTGTAGAAGCTGACGTTGCCGCTCACCACCGGGATCTCCAGCGCCAGGCAGGCCTCGCGCATGCCGAGGATGGCCTGGGAGAACTGCCACATCACCTCTTCCTTCTCGGGGTTGCCGAAGTTGAGGCAATCCGTGAGACCCAGCGGCGTGGCGCCCACGCACGCCAGGTTCCGGGCGGCCTCGGCCACCACGGCCATGCCGCCGGTGTGGGGATCCAGGTAGCAATAGCGGCCGTTGCAGTCGACGGTCAGGGCCAGGCCCCTGGAGGTGCCCTTGATACGCACCACCGCGGCGTCAGCGCCGGGCGCCACCACCGTGTTGCTGCGGACGTAGTGGTCGTATTGGCCGTAGACCCATTCCCGGGACGCGATGTTGGGGGACTCCAGGAGCTGCTCCAGCACCCGGTTCATGTTTTCGGGCTCGGGCAACGCGGCCTCGTCGAGGCGCTGAATCGCATCTTGCCGGGCCGGCCGCGCGGCGGGACGGTCGTAGGACGGCGCGGCGTCGGTCAACGCCGCCACCGGGATGGCGGCGACCTCCCGGCCTTCCGACAACACCCGGAACACCGGCTCGTCAATGACCCTGCCCACCACCACCGCGTCCAGGTCCCAGCGCTGGAAAATCGCCTGCAACTGCTCCACGGATTCCGGGCGCGCCACCAGCAGCATGCGTTCCTGGGACTCGGACAGCAGGATCTCGTAGGGGGTCATGCCCTGCTCCCGCAGGGGCACGTGGGACAGCTCCAGCTCCGCCCCCGAGCCGCCCCGGCCAGCCATCTCCACCGCCGAGCTAGTGAGGCCCGCCGCCCCCATGTCCTGGATGCCCACGATGGCGTCAGTCTTCATGAGCTCGAGGCAGGCTTCGAGGAGCAGCTTCTCCGTGAAGGGGTCGCCCACCTGTACGGTGGGACGGCGCTGCTCCGAGCCTTCGGAGAAGGACTCCGACGCCATGGTGGCGCCGTGGACGCCGTCGCGCCCGGTCTTGGAGCCCACGTACACGACAGGGTTGCCGGCACCGCTGGCCTTGCCGGTGAAGATCCGGTCCCGCTCCACTAGACCCAGCGTGAATGCGTTGACCAGGATGTTGGCGTCGTAGCACTCGTCGAAGTAGATGTCGCCGCCCACCGTCGGCACCCCGATGCAGTTGCCGTAGCCGCCGATGCCGCCCACCACCCCGTTAACCAGGTACGGCGTCTTGGGGTGGCGGACGTCGCCGAAGCGGAGCGAGTTGAGGCTGGCGATGGGGCGCGCGCCCATGGTGAAGATGTCTCGCAGGATGCCGCCCACGCCGGTGGCGGCGCCCTGGTACGGCTCGATGAAGGAGGGGTGGTTGTGGCTCTCGATCTTGAACACCACGGCCAGACCGTCGCCGATGTCCATGACGCCGGCGTTCTCGCCGGGGCCGTGGATCACCCGCGCGCCCTCGGTGGGGAACTGCTTCAGGTGCCTGCGGGAGCTCTTGTAGCTGCAATGCTCGGACCACATGACCGAGAAGACGCCGAGCTCCGTGAAGTTGGGCTCGCGGCCCAGCAGCCGGCGGATTTCGTCGTACTCGTGGGCGGTCAGGCCGTGGGCCGCGACCGTCTCAGGGGTCACGGCCGCGGCACCGGGATCGTTGCTGCTCGCGGCATCGCCCGTGGCTCCACCCGTGCTCCCGCCGGTAGCGCTGTCAGTCGTCCTGCCACCGCTCACGAGCCGCCCCCGCGCCGGACTTCGGCGACCATGGAGGAGAAGATCTTGAGGCCGCCGACGCCCCCGAGCACGTTTTCGGTGGCGTCCTCGGGATGGGGCATCAGGCCGAACACGTTGCGCGCGCGGTTGCAGATGCCGGCGATGCCGTCCACCGAGCCGTTGGGGTTAGCCTCGTCCGAGACCTCGCCGGCCGCGTCCGCGTAGCGCAGCAGCACCTGTCCGTTGTCGTCGAGGTCTTTCAGGGTCGCGGTGTCGGCGTAGTAGCGGCCTTCGCCGTGCTTCACCGGCATCTCCAGCAGCTCGCCGGGGCTGGCCAGCCGCGTGAACGGGGAGCAGTTGTCCTCGACCCGGAGATGCACCCGCCGGCAGACGAAACGCAGCGAGGCGTTGCGGGTCAGCGCTCCGGGGAGCAGCCCGGATTCACAGAGGATCTGGAAACCGTTGCAGATGCCGAGCACGAGCCCGCCGGACCCGGCGAAGTCGACGATGCCCTGCATGACCGGGGAGAATCGGGCCATGGCCCCGGCCCGCAGGTAGTCGCCGTAGGAGAAGCCCCCGGGCAGCACCACGCCGTCACAGCCGCCGGGGAACGGGTCCTTGTGCCAGAGGGTGCGGACATCCTGCCCGAGCACGTGGCGCAGGCAGTGGACGACGTCGTCGTCGTCGCAGGAACCGGGAAAGACGGCCACCCCCCAACGCATGCCGCTATTCCGCGGGTTCCGCGATCTCGAAGCGGTAGTCTTCGATGACGGGGTTGGCCAGCAGCTTGTCGCACATGCGCCGGGCCTGCTGCTCGGCGTCCTCGGCCGCGGCCACGTCCAGGTGAAGCTCCAGGTACTTGCCCACGCGCACGTCCTGGACCGCGCCGAAGCCGAGGCTGTGGAGGGAGTTCTGGACGGCCTTGCCCTGGGGGTCCAGGACTCCCTCCTTGAGGGTCACGAAGACTTTGACGAGCATGGCCGGTGCGGACGCCCCACCCGCCCCCGCCCGCTGGGTTCCGGGTCAAACCCGGAATGACGGGTGCGGGGGCCGGTTAATGCGCCTAGCCGCCGGTGACCCGGCGGCAGACCTCCTGGTAGGCGTCCTCGACGCCGCCCAGGTCGCGGCGGAAGCGGTCCTTGTCCATCTTCTCGAGGGAGCCCTTCTGCCAGAAACGGCAGGTGTCGGGGCAGATCTCGTCGGCCAGGACGACCTGGCCTTCGCGCTTCCCGAACTCGAGCTTGAAGTCCACCAGGATCAGGTCCCGCTCGTCGAAGAACGCCGTCATCAGCTCGTTGATGCGGAACGTGAGACGCTTGATCTCCGCCAGCTCCTCCGCGGTGGCGTAGCCCAGCGCCAGGATGTGGTAGTCGTTGATGATCGGGTCATCGAGCTCGTCGCACTTGTAGCAGAACTCGAGGATGGTGGTGGACAGCGACTGCCCCTCCTCCAGCCCGAGCCGCTTGGCCATGCTGCCGGCCACGATGTTCCGGATGATGACCTCGATGGGGAGCATGTCCAGTTTCCAGACCAGCATCTCCCGTTCGTCGAGGCGCTCCAGGAAGTGCGTCGGCACGCCGTTGTCTTCCAGGTGCTTGAACAGCACCTCGGAGATGGCGTTGTTGACGATCCCCTTGGAGGTGACGGTGCCGAGCTTCTTCTTGTTGAAGGCGCTGGCGTCGTCCTTGAAATACTGGATCATCTTGGCGGGATCGTCGGTGGCGTAGAGCTTTTTCGCCTTGCCCTCATACATGAACTCGCGCTTTTCCATGGCTCTCCTCGTGCGCCCGCGGGCGCGTGTTGAATCCAATCCGGCGCCGCCGCCGCTTCACGCTTCGCCGAACACCCGGTCAAAGATTGCGTCCACGTGCCGGAAGCAATCCTTGAGGTCCCAAATTTCGTCGATCTCGCCGGCGGTCAGGTTCTCCATCACCGTCGGGTCTTCGAGTAGTTGCTGCTTGAGGTCCTTGCCCTCCTTGGCGGCCACCAAGCCGTGCCGCTGGACGATCTTGTAGGCCTCGTCCCGGGACATGCCCTTCTCCACCAGCCGCAGGAGGACGCCCTGCGAGAACACCGCGCCGCCGCTCAGCGCGAGGTTACGCTGCATGTTCTCGGGGTAGACGCACAGGTTCCGGATCACGTGGGTGACCCGGTACAGCATGAAGTCCAGCAGGATGGTGGCGTCGGGGCCGATGACCCGTTCCACCGACGAGTGGCTGATGTCCCGCTCGTGCCAGAGGGCGACGTTCTCCAGCGCCGACACCGAGTACGAGCGCACCAGCCGCGCCAGGCCGCAGACGTTCTCGGTCAGGATCGGGTTGCGCTTGTGGGGCATGGCCGACGACCCCATCTGCGTGGCCGCGAACGGCTCCTCGGCTTCCAGCACCTCGGTGCGCTGGAGGTGGCGGATCTCCAGCGCGAACTTCTCGATGGAGCTGGCCAGCACCGCCAGGACGCTGAAGAAATAGGCGTGGCGGTCGCGCTGGATGATTTGGTTCGACACCGGATCGGGGTCGATTCCCGCGGCCTTGCACACGTAGGCCTCCACCTCCGGGGGGACCTGCGCGTAGGTGCCCACCGCGCCGGAGATGATGCCGCAACTCACCTCGCCGGCGGCGCCCTCCAGCCGCGCCAGGTTCCGGCGCATCTCCTCGTGCCACAGGGCCATCTTGAGGCCGAAGGTGATGGGCTCGGCGTGGATCCCGTGGGTGCGGCCCATCATCGGCGTGTCCTTGTAGCGGAACGCATGCTCCCGCAGCACCGACAGCAGCTCGCGCACGTCCTCCAGCAGGAGCGCGCTGGCATCCTTGAGCTGCAGCGAGAAGCCCGTGTCCATGACGTCCGACGAGGTCATGCCGACGTGCACGAAGCGGGCGTCGTCGCCGATGGACTCGGCCAGGCAGCGCAGGAACGCGATCACTTCGTGATGGACGTCGCGCTCGATCTCGCGGATGCGGGCTACGTCGATGCGAGCGTTCTCCCGGATACGCGCCGGCGCGTCCGCGGGCACCTTGCCCATGCCGGCCAGGGCCTCGGTGGCGAGGATCTCGATCTCAAGCCACTTGGCGAAGCGGTTCTCCTCCGACCATATCCGCGCCATCGCCGGGCGTGTGTAGCGTTCGATCATTTCACTTGGATGTGTGGCCGAAGCCTCCGGCATCGCGCGCCGAAGGCGGCAACTCGTCCACCTCTTCCCAGCGCACCCGGGAGACGCGCTGGACCACCATCTGGGCTACCCGGTCGCCGTGACGGATGGTCGCCGGCTCCGAGCCCAAGTTGATCATAGCCAGTTGAACCTCGCCCCGGTAGTCCGAGTCGATGGTGCCGGGGCTGTTCACCAGGGTCACCCCTTGCTTGAGGGCAAGCCCGCTGCGCGGGCGGATCTGGGCTTCATAGCCCGCGGGCAGCGCCAGGGCGAAACCCGCCGGCACGAGCGCCCGTTCCAGCGGCGCCAGCACGACGTCGTCCTCCACCGCCGCGGCGACATCCAGGCCCGCCGAGCCGTCGGTCATGTACCGGGGCAACGGAACCGCCGCCTTGCCGTGCCGTACCCGCTTGATCTGGACCTTGACTTCGCCCATGAGCCCCAGCAGTCGGCGCCCTTCGACTTCGCGACGCTTCACGTCGCTACGCTCAGGGCGAACGATAAGCTATCGCATCCTGACAAAACCCCGTTCAAACCCCGTTTGTCCTGAGCCCTTCGACAGGCTCAGGAAAGGCGTAGCGAAGCGTCGCGAAGTCGAAGGACACTCCCGATGGTCGTGCTCGGACAGTATCCTGGTGGTCACCGGCTTTCGGCCAACCCGCTCGGGTGAGAGAGGTTCTGTCAGTGGTTGACGCCGGCCGCCGCCTTCGGCGCGGCCTTGCCGAACGGTAGCCCGTCGACGCTGTGCCCGTCAAGGTCGCCCAGCACGGTGGCGGTCATGGAGCCGGCAACGAAGCACTCGCGGGCCAAGGCCTCGACGGCGTCGAGCGACACGGCGTGGACGCCCTCGGCGATCTCGTCCAGCGAAATCTGCCTTCCGTGGTGCAGCTCGCACCGGGTCATGTGACTCATCCAGGAGTCCGCGGACTCGAGGCCCAGCAGGGTATTGCCGATGAGCTGGTTCCGCGCCCGCTCAAGCTCCGCCTCGGTCACCTCGCCCTTCGCCACCTTGAACATCTCCGCGACGGCCAGGTCGATGACCTCCCGGGTCCATTCCGCCTTGGTGCCGACGTAGACGCCGAGGTAGCCGACGTCGCGGTACGAAGACAGAAAGGAATAAACCGAGTAGGCCTTGCCGCGCCGCTCGCGGATCTCCTGGAACAGCCGCGAGCTCATGCCGCCGCCCAGCAGCGTGTTGAGCACGTGCGCGACGTATTGTCGCGGGTCGCCGTGAGGCAGTCCCGGCGTCCCCAGGCAGATGTGCACCTGCCCCAACTCCTTCGGATGCTGGAACAGGCCGTGGCCGATCTCCGGCGGGGCGTCCGCTCCCTCCAGCGGACGGGGCGGAAGCGCGCCGAACTCGGCCGCCACCGCATCCACGAACTCGGCGTGCGAAAGATTGCCGGCGCCAGCGATGATCACCCGGCCCGGGAGATACCGCTCGGCCATGAAGCCCACCAAGTCGTCCCGCGTGAAGCCGGCGACGTTTTCCGCCTCCCCGCTGATCGGCCGGCCCAGCGGGTGGTCGCCGAAATAGTCGCGGCTGAACAGGTCGTGGACGAAGTCCTCCGGGTTCTCGTCGGCGGAAGCGATCTCCTGGAGTATCACGGTGCGCTCCCGCTCGATCTCCTCGGGATCGAACACCGAGTTGAGAAAGATGTCCTTCAGGACGTCGACGGCCAGCGGCAGGTGCTCGTCCACCACCTTGGCGTAGTAGCAGGTGGCTTCCCTGCCGGTGAAGGCGTTGATGAAGCCGCCGACGGAATCCATCTCCTCGGCGATCCGCTGCGGGCTGCGCCTGTCGGTTCCCTTGAACAGGAGGTGTTCGACGAAGTGCGACAGTCCACCCTGGCGGCGTTCCTCGTGACGGGAGCCGTTTTCCACCCAGATGCCGAGACTCACCGCCCGGGTCCCGGCGCGCTGTTCCGTCAGAATCCTGATACCGTTGTCCAGAACGGTCTTGTCGAACATTGGAAGTGATTCGGACACGGGCGGGTTTGAAACCCGCCCCTACGAGACCTGTGGAACCGCCCGCGACGGGCAGTTTCGGATTTTCACCCCTACACCCGCTCGGATTGCTGCTCTTCCTTGAGAGCCTCCTTGCGGCTGAGCCGGATCTTGCCCTGCCGGTCCACGTCCAGCACCTTGACCATCAACTCGTCGCCCTCGTTGAGCACGTCCCGCACGCGGCGGACGTGGTCGTCGGCGATCTGCGAGATGTGCACCAGCCCGTCGGTGCCCGGAAGGATCTCCACGAACGCCCCGAAGTCCATCACGCGCCTGACGGTGCCCTTGTAGATCCTGCCGATCTCCACCTCGGCGGCGATGCCCTCGATCATGTCGATAGCCCGGCGGCTTCCCGCCTCGTCGACGGCCGCTACGGTCACGGTGCCGTCGTCCTGCACGTCGATCTTGGTGCCGGTGGCCTCGACGATGCCGCGGATGACCTTGCCTCCCGGTCCAATAATGTCGCGGATCTTGTCCGGCCGGACCTTGATGGTGGTGATCCGCGGCGCATGGCGGGAAACGTCATTGCGCGCTTCCGCCAGCGTCGCGTCCATGATGCCCAGGATGTGCAGCCGCCCTTCCCGGGCCTGGTAGAGGGCTTCCTGCATGACCTCCCGGGTGACGCCGGTGATCTTGATGTCCATCTGCAGCGCGGTGATCCCGTCACGGGTCCCGGCCACCTTGAAGTCCATGTCGCCCAGGTGATCCTCGTCGCCGAGAATGTCGGTCAGCACCCGCACCTCGTCGCCTTCCTTGATCAGGCCCATGGCGATGCCCGCCACCGGAGCCTTGATCGGCACACCGGCGTCCATCAGCGACAGCGAGCCGCCGCAGACGCTGGCCATGGATGTGGAGCCGTTGGACGACAGGATCTCGGAAACCAGGCGCAACGTGTACGGGAATTCATCCTCTTCGGGAAGCACCGCCGCCAGCGCGCGTTCCGCCAGGGCGCCGTGGCCGATCTCGCGCCGGCCCGGGCTGCGGAGGAACTTGACCTCGCCCGTGCTGTAGGGCGGGAAGTTGTAATGCAGCATGAACTTCTTGAACTGCTCGCCGGTGAGCGCGTCGATCCGTTGCACGTCGGCGGCGGTGCCGAGGGTGGCCACCACCAGCCCCTGGGTCTCGCCCCGGGTGAAGAGCGCCGACCCGTGCGTGCGCGGCAGCAGGCCGACCTCGCAGGTAATGGGGCGCACGTCCTTGAGCCCACGCCCGTCGATGCGCTTGCGCTCCCGCAGCACGAGATCCCGGAGCTGGAACTTCTCGAGGGCCTTGAACGCGCCCTTGACCTCCTTCTCGCGCCCCGGGAACTCCTCGCCCCCGGCCGCCATGACCTCGCCGCCCACCTCGTCGATGCGGGCGTTGCGCTGCTTCTTGTCGGCGATCGTCACCGCCTCCTTGACCTTCTCCTGGGCCAGCTCCCGGACCCGCGCCGCCAGCGACTCGTCCTTTTCTTCCGGGGGCGCGACGCGTTTGGCCTTGCCAAGTTGGTCCTTGAGCTTCTGCTGCAGGTCGATGAGCGGCTGCATCGCCTCGTGTCCGCGGAACAGCGCTTCGAGCACGCCCTCCTCGGGCACCATGCTCGCGCCGCCTTCCACCATGACGATGCCCTCGCGGGTCCCGGACAGGAAGATGTTGACGTCGCTTCGGGAAACTTCGCTCACCTGCGGGTTCATGACCCACTCGCCGTCGATCCGCCCGACGCGAACGCCCGCCAGCGGCCCCTGGAACGGGATGTCGGATATCTCCAGCGCCAGCGAGGCGGCGAACATGGAGACCACGTCGGTGTCGTTCTCGCCATCCGCGGAGAGCACCGTGACGATGATCTGGGTCTCGGCCTTGAGCCCGCCCGCGAACAGCGGACGGATGGAGCGGTCGATCAGACGGCAGGTGAGGATCTCCTTTTCGGACGGGCGGCCCTCACGCTTGAAGAACCCGCCGGGGATCCGTCCCGCGGCGAACGTCTTTTCCTGGTAGTCGACAGTGAGCGGAAAGAAGTCGATGTCTTCCCGGACGTCCTTGGAGGCCACGGCGGTGGCCAGCACCACGGTTTCGCCGAAGCGTACGAGGGTGGCGCCGTCGGCCTGCCCGGCGACCTTGCCCAGGTCGATACATAGAGGGCGGCCGCAATAATCCAACTCGATCTTTGTGTGCATACAGGTATCCCCTCAAGGGTAGTGGGGGCTGAAGAGAAGAACGCGGGAAGGGACGCCAGCAACAGGGTATTCTATCGCCGAATACCCAGACGCTGGATCAAAGTCTGATACCTCTGAACATCCCTCTTCTTGAGATAATCCAGAAGCCGCCGCCTTTTTCCGACGAGCTTGAGCAGGCCCATCCGCGTGTGATGGTCCTTCTTGTGAGTCCTCAGATGCTCTGTCAGGTAAGCGATGCGGTGGCTGTGAATGGCGACCTGCACCTCAGGCGAACCGGTGTCGGTGTCGTGGAGTCTGAATTTCTTGACCGTCTCGCTGGTCTGCTCCCGAGCTGATTCCATCTGACCCTTTTCTTTCTCCCTTTTTCTCGTATTTCAAATGGTTTCTAGCATACGGGCCGCGGGCGTGTAAAGCTGCCCCGTCAGGATCGATCGTCGACAACCCGTACGATCCGCCATGCCTCCGCGGCCTTCTCCCAACCGATCAGAGCCACCAGATGACCCTCCGGATCCACCACCCGGCGGGTGATCTCGGCCGCCGCGGGCGCCTCGACCTCGGCGAGGGCGCTCTGAATGCCCCGCCTGAGCCGATCCGCCGCCTCCGCCCCCAGGACGGCGCAACCAAGGTGAGCGAGGGCGTCGTTCAACGGCACCAGGGGAACCGCATCGCCGTCCTCGAGCGCTTCGAGGTCTTCCAGGACCACCGCGTCGGCGACCCGGAACCGCCCGGACGCCACCCGGCGGAGACGGCTCAGGTAGGCGCCGCACCCCAGGGTCCGGCCGATGTCGGCCGCCAGGGTCCTTACGTACGTCCCCTTGGAACAGGTGAGATCGAACTCCAACTCGGCGGCGCTCACCTGCTCCAGCCGGACGAGATCGACCCGGATGGGGCGGGGCTCGCGCCCCACCTCCTTGCCCTTGCGCGCCAGCTCGTAGAGCCGGGAGCCGTCCTTATTGAGCGCCGAGTACATCGGCGGCACCTGTTGGAGAGCACCGCTGAATTCACGGCGCAGGGATTCGATCTCCGCCGGGCCGAGCCGCGGCGGCTCGCGCCGGGAAAGGACGTTGCCGGTGCGGTCCTGGGTGTCGGTCTCGGCTCCCAGCGTAATCACGCCGGTGTAGCCTTTGTCCGCGTCCAGGAAGTGCTGCGCGATCTTGGTCCCTTCGTTGACCGCCAGCGGCAAGAGGCCGGAAGCGAACGGGTCCAGGGTGCCGAGATGGCCGATCTTGCGCGCGCCGGTGACCTTCTTGGCGGCGGCGACGACACGGGCCGAGGAAGGTCCTTCCGGCTTGTCCAGCAGAAGGATGCCGCTCCTGAGCAGTCTCATGCGTCCCGCCTCACTCTTCCGGCGCCACGGTCTTGAGAAGGTCGTCGATACGGCGGCCCCGGTCCGGCGCCTCGTCGTAGACGAACTCGATGGCCGGAACGTAGCGCAGCTTGAGGTCGGCGGCGATGCGGCCGCGAATGAAGCCGGCGGCGCCGCGCAGGCCCGCGAGCGCCTCGTCCTTCGAGGCGGCGCCATCCCGCACGGTGAAGTAGATGCGCGCGTACTTGAGATCGGGCCTGACGTCCACTCCCGTGAGCGTCACCCCGCGAATCCGTGCATCATCGAGGGTGCGGGCCAGCAGCCGGGAGACGAACTGCATCAGCAGATCCCCTACCCGCTCCGGACGCGACCCGCCTGTCTTTTTGTGTTTCCTCACGAACCCTCTACAGCGCGCGGCTACTCGTGCAGGATCCGGATGTCCGACTCGCCGAGCTCGGCCAAGCCCAGCCGGTCCACGAACTCGACCACCTGCCGTAGCGTGGCCTCGACGATCCGGGCGTTGCTTCCGACAACGCCGAACCCCAGCAACGCGCGCTGCCACAATTCCTGGTCGCCGCACTCCGTGACCGAGATGTTGAACTTGTTGGAAACCCGGGACTGGATCTTCCGCAGAACCGATCTCTTGCCCTTGAGGGAATGGTTCTCCGGCAGGATCAACGCGATCTTGAGAACGCCGACCACCATGACGCTGACGTCCTTCGACTTCGCGCCGCTGGCGCGGCGCTACGCCTGTCCTGAGCCTGACGAAGGGCTCAGGACGAACGGAAAGGAGGGCTACCGGTCCGCCGAGAGCTGGGCGGCGCCCCCGCCGTCAACCCGCGCGGCTCCCCGCGCGATGGGGATCTTCTCGAAGCCTTCGATGACGTCGCCTACCTTGACGTCCTGGTAGCCGTCGATGGCGATGCCGCACTCGTAACCGGTTCCCACCTCGCGCACGTCGTCCTTGAAGCGTTTCAGGCTCGCGAGCCGGCCCTCGTGCACCACCACCTGGTCGCGCAAGAGGCGTACCATGCTCGACCGCAGGATCTTGCCGTCGGTGACGGCGCAACCCGCGATGGTGCCCACGCCTCGGATGTTGAACACCTCGCGGACCTGGATGCGGGCGTGGAACTCCTCGCGGTAGACCGGCTCCAGGAGCCCTTCCATGGCCGAGCGGATGTCGTCGATGACCTCGTAGATGATGGTATAGAGCCGCACGTCCACGCCCTGCTGCATCGCGAGACTGGTGGCCTTGGGCTCGGGCCGCACGTTGAAGCCGATGACGATGGCATTGGAGGCGCTGGCCAGGAGCACGTCGCTTTCGGTGATGCCGCCCACCGAGCCGTGGATCATCCGGATCTTCACTTCGTCGGTGGAGAGCCGGGTCACCGCCTCGTTCAGGGCCTCCACGGAACCGTGCACGTCGCCCTTCACCACCACCCGCAACTCCTTGACCTCGTTGGCCTTGATCTGGTCGTAGAACTCCTCCAGCGACACCTTGCTGGTCTTGGCCAGCTCGGCCTCCCGCTGCTGCGTCTCCCGGTACTCGGCGAACTGCCTGGCGGTGGCCTCGTCGGTGAGCGCCGAAAAGGCCTCGCCCGCCTGCGGCACCCCCTGAAGGCCCAGGATCTCCACCGGTATCGACGGTGTCGCGCTGTCGACCTTGCGTCCCTGGTCGTCGACCATGGCCCGCACCTTGCCGTGGTTCGGCCCCGCGAAGATGGGATCCCCAACCTTGAGCGTCCCTTCCTGGACCAGCACGGTGGACACCGGGCCGCGGCCCCGCTCCAGCTTGGCTTCGACCACCGCGCCGCGGGCAAGCTTGTTGGGGTTGGCCTTGAGCTCCAGCAGGTCCGACTGCAATAGCAGCATCTCCATCAGGCCGGGCAATCCCTCGTGGGTCACGGCCGAAACCGGCACGAAGATCGTGTCGCCGCCCCACGCCTCGGGCACCAGGCCGTGGTCGGCCAGGCCGCGCTGGACCCGCTCCGGGTCGGCGTCGGGACGGTCCATCTTGTTCACGGCCACGATGATCGGAACTTCCGCTGCGCGGGCGTGATCCACCGCCTCGATGGTCTGCGGCATGACGCCGTCATCGGCGGCCACCACCAGCACCACGATATCGGTGACCTTCGCGCCCCGGGCGCGCATGGCGGTAAAGGCTTCGTGTCCCGGGGTGTCGAGAAAGGTCACTCCCCGGCCGTCGAGCCGGACATGGTAGGCGCCGATGTGCTGGGTGATGCCGCCCGCCTCGACGTCGGTCACGTTGGTGCTGCGGATGGCGTCCAGCAATGACGTCTTGCCGTGGTCCACGTGGCCCATGATGGTGACCACCGGGGGCCTCGGCTCCCGCGCCTCCTCGGGATCCGTAACCTCGTGCTGGTCCTGGAGCGCGGTCTCGACGTCGAAAGCGACGTTCTCGACCTGGTAGTCGAACTCGTTGGCCACCAGGGTCGCGGTGTCGAAATCCAGCACCTGGTTGATGGTGGCCATCATGCCGAGGCCCATGAGCTTCTTGATGACCTCGCCGGCCTTGATGCCCATGTCCTTGGCCATGTCGCCCACGGTGATGGCCTCGTCCATGCGGATGACCCGCTTGCGGGCCGCGGGCACCGTAATCTCGGTCTTCTTCTGTTCCTTGCCGGGCAGGGCGCGCTTCTTCCTGAGCACCCGGCCGCGCGGAGAGCGGAACTCGCGCTCCTTGAGCTCGATGACTTCCTGCTTCCGGATGACCCGTTTCTTGCCCTTGGCTCCCTTGCCGGCCTTGTCCTGTCCGTCCGCTTCCGCCGCCGGCTGCCCGTCGCGCGCCGCGCCCGGAGCCGCGGTCTTGGCGGCCGCGGACTTCGCCGGCGCCGGCGTCGTCTTCCGGCTGAGATCGATCCGGCCGAGGATTCGCGGCCCGGTCACCGCGGGTTGCCCCGGCGCCGCCTCGGCGGCCCCTTCGGCGGGGACGGCAGCGCCATTGGCGCCCCTGGCGGCCGCCTCGCTCACCTCCGGCGACACCTGCTCGGGCGCTTCCGCCGAGGCCCCCTCTTCTGCCCCGGCCTCCGCCTGAACCTCGGCGGCGTCCGGAGCCTCGGTCTCGGCCACCGCTTCCATCGGGGCGGCGGTCTCGGCGGCCGGCGCCTCGACCGTCTCGGCCGCGGACGCTTCGAGTTCGATTTCCGCGGGGACGGTTTCCCCTGGAGCTTCCTCGGACGGCGCGGCTTCCCCCGCCGCGGCTTCGGCGGCGGGAGCTTCCGCGACCGGCGCTTCGTGCGGGACGGCTTCCGCGGAAGCGCCCTCGACGGACGCCGCGGCCGCCTCCGCGGCTTCCTCGACCTCCGCCTCCGGCTCCTCCCGCTCCACCGGATGAATGGGCTTGCGAGTGACCAGCTCGACCGTGCTCCTGCGGCGCCGGATGACGTTGGCGCGGACGCGGCGCTCCACCACCTTCTCGTGGGCCTGGACCTCGCCCATCTCCTCGTCCTCGGCGGTGATGGTGCGATCGACCACGATCCGTTCCTCGCCGACCGTGACCTTGGGCTTCTCCATGGCGGCGAGGGCCGCCTTGACCGCCTCGACTTCCGATTCCTCGAGGGAGCTCTGAGGCTTCTTGCCGCGGACCCTGATCTTTTCGAGTTGGGCGATGAGGTCCTTCGGCTCGATCTCGAGCTGCTTGGCCAGTTGATGCACTCTCACTTTACTCATTTCCCGCTCCATTGAGCACGAAGCCTTCCCAACAGCTCCTCCCGATCCTTACGGGGCAGATCGCGGCGGAACGCCCGGTAGACGCTCTTCCGCTTCAGGAAAGCTCGCCAACAATTCTCGCTGCGATGCAGATAGCCTCCTCGTCCCCTGAGATCTTCCGGTTGCAGGCCGTCCTCGGTGACCGCGACCCGTTGCAAAACGGTCTTCTGGTCACGCTGACCGCAACCGAGACAGGTCCGTACCGGCGAACGGACACTCATTTCCGGCGCACCGCTTCACGCCCCTTGCCGGGGGCTCGGCTCCGCCTCCTCCTCATCCGTTGCCGCGGAGGTCTCCTCCGCGGTTTCGCCGGCCGGGGCGGCTTCCGCGGCCGCCGGGACGGCCTCTTCCGCCGGCGCCGCGGCGCCGCCGTCCGTCTCCGCGGCTTCCTCCATCGTTTCGACCGGCTCTCCTTCCGTCTCCAGCTCCTCGCCGGCCGCCGCCGTCGCCTCCTCCGCCTCTCGTGCGGCCTCCTCCGCCTCCCGGGCCGCCCGCTCGCGCTCTTCCTCCACGTGCTGCGCCGCCGTCTCCAGGATCGCCGAGGCCTTCTCCGGCTCGATGCCGGTGATCTCGTTGATGGTGGCCGGCTCGGCTTCGGACAGGTCCTCGGCCGACTTGAACCCCGACTGGTAGAGCAGCTCCGCCATCACCTCGCTTACACCGGGGATCGCCGACAGCGACTGCCTGGCCAAGCGGCTCTCCTCGTCCGCCTCCGACTCGCTGCGGGCGTCGATGCCCCAGCCGGTGAGGCGGGACGCAAGCCGGACATTCTGGCCCTTGCGGCCGATGGCGAGCGAAAGCTGCTCGTCCGGAACGATGACCTCCATGGTGTGGGCGTCGTCGTCCAGCAGGATCTTGGTGACCTTGGCCGGGGCCAGCGCCCGGCAGACATACTCGGCCTGCTCGGAGATCCAGTGGACAATGTCGATCTTCTCTCCCCGCAGTTCCTGCACCACCGATTGGACCCGCGTTCCCTTCATGCCCACGCAGGCCCCCACCGGATCCACGTCGGGATCGTTGGAGGTCACCGCGATCTTCGCCCGGCCGCCCGGCTCGCGGGCCGCTCCCTTGACCTCGACGATGCCTTCGTAGATCTCCGGGACCTCCTGCTCGAACAGCTTGATCAGCATGCCCGGGTGGGTGCGCGACAGGACGATCTGCGGGCCGCGGCTGGTCATCTCGACGCTGACGATGTATGCGCGGATGCGGTCGCCCTGGCGATAGCGTTCCCGCGGCACCTGCTCCTTTTCCGGCAGGATCGCGTTGGTCCTGCCGAGGTTCACGATGATGTTGTTCTTCTCGAAGCGCTGCACGATGCCGTGGACCAGCTCGCCCTGGCGGTCCTTGAACTCGTTGAAGATGATCTCGCGCTCGACGTCCCGCACGCGTTGGACGATATTCTGCTTGGCCGCCTGGGCGGCGATGCGGCCGAATACCGCGGCGTCGATCTTCATCAGCAGCTCGTCGCCCAACTCCACGTCCGGGTCCAGCGTCTCGCGGGCCTCGTCGAGATCGATCTCGATATCGGGGTCGGCGACGTCGTCCACCACGATCTTGGCCTCGAAAATCTCCACCTCTCCGATATCGGGGTTGTACTGCGCCTCGAAGGTCCGCTCCGCACCGAACGTCTTCTTGGCCGCCGATACCATGGCGGACTCGATGGCCTCGACGAGGATCTCCCTGTCGATACCCTTTTCCTTGGTCACCTGCTCGATGACTCGACTCAGATCCTGCTGCATCTCTGTCCCCTAACCACGCTTTAGCGGATCACCTTCATGACGCCCAGTCGTACTCGACGTTGGCCTTGACGATGAGGCCGAAAGGGATGAATACCTCGCGTCCGTCCTGCAGCACCACGACACCGTCGCCAACGGCATCGTGCAGCGGCCCGAGGAACTTCCTCCGGCCGCCGATCATCTCGCCGGTTTGAACCCGGACCCTCTGTCCGACGTACCGGGCGAAATGCTCCGGTTTCCTGAGCGGACGGTTGATGCCGGGAGAAGAGACCTCCAGTGTGTACGAACCCTCGACCACGTCATAGACGTCCAGAATGTCGCTGAGCTCCCTGCTGACCCGGCTCAACTCGTCGACGCCGGGCACCTCGGCCTCATCCTGCTTCTCGAGCCTGTCCAGGTACACGCGCAGCACGCGGCCCGATCTCCCCTCGTGCCGAAGCTCGATGTCGACGACCTCCAATCCCTCGCCCGCGGCCAGGGGATCCACCATCTCCCAGAGGCGGTCCAGCGTCTCGCTCGTCGGCATCGGCACCTCAAATAAAAAAGCGGGCAAGCTGCCCACTGATGTTCTTCTTTTACAACATTGACGCGACTGAATGCAAATCAACAGCCTCCGCCGATCACTGTCGCGCGGACCCGGGACGGGTTTGAAACCCGCCCCTGCACCGGCTATCATCCGGTGTCTGAAGCCACCCATGTTGAAGCCTCGGCCCATGCCCACCGCACCGCGCTCAAGCGACGTTTCGGCGGCGGTTTCCTGGCAGGACGTTCTCACCAGCCTGGAGGATGCCGTCATGGTGGTGGACCTGTCACGTGGCGTCTCGTTCGTGAACCAGGCGGCCGAGACCCTCATCGGACTCTCCGCGCGCAAGCTTCTGACACGGGCTTGCGACGACCTCTTCGGTGCCAACCGGTGGCTGCTGGACATGATCGACAACAGCCTCGGACCCAACGAGAGCACCAGCCGGGCGGAGAACGAGTTCGTCAAGCCTCGGGGAAAGAGCGTGCCGGTGAGTGCCCTGGCCTCGCCCCTGCGGGATCAGGACGGCCGCCTGGCCGGCAGCGTGCTGCTCCTGCGTGACCGCACCCTGAGACAGGCCATGGAGGAAGACCTGCGGCGCTCGGACCGGCTGGCCCTGCTGGGCAAGCTGGCGGCGGGGCTGGCGCACGAGATCAAGAACCCCCTGGGAGGGATCAAGGGCGCGGCCCAACTGATTCGCGCCGAGGTGGCGCACGATCCCTCGCTGCTGGAGAACACCGACATCATGATCCGGGAGGTGGACCGGGTCAATCAACTGCTGGACCAGCTCCTGGACCTGGCGCGTCCGGCGGGGCTCCACGTGGAGCCGCTGAACGTCCACGAACTGCTGGAGCACGTCCTGAGGCTTGAGGTCCATGCGGCGGCCGCCGCCAACGTGCGCGTCCGGCGCTCCTTCGACCCCAGCCTGCCGATGATCATGGGGGACCGGAGCCGGCTGATACAGGTTTTCCTGAACCTGGTGGAGAACGCGCTACAGGCCAAGCCCACCAGCGTCGCCGTCACCACCCGCATCGAGACCGACTTTTTCCTCCGCACCGGGCAGTCCAGCGCCACCAAGTTCGTCAGCGTGGACTTCCGGGACGACGGCTCGGGCATCGACGAGGACGACCTGCCCGACATCTTCTCGCCTTTTTTCACCCGCAAGCGCCGCGGGACCGGCCTCGGGCTGGCCATCTGCGACCGCACCGTCAAGGAGCACGGCGGCCACCTGGGAGTCGAAAGCCATCTGGGAGAAGGGTCGGTGTTCCGGGTCTCGCTGCCCGCCCAACCGGATTAGTGAACCAGTGATCATGGAACAGGGCCGCATCCTGCTGGTGGAAGACGACGAGTCGCTGAGCCGCGTGCTCAGGAAGGCGCTGGAGGGCCAGGGATACTGGGTGGCGGCCACCGCGACGGGAGCGGAGGCCCGGCAAATGATGGAAGAGGCCGCGACCGCCACCAACGCGTGGTCGGGGTCCGGATTCGACGCCGTCGTGCTGGACATCGGACTCCCCGACGTCGAGGGCCTGGCGCTACTCGATTTCGCCAAGGAATCCGGCCTTCAAACCCCGTTCATCGTCATGACCGCGCAGAACACCATGCGCAACGCCATCGACGCCATGAAGGCGGGGGCCTTCGACTACCTCACCAAGCCCTTCGACCTCGATGTGCTGATGGTGGTGGTGGAGCGGGCGCTGGACCGGCGCCAGCTTACGCGCGAGCTCAGCGACCTCAAGAAAGAGGTCAAGAAACAGTACGAGCCCGGCGTCAACATGATCGGCACCAGCGCCGCCATGCAGCAGGTCTTCAAGACCATCGGACAGGTGGCCGGCACCGACACCACCATCCTGATCCACGGGGAGAGCGGCACCGGCAAGGAGCTGGTGGCGAAGACGATCCACTACAACTCCGCCCGCTGGGACAAGCCCTTCGTGCCGGTGAACTGCGCCGCGATCCCGCGGGACCTGCTCGAATCCGAGTTGTTCGGCCACGAGAAGGGAGCGTTCACCGGGGCGCTGGAAAGGCATCTCGGAACCTTCGAGCTGGCGCAGGGAGGAACGCTTTTCCTCGACGAGATCGGCGAGCTTCCACTCGAGCTTCAGACCAAGCTGCTGCGAGTGCTGCAGGACGGCTCGTACCGGCGGGTGGGCGGCAAGGACATGCTCCAGTCCGACGCAAGACTGCTGGCGGCCACCAATCAGGACCTGGAGAAGGCGGTGCACGAGAACCGTTTCCGGGACGACCTCTATTTCCGCCTGAACGTCATTCCGCTCCACATCCCGCCATTGCGGGAGCGCAGCAGCGATCTCCCGTCCCTGGTCGACTTCTTCATCGCCAAGGTCAACAGCGACATGGGCACGCAGGTGTCGGGAGTCTCGCCGGAGGCGCTGAAGGAGCTCCAGCAATACGACTGGCCCGGCAACGTGCGCGAGTTGGAGAACGTCATCATCCGCGCGGCGGTGCTGTCCCCGGGACCGATCCTGTCGGCAAGGGACTTCGCCCTGTCGAGCGCGCCCGAGCCGGCGTCCAACGACTACGACAGCCTGTCGCTGGAGGAGATCATCCGCGGCAAACTGGAAGACTACTTCCGGCGCACTCGTGGAGTCCAGGTGGAGAACCTCTATTCCGTGGTCATGGCGCGGGTGGAGCGGCCCCTCATCGAGCTGACGCTGCAGGCCACCCGTGGCAACCAGATCCGCGCCGCTCAACTGCTCGGCATCAACCGCAACACCCTGCGGAAGAAGATCACGGACCTCAAGATCACCGTGAAGCGGGAACCGTGAGCGTCCTGCCGTCACGACTGTACGCCATCCTGGATCCGGACCAGACCGGAGACCGGCCGTTCGCGCCGGTCCTCCACGCCATGCTGGCAGGCGGTGTCTCGGTGCTCCAGTTGAGGGTGAAGGACCGGCCGGCGGACGAGTTCCTGCGGCTGGCCCTGACCGCCCGCGAACGCACCTCCCGCGCCGGGTGCCTCTTCATCGTCAACGACCGGGTCGACATCGCCCTGGCCGCCGGCGCCGACGGCGTGCACCTGGGACAGGAAGACCTGCCGCTGGAAGCGGCGCAGCCGCTGGTGGGGAGACGGCTCATCGGCGTCTCCACCCACAGCGTGGAGCAGGCGGAGGAGGCGGAACGGGGCGGCGCCGACTACATCGGCTTCGGGCCCATGTTCCCCACCCGCACCAAGGAGACCGGCTACGAAACCCGCGGCCTCTCGATGCTGGCGGCCGTGCGCCGGCGGGTGCGCCTCCCCATCGTCGCCATCGGCGGCATCACCGCCGAAAACGTCGCGGAAACGTGGAGCAACGGAGCGGATGCCGCCGCCATGATCAGCTACCTGACCCGCGGCGGCGACGTGGAGGCGCGGGTTCGAAGCGTCCTCGATCGAAAACCCGATGAGGAGATGTAGGGGCGGGTTTCAAACTTGGCCGCGTAGCGTGTGTCCTACAGTTTGAGCTCTGTAACCACTAAAATAGGCAATAAAACTGTGCTGTCGGCGAACCGGGTGGTTCGGATGGCGGGCCTCGAACAAAAAGCCCTTGCCGAGTTCCAGCAGGAATTGCTGGAGCCGGTCGATAATCGCCGTCTCCAGTTCGCTCTCGGAGTAGGTGGGCCTCTCCTCCAGCCCGAGGAACTCCAGCACGACCGGATCCTTGATGAGGTCAGCCGCCTTCTCGACCACCTGCCCCTCGCGGGCGAGCCGACGTACCTCCCGCTTGTCCAGGCTGAGCGCCAGCCGCTCGTACAGGGAGCTGTCGATTTGCCGCTTGAGTTCCCGGACGCTCCAGCCGCCATCGGCGGCCTCGATCTCGTAGAAGCGGCGCGCGTCAGCGTCGTCGATGGAGAGCAGGGTCACGTAGTGGGACCAGCCCAGGTTGAAATGCCGCGCCAGTTCTGCAGACAGTGTCTGCGGAATTCGCTCGACTGGTTCTCTCCCCAGCGACGGATCGGGTGAAATCCGCGACGGTGTCTCGGAAATCGGCTGCGCACCGGAAATCCGCGACAGCGTTGCGGATTTCGTCTCGTTCGGGACTTCGGCAAAGACTTGCTCGTGGAGCAGATAGAACCGCCGCATGCGCTCCAGCGCATCCACTGAGAACCCGCGGCCGATTCTCGACCTGAGAGCCTGCGACAGGTTCTTCAGGGTCTGCGTCCCGTACTCCGCCCGATCGGCTCCCTGTTGCTCATACTCGACGATGAACCACCCAAACAGCCAGTTTCGCACGACCAGCGCGCGGTCGGCGGCCTGGACCGCCGACCGCCTGGTCTCTTCGTGCGTCAGCCGGCAGATCTCGACCAGGCGTTCAAAGTCAAATCGCCGGCTCATGGCGACAGCCCCATCCGCTTCAAGCGTCCCTTGACCTTGGCGCCGAATTTCGCGACCCGGCGCTCCAATTCCGGCAGCGGTTCTGCGTAGCGTTCCTCAAGTGTCTGGGCACGGGCGGCAAGCCGCCCCGTCAGGTGCTGAACTTCGCCTTCGACGGCGGAGCGGATGCCGGCAAGCCACTTGTCCTCAATCACCAGCGTCTTGATCTCGGCTTCGGTGAAACGCCGTATCGGGCAAGCACCTCCTCATCCAGAACGGTTTGCACGCTCCTGACGGCCTTCGCCGTCTTCGACTCTGTCTCGATGAGCGTCAGGCAGCGCGAGAGAACATCGCGCTTTAGGTCGCAATCCGTGCCTGACATGAGACTGGCCATGCGTTCAAGACCGACCCTGGCGATCGATCGCAGACGTGCAAAGGTAGGACACACGCCAGGCGACCAAGTTTCAAACCCGCCCCTACGAGGACTCTTCGGCGTCCGCGTAGGCTTCGTCGTCGCGCCCCGAGTAGTCCTCGAAGCGCGTGTATTCCTTCAGGAAAGTTAGCTTGAGGGTATCCACCGGACCGTTGCGCTGCTTGGCGATGATGATCTCGGCGACGCCGGGGTTCTTGGTGGCGTCGTAGGCCTCGTCCCGGTAGACGAACATGATCACGTCGGCGTCCTGCTCGATGGCGCCGGACTCCCGCAGGTCTGCCATCACGGGATGCTTGTCGCCCCGTTCCTCCACCCGCCGGTTGAGCTGCGACAGCGCCACCACCGGGACCTTCAGTTCCTTGGCCAGGGCCTTGAGCCCGCGTGATATCTCGGAGATCTCCTGCTCGCGGTTGGGCGAGTCGCGGTGGGCGCGCATGAGCTGCAGGTAGTCGATGACCACCAGCCCGATCTTGCGGCTCTGGTCGCGCACCAGCCGCCGGGCCTTGGCGCGGACCTCCAGCACGGTCACCGCCGCGGTGTCGTCGATGTAGACCGGGGCGTCTCCCAGCCGCCCGGCCGCCTTCACCAGTGCCGGGAACTCGCTGTCCCTGAGATAACCGGTACGGAGCCTGGAGTGGTCCACCCGCGCCTCCGAGCAGAGCATCCGGAGGACGAGCTGCTCCATGGCCATCTCGAGGGAGAACAAGGCCACGCCGATGCCTCGGAACGCCGCGTTCACGGCGATGTTGAGGGCAAACGCGGTCTTTCCCATGCCCGGGCGGCCGGCGACGATGAGCAGGTCGGAGGGCTGGAAGCCCGCGGTCAGCCGGTCGAGGTCGCGATAGCCCGTGGCCACGCCGGTGACCATCTCCTTGCGCTGGTAGAGCTCGTCGACCTTCTTGATGGTCTCGGTCATGACGTCGCCGACCCGGACGAAGGACGAGTTGATGCGCTTCTCGGAGATATCGAAGATGGCGCGCTCGGCGTCGTCGAGGAAATCGTCGACGTCGCCGCGTTCCTCCAGGCCGCGGGAGGCGATGTCCGTGGACGCGCGGATCAGGTGGCGGAGAATCGCCTTCTCCCTCACGATACGCGCGTAGTAGGCGATGTTGGCGGCGGTGGGGACCTGGCTCGCAAGCTCGGCGAGATAGGCGGACCCGCCGACCGCTTCGAGGTCGCCGTTGGCCTTCAACTGGTCGCTCAGGGTGATGAGGTCCACCGGCTCGTTGCGGTCCCAGAGCCCCACCATGGCGCGGAAGATCTTGCGGTGCGACTCCCGGTAGAGATCGTCGGGATTGACCAGCTCGAGGACCGTGTTGATGGCCTCGTTCTCGAGCAGCACGCCGCCGAGAATGGAGGCCTCCGCCTCCAGGTTCTGGGGCGGTAGCCTGTGCAGGGTGTCGGTCGCGTCGGCCATGGGTCACTCTCCGCCGGAGTCCCTCGCGGAGTTCCCCGGCGCCGTCCCGTGTTCCGCGGTCACCACCGTGTGGATGCCTCCCCGCACGTTGAAATCGCCGGTGACGCTCATGTACTTGGGCGAGCAGGCGGCCACCAGGTCGTCTAGGATCCGGTTGACCACGTCCTCGTGAAACGCTCCGTCTTCACGGAACGACCAGAGATAGAGCTTGAGCGACAGCAGCTCGATGCAGCGCGGTCCCGGGACGTAGCGGATGCGGATGGTGGCGAAGTCCGGTTGTCCGGTCTTGGGGCACACGCAGGTGAACTCCGGACACTCCATGGCCACGTCGTAGTCCCGGTCCTCACGCGGGTTGGGGATGGTTTCTATCTGTTTGCTGGGTTGTGTGGGCACGGTTCCACCCTCCGCCTTGACTTGGCGCGGTCCGGACGCCAGACTGACGCCGCATGAAGCTCGACATCCACGTTCCTTCCATCGACGGCGTCGTCAGGGTCGAGATCCGGTCGGTCGAGGAAAACGGCTCGTGGGCCGCGTACCCGATCCTTGTCGGCGGTGCCGCGCTGGCCGATGCCTGCCTCGTGCTGGCGCGCTCCGGAATGCCGCTTCGTTTCAGCGGCGAAACCGCCGAAGCGGCCGAAACCACCGCCAAGGAATACGTTCAGGCCAACTACCGGGTCCAGCGCATGATCTGGTGAAATAACACCCGCGCGGCCCGTCAAGTCAAGGGCTGCTGCTGGGTGACGCAGTGGATTCCGCCGAGGCCGAGAATCAGCGCCCGCGCGTCGATACCTGTCACCCGGCGGCCCGGGAACAACCCCGCCAGCGTGTCGAGCGCGACGCGGTCCTTGGGGCCGCCGTAGAGCGGCACCAGCACCACGCCGTTGGCGATGTAGAAGTTCGCGTAGCTTGCGGGAAGCCGGGAGCCGTCCGCCGTTACCGGATCGGGCTGCGGCAGCGGTACGATCCGCAGCGGGCGCCCGCCCGAGTCCCTGGCGGATGCCAGACAGCGGAGATTCTCCTCGAGCGCGCGATGGTTTTCGTCCCGCGTATCCTGCTCCACCACGCACACCACCGTGCCGGCATCCACGAAACGGGCAAGGTTGTCGATGTGACCGTCGGTATCGTCACCCGCCATGCCGGCGGGCAGCCACAGGATGCGCCGGAGCCCCAGCGCGGATTGCAGCACCGCCTCGATCTCTTCCCTGGTGCGGCCGCCGTTGCGGTTGGGATTGAGCAGACACTCCTCGGTGACCAGACAGAGACCGGCGCCGTTGACCTCGATGGAGCCCCCCTCCAACACGATTACCGGCGTGAACGCCGTGAGGCCCAGGGATTCGTTGATCCGTAGCGGCACGGCGTCGTCCGCCACGTAGTCCGGGTACTTCATGCCCCAGGCATTGAACCGCCAGTTGACGAATGCCAGCGCCTCGGACCGCCCGTCACGGGCGATGAAGGTCGGGCCGTAGTCGCGGATCCACACGTCGACGGTGGGGATTCGGTGGAACCCCACCGCGCCGGTGTCGACGCCGCCGCGACGAAGCTCCGCCGCGGCTTCGGCCTCGGCCGCGGCGTCGTTTACCAGCAGGTCCACCCTCTCGCCGGCCGCCAGCGTCCGGATCATCTCTACCCAGGTCCGACGCACCCGGTCGAGGTCGGCCGGCCAGGTATCCGTGTTGTGCGGCCACGCAAGCCACGTGGAGGCGTGGGGCTCCCACTCGGCGGGCATCCGGTAGCCCGCGCCCCCCGGATCCGCGATTTCGCCGGGTGCGAGATCCCGAGCTTCTCCGGCGCCGGAACGCCGGCTCGCGCCACGGCCCCCCACGGCGTCTTCGGTTTCGGTCATTCCGCCGTCAACGCTTGCGGTCGTCGATACCGTGGCCGGCAAGGCCGCCGTAGGCGTCGATACGGCGGTCCCGCAGGAACGGCCAATTGTGGCGGGCTTCCGCGATGGCCCCGAGGTCGCAATCCACCAGCAGGGTCTCGGGCCGGTTCCCTTCCGCCCGGGCCAGCACGCACCCGGCAGGGTCGGCGGCGAAGGAGTTGCCCCAGAAGGTGATCTTTCCCTCGCGACCCACCCGGTTGACTGCCGCCACGTAAACGCCGTTGGTGACCGCATGGGAGCGTTGCACCAACTCCCAGGCTTCGATCTGGGCGCGACGCGCGGCACGAGTCTCTCCGGCGCCCCAGCCGATGGCTGTCGGATAACAGAGGATTTCCGCTCCGCCCAACGCCGCCAGCCGCGCCGCTTCGGGAAACCACTGGTCCCAGCAGATCAGGACGCCGAGTTGGGCGTAACGGGTCCGGAAAGTGCGGAACCCGAGATCGCCGGGGGTGAAATAGAACTTCTCGTAGAAGCCGGGATCGTCCGGGATGTGCATCTTGCGGTACTTGCCCAGCACCGCTCCGTCCGCGTCGATGACCACCGCGGTGTTGTGATAGACGCCGGGCGCGCGGGCTTCGAAGACGGACGCCACGATTACCACCTCCAACTCCCGCGCCAGGGGGCACAGACGCTCGGTGGTGGGCCCGGGAATCGGCTCCGCCAGGGCGAAGGCTTCCGTGTCCTCGGCCTGCGGAAAGTATCGCGAGCGGAACAATTCCTGGACGCAGACGATCCTGGCGCCGCCCTCGGCGGCAAGGCGGATGCGCCGCGCGGCGGTGGCGAGGTTACGGTCGGGGTCTGCGACCGCTCGGGCCTGGATCAACCCCAGGGTCACGCGGTGTCTGGTCATGGCTGATTCGCGCCGGACAGAGAGAGGGACGGTGCCCGGCCGCCCCGCCGCCTGGAAAACCCCTAACGTAACGGGGACTCGGTGTGACGGGGCCCGGCTTCCTACGCCGCCTTCCGGCGGTCCATGGGCACGTAGTCGCGGACGTCCGAGCCGAGGTAGAGCTGCCGCGGGCGGGCGAGCTTCTGCTCGGGGTCCTCCAGCATTTCAATCCACTGGGCGAGCCAGCCGGAGGTCCTCGCGATGGCGAACAACACCGGGAACATGCTCACGGGCAGTCCCATGGACTGGTAGATGAGCCCGGAGTAGAAGTCGACGTTGGGGTAGAGCTTGCGCTGGATGAAGTAGTCGTCCTCCAGGGCGATGCGCTCGAGCTCCAGGGCGATATCCAGGAGCGGGTTGCGCCCGGTCACCTCGAACACCTGGTCGGCGATACGCTTGATCACCTTGGCCCGGGGGTCATAGTTCTTGTAGACGCGGTGCCCGAAGCCCATGAGGCGCCCTTCACCCGCCTTCACCCCCTTGATGAAGGCCGGCACCTTGTCCACGGAGCCGATCTCCGCGAGCATCCGCAGCACCATCTCGTTGGCGCCGCCGTGGAGCGGCCCGTAGAGCGCGGCCGCGGCGCCGGCCAAGGCCGAGTAGGGATCGGTCTGGGAGCTGCCGACGTTGCGCATGGCGTTGGTGCTGCAGTTCTGCTCGTGGTCGGCGTGCAGGATGAAGAGCACGTCCAGCGCCTTCTCCAGCACCGGGTCCGGCGAATACTTGAGCTCGGTCATCTTGTACAGCATGTTGAGGAAGTTGCCGGTGTAGCTGAGATCGTTGTCCGGGTAGGCGTAGGGCAACCCTATGGCGTGGCGGTAGACGAAGGCCGCCACGGTGGGAATCTTGCCCATCAGACGATAGACCTGCTTGCGCCGGGACTCCGGGTCGAAGATGTTCTTGCCGTCGGGATAGAAGGTCGACAGCGCCGCGATGGAGCTCACCAGAGTTCCCATGGGGTGGGCGTCGTACTTGAAGCCGTCGATGAACTTCTTGATGTTCTCGTGGAGCAGGGTGTGGTGGTTGATATTCCAGCTCCAGTCTTCCAATTCGGCGGCGTTGGGCAACTCGCCGTGGAAAATCAGGTAGGTGGTCTCCAGGTACGTGCTTTCCTCCGCCAGTTGTTCGATGGGGTATCCGCGGTAACGCAGGATGCCCACGTCGCCGTCGATGTAGGTGATGCGGCTGTGGCAGGAGGCCGTGTTCAGGAACCCCGGGTCGTAGCTCATCAGGCCGAAATCGCCCTCCGACGCCTTGATCTGGCGAAGGTGAAAAGCATTGATGGCGCCGTTCTCGATGGGGATCTCGTAGGATGTCCCCGTCCGGTTATCCGTCACGGTTAAAGTGTCTGCCGTCATACCGATTCCTCTCATTTACGATTTCGAAAGTAGCACTCTTAGACCATCCCCCGTGAGGGGTCAACCCAATTTCCGGGGCCATTTCGCTTGACATTTTGGGTAGGAGTCGTTCTCGAAAACGGTCCACAAACGGGCTCTCGCACAGGCTCTCGGCCGGCAATCCGGCAGGATTTTGGGCGAAGGCGGGACTGTCCAACGGCCTGGGTTCACGCCCCGGTGAGGCGCATGCCGCCGTCCACCGGCAGGATCGCGGCAGTGACGTGGGAGGCGGCGTCCGAAGCCAGGTAGACGGCCGCCTGTGCCACGTCCTCGGGTTCTCCGATGCGGCCCAGCGGCACCCGGTCGGCGTAGCGGGCGAGCTTTTCCGGGGTCGAGGTGTCCACCATGGGAGTCCGGTTGGGGCCGGGGCAGATACAGTTGACCCGGACGTTCTGGCGGGCGTGGTCCTCGGCCATGGCCTCGGTCAGCCGGACCATGCCGCCCTTGGACGCGCAGTAAGCGGCGCGCCCCGCCTGGCCCATCATCCCCGAGCGGGCGGCGATGGTGATGACGACCCCGCCGCCGCGCTTGGCCATCTCCGGGATGGCGTGGCGGCAGACGTTGAAGACCCCCTTGAGGTTGGTATCCAGGGTCCGGTCCCAGTCCTCCTCGGTGATCTCGGTGACCGCGCCGTTGGTGCGGACGCCGGCGCTGTGGACCACGATGTCCAGGCCGCCGAAGCGCTGCACCGCGGCCGCTACCACCGCTCCCATCTCGTCGTGGCGCCTCACGTCGGCGGCGGTGAACATGGCCGAGCCGCCCTCGGCTTGGATAAGGCCCAGCGTCGCCTCACCCTTGGCGGCGGTGGTGGAGGTCCCCGCCACCACGCAGCCCTCCCGGGCGAAGGCCACCGCGATGGCGCGCCCCAAGCCCGAACCGAATCCCGTCACCAAGGCTACCTTGCTTTCGAGTTGGCCCATGGGTTCTTCCCTCCCGCGTCCCGATCGACCCGTATAGGGGCAGGTTTCCGACCCGCTCGCGATCCGCTCCAGCGTGATGCACCCGACGCTATCAGTCCACCGCGTACTCCCGCACCGCGTCCTCGTTCAGCACCATGCCGTGTCCCGGGGTCTCCGGCAGCGTCACCCAGCCGTCCTCGGGCTCGGGTGGGTCCTCGTAGAGGGACCTGGCCATGTGCCAGTCGTTCACGTGGAACTCGGTGCGCCAGCCGTTGGGCACGGCCGCGTGCAGGTTCATGTCGTAGTAGGCGCCGTTGCCGATGGGCAGGTCGAAGGCCTGGGCCACCGCCGCCGCCTTCATGCCCATGGTGAAGCCGCCCACGGAGCCCACCTGGATGTTGAGGAAATCCACGGCCTCGGCCCGCGCCAAACCCGCGAGCCCGTAGAAGTCCTCCCATTGGCCGGCGGCGATGGGAATGGAAGTATGGCGGCGCAGCGCCGCCAACCTGGCCGGGTCGTTGCGCAGGAGGGGCTCCTCGAACCACATCAGGTTGTAGGGCTCCAGCCGCTTGCACCAGCGGAGCGCGGCGTCGTAGCGCAGCAGGCAGGCAGCGTCGACCATCAGCTCCACCTCGTCCCCCACCGCTTCGCGAACCGCCCGCACACGGTTCTCGTCCTCCGAGGGATCGTCCTCGCGGTGGAGTCCGCTGGCGCCGCGCATGTCGATCTCGCCGCGGATGTTGACTCGTCCGACCATCAGCTTGAGGCGCTTGTGCCCGCGCTCCACCCAGTGGCGCGCCGCCTCCACCAGGGCGTCCCGGCCGTAGCTCCTGACGCCGAAGGTGAAGTAGCAGGGGACGGACTTCTGGGCTCCCCCCAACAGACGCCACACCGGCAGTTCATAAAGCTTGCCCCTGATGTCCCACAGCGCCACGTCGATGGCGCTGACCGCGGCATTCCACACGCCGGGCTCGGCCCTGGGGTTGAAGCGCCAGCGCATCTCGTGCATCAGGCGCTCGTTCTCCAGCGGGTCCCGGCCCAGGAGGAAAGGTGTCAGGTCCGACTCGATGAACCGCAGGATGGCGGATCCGGGGCCGTGGCCGATCTCGGCGGTGCCGGTAAGGCCCTGGTCGGTCTCGATCCATACCAGGTCCACGGAGCCGGTCCGGCGTTCGTGGAACGGCAGGTCCAGGGGGATGTTCGAGAGCCGCCGGGTCTTGATGGCGCTGATCTTCATGGTGTCGAGTCTCCGTCAGTCCGGGAGCCTGCGGTGCGGGCAGGGGCGACCGCCGGTCGCCCCTACGGGAATCTACCCGGTCGTGGGCTCCTGGAGATTCTATTCGCCGAAGGCCTGGTGGCGTACGAACACCTCCGCGTCGGCGGGCAGAAAGAACACCAGCCGGACTTCCCGGATCGAGGGGTTGGTACGGAGGGCGTCCTGGATGGCCCGGGACGACACCTCGGCCGCTTCGTCCATGGGGTAGCCGTAGATGCCGGTGGAGATGGCCGGGAAGGCCACCGTGGCCAACCCTGCTTCCGCCGCGATTTCCAGAGAGTTCCGGTAGCACCGGGAAAGCTTCTCCGCCTTGTCCGGGCCGCCGTTGCCGTACACGGGACCCACGGTGTGGATGACGTGGCGCGCCGGTATTTCGCCCGCGGTGGTCATCACCGCGCCGCCGGTGGGGAGGCCGTCCGGGTAGCGCGTGGCGCGGATGTTCCTGCACTCCTCCAGGATGGCCGGCCCGCCGGCACGGTGGATCGCTCCGTCCACGCCCCCGCCGCCCATGAGCGTGCCGTTGGCGGCGTTCACCACCGCGTCCACCGCCTCCTGGGTGATGTCCCCCACCTTGACGGTCACGCGGCCGCCCAGAAAGCTTGGAAAGTTGGTTGAATTACTCATGGGTTCTCACACTCCCCGTGGGGCGCCGAGAATCGAACCATCTCAACCCCATACCTGCCGCGCCGTCTCCACCACCCGCTCGAGCTTGCGTTTCTGGTCGTCGGGAGTGATGAGATTGCCGACCACGTCCGAGGAGAAGCCGCACTGCGGGCTGATGGCCAACTGCTCCAGCGGCAGGAAGCGGGCGGCGTCATCGATGCGCCGGCTCAGGTGTTCCACGCTCTCCAGTTCCGGCACCTTGGTGCTCACCAGCCCCAGCACTACCACCGTGCCCTTGGGGACGAACCGCAACGGCTCGAAACCGCCGGCACGTTCGGTGTCGTACTCCAGCAGCAGGCGGCGGTGCCCAAGCCCGGAGAACAGCCGTTCGGCCACGCCGTCGTACGAGCCCTCCCGGTGCCACATGCTGCGCTGGTTGCCGCGGCACAGGTGGATGCCGGAAACGGCGTCGCCGAAGGCTTCGAGGATCCGGTTGTCGGCGGCGATGGACCGTTCCAGGTTGGCGTCCGGATCCTCGCCCCGCTGCCTCATGGCCTCCAGGGAGGGCTCGTCGACGTAGGCCGTGTAACCCGGCGCGTCGATCTGCACGTAGCGGCAGCCGGCCTCCAACAGGCTCGCCACCATGCTCTTCTCGATATCCACGACGTCGGCGAGGAAGTCGTCCATCGTGGGATAGACATCACGCGAGTTCTCGTGGTCGAAGCGCTGGCTGATGCGGTCGGGGCCGATAAGCGTGACCTTGGCCGGAGTGTCGGCCACGGTGCTGACGTAGCCGTACTCGTCCAGGGGAAGATTGCGGGCGAGACGCAGCCGCTCCGCCGCCGGCAGCCGGTGCCAGATGGGCACCCCGGCCTCCACGTCGCGGTGGACGTCCCATCGTTGCAAGGCCTTTCCGTGCCTGGACTGGTCCTCCAGGATCTCCATGCGGGGCGTCATCGACCGGAACCCTTCCACGCAGGCCCCGAAGCTGTCCTGGAAGTTCAGCCTTCGGAACTCGCCGTCGGTGACCACGCCGAGGCCCGCGCGCTGCTGCAACATGACCGCTTCCCGTATGCACTCATCTTCCACCGACCGTAGCTCGGCCGCATCCGCCCGTCCCGTGTCGAAGCGATGCCGCGCCTGCTTGAGCCGCTCCGGACGCAGCAGGCTGCCGATCACGTCGGTTCTCATGGTTGCCAGTTCGCTCATTCAAGTCCCTTCAGTCCGCTTCTACCCGGCGCCGGCGTCATGGAGCGCACGTGCATGGTGTGCCCGTCCCGGCGTGCGGCCAGCCGCCGCAACAACCCCGTCTGCTCCATGAGCATGGCGTCTGTCAAGCCCCTGAAGATATTGCCCGGCTTCCTCGCCCGGCCGCCGCGCGGGCCGCCAAACTCATGGCGTCAACCCGATGCTCCGTGATAGAGTCCGTCGGCGTGGCTCAAGCAACCCGGCGGGAAGCGCGGACTTGACCACGGGTGTGCCTGTCGGTCTCGCCACTGCCAGGCTCACCAGACCGTTTCGTTCGATTGATGGTCTGGGCCAACGTTCTCGCGGAGAACGACGACAACGACGGGCTGGGAGAGTCACGGGCGTGAAAGAAACCCAGGGCGAATCCGAGACCTCCGGTAAGCCAACCCTCATCGGGCTCCTGATCGTCGGCTTGTCGCTGTTCCTCGCCCTTTTCCACCTGTACACGGGCGTGTTCGGCACTCTGAATGCGATGCTGCAACGCAGCATTCATTTGGGGGTCGCCCTGGTGCTGGTTTTCCTGATTTACCCCGCGAACAAGGGGGCCAGGCGCACGCTGGGCCTCTCCAACTACGTTTGCCTGGCGCTCACGGTCGTGTCGATGGGCTATCTCTATTGGAATAGCGAGTATCTGACCCAGGAACGCATCTCCATGTTGACACCGGCCACGTTGATCGAGACGGCTCTTGGCATTTGCCTGATATCGGTCGTTCTCGAAGGCGTGCGAAGAACGCTCGGGATGCCTCTGGCCATCGTCGTTGCCGTGTTCATCCTGTACTACATCGTCGGCCCGTATTTTCCGTCCGACGGCATCGGCTATGCGGCGCTCGGCTACGAAGTCTTTATCGACAATCAGTACCTGTCGCTGGCCGGCATATTCGGCTTGGCGCTGGGCATCTCGGCCACGTTCCTGCCGCTGTTCATCATCTTCGGACGCATCATGCACGCCACCGGTTTCGGCGGCTTCCTGACGGACTTCGCCATGGGCGTTGCGGGGCGCGCGCGGGGCGGGCCGGCGAAGGTTGCGATCATTTCCAGCGCGCTCTTCGGCACCATCAACGGCAGCGCAACGGCGAATGCGCTGACCACGGGCAATTTCACCATCCCGCTGATGAAGCGGTCCGGCTACTCGAATCACTTTTCAGCCGGGGTCGAGGCCTCGGCCTCCACGGGCGGCCAGATAATGCCGCCGATCATGGGAGCGGCTGCCTTCCTGATGGCCGAGTTTGCCAGGATCCCCTACGTCACCATCATGCAGTACGCGATCTTTCCGGCGATCCTCTTCTTCCTGGGTATCTTCGTCACGGTCGACCTGGAGGCCAAGAAGCTGCGACTCAGGGGTCTCAGGAGCGACGAACTGCCGGACTGGAAATCCCAGGTTCCGAAATACCTTCATTTGCTGGTGCCCATCGGAATCCTCATATGGCTGATCGTCCAGAACCGCTCGCTGATGTATTCGATAACGGTTTCGATCATCGCCTTGTTCGTTTTCGCCTACTTGCGCGGCGCCACCCGCATGAGCTGGCAGGCGCTGTTCGACGCCCTGGTTGCATCGAGCCGCGACATTCTCGGGGTGGCGATGGCGACGGCGGCGGTCGGAATCATCGTCGGGATCGTCGGTTTGACGGGGCTGGGGATCAAGCTCTCTTCCCTGATGGTGGACCTCAGCGTCGGCAATCTGTTGGCGTCGCTGCTGCTCGCGTTCCTGGGCGCGATGGTCCTCGGAATGACCATGAACACCTCGGCGGTTTACCTGCTGCTGGTGGCGCTGATCATTCCGGGGTTGCTCAAGGTCGGTCTCGCGGTGCCGCAGGCGCACTTCTTCGGCTTCTACTTCGGCGTGCTGGCCCAGGTCACCCCTCCGGTTGCAGTGACCGCCTATGCGGCCGCGGGGCTCGCCCAGGCCGACCTGAACAAGACGGGCTATGCCGCGGTCAAGCTGTGCGCGTCGGGCTTCGTGGTCCCGTTCATGTTCGCCTACTCACCCGAATTGATGTTGATCGGCTCCTGGCAGGATATCGCCATCGCCGTACCGTCCGCGTTGATCGGCGTCTACGTGGTGTCGGTCGTGGCGTCGGCGTACTGGCTGACGCATATGCGCTGGTATGAACGCCTGGTGGCGTTGGGTGGGGCCCTTCTGAGCATTTTTCCCGGAATCTGGTCCGATATCGTCGGCCTCGCGCTGATCGCCCTCGTGTTGGCCGGCCAGTTCAAGCGCGTCCGGGACGAAGACGCGCGTGTCGGGTTCCACGAGTCTGACGTTGATGCAGGTGTGACGAAGTGAGGAAGGAGGACAATAGCCAGGCCCTTTGGAATGCGTTCAATAACACGGCCCATACCCGCTAACCGTCAATTTCAAAGGAGGAAATGTCATGAACAAAAAGAAATCGGCGGCGCTCTTGGCCGCGGCTGTCCTGATCTCGATTTCGGTCGTGTTCTCCGGCATCCCGTCCGCCGCCGCACAGAGTAAGACGGTTGACTTTTTCCTGGCCACCTCCGGCCCGGGCAGTTCGTTCTATCCGCTTTCGGTGGCCCTCGCGGAGGTGTGGAAGAAAAACATTCCCGGACTCAATGTCAGCCTGGCACCGGGCGGTGGTGTCGGATCGGTGGTCGCCACCGGCACGGCCAAGGCTCATGTCGGCATGACGCTCTCCAGCGCCGCCGTGGACGGGATCAAGGGCAGGCCCCCCTTTCCGCAACCGCATCCGGATGTGCGTGCCCTGGCATCGCTCGACCCGCAAGCCTTCCAGTTCCTTGCCTACAAGCGGTCGGGGCTCACCAAGCTTGAAGAGCTGGCCGGCAAGCGCGTCTATGTCAAGCCGAAGCGATTTGCCGCCCATGCCATCAATCTGCTGGTGCTGAAGGTTCACGGAATGACGCTCAAGAGCCTCTCGAAGGCCGAGACGGTGTCCAAGCCCGACGCGGTCAACCTGTTCAAGGACGGTCACGTCGATGCGATGCTGTGGATGGGGCCGGTTCCGGACTCGCTGATCATGAACGCGTCGCTCAACCGTCCCATCAATCTGCTGCGGATATCCGATGCGAAGAAGCAGGAGCTTCGGAAGATCAACCCGGGCATCGTTCCGCTCGTGCTGCGCAAGGGGCTCTACCCCGGCGTGGATGCGGATTTCCAAACCCTGTCGGTGCCGCGCGTGCTGGTGATGAGCAAGAACGTTTCGGATGACAAGGCCTACAGCCTGGCGAAGACCCTGGTCGAGAAATGGGAAGACCTGAAACTGGCGGATCCGGGGCTCAAGCTGGTTAAGGTCGAGAGCACCGCCACCGACTTCGGCGTCACTTATCATCCGGGCGCCGCCAAGTACTACAAGGAACGGGGTTGGATGAAGTAGGAACGTGGGAGTCGATTTGTTTCACGAAGGCGCTCTCGCAGTGCGCGTGAGGACCCCGGGTCAGACGCTGTAACGGTGGTGGACGAAGGGATCGATCCCGTTCGCCGGATCCCGGCGCCGGCCCCACGGCCGGGCCCGGTCCGGCGGGGTCGGTCCCGCTTCGCCGCCGCCGATTCGAAGGGAAGGGAAGACATTGTCGGCACTTGAGTCCATGAAGGACAGATTCGAACGAATGCTCCTGATCCGGCGGTTCGAGGAAGGCATGCTGCGCCTGCACCGGCGTCGCGTCCTGCCGTGCCACTTTCACGTTTCCATCGGGCAGGAAGCCACCGCGGTTGCGGTCTGCCGCGCCGCCGAGGAGCAGGATGTGCTCTTTACCAACCACCGGAGCAACGGCCATTTGATCGCCCGCGGCGCGGACCCGGGATGGATGTTCGCGGAGCAGTTGGGCCGCGTCGGCGGCAACACCAACGGCAAGGGCGGAACGCTGCACATGATCGCGCCCGAGCTGGGGATGCCCTGGACGACCTCGCTCGTCGGGTGCGTCGTCCCGTTGGCGGTGGGCGCGGCCCTGATCCACAAGCAGCAACGCCGGCCCGGCGTCGTCATCGCCTTCTTCGGCGACGGCGTCATGGAGGAAGGCGCCTTTTACGAGGGGATCAACCTCGCCGCTCTGTGGCGGGTGCCACTGGTCTGTGTTTGCGAGAACAACGGCGTCCCGGCCGAGCTGCGAGGGGTCGACACCACGCAGCCCTCCACGTTCCTGGCAAGACGCCTCTCCGACATCCCGTCCGCTTTCGGCATCCCCTGCGCCACCATCGACGGCGCGGACGTGGCGGGGCTGTTCGACCTGATGACGGAGGCGGTGGGCACGGTGCGGCGCGACCTCGCCCCGTACTTCGTCGAGGTCCGCACGACCCGCTATCCGGGCAACCGCGCCCTGTGGCCGGAGCTGGCGGGGGCGGAAACCGACCTCGCCTGGGCCTGGGACGAAGGTGAACCCCCCGAGGAGTTGGCCGCCTGGAGCCGCCACAGCGATCCGCTAATGGGCTTTCTTCGCCTGCTCCTGGCCGAGGGTTCGATCTCCCGCGACGAGGTGACCCGGATCGATGCCGCCATCGCCGCGCGGATCGACGAGGCGATGGAATCGGCCGTCGGCAGCCCGCAGCCGCAGCCCGATAGCGCTTACCGGGATGTCTGGGCCGCGCAGGAGACCCCATCATGAAGCTGTCGTACTTGAAGTGCCTGGCGCTGGCCATCGACGAAGCCATGGCGGCCGAGCCCGAGGTCATTCTCATGGGCTCTCGCCTGGGGGGCCACTTCACCGCACAGGAAAACGAGGCCTTCGCCGACCTGCTGGAGCGCCATGCGGAGCGGATTTTCATGAATGTGCCGATCGCGGAATTCGGGCTCGCCGGCGCCGCGGTGGGCGCCGCCCTGGCGGGCGGCCGTCCGCTCCTTAGCTTCAACATCGGCAGTTTCATGCTGCACGGCTTCCCTCCGATCGTGAACGAGGCCCCCAACGTTCACTACACCACCGGCGGACGGTGCATCGCGCCGGTCACGTACTACGCGCTGGGCGGCATCCGGGGGGGCGGTTCGTCCCAGCATTCGCACCGGTTGCAGGCGATGCTGGGCAACGTCCCGGGGCTGCAGATCCTTGCGCCGGCCACGGCCGGCGATGCCTACGGACTGCTCAAATGGTGCCTGCTCGAGAGCCGGAACCCCGCGGTCTTCTTCGCGCACACCGATCTGCTCCTGTCCGAGGACGAGGTCGATCCGGCGTCGCCGTTGCTCCCCGTCGGGTCCGCCCGCGTCAGCCGGGCTGGAGATGACATCACCCTGATCGCCCACTCCGTGGCGGTGCCGAGGGCCCTCGAGGCAGCGGACGCTCTGGCGACGGACCACGGCGTTTCCGCCGAAGTGATCGATCTACGGACCCTGGCGCCTCTCGACGCGGCGACCGTGATCGATTCCGTACGGAAGACCGGGCACGCCGTGGTCATCGACGAGTGCCACAAGAGCTTCGGCGTCAACGCCGAAATCGCCGCCACGCTGGCGGAAGCGGCCTTGTCGCATCTGAAGGCGCCCATTGGCCGTGTGGCCACGGCCGATGTGCCGGTCCCCTACAACCTGAACCTGGAGCGCGAGATCAGCGTGACCCCGGACCGGATCGTCCAGGAGACGATGTCGACGCTGAAGGGTGGAGCGTCGTGTTGACACACAGCCGAGACACCCGCGGAAACGGCTTCGCCAAACCTGGCGGATCCGGTCTGCCGAAGAACAGGTGCCGGACATGAAAGCGATGGTGGTTGTCCAGAGAGGCGGACGCGGGGAACTGGTGCCGGAAGATGTTCCTGATCCCGTCCCGGGGGAGGGCCAGGTGGCGATCCGCATGGAGGGGACCGCCGTCAGTTTCGGCGACATCGAGATGCGCCGGGGCAACTACCACACCCCTCGCAAGCCGCCCGTCATTCCGGGACACGACGTCGCCGGCACCCTGGTCGCCCTGGGCCCCGGAACCACCGGGTTCCGCGTCGGCGAGCGCGTCACGGCCATCTCGCTCACCGGGACCTACGCCGAGGTCGTCGTGGCGCCCGCCGCCATCACCTGGCCGCTGCCGGACGAGATCGACCTCGTCTCGGCCGCGGCCTTCCCGACCAATGGCGTAACGTCATACAACCTGCTGACCATGGCCGGCCGTTTGGCGGCGGGCGAATCGGTGTTGATTCACGCGGCGGCCGGCGGCGTGGGGACAACCACCTGCCAGTTGGCCAAGCTGCTCGGCGCGGGCACGGTCATCGGCACCGTCGGTGACGAATCCAAGGCTGACCTGGCCCGCAGCCTCGGCTGCGATCACGTCATCCTGTATCAGACGGAAGACGTTGCATCCCGTGTCATGTCCATCACCGGGGGTAAGGGCGCCGATGTGATTCTCGATTCGATAGGGGGTTGGGCTACGGAACAAAGCCTTGCTTGCCTTGCCCCGTGGGGGCGCATTGTCGCCTTCGGCAGGTCGAGCGGGATCGCCGGACAGATTCCCACCGATCTCCTGCACGCCGGAAACAAGTCCGCCATCGGCTACAGCACCGGCGGGCATCGTTACGAAAGGCCGGAAGTGCTGCGGCCGGCCGGCGATGCGGTGCTGGGCTACCTGCGCTCGAAGCAGCTCAAGATGGTGGTGAGCGCCCAGTTTCCCCTCGGCGAGGCCAACGCGGCCTTGGACATGGTGGCAAGCCGCAAGAGCACTGGAAGGGTCGTTTTGACCAACTCCTAGGAGACCCGAAATGCTTCCCATCACCGCTTATGCCGACCGCTACTCGGTAGCCCCCGGCGAAACCATCGCGTTCAAGGTGAGCTCGGCCGCGGCCGTGGACTACGAGGCGCGCCTGGTGCGGGTCATCAGCGGAGACCCCAACCCGGACGGCCCCGGCATCCACGAGCAACCCGTCGACGCCGCCTTTGCCGGGCGCTACCCGTCGCGGGTGCAGCCGATCCACAGCGGCTCGTATGCCCGGGTTTCCGGCGCCGAATCCCTGGACGCCCTTCGGAGCTTCACGGTAACGGCGATCATCTGGCCTACCCTTCCGGTCCTCGCCCGCCGGCAGGGCCTCGTGTCACGGGTCGAAGGCGCGACCGGCGCGGGCTTCACCCTAGCGATCGACGAGCAGGGATCGCTCGCCGCCACCCTGAGCGACGGCGCCGGGACGAGCAGCGCAAGCGTCGGCAAGGCGCTGCGCGCCCGCGCCTGGTACCGGGTGTTCCTCAGCTACGACGCGGACAGGGGCGAGCTGTCGGTCGGCCAGCAGCCGTTCGCGCCGGCGATGATGGTGGACGACTCGGGCGTTGTAACGGCCTCCGCGGCGTTCGAGGGAAGCTGGGCGGGGAGCGGCGATCTTCTCATCGCGGCGTGCGCAGGGTCGCCCCCTTGCGACCACTACAACGGCAAGCTCGAAGCGCCGCGGGTGCTGGCGGCGCCGCTGGACCCGCCCGCGGCGTTCAACGCCGCGGGCGAGGCTCCCGGCTCCGGCGACGCCGTGGTCGCGGCGTGGGACTTCTCCCGCGAGATGTCGTCGGCGCGCATCATCGACACCGGCCCCAACACGATGCACGGCGAAACCGTCAACCTGCCCACGCGCGCCATGAAAGGCTCGCGCTGGACCGGCGAGGAGATGTGCTGGCGCCACGCCCCGGAGCACTACGGCGCCATCCACTTCCACGACGACGACCTCTACGACTGCGGCTGGGAGACCGACTTCGGCTTCGAGGTGCCGGAAGACTTCAAGAGCGGCGTCTACGCGGTGCGCCTGCGCGCGGGCGAGGACGAGGACATGGTGCCCTTCTTCGTGCGCGCCGCCCCTGGACGTCCCCAGTCGAGCGCCTGCGTGCTCATTCCGACCTTCACCTATATCGTCTATGCCAACTCCGTCCGCGACCGGGCCAACGACGTCTACCGCGAGCACGTGGCGCGCTGGGGGGCGCGCCCCTGGACGCCGGACGAGCATCCCGAGTACGGCATCTCCACCTACAACTACCACCCCGACGGCAGCGGGGTGAGCTATTCGTCGCGGCTCCGTCCCATCCTGAACCAGCGCTCCGGCTACTTGTCCTACGCGGATCCCAAGGCCGGTTCCGGCCTGCGCCATTTCCCCGCCGACACCCACCTGCTGGCGTGGCTGGAGGCGCTGGGCCACGATTTCGACGTCATCACCGACGAGGACCTCGACGCCGACGGCGTCGACGCCATCGCACCGTACAAGGTGGTGATGACGACCACGCACCCCGAGTACCACACCCCGCGCTCGCTCGACGCCCTCACCGACTACACCGGGCAGGGCGGGCGCCTGATGTACCTGGGCGGCAACGGCTTCTACTGGCACGTCGCCGTCAGTCCGGAGTTCCCCGGCGCGGTGGAGATCCGCCGGGGCGAGACCGGCATCCGCGCCTGGGCGGCGGAGCCCGGGGAGTACTACAACGCCTTCGACGGCTGCTACGGCGGGCTGTGGCGGAGCAGCGGCCGTGCTCCCCAGCGCCTGGCGGGAGTGGGGTTCATATCACAGGGCGACTTTCGCGGCACCTGCTACCGGCGCCTGCCCGCGTCCGACGACCCACGCGCCGCCTGGATCTTCGAGGGCATCGACGACGAGGTCCTCGGCGACTTCGGGCTGAGCGGCGGGGGTGCGGCCGGCTTCGAGCTCGACCGGCTGGACACAAACCTGGGATCTCCGCCCCACGCCCTCGTGCTCGCCCGCTCGGGGGAGCCGGACGACAGCTTCACGCTGGTCCCGGAGGAGATCGTGGCCCTCTACCGCAGACGTCCCCACCTCGTGCGGGACCTCCTCCGCGCCGAGATCGTGTACTTCGAGACGCCCAACGGCGGCGCGGTATTCTCGGTGGGCTCGATCACGTTCTGCGGCAGCCTCCCCCACAACGACTTCGACAACAACATCTCGCGCATGGTCGACAACGTGCTGCGGCGTTTTCGGGGCGACTGAGTACCGGTTTGAGGGTTTGGGGCGTACTCGCTTCGGTGCGTCGCACAACCCACATCGTGCAAGGTTTCCAGACCCCTCGCCTGGCTCCCCCATTTTGGGGAAGCCAAAGCGCGTCCTTCCGTGGTAACTACGCACTCGAATTCAGGTAGCCAGCGTCGAGCATATTCGCACACTGGAGCGGCGCGTCCAGTGCGCCGCCACGGAGAAAGGAGGCTGTCAATGAACTCGTATGGAAGCGTGTCGTTCAGGAAGTACGCCTTTCGCGCAATACTCTGGCTAATCGGTACAGCGTTGACAGTAGCCGTGTATTCGACGACAGCCACGGCGCAGCCTATGGCCTTTTCTGGTCATAAGGGTGCGTGGCAGCGAATTCTTCAAATATACGAGGATTGCCAGAAGAGAGGGTACCGCGGGGATTATTCAAATGATTGGGACGAAAGAATCTTCGCGCGGTGTATTGACAGGCATCTCGAGCGAATTGAAGGATTGTACTTCGCAGCGATGTCACTCGGCGGGGGGTCCAGTGGTCATGCGTGGAACTACAGGAGTCTCACTGCCGCCGCCGATCGTGCAAGACTCGAATGCCGCAAGAACAGGCACGAAGGCGAATGCAGTCTCAGGGCTTTTGCGGTCAATGCTTGTATCGCCTACGCGCAAGACCCCAGGTACGGCACAATCGGCTATGGCGGCGGGGAAACAGAGGCCGCAGCGAGGGCAAATGCTAGGGGTTTGGGTGGGAGGAAGGACGTACGAAACTGCCACAGTCGCTGTGTAGTGCGACGAGCGTATTGTGCCGGCTGAGTTCGGTTTGCCACACCACGCCTGCGAAAACCACGGGCCGTGGGGAGCGGACTAACTCACCACTTCCACGGCGTTGTCACGCGGAGTGTTCGAAGAACTCCAGGCACTTGTATGCGAGGGGTTTCCTCGCCCCTTGCAGCGCCGTGCAGGACATCCGCCTGGGTCGCGGCATAGCGGGGCGAGCACAGTGCAGTGGCCTCAATGCCTCCTTGAGGGTCACCACCCAATCCTGGGCGGTCAACCCGGGACCCCAGGCCAAGACGGATCGTGCGGCCGATTGAGCATGTTCAGCAGATAGTCGTTCACGATTCGTATCGACCCTTCCCGCATTTCGGGTCGCGCGTTTTGATGGCCACCCACGCGTGCGGCTTTGAGCGTCGAGTATCCGGAGAACTGGCCAGGGGCAGCACAAGCCGCACCAGCTCCGTTTGCCGCGACAGGCCGTGCTTGGTGAACATGTGCTTTACGTGGACGCGGATCGTGCTCTCCTTCCGCCCTGTCGCCGCGGCGACCTCGCGCACGCTCATGCCTTGCGGCTGGCCGAATGTCTGGCGTCTGGTGGATAGCTAGGGAGCGGGACCCCGACGGTCCCTATTCCACCCCGGCCGCATGGATCGCGCGCGCGGTCTCGATGGTGTCCGCCTGTTCGGCGGGCTTGTCGGGTCGGTACCGCTTGACCCGGGCGAATCGGAGGGCCAGACCCGCGGGATACTGCGGGCTCGCCTGAAGGTCGTTGAAGGCCACCTCCACCACTACCTCGGGCCGGACGTAGACCGTGTGCCGGTCACGGGCGGTCTCGAGCCGTTGCAGGAACTCCGTCTGCTCCGTGAGCATGGCGTCGGTCAAGCCCTTGAAGGTCTTGCCGAGCATGACGAAGGAGCCATCGACGGGGTCTCGGGCGCCCAGGTGCAGGTTGCTGAGCCAGCCCCGGCGCCGCCCGTGGCCCCACTCGGCGGCGAGGACCACTAGGTCCAGGGTGTGCACGCGCTTGATCTTGAGCCAGTTGCGGCTGCGCTCGCCCGCCTCGTATGGGCCGTCCGGGGCCTTGGCCATGACCCCCTCGTGGCCGGCCGACACGGCCGCGGAGAAGAAGGCCTCGGCCGCGGCCGTGCTGTCGGTGATCATCCGGGGCATCCGCAGGGCCGCGGGCACGGTAGCGGCGAGGGCGTCAATGCGTTCCCGGCCGGGAGCGTCGATGAGGGTGTGGCCGTCCACGCAGAGGCAGTCGAAGAAGTACGGCGTCAGCGGCAGTTCGCGGCGCAGCCCCGCGACGTCGAGCTTCCGGCCGAAGCGACGCATGGTGGTCTGAAACGGATGGGGCTTGCCGTCCGGCCGGAAGGCCAGCACCTCGCCGTCCAGGATCGCTTCGCGAACACCCAGCGCACTCACGCTTTCGACCAACTCGGGCACGGCCGGGGCTACGTCCCTCAGCCCTCGCGTGAACACGGCTACCTCCGACCCGAACTTGTGGACCTGCACACGGGCCCCATCCATCTTGTACTCCAGGGCAGCAGTTCCGAGCTGTCGCATCGCGTCGGCGACGTCATCGCAGGGTTGCGCGAGCGCCGGCAGGATGGGCCGCCCCGGCGTGAGCTTGAGACCGTTCAGCCCGGCTTCGCCCCGGCTCAGCGCGACCGAGGCCACATGCCCGAGGGAGCCGTTGACGAAGTAGGCCCGCCGCACGGCGCGGGACGGCAGCCCCGACGCCCTGGCCACCGCCTCCATCATGACGCCCTCCAGGGCGCCGTGCCGCATCTCTCCGATCACCAGGCGTTGGAGAAATTCCCGTTCCGTTTCCGAAGCCCGCCCCAGCAACCCGGCGAGGGTCTCCGCCCGGCGGCGGCCGGAACCCGAACCCGTGGTCCGGCGCACGTTCTCGAAGCAGGCGTCGGTATCGGCCAAGGTAAGGGCGGCGCTTTCCGAAGGCCGGTCGGCCAGGGCGTCCTTCAGCATGGACCAGCCGATACCGACCTTTCCCTGGGGCAGCTCACCGCACAGGTACGCGACCGCGATGGGAATCTCCCCCGGCTCCAGGCGCCGCAGACACTCGGCCAAGCGCCCGATCTTGGCGAGGCGACCGGCGTGCCGAGTTACCTCGGCGGAGAGGTCGGCAAGTTCCCGCAGCTTCATGAACGGCTCTCCGGACTGCTGCAAGACGGACCTTGCCTCATGTCATCCCCGCCATCCATCCGTCATTCCCGCGCAAGCTTGCCCTCGACCCCGATCGGGGGCGGGAATCCAGGGGTGGCGGGGCGGTGGTCGTGCTGCGGGCCAATACCATCACAACCTCAAGGCAAAAAGAGGTACGTACAACTCGTCCGACGACAACCCGCCGTGATTCCCCACGTGAACGCGGGGCTTGGTCAGCGATGCCACCACGCGAAAGGCATAGTCCTCCCGCGCCAGCAGGACATAGTCGCCGACGCGGTTCTGCAGAGAGGGATGCGGTTGACCTGGGCCAAGAAGGCCGCTCGCCAGAAGCTCCTCTCCCGTTACGCATACACACGCTTCGGACAAGTACTTGGCCACTACCTCGTGAAACCGCTCCACCCGCCCCGGACGGACGAAGCACGACACCTGCCAGCCGTCCCCCGCGGGAAGCAGGGTGAGGCAGTCCAGCAACCCCGGCACCGCGGCGAGGTCGATCCGCTTGGGAGGCGGCGAGTCCACCACGCCGTGGTCCGCGGTGACCAGGAGAATCGTCCCGGTACCGGCGAGACGGCTGGTAAGACGGCCGAGGGAGGTGTCGATCTCGGCCAGATGGCGCCGCGTCCCCCTCGCCTGGACGCCCTTGCGGTGACAAAGCGTGTCGTACAGCGGCCAGTAAGCATAGGCGACGCCGCGCCCGCCCTCCCAGGCGAAACGTAGCGTCTGCCGCTCCATCCCCCTCAGCGTCTTGTAGGCTCCGTACCCGTTCCAGCGGGTGCCCGCGTTGGAATAGGCGCTTCGGCCCAAGGTGCCGAAGGACAGCAGCCGCTTGTGCCGGCGTACCGACGAGAGGTACGACGGCAGGCCGAGGTAGCGCCTGAGATTGAAGCCGTTGCCCGCCAAGGGGGTGCCGGTCAGGGTCGTTCCGGGCAAGACTGCTCCGATGAGGCCCAGGTCGGGGAGGTGCAGGTTCCAGCTCAGCACGCCGTGCTCGGCGGGGGTGGCGCCGGTGGAGAGGGTCGTGACGGCGGCGGCGGTCGTGGACGGGAACACCGTCGTGATGCGCTCGAAGGGATGACGGGAGAAGAAATGCCCACCCCCGCCCGCCGCAACGAAGCGGGTCAGTTGTTCGTGGCCCACTCCGTCGAGCACGAGGTAGACGATCCGCGAGTTGCCCCTGAACAGCTCCGGATCCAAGGCTTTGAGCGGGGGATGGGGAGAGGTGCCGCCCAGAGCACGGACGACCGACGAGAGCAGGTTCACGATGGAGCCTCCCCGGTAGTCCGGGAAGTGAAACCCTCCGGCCGTTCGCATGCGGTCAAGGTCGCCGGCGGCGCTCTTGGGGGGTTGCTTCAAGCGTGATCTCTCCCAGACGGTGGCGACATGAAACCCGTTGCCCTCTGCGACGGGTGGAGACAGTTGGAGACAAATGGCCGGATAGAAAATAGAATAGGGTGGCCCCCGGCACAACCGCCCTTGACGCGTCGAGAAGGAATTTGCGATGAGAAGAACAGTCCGCGGGCAAAGGAGGAGCGCGAATGGTCATTCGTGAAACAGGAGACGGCTCAACCTACGTGAGCACGCAGGAAGAGCACGCCGAGTTGTCGGCGCAGTTCGCGGCCCACTGGGGCAACGACCGGTTCGCTCGACTCCGGCCCTACGACACCCTGGTCTTCGCCACCACGTTCCATGACAGCGGGTACCGCGAGTGGGAAGGAGTGCCGCGGATGGACGTGGAGAAAGGCCGTCCCTACGGGCACCGCGAGCGGATCCCCGATTTCGAGGACACCGAGCTCAAGGCCTACCGGCGAAACGTGGAGTGGGTCCGCGGCCACGACCTCTACGCCGGGCTGCTGGTTTCCATGCACCGCACCGGCCTGTGGCGCGGGCGATACGACGTTCTTACGAGTCCCAAGCCGCGGATACGCGACCTGAGCGAAGGGGTTACGGCCGTTCTCGGCGAGCTCGAGGAGCAGCAGCAACAGGACAAGGCCGCCCTTGCCGCGGAAAACTCCGATTTCGAGGGGGAGATCTGGATCAACTACCGCATGCTCCAGCTCTTCGACCTGCTGTCGCTCTATTTCTGCTGCGACGGGTACGGTGACGGCGGCTTCAAGGAGGAGTGCCTGGCCCCGATCCCCGCCGGCTACGCGCCCGATGACGCCGTCGAGCTCCGCATCACGCCCAACCCCGACGGCTCCGTGAAGATGGCGCCCTACCCCTTCGACGTCGCGCCGCTACGGGTTTCCGTGCGTACGCGCCGGATGAAGCCCGGACAGTACCAGTCCGAACCGGATTGCCGGGCGGCGTACTACAGGACGCCCGCGACGCTACTGCACTTCGACATCACCGACTGACGGCGAGCGCCGCGTCCGGACCGGTTTCAGTGCTTTTTGATGTACGGCGTCCCCAGGGCGGCCGGGGCAACGGCGCGCCCGAAGAAGCCCGCGAGCAGTATCACCGTGAAGACGTAGGGCAGGGTCGGGATCAGCGCGGTGGGCAGCCGGAGCGGCGCATGGTCGCAGGCATTGCCGAGCAGCATGAAGAGGATTTCGACGGCCTTTCCGTCGGAACAGGCCATGCGCACGCCTTCGAGCCTCGGCGTAATGGTGTCGAGGAAGCCGAAGAGGAGACAGGCCACGAGCGCGGGGCCGGGACGCCACTTGCCGAAGATCATCGCGGCGAGGGCGATGAAGCCCTTGCCGGCCGACATCTCGCGCACGAAGCCGGCGCCGTGCGCGATCGAGAGGTAGGCCCCGGCGATACCACACAGAACGCCGGCGATGAGCACGGCCCGGTAGCGCAGCCAGGGGACCGAAACCCCGGCCGTGTCCACCGCCTCGGGCGCCTCGCCCACCGCCCGCAGCCTCAACCCGAAGGTCGTGCGATAGAGCAGCCACCAGACCGCAAGGACCGCCACCAGGGCGAGATACACCAGGACGTTGTGGCCGGAGACGAGCTCGGTATAGAGCGGCCCCGCCACCGGCACCTCCGCCAACGCCTCCGCTCCGGGAAGGCGGATGGGGTTGAACCGCTCCGCCGGCCCCAGGAGCGGCGTCTGGCCGCCCTGCCGGAAGATCGCGATGCCGACCACCACCGTCAGCCCGGCCGCGAGGATGTTGACGGCGACCCCGGAGATGATCTGTTCGCCGTGCTGGGAGATGCAGGCGAACCCGTGCACGAGGGCGAAGAAGACCGCGACTCCGACCGCCGCGGCGAGCCCGATCCAGGGGGAGCCGGTGAGGCTCGCGGCCGCCGCCGCGGCAAAGGCGCCCGCGAGGAGCTTGCCTTCCAGGCCGATGTCGATGATCCCCGACCGCTCGGAGACCAGCCCGGCCGCGGCGCAAAGGATCAGCGGCGTCGCCAGCCGGAGCGTGCCGTCGAGGACGCGGAGGGTGTCGACCCACGCCTCAAGCATCGGCCGGCCTCCACCGCGAAGCCAGCCGGGCAAGCCAGGGCACCGGCATGTGCGCGAGGGCGCCGGAGAAAAGGATAATCAACCCCTGGATCACCAGGACCACCTCGCTGGTGACGGACTTGAACTCGAAGTCGAGCTCCGCGCCGCCCTGGTAGAGTGCCCCGAACAGGAGCGCCGCCATGACGATCCCCACCGGATGGTTTCGTCCCATCAGCGCTACCGCGATCCCGGTGAAGCCGTAGCCCGCCGAGAAGTTCAGGATGAGCCTGTGCTGCACCCCGAGGATCTCGTTCAGAGCCATGCAGCCGGCCAGCGCGCCCGAGATCGCCATGGCCAGCACGGTGATTCGCTGCACCGGGATCCCCGCGTAGACCGCCGCCGGCTCCGAGTGGCCCATGGTGCGCAGGGCGTAGCCGAACTTGGTGCGCCAGATCAGCAGCCAGACGCCAACGCAGGCCGCGAGGGCGATGAAGAAGGAGATGTTGAACGGCGAGCGCTCGGCCTCCAGCCCGACCGCTCGCAGGATGTCATGGACGAACGGAAGCCACACGCCCTCGTCGAAGCCCCTGGTCTGAGGCGAACCCTGTCCCGACCTCATCAGCATGCCCGAGAGCAGCCAGACCAGGATTCCAGAGGCGATGAAGTTGAACATGATGGTCGTGATCACGATATGGCTGCCGCGGCGGGCCTGGAGCCAGCCGGGGATGAACGCCCAGGCTGCACCGAACAACGCGGCCCCGCCCATGGCCAGCAGGACCACCACGACTCCCGGCAGGAACGGGTCGAGGGCGAGGCATACCAGGGCGACGCCGAGCCCGCCCAGCGTGGCCTGCCCCTCGCCGCCGATGTTGAACAGCATCGCGTGGAAGGCCACCGCCACGGCGAGGCCGGTGAAGATGAAGTTGGTGGTGTAGTAGAGCGTGTAGCCCAGGGAACCCGGATAGACGAAGGCGCCCTGCGCCATCACGGCCAGGGCCCGCAACGGATCCTCGCCGATGGCGGCGAAGACCAGCGCCACCACCAACAGCGCCAGGAGCAGGTTGACCAGGGGGACGACAAAGACTTCCAGCCAGCGGGGCAACGGCATCCTGGGGTCCTGAGTCAAACAGCGTCCTTCGACTTCGCTCGGCAGACCTCGCTACGCCTGTCCTGAGCCTTGTCGAAGGGCTCAGGACGAACGGAAGGGATTTCAAACCGTTCGTCCTGAGCGTAGCGAAGCGAAGTCGAAGGACGCATCATTCCCGCGCCTCACCGGCCATCATCAGCCCGAGCTGTCCGCGCGTGGCATGCTCCCGCTCCACGGTGCCGACCACGCGGCCCGCGTTCATCACCATCACCCGGTCCGACAGCGCGAGGATCTCGTCCAGGTCGGCGGAGACGAGCAGGATGGCGCAGCCAAGCCGCCTGAGCGAGAGGATCCGGGCGTGGATGAACTCGATGGCGCCGATGTCCACTCCCCGCGTCGGCTGGCCCATGAGCAGGATCTTCGGGCGGGCGGTGAACTCGCGTGCGATCACCAGCTTCTGCTGGTTGCCGCCCGAGAAGCCGCCGGCCCGAAGCCGAGTGTCCGGCGGCCGGACGTCGAAATCCCGCATCATCGGCACCGCCCGCGCGTCCATTTCGGAGGGCCACGCCCAGATCCCGGCGCCGAAGTGGTCGGGACGGCCGAGCATGGTGTTCTCGCGCGCCTCGAAGGGCAGCACCAGCCCGCGGCGTTGCCGGTCCTCGGGCACATGGGCCACGCCCAGTCGGCGCATCCGCGCGCTGTCGGCACGGCGCCTGCCCTCGATGATGTGCCCGGCGAGGGTCAGGCGCCCTTCCTGCAACGGCGCTATGCCGGCCAGCACGTCGAGGAGCACCGACTGGCCGTTGCCCGAGACCCCCGCCACGCCCAGCACCTCGCCCGCCCGGAGCTCGAACGAAACCGCGTCGAGCCGCGCCGTCCCGGCGCCGTCACGCCAAGTGAGGTTCTCGACGCTCAGTGCCACCGCACCGGGCTCCCCGTGCTCGCGCTCGGGCTCGAGCGCCACCTTGTGTCCGACCATGAGTTCGGCGAGCTGCTCCCGGGTCGTCCGTGACGGGATCCGGTGTCCCACCACCCTGCCCTTCCTCATCACCGAGACCGCATCGCAGACGGCCATGACCTCCGCGAGCTTGTGGGTAATGAGCAGGATCGTGACGCCGCTCTCGCGCAGGCCCCGCAGGATCTCGAAGAGCCGCTCGGTGTCGCCCGGCGTGAGCACGCTGGTGGGTTCGTCGAGGATCAGGATGCGCGCCCCGCGGCGGAGGGCCTTCAGGATCTCGACGCGCTGCTGCAATCCCACGGGCAGGTCCCCGACCACGGCATCCGGATCGACCTCCAACCCGTAGCTCCCCTCGAGCCGCAGCAGTTCCGCGCGCACCTCCGCGGCGCCGCTCTTCAGCAGCGCGTGCGTCTCGGCGCCGAGCATCACGTTCTCCAGCACCGTGAAGGTCGGCACCAGCATGAAGTGCTGGTGGACCATGCCGATGCCGAGCGCGATGGCATCGGCAGGCGAAGCGATCCGGACGGAGCGGCCCTCGATCTCGATCTCGCCCTCATCCGCCACGTAGAAGCCGTAGAGGATCGAAACCAGCGTGGATTTCCCGGCGCCGTTCTCGCCGATGATGCCGTGGATGGTCGCCGCGTCGACATCGAGGTCGACGGCGTCGTTGGCCAGCACCGCGCCGAAACGCTTGGAGATCCGGCGGAGGCGTACGGCCGGCGCGGTGTTTCCGCTCACCCGAGACGCCCTCCAGCGGGCCGGCAAGGGACCACGCGAATCCGGTCTCCGTCAGAACGGACAGTTGGAGTCGCGTTCGTAGTTGTGGACGGCGATTCTGCCTGCGATGATGTCCGCCTTGGCCCGTTCCACCGCGGCACGCACCTCTCCGGACACCAGGTCGGCGTTGTGCTCGTCCTGCGCCCAGTCGACGCCGCCCTCGGCGAGGCCGAGGGTCACCACTCCGGCGGTGAACTTCCCGTCCATGGCGTCCTTCAGCGTCTGGTAGGCGGCCACGTCGACGCGCTTCAACATCGAGGTGAGCACGTGCCCCGGGGCCAGCCCGTTCTGGTTCGAATCGACCCCGATGGCGAACTTCCCGGCATCCGCCACCGCCCGAATGACCCCGAGGCCCGTGGCGCCGGCCGCGTGGTAGACGACGTCGGCGCCCCGGTCGATCTGGCCGCGGGCCAGCTCCGCCCCCTTCGCCGGATCGTTCCACGCCGCGGGCGTGGTGCCAGTCATGTTCCGGAGCACTTCGACATCGGGTTTGGCTTCCCTGGCCCCCTGCACGTAGCCGCAGGCGAACTTCCGGATCAACGGTACGTCCATCCCGCCCACGAAACCGATCTTGCCGGTCTTCGAGGTGAGCGCGGCGGCAACGCCGACGAGGTAGGAGCCCTCGTGCTCCTTGAAGGCGTATTGCCGGAGATTCGGGCGGTCGAGCCAGAAGACGTCGATGATCGCGAACTGCCGGTCCGGGTGATCCGCCGCCACCGCGTTGATGGCGTCGGCCTGGGCGAAACCCACCGCCAGCACCACGGTAGCCCCGCGCCGGACCATCCGGCGCATTGCCTGCTCGCGCTGGGCCTCGTTGGTGACCTGGAACTCCAGCACCTCCACGCCGGTCTCTTCCACGAACTTCCGGACCCCGTTCCAGACGCCTTCATTGAAGCTCTTGTCGAACTTCCCGCCCTTGTCGAAGACCACCGCCGGCTTAAAATCCGCGGCCCAGGACGCGGAGGAAATCAGGAAGACAGTCGCGGCGGCAAGTAGAATTCTGGTCATTTTGCTCTCCTTGTCGGACTTCCCACATGCGGACCCTATGGAACCATTTCCGGTTCGCGAAGGGAAGTCCGATCCCCTATGCCTCCTCTCGGGGCAACCACAGCCGTTCGCGAATCGTCAACGACAGGCTGTACGGCGGTTTCGAAGTTGTCAGACGAATCATGACAGCAGACCAACATCCCATCCAATCGAATGTTGCCGTTGACACGGTCAGGTAGTTGTGTGTAAATAAAGTGACGTACCGTCAAGTACGGTCTCTGTGGACGAAGACGGAAACCTTAAGGGATCTTACGAAGAAAGGAGCAGATTGCCAGGTTTCTGGGCTCTTCTGACACAGGAGGGCGACACATGGCAAGCACCCAACTGTATTACGCGACCAACCGGCGCCACCAAGGCCGAAATCGCTGGCAACCTACCGGATACGGCCCGGAACCGAGCAAGGACGGTACCGAAAACCTACGATTCGGCCGAGTCACAATCCGCTTCGATCACAGTAAGGTGGCCGAACTCCTTCGAGACGATTGCGGATTCGGCAGCGGCAACGGAGAGAAGCTCGCCAGCTATCTCTTCGGTCAGCGGGCCGAGGCGAGCATTACCGCATTTCCCGAAGATCTTCTGAAGGACGAAAACGAGTCCTCCCAGCCGCAAGCGAAACTGGGCTCCGCGCAACTGTTCGCCGACCTACGTCGAAAAATGACGGACGGAGACCATGTCCTCGTTTTCGTTCACGGTTTTAACGTAAGTTGGTGGGAAGCAGTTGCCTCGGCCACAAGCCTGCAATGCATGCTCAACCGTCATTGTGGCGGAGACCAGACCGGCGATGATTCAAGGCCTGTTCATGTCGTCCTGTTCACCTGGCCGTCCGACGGCCGGATCATTCCCTCCTGGTCATATTTTTCCGACCGTAGCGACGCCACGGTCTCCGGCTATGCGTTCGGACGCGGACTCCTCAAGCTCCGCGACTATCTCATCGACGCGCGCCAAGTCTCGCGACAAAAGAACGAACCCCCTTGTGAACCGTCCATACACCTGCTCTGTCATTCAATGGGGAACTTCGTCCTCCAGAATGCTCTGATACGGGCCGAGAAGTATTCCGTCGGCGGCAGGCTGCCCCGGATCTTCGACCAGGTCTTCCTTTGCGCCCCCGACGTAGCCGCCGACGTATTCCAGCCCGGCGAAGCCTTCCACCGCCTTCCCCGAATAACTCGGGCCGTGACCATCTACCACAACAGGAGCGACGACACCACGCCCGTCTCGGCTTACACGAGGGGCAACACGGACAGGCTCGGCTGGGACGGCGCCGAACGGCCCGCCGATTTGCCCGACCGGGTCCACCAAGTGGATTGCAGTCGACTCGTCACCGGCCTGATCGAACACAATTACTATCATTGCGGCAGTGTCAACGACGACATACGCCACAGCATCGATGGAATCCCGACCGATTCCCGGGATCGGTACCGGGAACCCGCCCGTCACGGCTGGCCGCACGTATGGCGCCTGGTGGGCGAATGAGGCGCCGCCACCCGCAGTGGCCGCCACGGCTTCAGACGCGATAAAGGCGTAGAAATTTCTGAGCGGCTCGCTTCGCCCTGCCGTTAATGTCAGCTTCATTGGGTGCGTCCATGACGCCGAGCAATCGGCGGGTCTGGGCATCGCCCAAGAGTAGCCCGACGAAATCTTCGACAGCCTCCTCGGTCGAGTCTTGGACTTTCAGGACGCCGCGAGCCTGGCATTGGTCCAGGTACCGGACAAACGTGCGGCGTATCGGATCGTGGGCCGACTTGGAGAGGCTACTGGCCAGCGACGGGCCGGAGCGCGCTTCCGAAATGGCCGCCCGGGTGACGGCGACCGCGTTGTCGCACAGAACGTGCGCGACCAACGCCCGGCCGAAATCAGTCAGCGCCGCCTCGACGGATGTGTGGCCGTCGAGATGCCCGTTGAGCGCGACACGAACGCGCCCAGCGTTTCGTCGCATGACCGCCTCGAATAGCCCCAACTTGTCGCTAAACCAAGCGTAGAGTGTCTCTTTGGACGCGGATGATCGTCGGGCCACCTCAAGCATGGTGGTGTCGCGGTATCCCCGCTCGACCAGGACTTCGGCGGCAACGTCAAGAATGTGAGCCCGGCGCGGTGCGCGACGTGATTTCTTCATACCGAAATGGGTGGGGCACGGCATTCTTGCCAAGCAAGACTATGTCGCGTTTGTGGACGGGGTTGTCAAGTGTATGGATCAGTCCAGAACTGCTGGGCTTTGCTCGCGTGGAGTTTGCCTGATGGCGGACATTGATGAAACGACGCCGTAGCGACAGAAACCGGGGTCTCCCCGTCCACGAACCGCGACAACGACATGAGTCGCCAGATTACCTGTAAATGGCCTACTTCGCGACGCGCGAAAATGTTCCAGCACTCTGTCGACGATTGTCGTTGACAAGTGGCCCGACTCGTTATAGAGAAAGCGTACCTACAGGTACGGTTACAGCTGCCCGTCAAAGCCCCCTGGCTCACCGGACCGAGGGAAGCCCTATTGTGTGTTCAGCGGTTGGAATTCAAGGAGCTGCTATGAACCTCGGCTTCATTAGTATACCGATACACGGCAACCTCTTCGGCCTTGACCTCTCGAATATTTCCCTCCTGAAAAACTTGGCCGAAAGAGTGGAAGTCGACAATAGCGTCAACATCCACAATGCGTTCAACCTTGTTATTCACACTGCACCTCAAGATCGTCCGAATCCTGTGTCGACCGGACCGCCACCCCTTCCCAAACCCCATGTTCCCGGTGGAACCCGGACGACGACTCAGCCACCCGCAGAGCAAAACGACGACGCCGAGAGGACGCATACTCCCTCTTCCCACAGCCCCGCCCAAGCTCCTTGTGCTCTCCATACCACGATGGTTTTCGATGACCGGCGCATTTGTGACTTTCCGTCGCTTAGTCTGGGAGAAATACAGTTGTTTGTATTGCTCCACGAAACCGTCACTGTCAGGTTGGATGACTATCCACCCCTCACAATCGACCGCACCCAAGGGTCTGCCGAATTTCGACCCGTCGCTGGTTGGGCGCCCCCCACACGACCCCTACGACTGAAGTCCGTAACGGAATACCACGGCCAACCGGTCCGAATCTCGTCCCTCCGAAGAGTTTCGCAAGTGTGCTCCCGCGGCTACTCCGCCACCCTCTACCGTGTCCCACTCGGAAAAGACCCACTCGGAAAAGAGATACTGCTGGCCGGCCAGACTTGCCGGTTTTCGCCCAACATCTTCAAAGGGGTTTTTCTTGCCGCCGTACGGCGTCACCGCAGTCAAGGCGGTGTATTCTTGCGAAAACTTGCAATCGTCGCGATGCCGAACCCCCGAAAGGACCGCAGCCATGCCCGAGAATGACCAAGACCGAATCTTCAACTTCTATCAGGGCGACGAAGGCGAACCTGGCGTGCAGCCCTTTTCCTTCCGCATTGCCACGACGAAACCGACGGTCGGCCACTCCAGCGCAAGAGTCCCCAAGAAGCTGGGCGACGGCAATTTTGGAATGGTTTTCGAGGCGCCGTCGACCAACGCCCAATTCGGTACATTCGCTCTGAAGATCCTCTATCAACACAGAGCGCTCGGTCCCTCGGACCGCACGGAAGACGCGTCCAGGGACCTGTCCCGCATTCTTGAGGAGCTACATATCGGCGTCACCCTGCCGCTTCTCTTGAAGCCCATCTCCGAGCACCCGGAAATAGGTGAGGTCGACCCGAACTTTCCCAAAGACGGCAAGGGCCAAAGCGAATGGCTCGTGTTGCCCTTGGCATACAGCGAAAAGCTGGAAGATTTCGTCGGCAAGGCCGAGTTGGAAAAACAGGACATCAAATTCTCCCGTTATGCGTACATCATGGAGAAGTTCGACTACTCGCTGAAGGACTTGATGGAAGAGACCGTCGGCGACAACATCGGCGGTTACGGCCGATTGAGGCGCGCTAACCTGAACCAACGTGAGTGCTCAGCGATTCCTCTTCTGGATCAAATGTCGCGCGGTTTGCAGGTGTTGCACGCCGCAGGGCTGCGTCATCAGGACATAAAGCCGGCCAATATCTACTTAAAGAAAAGGGGGGCGGATTTGGTGCTCCGTTTGGGAGACCTCGGTTTTCTCCGACCCCATGACCCGACACTCGGCGGCACTGCAGCGGCGTCCCCGGACACCATAGGAATTGGGACCAAACACTACCGTTCGATCGAGCAGATCGACTTCAACGACGCAGCCGAATGCTCCGTTGAAGTCGATGAAATGGCCGGTGTTGCGACCTTGACGTCACGAGATCCCAAATTCGCCCATACGATCATGAGGGGCGGCGACTTGGCGTTTTTCAGTAAATCAAGCAGTCACCGTTTGATGAGAATTGAGAGTCTCGAGAAGGACCCCGCCGCCGGACTCGTCACGGTTCGAGTGGCTCACAAGGTCCCGCCGGGCAAGGATGAAACTTCTGATCGCCAGGAACAGGATCCGCTAGTCCCGGACGACAAGACGCAGGTCACGTTCTTCAAGAACCCCAGCGCGAAAACGGACTTGTTCGGTCTGGGCAGTATTCTCTACGACATGTTGACCGTAGGAGACTCGCCGGAACGCTTTTATGAACTCCTGCGGCGGTACGATCAAGCCGCCGTTGATATCCAGACACGTATTCTCGACCGTTACCCGACGTACATCGCCGGCACATTGGAGGACCCCGACCTCAGCGCAATCTTCAGCCGCGTGAACGCTCGAAGTCTTAGGGGGCAGACCGTTCATGCGGAAGTATTGAGACTTCTCCTTCGGTGCATGATGTCGGACTCCCCCGGTTCTTTCTACGCTGATTTCGGGTTCGCCGAGGCGGAACGCGCCCGCGACGATACCGAGAACGTCGACGCCAGGCTAGCGGCAGTGGGGGCTTGGGCGAAGGTAATAAAAGAGATACAGAAAGTCGGGCGCGCCATAGGAGCCGACGAATTTGTTCGGCACCACATCAATATTCTCACGAACACGGGCGACGACAATGGTGCCCGCCCGGAACCTCCCTTGGATGGTGACAATTGGCGCCTGGGCCTTACAAAGGTGTTGGACGCCTACCTGAACGGCGAAGCGCCGGCTGAGTACACGGGCCAAGGCGCCGCCCCTTTGTCCGCAGAAAAGACCTCTGTCACCGCTGCCCGAGCGTACAGGTGGATCATGGGCGGTTTGCTGGTATCGAGGATCGCCGCATGGACCGATCGGTACTTGATGGAACGGCCAGGATCATTGCGGTCGCTTTCACAAGAACACGTCTCCGTCGGCAGTTACGACATTACCGCCTGGCGCGATGTAGTGACTGACGCCGAGGAGATGATGGTACGACGCTTGCGGACGCGCGACCCACTGCTTACGCGAATTCGCCCGTTCGCCAGTAGATTCGAACCAATTTGGTGGCGCCACGGTACACGTCGCATCAGACTAAGAGAAGTCGTCCCAGGTGGCCCCGCCGAGACGGACGCCGCCAACCCGGTAAGCACATCCACCGAAGGGACGTATATCGTGGAGTATGACTTTTTTGACTTTGCGTTTGCGGCCAACACAGTGGAAAGAAACGACTTCATTCTAGCTGCAGACAGTGCAAACTCGGTCGTCTTCCGCGTTGAAGGCGTCGAATCAGAATCGCGGCTGATTGTACGGCTTTGCGAAGATGAAGAGCCCGCCGGGGGTGCAACTCCCGAGGAGAGAAGCAGAAAACTTCGATCTCTGGAAGACGCATACTTGATCAAGACGCCCAATGCAGTTGACTACTACGGCGGAATGCTGTCGATCTATTTGTACCATTTCTTGATCTCGTACGGAGCTGGTCAAGGGGTGCGCATCGGAGACTTCCCCGCCGCCGTTTACGCCGCGATTCGCGACTTTCCGGTGCGGTTCCGGAAGAGACCGTCGGAAGCACAGGAGGAAACGGATCGGCCAACATGGGAGCGTCTTAAGGTCCAGACGTTGAGGCTTGTGGTATGGCTGTCGTTGGGAGGATTCTCATTCGACGACAACGGCACCCGCGTGGAGGAAGAATCGCGCAGATGGGGGAAGGTGAACGATGAACTGAACAAGTGGTTCGCGGCGCTGAAGGAATTTGCCGTAAAGCCAGGCGCATCGGTGGACAACTGGAATTTGCTGACGACGAGGAAAGATGACGCCCCATTCAAGGACTATGTCGTCGAAGAGTTTCAGGAGATCAAGGCTTCGGAATGGCGGAGGATATGTGAGTTGTACGTTGGCGCGGCGTTTGGCCCGGATGACAGCGGCCAAAGCGACGGGGATCGGGGTAAAACGTGGTGGCATAGGATTTTTGGAACACCGGGGAACTGACTCGCACCAGAGAACCGGACGCAGGTGCGGCGGGTCGGCTCGCGCGACCTGACTGCATAACGCCTAGCCTCGCCGCAACCGGTCCGCTTTCACCGTTTCCTTTCGCCGCGGTTCCGGAAAAACATCTGGCGTGCACAGCACGTCCACCAAAACAGGCTGGTCCTTACCCAGTCGTAGAGCTTCCGTGAAGACGTCCCCAAGCTCATCCGGTTCGGTGACCCTCAGCCCGGCGGCGCCGAAGAGCCTGGCATACTCGTCGTACGGCGGATTGCCGATGGCGTCCCCGATGTAGCGCTCGTCGTAGTAGAACTTCTGGTAGGCGCGCTCGGAGCCGTAGTTGAAGTTGTTGAGGATGATGCAGGTGGTCGGGATGCCTTCACGCACGGCGGTTTCCAACTCGGCACCGTTGTAGAGGAAAGAGCCGTCGCCGCTGATGGTGACCACCGGGCGTTGGGGAGCGGCGAGCTTGGCGCCGAGGCCCACGGGATAGCCGACGCCGATGGCGGCGAGTCCCTGAGGAGCGAGCAGGCTCCGGGGGCGCTCGAAGGTCTGGTACTCGTAGACGTAGCCCGGGCCCACGCCGGCGTCGATGGTGATGATGGCGTCCTTGGGCAGGACCTTGTGCAGGGCGGCGTGGGCGCGGCGGGGATCGATGGGGTTGCCGTTGTAGCCCGCGGCCTTGCTCCGGTGGCGTTCCTGGGCCAACCGCACCTTGGCGGCCTTCTTCACCCAACCCGGCCGGCCGGCTCCGTTCCGTTTTACCGACCGCAGGAACGCCTTGAGCGCGGCCCGTGCCTCGGCTTGAATGCCCACCTCCGCCGGGTACACCCGGCCGATGTTGTTGCGATCCTGAGCGATGTGGATCAGCTTCGTGCCGGGGGCGAAGAAGTCGGGGCGCCAGAACGTGGTCGTGTGACCCAGGCTGGTGCCCACCGCCAGCACCAGGTCGGCCTGCTTGAAGAATGCCTGTGCCTCGGGCAATGCGCCGCGGCCGATGGTGCCGAGGTACAATGGGTACGATTGTGGCGCCACGTCGTCCCTGCCGGTAGACGACATGATGGGAGCATACAGGCGTTTCGACAAGGCGACGACGTCTTGGCCGGCCTCGGACCACAGCACCCCGCCGCCGGCTAGAAGCACCGGGCGGCGCGCCTTCTCGAGCAGACGGACCGCCGCGGCCACGGCTTCTCGCTCGGGCGCGGGCGCGGCCACCTCACCCCGAATCAGCCGTGCCATGTCCGGAGCGTCCACGCTCTCGTTCAGCACGTCCCGGGGCAGGTCCAGGTGCACCGGCCCCGGGACGCCGGTCATGGTGCGCTGGTAGGCCTCCCAGGTCAGCGCCGCCGCCAGCTCGGGCTTGCGCACCTGCACCGACCACTTGACCACGGGCCGGAACATGGCCTGCTGGTCGATCTCCTGGCTGGAATCCCGGAACATGTCCTTCATCATCGGCGCACCGGTGATGACCAGCACCGGGCTCTGGGCGTGGTAGGCGTTGGCCACTCCGGTCAAGAGGTTGGTGGCGCCCGGGCCGTTGGTGGCGATGCACACGCCGGGCCTGCCGGCGATGCGGGCGTATCCGTCGGCCATGAGCGCGGCGGCCTGCTCGTGACGCGTCGACAGGAACTGGATGTCCTCGCGGCCGTACATGCCGTCGAGGATCTCGAGCATGCACGATCCGACCACGCCGATCACCTTGCGAACGCCGAGTTGGGCCAGGACTTCGGCAACGGCATGTCCCGCGGTCATTTGCATGATGTTCCCTCCAGGGTGCTACCCCGAACCGTAAAGGAGCCGGCCGGGCAACACAAGCCTCCGTGGCCGCGCGCCAAGTAGGCGAAACGGCGTGGAAACCATAGGATGCGTCTGGTATGATCCGTGCTGTCTCGATCTGGAGGCACCTCGGTCTTTGCGCAAGCCTCCCCTGAGAGAGAGGAGCAGCTCATGGAGCCCAGCGGCATCATTTTCACGGAGCGCCGGGAGCAGCCGGTCAAGCAGTGGCCCTTCCCGGACAAGAAGGTGGGGCAGACCAGGAAGGCCCAACGGCATCCGCTGACGCGCCGGTACATGTTCATGCGCGAGGACCACGACCGGCGCAACCTGCATGACGGTCCGGTGAACCCCGACCGGTTGCAGACGGAGGACTGGGCCGGGGTCACCCGAACCATGAAGAAGGTGGCGCTGGACATGGGCGTGGACCTCGTCGGCGTGGCGCCCATCGACGAGTTCGACTACGTGCGCGGCACCAAGGCTCCCGAGGGGCACAAGGTGGCCATCTCCTTCGCCATCCACATGAGCTTCGAGGAGATGAAGCGGCTCGGGCCCCTGGCCCAGACCGAGGTGCACAAGGTCTACTACCTGCTGTCGGACGTCACCGTCCGCCTGGCCCAGTACATCCGCGCCTACGGCTACCACGCGGTGGGCTATGCCAACGAGGGCGACCTGCTGTTCATTCCGGTGGCCTGGAAGGCGGGACTCGGCGAGCTGGGGCGCCACGGCTCGCTGATCACGAAGAAGTTCGGCCCGAGCGTTCGGCTGGGCGCGGTCACCACCGAGATGCCCCTGATCCCGGAGGCCGAACCGGCCAACTTCGGCTTCGATGACTTCTGCCTGCGCTGCAACGCCTGCACGAACTTCTGCCCCGGCGATTCGATCGTACCCGAGAAGCAGGAGGTGTTCGGCACGGTACGCTGGCACGTGGACACGCCCACCTGCCGTCCCTTCTTCGAGCAGTACGAAGGCTGCAAGGTGTGCCTCACGGTGTGCCCGATCAACGCCCAGACCCCTGTCGCGCCCATGTACAAGAACCTCATGAAGGGCCTCATGCATCGCAAGATCCCGGTCCGGCAACTCATCGACGAGTGGCGGGCGGAAGGAATCCAGGAGGCGGAGGAATTCGGTGAAGGCTGGGTTCCGGAGACCGAGGAAGAGAACGGGTCCGGCGACGGCAGCTAAGGCCGTTCACCGATCCCGAAGAAGCAACCTCAAGGGAGAATCTCATGTTTTTCGAGTTGCGCCAGTACAAGACCAAACCCGGCAAGCGTGACGCCTGGGTCAGAACCATGGAAGAGAAGATCCTTCCGTTCCACGCCTCCAACGGCGTCGTGATTTCCGGCAGCTTCACGGGTCGGGACGATGACGACACCTACGTCTGGCTGCGCCGCTTCGATAGCCAGGAGCAGAAGGAAGCCTTCGCCAAGACCATCGCGGAGAGCGACTACTGGAAGAGCGAGGTGGTGCCGGACATCCAGACCATGCTGGACCGGGAGGCCATGGTGGTCACGGCGCTCGAAGCGACCGCGTTGTCGGTCATAAGCTGACCGGTTGCAGCTCGGTCATTTCGACCCGCTCAACAGCTCGCAAAGCCCGCCGATACTCTCCAGGCCCTCCAGGCCGTCGATGAGCTCGGCGACCTGCCCCACCCGCTCGGGGTCCAGCGCCCTGCCCGCGCAGGTATCGAACTTGTCCCGCAGCTCCGCCGGGGTCAGGGGCTTTTCGGGTCTGCCTTTTGAGTGTTCCACCCGGCGGCGCAACTCGCCGCCATCCTTGAGACGAACCGCCACGTCGGCGGGGCGGGCGCCATCCGCGGTTTCCACGAGGCCGGTGTCCAGCTCCATGACGATGCTTCCCGCGATTTCCCGGATCCCGGGGTCGGCCGCGGCCTCGTCCGTAAACGTATCCAGCACCAGCGCCCCGTCCGCGAGGGCCCTCGCCAGGATATAGGGCATGCTGAACTTGGACTCGATGCCGTTGGCCGGCAGCGCGTTCATGATCCGATCGAAGACCTGGGACGTCACACCCACGCGCATGGAATCCAACTGGTCCGGCCGGAGGCCTTCCTGACGCAGTTCCAGCACGGCGTCCACGGCGGAGTGGGTCAGGCCCCCACAGGGATACGGCTTGACGCTGACGCCGATGCCGGTGAGGTCGAAGGCGCGGCCGAGGGTCTCGAACGGGCTCGCGTCGCATTCGAGCCCACGGCCGAAACAGTCGAACACCCCTTTGCCCTCCTCCAGCGCGGCGGGGCTGGAAGTGAAGCCTTGCGCGGCCAGCCGCGCCGCCAGCACGCCGTTCTGGGCCGCCAGGCCCGAGTGCAGCGGCTTGGTCATGGTGGCGAAGTTCCACACCATGCCCGATGCCATGGAAGCGGCGATACCCAATGCGTTGCGGGTGGCGTTCGCGTCCAGACCCGCCAGGCGTGCGCAACAGGCCGCGGCGCCCACCGTTCCGAAGCTCGACGTCGCGTGCCAGTGGGCGTGGGTGGAGAGCTGCGGCATGGAGCGGGCCAGCCGGGACACCAACTCGAAGCCCGCCACGTAGGCGGCGAGGACTTCCCGGCCGCTCGCCCCCGCCGCCTCCCCCATGGTCAGCGCCACCGGGATCAGGCCGGCGGTGGGCTGTCCCATGAGATAGCTGTGATCGAAGTCCAGGGCATGGGCCGAGGTGCCGTTGCACAGCGCCGCCAGCGTGGCGGAGGTCCGGAAACCCTGTCCGATGACGGTGGCCTCGGCGGCCCTGGATTCCTCCCGGGCCAGCGCGCCGCAGATGCGTGCGCTCTCCTCGTCCGAGCCTGCCAGCGCGACGCCGACGCAGTCCAGGAATGCTGCCTTGGCCGCGGCGACGACATCCGGCGGCAGTTTGTCGAAATCGTTGCCGGCGACGAACTCGGTGACCTTTTCTGCAAGCCCTTCCATGGTGTGTTCCTCGGGTGGCCCGCCTTGGCGGGAATTGTCAGGGTCCTTCGAGGGACAATTTACGGTTGTTGCAATACGACCCTATTCAGCCCTGATCCTGGATCCCGGGTCAAGCCTGCCCCGGGCCTGACCCGGGGCCCGGGATGACGGGGAGGTGGAATCCCGGATCCTGGGTCTAGCCCGGATGAGAGGGAGGTGGGACCCGGTCACAGCCAGCCGAGGAACCGGAACAGCCCCGGCCGGTCGGTGAATTCGTCGATGGGGAGACGCTCGAGAAACAGAATTCCCTCGGGCGTCACGGGGGGTACCTGCGAGCGCACCACGTAGGACCCGCCGGTTGCGGTCAGCCGAAAGCCGTCGTTGGAGAGGTCCACGAGACCCTGGCGGGAAAGCAGATCCAGGATCGTGCGGTCCGCTTCGTCGAAGCGCATCTCGATGTCCCCCGCCCTGAAGGCCCGCACCAGACCCGCCAGCAGCGCAACGACCTTGGGGTCTTGCGACGATTGGCTCGCCACGGTGCTTCGACTCCGGTCTCCGGGCTACGCGTTCTGTCCCGGATCCTGGGTGCCCCGCCTCTGGGTGTGGCCCAGCACCGTGGTGGCCGCGCCGATCATGGACGTGAGGTCGCTGAGGTTGGCCGGAACGATGAGCGTGTTGCCTTCCTTGGCGAGGCTGCCGAAGCGTTCCAGGTAGTTTTCCGCGACCCGGAGCTGCATGGCCTTGTCCCCGCCCTCGGAGTCGAGGGCCTCCGCCACCTTCTTGAGCCCTTCGGCGGTGGCGCCGGCCACCGCGAGGATGGCCGCGGCCTCGCCTTCGGCCTCGTTGATCTGCCGCTGCTTGGCGGCCTCCGAAGCCTTGATGACCTGCTGCTTCTCGCCTTCGGCCTCGTTGATCTTGGCGTCCCGTTCACCCTCCGACGACAGCACGGTAGCGCGCTTCTCCCGCTCGGCGCGCATCTGCTTCTCCATGGCGGAGAGCACGTCCGACGGCGGGTTGATGTTCTTGATCTCGTACCGGAGCACCTTGACCCCCCAGGGATCGGAGGCCTTGTCGAGCTCTTCGACCACGCTCTGGTTGATGTGGCCCCGCTCCTCGAAGGTCTTGTCCAGCTCGATCTTGCCGATCTCGCTACGGAGCGTGGTCTGGGCGAGTTGGGAGATGGCGAAGACATAGTTGCCGATGCCGTAGGAAGCTCTCTCCGGATCCACCACCTGCATGTAGAGCACGCCGTCGACTCCCACCTGGACGTTGTCCGAGGTGATGCAGATCTGCTCCTCGATGTCCAGGGCGTGTTCCTTGAGGCTGTGCCGGTAGGCGACCCGCTCCAGGAACGGCACCAGGATGTTGAATCCCGGCTTGAGCGTGCGGGAGAACTTGCCGAGGTTCTCGATGACGTAGGCGTTCTGCTGCGGCACCACCACCGCGGTCTTGATCAGGACCACCAGCACCACGAGGGCGATAACGCCCGTCATGATCAAAAAGCCGAGATTCGCATCCATCTACTTTCCCTCCTCGGATTCGTTCACGGTTTCGCCCGCCAGCCCCTCGATGGACAGATGGACGCTGTCTCGTCCGATCACCCGTGCACGGCCGCCGGCCGCGATCGGCGTCGGGCCCACGTTGACCGCGGTCCACTGCGTCCCTTGCAGCTCCACCCGGGTCTGTCCCCCCGTCGGGACGTCTTCGCCGACGGATACGAACCGGCCCGCGACCTTGTACTCGAAACCCGGCAGTCCGCCTCGAATCTTGTCGTAGAGCCTTCCCCGAAACAGCACCATCGACGCCACGGCGAGTATCGCAAAAGCCAGCAACTGACCCCACACGGGCAGATCCACCCCCGCCAACCCGACGATCCCGACGCAGACCGCGGCGGCCCCCACGAAAATGAGGTAGAACGCGGCGTCGACGGCCGTCAGCTCGATGCCCATCAATATGATTCCGACGCTTATCCAGCCCCACCAAGGCATCGCCCTGCTCCCGAATGCCGGTTTGCTGCCCGGCCTCCTCGCCGCTTGCGCTCTTGAGCCGTGATCACGGTCTCCCCCGCTATTGGATTACCCCTCTGATACGAGTATGCTCGTTTACATGGGCCGGTTCAATCCCGCCAAGGAGGTGCCGTCGTGACCTCACCGGATCAATTCATCGACGAGCTGTGGGATTATGCAAACCAGGTGCCAATGGTGGAGCACCCCTGGTTCAAGGGCATCGTCGACCACCGCTGGAGCCGCGAGCAGATCGTCCTGGGAGAGGTGCAACACTACCTCCGCGTGCGCACCAACCCCATCTACTTCGGCTACATGGCGGTCAACGCGGTGGCGAACCGGGAACAGGGGCTGGCGGACGTGGTGCTGGAGAACTTCCTGGAGGAGCTGTCGGGCGACCGCAGCCACGTGGACATCATGTACCAGTTCCTGGAGGAAGCGGGGATCTCGCGCGAGGAAGCCGACAACGCCGAGCCCACCCCCGGCACGCTGGCGGCCATCGAGATGATCATCGGCTGCTGCCAGCGAAGGTCGGCGCTGGAAGGGGTGGCGATGCTGGCCTTCGTCGAGAGCCAGCACGGCGGACCCGACGGCGCGGCGGCGCGGGCCTACAAGGAGCTGGTGGGACACTACGGGTTCTCGGAACGGCAGGTGGAAACCTACCGTATCCACGCCGAGCAGGACGTGGGCCACGGCTCCCGGCAGATCGATACACTCCGGAAGGCCGCCACCGATGCCGAAACCCGCGAGAAAATCCGGCGCGCCGTGAAGCTCGGCATCACCGCCTTCACGCTGGAATGGGACGGCCACGTCCAGGCCATGACCGGCCGGCGGGACTTCTGGCCCGGAGTCCGGCCCTTCGACCCGCGCCAGGCCGAGGCAGGCCTGCCGAAGGTGCGGCAGGCCTGAACGCCAACCTAGTGTCCTGTCCGGGTAATCAGCCTCGTAGGTCGGATTAGCGAAGGCGTAATCCGACAGCCGAGTCGGGTTACGCCTTCGGCTAACCCGACCTACCGGCCGCGATTTCTCGGACAGGCTGCTAGATCGGCCAGTCGTCCGGCAGCGGCGCGCGCAGCTTCAGGTACTCGGGGTCCTCGCCGCAGGTTTCACCGACGCGCTTCAGCGTCGCGACGAGGTCGTCGAGTTCCATTTCAAGGGTGTTGGAGACCATACCCGCGGTCTCTTCGAAGCCTAGGCCTCAATTGCCGTATCAGCCACCCATGCGCTTGAAGATGTACTTCTCCCGTTCGGTCATGCTTTCCTCCACGAACTTACCGTGAACGTTTGAGTGTCATCCCGTTGTCAGCCGTCAAGTCCTCAACGCCTTCTCGCCTCAACCCGCGGGTTCGGAGAACCCCACGCGCTGAACCGTTACGAGCTCAGTGGTAGCGGCGGGCGACCCGTCCGCCGCGAAGCGGACGGTCATGCGCGCCAGTATCCGCCAACGCACCTCGCGCCACGCGGCCGTGGCGATCAGAAAAGTATTCTCCACCACGTCGCCGTCCTTGCCGCCGCAGGCCACCCGTGCCTCCAGATCGGCGCCGTCCTCCGGTGCGACGCGAACGTCCGCCAACTCCATCAGTCCGCTGCGAAACTTCCCGTGCGGCCACCGTGCGTCCAGCAGCCGCAACTCGAAGGAGGTCTCGTTGGTGATGCGCCAGGCGACGCGCCACAGACCGCCGTCCCTCGAGCACGCCGTCTGCGTGACCCGGACCCGCGGCTCCTCCGCTTCCGGGGCCGCCCCATGTTCCACGCTGCTCATGAGCCTTCGCCGACGCTCTCAATCGTTCCCATGCTTCGGCCGGTACTCCGCGGCGGCGATGCGGTCGGGGAACTCGATGTCCTCGTTGCGGCAGGCGTCGATGATGAGCTTCGAGCCCCAGTCCTGGCCCGGATGCACCGGGTCCAGGCGGCTGCCCTTGACGCGGTCGATGATGGAAATGTCGGTGGCCGCGTCTACCCGTGTGGCCACGGCCCACAGCACCTCCTCCTCGTCGTACACGTCGATGTCGGCGTCCACCACGATGACGTGTTTCAGCAACTCCGAACCGGTGAACGCGGCCATGGCCGCCAGCTTGGCTTCGCCCTCGCAACGCTTGTCGATGCTGATGTAGCAATGGAACCGGCCGGCGCCGCTCAGTGGCAGACAGACCGACTGTACCGTCGGCACCACCGCCTGCACCTTGCGGTAGATTCCGCCCTCCTTGGGCACGGCGCCCAGCAGGCGGTGGTCCCGGTGGCCCGCCAGGATGTCCATGCACCAGGCATCGCGGCGATGGGTGATGGCGGTTACCTCCACCACCGGCGATTTTCCGGGATCCCCGTACAAGCCGGTGAAGTCTCCGAAGGGGCCTTCCGTCTCCCGCTCATGCGGCAGCACCCGCCCCTCGATGACCATCTCCGCGTCCGCGGGCACCAGCAGCTCGTCGCCGAAGGTCTCCGACGGCACCAGCCGCAGCGGCTCGCCCATGAGCCCGCCGATGCTCTCGTACTCGTCCTCGGCAATGCCGTTGAGGATGCAGTTGCCGAGGTAGTAGGCCGGGTGGTGGCCGACGACGCAGGCCACCGGCAGGGCCTCGCCGCGCGCTTCCGCGCGCACGTAGTAGTCCCAGAGGTGGCGCCTTTCGAAGAACATCACCAGGTGGTTGGGGTCGCGCACGTAGCAGCGGTGGAACGACGAGTTGTAGACGCCGGTGTCCGGGTCTCGGGCGCACCAGGTCATGGTCAGGTACGGCCCCAGGTCGGCGACGTGGTGCGTCAGCACCGGCAGGAAGTAGAGGTTGGGGTCCATCCGGACCTGCTTCACAGGAGCGTCGGCGGCCGCCACCACCATGGGCTTCTCCCGCCTGGCTTCACGGGCCTGGAATTCGAGCATCAGCTCCCGGCCGGCATGCTCGGGCGGCAGGTCCAGCGCCACCGCGCAGGCGGCGCGAGACGCGAATACGTTCATCAGGAGAGGAAACTCCGAGGGCTCGCCGCTGAGGTTGTCGATTTTGGAGAAGAGCACCAGCGGCTCCTGCTTCCGCCTCTCCAGGTCGGCGATCATGGCGCACACTTCCAGGTTGATGTCGTGCTTGTCGGTGACCTCCAGCAGGCGCTCGGGCGCAATGCGCTTGACCGAATCGATGTAGGTTCTCAGGTCCATCGCCCGAGTGTACGGCCCGCCAGCGTGCCCGTCAATGTGCCTGTTTCCGCAAGACGGTTCGCCGGCCGGACTCCGAGGGGCGTCACTTGCGTTGCAATACTCACTCGAAAGGAACAAGCTTTGGGCTTGGTTCGACACGTTCGGCGTCGGCCCCACGGCCTCTCCCCATGACCACCACCATAACAGCCCGGGAGTCGGAAATCCGCGTAACCGTGCCGCAATCGCTCCACGGGAAGCGGCTGGATGCGAGCCTGGCGGCGCTCCTGCCCGACTACTCGCGATCCAGGCTCCAGCGATGGGTGCGGGACGGGCATGTCCGTATCGACGGCAGCGTCCCGGAATGCTCGGACAAGGTCACCGCCGGCGCCTCCATCGAGATCGAGGTGCCGGAGCCCGCCGAGGTTTCCTGGAAGGCGCAGGCGATACCCCTGGACATCGTCCACGAGGACGCCGCGCTGCTGGTGGTCAACAAGCCTCCCGGGATGGTGGTCCATCCCGGGGCGGGCAATCCCGAGGGCACGCTGCTGAACGCGGTGATGCACCACGCCCCCGCCCTCGAGGCCGTCCCCAGGGCCGGCATCGTCCACCGGCTGGACAAGGACACGTCGGGCCTCCTGGTGGTGGCCAAGACCGACGCGGTGCGGCTGCGACTGGTCCGGGAGCTGCAGGCGCGGCGCATCAAGCGGGAGTACCTGGCGCTGGTGCGGGGCGCCGTCCGCGCCGGCGGGTCGGTCACGGCGTCCATCGGACGGCATCCCGTGCACCGCACGCGCATGTCGGTGCAACGGCGGGGCAAGGACGCCACCAGCCACTACAGCGTCATGGCGGCGTACCGGAACCACACGCTGTTGACGGTCCGGCTGGAATCCGGACGCACCCACCAGATCCGAGTGCACATGGCCCACATCGGACACCCGGTGGTCGGTGATCCAGTGTACGGCGGTCGGGGCGCCGCCGCCCGCAAGGGGCAAGGAACGGCGCTCACCGAGTCGCTGCGGGAATTCCGGCGGCAGGCGCTGCACGCAGAGCGTCTCGGGCTGCAACACCCGGAAACCGGCGAAACCCTGGAATGGGCCGCGCCCGTGCCGGAGGACATGCGGGTACTGCTGAACGCTCTGAAGGCAGAGTCCCGCTCGTGACCGTTCGCCGGTCCCCCGGCGTTCTCCGGGTGTCCCCCGTATGGAACCGTCTGCCTCGTTCGTAGTAGATTCGTTGCGTTTCAAAGGGCGGTCAGCGAGTACCGCAGAAAAGGAGATCAACGATGGAAGAGTCGGTCGGCACCTACAACTACGAGACCTTCAGCCGCTCGGAAAGCTCCGCCAAGGCCGGGGACTTTGCCGCGCGCCTGCGGGCGGGCGAGGAGGCTCCGGACTTCACCCTTCAGACCATCGAGGGAGAGCCGGTCAGCCTTTCGTCGTTCAAGGGCAGCCGGCACGTGCTGCTGGAGTTCGGCAGCATCACCTGACCGCCCTTCGTGGGCGAGGTCTCGCCCCTCAACCAAATGTACCGGAACTACCGGGACAAGGGTTTCGAGTTTCTCACCATCTACGTGCGCGAGCCCCATCCCGGAGAGAACTACGGTCCGCACAAGGACTTTGAGCAGAAGCTCGAATACGCGCGCCACTGCCGCGACCAGGACGGCATCGAGAACCCCCTGCTGGTGGACGACCTGGAGGGAACCGTGCACCGGCTGTACGGCGTGCTCCCCAACATGGTCTACATCGTCAGCAAGGAGGGCCGCATCGTCTACAAGGCCATGTGGACCGACCACGACGAGATCCGGGTGGTCCTGGACAACCTCGTCATGGCGGATGAGCTGCGCGCCGAGGGGGTGCGCCTGAAACCCTCCCTCACCGAGAAGATCAACTTCATCCCCGCCCAGTACGCGGGCGGCGTCCGCGAGAAGGTCTTCGACCGGGCCGGCCCGAAGGCCTGGGAGGACTACCGCAGCACCTTCGGAGGGTAGGGAACCCGGTGTCGTGACCGATCCGCTGACGGTGGCCGCCGTGTTCGCGGTCTTCCTGGTGGCGGGCGGCGTCAAGGGCTTGGTGGGCTTCGGCCTGCCCGCCGTAAGCCTGGCCTTGCTGACCTTGGCCCTCGACCTGACTACGGCCATGGTCCTGGTGCTGGTTCCCTCCTTTGTCACCAACGTCTGGCAGGCCGTGACGGGGGGCAACGGCCGCGCCATCGCAGGAAGGATCTGGCCGTTCCTCGCCATGGCGACGGCCACCGTGTGGCTGGGCGCGCTGGTGCTCGTGCGGGTGGACGTGGCATGGCTCTCCGGGCTCCTGGGCCTCGTGCTCGTCACCTACTCGGCGTTGAACCTCGGCGGCGTCCGCTTCGCGCTTTCGGCACGGCAGGAGGTCTGGGCCGGTCCCGCGCTCGGCGCCGTCAACGGCGTCCTCACGGGCATGACCGGCACCTTCCTGGTGCCCGGCATCCTGTTCCTTCAGGCCATCGGCCTGTCACGCGACATGCTGGTCCAGGCCCTGGGACTGCTCTTCACCTTGTCCACCGTGGCCCTCGCCATGGCGCTGTACGGCAACGACCTGCTGCACGTCTCCCTAGGCTCCCTTTCGGCCGCCGCTCTGGTTCCGGCGGCCATCGGCATGGCTTCCGGGCAACGCATCCGCAAGCGCCTATCCGAGGAAAGGTTCCGTCGGATCCTTTTCATCGCCCTGCTGCTGTTGGGCGCCTACATCATCATCCGCTCGGTGCGCGCCTTGGCGTAGGCCGGCGAGCGCCGAGGGATTCCCCGTGCTGTGCCGGTTGACGCAGGCGGCGGGAGCCGCCGTGCGGTCATCGACGTGTCGAAGCCCGGGTCTCAATCTGGTAGCATGCCGCCATGACCGAGAAGATCCGCACCTACTGCGCCATGAGCAAGTCCCGTTGCGGGGTGGTGGCCACGGTGGAGGACGGGCGCTTCGTTCGCCTGGAGCCCGACGCGGACCACCCCAACCGGGGCATCTGCATCAAGGGACAGGCCGCGCCCGAGTTGGTCTACGACCCGGAGCGGCTGCGCTGGCCGCTACGGCGCACGAATCCCAAGGACGACCCCGATCCGCGCTGGGAAAGGGTGGGTTGGGACGAGGCCATGGCGGAGATCGCGGAACGGCTGGGGGCGTTGCGGGACCGCTACGGCGCGGAGTCGGTATTCTTCTACCGCGGTGCGTCCGGAGGCAGCGCGTCGGCGGAATACGAGCCCTGGCTGATACGCTTCGCCAGCCTGTTCGGCAGCCCCAACACCGTTTCCACCGGGCACATTTGCAGTTGGCACAAGGACAACGGTTCCCGCTACACGTACGGCACGGGCATCCCGAACCCGGATTTCGAGCGCACCGCCTGTATCCTTCTGTGGGGGCACAACCCCAACGCTTCCTGGCCGACCCAGGCCATCCGCATTTCCGCCGCCCGCAAGCGCGGCGCGCGGCTCATCGTCATCGATCCAAGGGACATCCCCCTGGCCCGCAAGGCCGACCTCTGGCTCAAGGTCCGGCCGGGCACCGACGGGCTGCTGGCCCTGAGCTTCCTCAACGTCATGCTCGCCGAGAAGCTGTACGACGAGGAGTTCCTGCGCGACTGGACCAACGCGCGGTTGCTGGTGCGGAACGGTTCGGGAGAGATGCTGACCCAGGACGCCGTGATCAACGGCGGGTCGCCGGTTCGTTACGGGGTTTGGGACGGGTCGGCAAACGAACTTGCATTCCACGACCCGGCGAGTCCAGCCCCTGTTTCGGATCCGGCCCTGGAAGGCTCATTCGACGTACGGCTCGCGGACGGCGCGACCGAGCGTGTCACGCCGGTCTTCGAGCTTCTGAAGCGGCACTTGGGCCGATTCGCCCCCGAGGCCACGGCCGCCGCCACCGGAATCGACCCGGACCTGGCACGGCGCGCGGTGCGCATGTTCTGCACCACGCCGCCAGCCTGCTACTACAGCTACAACGGGCTGGAGCAGCATGCCAACGCCATGCAGACCAACCGCGCGGTGTGCCTTTTCTACAGCCTCACCGGAAACCTCGACCGGCCCGGCGGCAACGTCCGGTTCGCCAAGACTCCGGTGAACGGTATGGACGGGCGCGGGCTGCTCGCGCCGGAGCAGCAGGCGAAGCGGCTGGGGCTGGACGCCCGGCCCCTGGGGCCCGTGGCCACGGGCCGGGTGCAGGCGTACGAGGTCTACCGCGCGGTGCTCGAGGGCGAGCCCTACCCGGTCAAGGGCTTCCTCAGCTTCGGCGGCGACATCATCATGGCCAACGGCGATACGCTCCGCGGACGGCGCGCCCTCCAGCAACTGGACCTCTACGTGCAGACCGACTTTTACGAGACGCCGGCGGGACGGTACGCCGACTTCCTCCTGCCGGCGGCCACTTCATGGGAGGACTGGCACGTGAAAGGCTCCTTCGATCAGGGGGCCGACACCAGCACGTGGCTGCAGTACCGGGCGCCGGTGGTGGAGCCGCAGGTCGAGTCCCGCTCCGACGCCGACATTCTCTTCGACCTGGCGGGGAGGATGGGCTTCGACGAGCAGTTCTGGCACGGCGACCGGGAGGCGGCGCTGGACTACATGCTGGAGCCCGCCGGGGTCACGGTAGCGCAGTTGAAGAACCATCCGGGCGGAATATCCCTGCCGCGGGAGACACGCTACCGCAAGTACCGGGAAAAGGGCTTCGATACACGCACAGGGCTGGTGGAGATCTACTCCGTGCCGTTCGGCGAGCACGGGTACGGGCCGCTGCCGGAGTTCAGCCCGGGCGAAGCCGGTTTCGGCGCCGACATCGTTCGCGACTATCCCTTCACCCTTACCACGGCCAAGGCCATCAACTTCTGCCACGGGCAGCACCGCTCGTTGCCCTCGCTCCGGGCCAAGACCCCGGAGCCCCTCGTCGAGCTCAATCCCGAGGACGCGGCCGATCTCGGCATTTTGCCACAGGCGCCGGTACACCTGGAGACCAGGGTCGACGCGGTCACCATGAAGGCACATCTGAACCCGGAGCTTCCCCGCAAGGTGGTCCGGGTCATGCACGGCTGGTGGCAGAGCTGCCCCGACCTGGGGCTGCCGGGCTACGATCCGTTCAGCCGCGATGGCGCCAACATCAACTTGGTCATCGACAACGACGTCATCGACCCCATCACGGGCTCGGTGCCCCACCGTTCCTACCCGTGCCGCATCACCGCCGCGGCGGCAGTCGCGCCGACAGACTGAGCGATCCACCCGGGCGTAAATGAACGCTCAGGTCCGGAGTTCGGGACTGCTACAATATTGATCAGTGCACCTGAACGGAAGGAGAGTCTCACTATGTCCAAGGGGAGTCTGAAGGTTGCCGTCGCACTGGCTGGATTGTTCGTGTTCAGCCTGCTGGGACCCGCGCTGTTCCCGGATACGCCGCAAGTCCACGGCCAGGACGCGATGAAGGGCCGGCCGTCGGTGAAATACGTTGTCTCGGTGGACTATCCCGTGGACGGCAAGGACAGGTATATCGCCTGGGTGAGAAGCGTCGCCGAAGACCTCAAGGCCCCCGCCGAGGTCAGGCGTATCACCTCCTACGATGACTACTTCGGCGAATCTCCGCAACGGGTCGTCGAGTTCGAGTTCGACAGCATCGAGGACGCGGGAAAGTATTTCGCCAACGAGAAGGTCCGAGCCGTCTTCGAGAAAGTGCCGGACTACGGCCTCCACGCCAAAGTGCAGATGTTGCTGCTGCGCAGCGACTATACGCCAAAGTAGCGGAACGTAGCGCCCCCGGGGATCAGAACGGCAGGCTGTGCTTCCGGGCGCTGTTGCAGGGCTTGCAGCTCGGGACGACGTTACCCCGGGTGCTCTTGCCGCCGCGGATGACAGGCACCAGATGGTCCATGGTCAGCTCGCGGGCGGGAAACCGGCCGCCGCAGTGAGCGCACACTCCCTTGCTGGTCCGGTTCTTCCACCACTGGCTGTTGCGCAGCTCGCGGGCCTTGAGGCGTTCGCGGCGGATCTCTTCCTCGGTCACGGGAACGAGGAAGGACTCGGGTTCCGGCACCATCTCACAGCACCTTGTCCTTGAGGGTCCTGAAATAGACCGCGAAGCCCACGGCGACGCAGAGGTACAGCACGCTTCGGACCAGGGCCCAACCCTCGCCGGCGCCGAAGTAGTTGGTCAGCTCCCACCCGCTGAAGAAGACGAAGAAGAAGACCGACGTGCCGATGAGTATCTTGTGGGCGGTGATGAGTTTCATGGCGCGGGACCCGCGGCCGACCCTGGGCGCGTTTCGCGGCAGACGGTTTCATAGTAGACTTTTCTCGAAGTTTCCAAAAGGGTGAAAGGAGAAAGCATACCCATGGAAGTGGTTCATACGAACGACGCACCCCAACCCATCGGCCCCTACGTGCAGGGCATCAAAGCCAACGGTTTTTTGTACGCCGCGGGACAGATCGCACTGGACCCGCAAACCGGCGAGCTCGTGCCCGGCGGCGTGGAGGAGCAGACGCGCCGGGTCCTGGACAGTGTCACCGCGGTCCTCATGGCGGCCGGTTCTTCCTGGGATCAGGCGGTGAAGACCACCATCTATCTGACGGACATGGCGAACTTCGTCACCGTCAACGGCATCTACGAGGAGTATCTGGGCTCGGCTCGGCCGGCCCGCACAACGGTCGCCGCCGCGGGCCTGCCCAAAGGGGCGCTGGTGGAAGTGGACGTGGTGGCGCTCGCCTAAGACCCTGTCCGGGAGGTCTTCGGTGTGCCGTCGGGGTTCAGATAGTCCCGCCAGACGTGGGCGGCCTCGAAGCCAAGCACCTCGGCCGCTTTGGTCACGTCGAGGCCGCCCCAGTGGCCTGAGTAGCCCTCCCTGATCCGCGTGCCGGGTATGTACCGCCGGACCAGTTCGCCGGTGGGCTCGAGGTAGCGGCTGGTGGCGGCGGCGATGTTGAGGACCTCATGCCCGGAAAGCGGCGTCTCGATGGCCAGCCGGCACGCCACTGCCGCGTCGCGGGCGTCCACGTAGCTCCAGAACGTGCCCATCCTGCGGCCGGGGTCGGTCCACCGTGCCGGCAAGGTCTCGAAGGCCGGATCGAAGTTGACGCCGCTGAACCGCAGGCTCACCACGGTGAGGTCGCTGTAACGGGTGCAGGAATCGGCGAGTTGCTCGCCGAACACCTTGGAGAGCGCGTACGGGTCCTGGGGCGTGCAGGGATAACCCTCGTCCAGCGGCAGGTAGTCGGGCTCCCAGATGCCCGGGGCGTATAGGAAGCCGTAGGCGGCGATGCTCGAGGCGCAGACGACCCGCGGGACGCCCAGGTCCACGGCGGCGTGAAGCACGTTGTAGGTGGCAGTGACGTTATTGCCGAAGGTCTCGCAGTCCGGCGCCAGGTTGGGGGCCTGGTAGGCCCCGAGGTGGATCACCGCGCCGGCTCCCTTGAATGCCTCGTAGAGGTCGCCCGTGCGGCGCAGGTCGCAGAGCCAGGAGTCGCACAGCCTCGTGGGCGGCGGCACGATGTCGAGGCTCAGGACCTCGTAGCCGTGCTCCAGGAGGTGGCTGATGGTCTGCTGTCCGAGGCGGCCGCTGCCGCCGGTGACTACGACTTTGGGCATCTCCGGCCTAAAATGGCGTCCTTCGACGAGCTCAGGACAGGCGTAGCGAAGCCGAAGGACGTATTCGCTCCCTCCGAGAATTCTCCGACGAGCTCCCGGGATCTGTCAGTCTCGGGGTTCCGCGGGCCTCACCCCGACGAAGGAGTCCAGCTTCACCAGCCCCTCCGCGTTCTCTTCGAGGCGTAACGCCTTGGGCTCCTTGCCCGCGGCCACGGCGTCGATGGCGTCCCGTACCATCCGCCGCAACATGATGATACCGCGATCCGAGGTGCCGAGCCGCTCCTCTCGCTCACCCAGCAGGCGCTGGGTCCCCTGGGTGACGATGTCCTCCTGCCGGATGTTGCCGCGGAAGGGCATGAGCGGCCGCTTGTCATAAGGCTCAACCTCTCCCTTGGGGGCCTCCCGCTTCCTCATCCGTCCCAGCCGTTCGAAGATGTCGGTGTCCGGGCCGGTGTAGTAGTCCACGGTGAAGAGCATGAAGTGGTCATCGTCGTTGGGGGTGAGGAACATGAAATGCTCGTAGTTGGAGCCCACCTTCTCAAGCACCTCGGGCTCCACCCGCGCGTGGACGAACTCGGTATCGCCTACCTGGAGGATGCTCGGCAGCCCGAGGCTCATCTCGTCGACGAACTCGGTGCCCTCCACCGGACCCGGCTTGGACATGACCATCTTCATACCGTAGGCGGTCTCCACCGGCTCGTAGGCCGGCGGGTTCTTGGCGCTGAAGAACTCGCCGCCCCAGGTCTGCTCGCCGTAGGCGCTGCGGCTGTGGAGGATCCACACGTGGCACGGATCGGCGCTGTTCTCGTAGAAGTTGAACCAGTTGTAGTCGAAGTACCGGGTGCTCTCCACCAGCCGCTGCCCGCCGTGATCCACCAGAGGCGAGTAGTTGGGCAGGGGCGGCGGATCGTCGGGGTCCGGCCCCATGTAAGCGAAGATCAGGCCTCCCATACTCTTCACCGGATAGGCCGGATGCTTCACCTTGGCGCAGAAGCTCGTCTCCGGCGACTCGGACGGCTGTTCCAGGCAGTTGCCGGCCACGTCGTAGAGCCAGCCGTGGTAGGGACAGCGGATGCCGTGCTCCTCGATGTCGCCGTATTCGAGGGACGAGCCGCGGTGGGAACAGCTTCGGCCGATGAGCCCCAACCGGCCCTTGAGGTTGCGAAAGAGCACGAGGTCCTCGCCCAGCACCCGCACCGCCTGGGGGACATCGTGCAGCTCGGCCTCGGTGCCCACCGCCAGCCAGTAGCGCCGCAGCCACTCGCCGCCCGGGGTGCCGCGCCCCACGCGCGGGATGTCCTTGTTGGTGCTTCTGAAAGTGTCCACCCAAGACCTCGATCGGATTCCGTCCAGCCGAACTCCGCCGAGCTCAATCGAGCAAGCCGCCGCGGCTCAATTCGCGGTGCACCGAGTCCCGCGCCTCCGGCGGCAACGGCTTGGTCTCCCACTTGGGGAAACGCTTGATGTCGAACCCGCGCATCCGGTACATCTCGGCCACCACGGCCCGGCCATGGCGCTTGATCAGTCCGATGATCACCGCGGTGACGTCGTTGACGCGCCGCTGCAATTGCACGGCCTGCCCGTAGTCCTCCCGTTCCAGCGCGCGCCAAAGCTCGACGCACAGCTCGGGAAGGCAGCTCGTGGGCGGATTGATCATGCCCGCCACGCCGAAGGGCACCAGCCCAAAGATGTCCGCGTTGCCGGTGAACACCGACACGTCCGGCGGAAACAGCCGCACGTAGTCCAGCATGGCGCCGGCGCCGTAAGCCACCTTGATGCCGCGGATGGTGGGGATCTCTTCCTTCATGCGCTGGGCGAAGGGGGGCGCGATGGAGATGCCCGAGTACTTGGGGTTCTCGTAGATGAAGATGGGCAGCGGCACGGCGTCGGCCACCGCCCGGAAATGGGCCATGAGCTCGTACTCGGAATGGTCCGAGTAGTAGTACGGCGGAATCACGCCGATTCCGTCGGCGCCCTGCTCCGCGGCGTGCCGCGCCAACTCCACCGTGCTCTCGGCGTCGGCGGTCCCCACGTGCACGATGAGGGGCGTGCGTCCGGCGTTCTGGTCGACAGCGATCTCGGCCGTGCGCTTGCGCTCGGACATGGACATGGCGGGACCCTGCCCCGAGGAGCCCAGCATGAACAGCCCCTGGACCTCCGCGCCGACATAGAAGTCCACGAGCTTCCGGAGCATCGGCTCATCCACCGTTCCGTCGTGCTCGAACGGCGTGATCACCGGAATGACGATCCCCTTGATCATGGTTTCGAACCCTCCGTGATCATCAGATAGCCCCTGGGCGTCGGCGCCGTCAAGGCGTCCTTCGACTTCGCTCCGCTACGCCTGTCCGGAGCCCTTCGACAAGCCTGTCCTGAGCTTGTCGAAGGGCTCCGGACGAACGGTGTGATGGCTATTCTCCGTTCGTCCCGAGCGTAGCGCCGCGCCAGCGGCGCGAAGTCGAAGGACACATTCGGTCTACTCGGACAGACCCCTAACCCCCGGCCAGCAGCCGCATCAGGCGCCCGTAGCCGTCGATCCTCTCGCGCATGCCGATGGCCTTGAAGGCCGCGTAAAGCTGGGAGGTCATGTTGGCGATGACCGGCAGCCCGAGGTCCGTCTCGATCTCCTCGACGACGTCCACCACCGGGAAGTTGGCACAGGGGATGTAGATGCCGTCGGGGTTGTCCGCCTCCCTCACCGCGCGCTTGGCCGCGTGGTAGATGTCGCCCACCGAGACGGCGCTCGACGTGGTGAAGTCCGTCGTCAGGGAAACCAGCGAACACGCCTCGAATCCCCACGCATCGAGATAGCTCACCACTTTCTCGTTCAAGTCGGGAGGATAGGGGTCGACCACGGCCAGGCGGGACACCGAAAGGTCCCGGAAGGCGTCCAGGGCAGCGACGATGCTGGTGGTGCAGGGCACCCCGGTGATGTCCTCGAGCTGCTGAATGAGCCTGGTCTCGAACCCCTTGCCCTGGCTCAGCACCAGGGGCGAACCGCCGTGAATGATGTAGTCGCAGGAACGCCGCTTGAGCTCGTGGGCGCATGCCTCCACCTGCTTCAGCGCCTCCTTGTACGCCTCTTCCTTCCAGCCCCCGACCATGCATGCGACGCCGATGAAGCCGACTCCGTCCGGGACGATCCGGTAAAAGTCATAGGCGTTGAGCTCGATGATGGAGGGAGAGATGTAACCGATTCTGGCGCGGTAACCGAACATGCGCTGCTCCTTTCGCGACGCGGCCCGTGAAAAGGCGTTCAGCCGGCGTCGTTGAACTTGTAGAACGGCTCCGGCGGACGCTCCTCGCCCGATTCGAGGAAATCCCTCACCCGGGGGAGCAGGCGCGCTTCGAGTCCGCCGGCCTTCCTTCGAGGGGCCGGCGTGATCTTTGTCCTGACCTCCTTCAGCAGCGCCTTCTCGTCGAGCCGCACGTGCTTGCCGCCGCGGTAGAGGACCTCGCCGTCCACCATCACGGTGTCCACGGCCCCTGCCCCGCCACGGTAGACCAGCGCGTCCACCGGCGTCTGATGCCTCGCCAGGTACGGCTCGACGATGGGCCGCGAATCCACCAGCACCAGGTCCGCGCGTTTCCCCGGCTCCAGCGTGCCGCAGTGCCCGCCCCAGCCCAGGATGTCCGCCCCGCCAGCGGTGCCCGCCCGGAAGATGTCGGCCAGCGGCATGAGTCCCGCGCCGGCGCCCGGAACGCGCTGGAGGTTGGCGGCCAGGCGCATCTCCTGGAGCATATCCGGCCGGTCGTTCAGGGGGCTGCTGTCGAGCCCCATGCCCAGGCGCACGCCCGCGGCATGGTATTGCATCAACGGAGCGATGCCGCTACGCAGCCGCAGGTTGGAGCTCGGGTTGTGCACCACCGCGGCGCCGGCGGCCGCCACGATCCGGATGTCTTCGCGGTTGAGCCACACGCCGTGGGCGAGGCTCACGTCCGGCGCCAGAAAGCCGAGGCCGGCCAACCACTGCACGGCGCTCTGGCCGTACTCCCGGTGGAAATACGCCCGCTGATACCGGGTTTCCAGCACGTGGATCTGGATGCCCAGGCCGTGCTCGCCCGCCTCTCGCCGGATGGCGCGCAGCAGGTCCTCCGTGCACCACTGAGGGCCGGCCGGTGTCAGGAACGGCCGCGCCCGGCCGTCGTCTCCGCTCAATTCGTGGGCGAGCCGGCGGGCCACCCGGAAATAGTCGTCCGGGGCGGCGGTCCGGGACCGGCTGTAGCGCGCGGCCGCCTCGTCCCGCAAGGACGGCGGCAGCGAAGCCAGGAACTCGTCGTCGCCGTACACGATGTGATTGCGGTCGCGGATGTCGAGCCCGAAGGAAACCCGCATCCCGGCGTCGCGGTAGGCTCGAAGCCGCTCGTCGACGTCGGCCTTGTACGTGTCGGGCGACAGGCTGGAATTGTAGTGCAGGCAGGTGGTGATGCCCGACTCGATCATGGTCTTGCAGGCATAGAGGACGTCGAGGTACGAGTCGAGCCCGGCACGGGGATCGGACGCGAACCGCGAGATCTCGAAACAGTCGTCCTTGCCTCCGAGCTGGAAGTCCGTGAGCCCCTTGCCGTGCTGGTGCGCGTTGACGAAGCCTGGAATCACCCAGTGGCGCGAAGAACCCACGACCGTGGCGGTGGAGTACGAGGCCTTGAGGTCCCGGTAACGTCCCACCTCGACGATGTCCCGGCCCGACACCGCAACCGCACCGTCGCGGATGATACTAGGGACACCATCCCCGGCCGCCATGGTGACCACGAATTTGCCTCGAACGAGATGTTCCATTGGGTCCTCCTGATTGTGGTGGCGCCCTTCGACTTCGCTCCGCTACGCCTGTCCTGAGCCCTTCGACCAACTCAGGACAGGCTTGTCGGAGGGCTCAGGGCGAACGGTCAAGGGTTCCGTTGAGGGAACCTGGTCGAACCCCGTTCGCCCTGAGCGTAGCGAAGCGAAGTCGAACGGCGCCATTTTGCCCGACGGCAACAAATCGGAGGTTCCTCAACCGTCGAGCCCCAGAAACCGCAGGCAGTTGCCGGACGACACCCATTCGCGCTCCTCGGCGGTAAGCCCCAGCTCGTTGAACTCGTCATCAGGCGACTGGTCCCGGAACATGAACGGGTAGTCCGAGCCTATGACCACCTGCCTCGCGCCCACCGTGTCGATGAGGTAGCGCACCGTGCGGTTGTCGAAGAAGACGTCGTCGTAGAAGAACATGCGCGCGTACTCGGACGGCTTCCGGGGCATCAACGCCTGGAAGTTGGGGTTCTTGTGCCAGGCGTTCTCCATGCGCGGCAGGAGCTGGGTGAAGGTGCCGCCGCCGTGACTGAAACAGAGCTTCAGCCGTGGGCACGCTTCCATGAGTCCGCCGGTGATCATGCTGGCGATGCCCAGCGCGCCTTCCAGGGGGAACGCCACGATGTTCTCGATGAACGGCGGCCCCGTCACCCGGTCCATGAAGGTGACGTGCTGGGCATGCACGAAGATGGGCACGTCCAGCTCTTCGGCGGCCTTGAAGAACGGCAGGAACTCGGGCTCGCCCAAGCTCCTGCCGTTGATGTTGCTCAGCAGCTCGACGCCGTGAAGGCCCAGGGACTTGATCCGCCGAAGCTCTGCCGCGGCGAGGGCCACGTCCTGGAGCGGCACCGAGCCCAGCGCGTAGAAGCGGTCGGGCGCCTGTTCCACCATGCGCATCTGGACCTCGTTCAGGTGGCGCGCCAAGTCACGCCCGTCCTTGGGCTCCAGCCGGTAGGCCAGCAGCTCCGGCATCGGCGACAGCACTTGGCGGTCCACCGCGTAGTCCGGCGCGGCCATCTCCCGCAGGCGCCGCGGCACCGACCAGCAGCGGTCCAGCACCGTGCGGAAGTTCCGGCCCGCGATCATGACGTTGGCGGTCTCCGGGCCGGTGTGGTCCATGGAAGGCCAGCGGTTGCCCGCGGCGCGGTCCCCCACCGGCGGAAAGTGTTCCGGGACGATGTGGGTGTGAACGTCGATGACCATGGACAAAGCTCCTTGCGACGCGGCGCCGTTTGCCTGCGCCGCAGGAAACACCGATGTAGGGGCGGGTTTCAAACCCGCCCGCGCCCGCACAGCTCCTAGGACCCCGCCTGAGCCGGGGCGACGATGAACAGGCTCAGGAAACCGGAAATCACGAGCGTCACGGCGAAGATCGTGAAGGGGACCGTGTAGCTGCCCGTCCAGTCGAAGAGAAAGCCGAAGAACGGCGGCCCCAGGGCCGCAAAACTGTGGGTCATGAGAATCCCCAGGCCCCGGATCCTGCCCATCGACAGGCGCCCGAAGATCCGCGCCCACACCACGTCCTGCAACACCATGTTACCACCGAGCCCCACCCCGTAAAAGAAGAACCCGACATAGACGAGGGTCAGGGAGCCGGAGGTGAGGGCCACGATGAGACCGGCGGCCTGAATCAGGAACTTGGCCAGTGTGCTCCAGCGCACGTCCACGCGGTCCGCGATCAGGCCCCAGACGAGCGGCGAGCCGAGTTGCGTGGACGCAATGACGCTCAGGGCGCCGACGGCACGCAGATCCGAATAGCCGATGTCGGTGACATAGGCGAACACATGCAGATTGACGCCGGTGACCCCCACCGCGGACACGCCGAAAACCGCCACGATCAACCAGAAGGCCCGTGTCCGCAGGCCCGCCTTCCGGCTCCAGATGCGGGCTTCGCTGGCGGCGTACCGCTGCGGCCGTGGCGTTTTCCCTTCTGTCACGACCACGGGATCCGAGCCGTCTGGATCGAGGCCCATGTCTTCGGGTGACCGCCGGATGTAGAACAGGGCCGGGGCGACGATCAGCACCAGGGTCAACCCGCCGAACACGGCCCAGGTATGACGCCAGCCCAGCCAGGCCAGCAGGGGCACGACGAGGAACGGCATGACGATCTTCGCGAAGCCGATGCCCATGCTCGAGACGGCAATGGCCCGGCCGCGTTTCCGGATGAACCACCGGGCAATCATGACGTTGATCACCATGTAACCCAGCAAGGCGTCGCCCATCGTCACGAATGTCCAGCGCACCAGGACGAACTGCCAAAAGACCTCGACCTGGCTGAGGATGAAATAGCCCACGGCGGCCACCACCGCACCTCCGGTCACGAGCCACCGGCTGCCGTGCCGGTCCACCAGCGGACCGACGAAGGGCGCCATGAAAGCGCCGATGAGACCCTCGCCCGAGCGCAGCAGCGAGAAGACGCCACGGGACACTCCCAGATCCAGTGTCATCGGCTTGAGAAAAATGCTCAGGGTGCTGGCAAGGGCGAACGAGGAGGTGACGTTGGCGATGAATCCGACGGCGACGATGTACCAGCCATAGTAGATCCGGTGCGATGCGTGTGCGCGATGTGCAGAACCCGGGGTGACCACCTGTCACGGGTAACAGGGTTCGCGGCGCATGGAAAGCACGGCGCCCACGACCGTGCGCGCGCAAATGGACGGGACAACCTGTCTTTTGCTAGTGTGGTGTCCGGTTAATTCGCAGCATAATATGCGGAGGATTTTTCGTTGTCGGCAAGGCGCGATGACGAGCAGTGGCGGGTACCACGCGAGGAAGAGCAACGCAGCCGACGGCGAGAAAGACCCGCAGATTATGCTGCGAATTAACCGGACACCACACTAGTTAGATTGCAGCGAACATGGCGAGGGGACCCGCACCGTCATTTCCGGCGAAAGCATGCCCCGTACCCCGATACGGGGCCGGAATCCGGGCGGACAGGGCAAAAAAGGAGAGATCATGCGCGTTTTGATTACCGGGGCCGGTTTGATCGGCTCCCACGTGGCCGCGGAGCTGAGCTCGCGCGGAGATGAAGTCACGTTCTTCGACGTGGTGGCCAAGCCGGGCTACGTCCGCCACGTCACCGGCAAGGACGTGGCGCTGATCCGCGGCGACATCTGCGACCTCGCGGCCTTGATGGATGCCTTCCTGGCCGTGCGGCCCGAGGTCGTCATCCACCTGGCCGCCTCCGTCGGCGAGAACAACATCCCCAACCTCTACGCCGGCTTCCAGGTCAACCTGGTGGCCACCCTCAACGTCGCGGAAGCGGTCCGGCTCGCCGGCGTGCGCCGGCTGGTGCATGCCAGCACCCAGGCGGTGTACCAGGACGCCGATCCCGGAAAGCTGCTTCGAGAAGACTCTCCCCTGGACGGACGCGGCCGCGTGTACAACTCGTCCAAGCTGGCCTGCGAGCACGTGCTCCGGACCTTCGCCGCCAAGCAGGCTTTCGAGCTGGTGCTGTTGCGCTTCGCGGGCGTGTACGGGTACCGGTCGGTGGCCGGGGGCCCCGGGGTGGCGGTGCAGGAGGCGGTGTGGGCCGCCATGGCCGGGGAGGAGGCGGTGCTCAACGCCTACGAGACCGTGGACTTCGTCTACGTCAAGGACCTCGCCGACGGCATCGCCCGGGCCGTGCACACCGCGCCGCTGCCCCACGACACCTACAACCTCGGCAGCGGCACCCTCACCACCGTGGAGGACGTCGAGGCAGCGCTCCGGGCGATCTTTCCGGACGTCGGCCTGCGCCGGGGCACCCTCACGCCCAAGCGGCCGCGTATGGACATCACCCGGGCCGGCAACGATCTGGGTTACGCACCGGAGTACAAGCTCGAAGCGGGCCTGCGGGACTACATCGCGGAATTGAACCGGGAATGAGAGGCGGGTTCCGGACCGGCCCGCGCCCTGGGCGGCTTCGTGCCCCGGCCTACGGTGGGCGCCATACGGGGGCGACCGCCGGTCGCCCCTACCTCAACGCCTCTTGATCGGCAACGCCACGCAAAAAAGCGTGTTCAACCTGTTATTACCCGGGGAGGTCTTCACGACGAAGCAACGGTGCGGGAGGCGGCGGCCTCGGTCAGCGTCGTGGTGGGGGACACGTACTCCAGATCCGTCAGTACCTCGATCAGGGCGGGGCCGGGGGCGGCCAGGGCCTGTTTCAGGGCAGGCAGGAACTCTTCGTCGCGGCTTACCCTGATCCCCAGGGCGCCGTAGCCGTTGCCCAGGGCGGCGAAGTCGGGGTTCACCAGGTCCGTGCCGTAGTTCCTGCCCGGATACTGGGCCTCCTGGTCCATGCGGATGGTGCCGTAGGAGCCGTTGGCGTAGACCATCACGATGATCTTCACGCCGTACTGGCACGCGGTGGCGATTTCCTGCCCGGTCATCAGGAAGCCGCCGTCGCCCACGTGGGCGATGACGGTCCGTTCCGGGTGCGCCAGCCTGGCGGCAACCGCCGCGGGCACGGCCGGACCCATGCTGCCCAGGTTCGGGACGATGTACGAATCGGCGTGGTCGAATTCGATGTAGCGCTGCACCCAGCCGCCGAAGCTGCCGGCGTCGTGGGTGTGGATCGTATCCGCCGGGACGGTGGCCTTGATGTCGGCCATGACCCGTTCCATGGAGGCTGCGCCGGTGGGGCGCTCGGGCGGGGTGGCGTAGCGCCGCTGCCGGTCGTGGTAGCCGGCGATCCAGGCGGCGCGGGCCTCGTCGGGGGCGGCGCCGTCGAGCTCCAGGCCCGCCGCCAGGGCCTTGCGCGGATCCGCCAGCACGGCCATGTCCGGGCTGAAGTTCTGGCCGATGTTGCCGGCGTCGGCGTCGATCTGGATGGTCGCCAGCCCCGGATGCGGCAACGTGTAGTTGCCCGAGACCTGCTGGTTGAACCGGCAGCCGACGATCAGCAGGAGGTCGGCATCGTCGTGCACGATCTGCTTCGCGTGGTTGTTGCGGCTGCCGAGATTGCCGACGTAGTGCGGGTGGCGGTTGGGGAAAACGTCCTGGCGCTTGAACGCGCTCACCACCGGCAGTTGAAACTTCTCGGCGAAGGCCACCAACTCTTCGCGGGCGCGCGCGTACTGGACGCCGGAGCCCGCCAGCAGCACCGGCCTCTCGGCCTGGTTGACGCGCTCCACCATCTCCCGGATCAGCTCCGGGTCCGGGCTCGGGCGGACCGCGGGATAGGGATCCACCATGGCGATGTCCGCCTCTTCCTCGAGCATGTCCCGGGGGAGGGAGACCACCACGGGCCCCGGACGGCCCGAGCGCGCCACGTGGAACGCCCGCGCCATGATGCGCGGCACCTCCACGGGGTCGTTGATCTCGATGACCCACTTGGCGATGCTGCCGAAGAAGTGCGTGTAGTCGAGCTCCTGGCCGGACTCCCGGCCCCGGTGCCCCCGGGCCACCTGCCCGATGAGCAGGACCAGCGGCGTCGAGTCGTACCTGGCGAGATGCACCCCGATGCTCGCGTTGGTGGCGCCGGGGCCGCGCGTCACCATGCACACGCCGGGCGTGCGGGTGGTCTTTCCGTAGCCCTCGGCCATGAGGCATGCGCTGCCCTCGTGCCGGTTGGTGATGAGGGTGATGTCGGGAACGTCCCTCAACCCGTCCAGCAGGGCGATGTAGCTCTCGCCCGGCACGGAAAAGGCGTGTCGCACCCCCTCGTTGCGCAACGACCGCGCCACCGCGTGGCCTCCCGACATCCTGCGCCTGTGTTGGTTCCCGCTCAACGATCTACCTCCGGACTCCGTGCATTGCTTCCCAACGCCTTCTTGTGACTCACGACGCGTTGAATCCCCTAACGCATTTGTTGTCCAGGGGCAAGGGAACGGTCCGGATGGATGCCGGTGGCACTATCCAGGTCCTCTTTCGTTAGCCGTAGCAACGGGTTCTAACAGGTTGTTGAAAAAGTCCGTCTGACGCGGGTACATATTTTGTATGTTCGTACTGGGACGGAGGAGTCGATGAGAGGCACTGATCCGCGTCAAGAAGGCATGTTCAGCTATGTATCGCCGGAAGCCCGTGTTCCCAAGGACCATCCGTTGCGACCGATCCGGGAGATGGTGAACCGGGCGCTGGAAGATCTGTCCGGGGAGTTGGAGGCGATGTACTCGCACACGGGGCGGCCTTCGATCGCGCCGGAACAGTTGCTGCGGGCGTTGCTGTTGCAGGTGCTTTACTCGATCCGCAGCGAGCGGCTGTTGGTGGAGCAACTGGACTACAACCTCTTGTTCCGGTGGTTTGTGGGGCTGTCGATGGACGAGGCGATGTGGGACCACTCGACGTTCACGAAGAACCGGGAGCGGTTGATCGGCTCGGACATCGCCCGGGAGTTCTTTGCGAAGATCCTGGTGCAGGCGCGTGACGCCCGGCTTTTGTCGGATGAGCACTTCAGTGTCGATGGGACGCTGCTGGAGGCCTGGGCGTCGATGAAGTCGTTTCGCCCCAAAGGGGGCGAGGGACCGCGGGGCGGCGGCGGACGCAATGCCGAGGAGGACTTCCGGGGCGAGAAGCGCAGCAATGCGACCCATGAGTCCACCACCGACCCGCAGGCCCTGCAGTACCGCAAGGGCAAGGGGCAGGAAGCGAAGTTGTGCTACCTGGGGCATGCCTTGATGGACAACCGCCATGGACTGATCGTCGACACGCGTACCACCCAGGCCAGCGGCCGGGCTGAGCGGGAGTCGGCGCTGTCCATGATCGAGGGGCGACCCGGCAAGGGCCGGCTCACCGTGGGTGCGGACAAGGGGTACGATACCCGTGACTTTGTCGAGGGGTTGCGCTGGGCGAACGCGAGTCCTCATGTGGCGCAGAACGACACCAATCGGCGTTCGGCCATTGACGGCCGCACCACCCGCCACGCTGGCTACACTCAGAGCCAGCGAGTGCGCAAGCGGATCGAGGAAGCCTTCGGATGGGCCAAGACCGTCGGCGGGTTGCGCAAGCTCAAGCATCGGGGGCTTCCGAAGGTGGACTTCCAGTTCACCCTGACCTTCGCGGCCTACAACCTGGTGCGGCTGCGCACCTTGGGAGTGGGCACGTGACCACACTTCCTGTGGAGGCGTGCGTCTGCGCCACGGTCGTTGGCATGAAAAGGCGTGCGAATGACCTCTATCCCAGCCCGTCGAGGGTCCGATTCCCTTTGCATCAGTCACCAACACTCAAATCCGTGGGTTTTTCCACGGCCTGCTAATGGAAGTACCGTTCCAATCGACTCTATTGTGGTCCGGATAGAAATTGTGTAACGAACAGCCACCTCCCGTCATGTCGTGATCGCCGCGACCGACCAGACATCGTAATGATATCCAAGCTCGCCGACATCCTAAAAAACGCAAAATCCGGTGACCACGTCGCCACTCGCATCCGGGAGTACGACCGCCGCTATGGCGGCGCCGCGCGCGGCGGCCTGGACGAACGCAATACGGACTACCGGTATTTCGAGAACACCTATTACGACCTGGTCACCGACTTCTACGAGTACGGCTGGGGCCAGTCATTCCACTTCGCCCCACGCGTCGCAAAGGAGAGCTTTGCCGCCTCACTCGCGCGCCATGAGCATTACATGGCCCATAGACTGGGCCTGCAACCCGGAATGGTGGCGCTGGACCTGGGTTGCGGCGTCGGCGGGCCGGCGATCGAGATTGCCCGCTTCTCCGGCGCCTGCATCGTCGGCGTAAACGACAACGAGTACCAGTTGAAGCGCGCTGAAAAGCAGACGGAAGCGGAAAACCTCAGCCACCTGGTGGACTATCTCAAGTGCGATTTCATGAATGTCGAAGCGCCGGACAACCGCTTCGACGCCGCCTTTTCCATCGAAGCCACCGTCCACGCGCCGGACAAGGCCGGAGTCTACGGCGAAGCGTTCCGCCTGCTCAAACCCGGGACCTGTTTCGCGGCCTACGAATACTGCATGACGGATCGGTACGACACCGAAGATCCGTATCACCGGCGGCTCAAGGCCGATATGGAATATAGCGGCTGCCTGCCGGACATCCCGCGCCCGCGGGAGATCGACGAGACCCTGCGGGAGGTCGGCTTCGAACTGCTGGATGGACGGGACCTGGCCGCCGAAGCGCCGCCCGGCATACCATGGTTTCAGCCCCTGGTCGGCTCCGGTCTGTCCATTGCACACTTCCGCAGTTCGGCCGTTGGCCGCCGGCTGACCCACGGTTCGCTGTGGCTGCTGGAACGGCTAAGAGTGGTGCCGCGCGGGGCCTCCCATGTCGCCAAGCTCCTGAACCTCGCCGCCACGGCCTTCTGCGAAGCCGGTCGCCTCGGCATTTTTACCCCGATGTATTTCATCCTCGCGCGGAAACCGGATTAGCGGCAGGCGGACTGTTCCCTGCCCGTGCTCGGGATGAGCTTTAGTTGACTGGGGCGCGAGCGGGCACGGCCGGACCCATGCTGCCCAGGTTGGGGACGATGTACGAATCGGAGTGGTCGAACTCGATATAGCGCTGCACCCAGTCGCCGAAGCTGCCGGCGTCGTGGGTGTGGATCGTATCCGCCGGGACGGTGGCCTTGACATCCGCCATCACCCGTTCAATCGACACCGCGCCCGTGGGGCGCTCGGGCGGGGTGGCATAGCGCCGCTGCCGGTCGTGGTTGTCGGCGATCCAGGCGGCGCGGGCCTCGTCGGAACCTGGGGCTTTTGCCACCGTGAGATGAGCGCGTATGAAACTGCACAACCTGTCGAACGCGTTGAAGGATGCGTACCGAGGGACGAACGTCGCCCGTCGAGTGCAACAACTCGACGGCTGGATCGACCGAACGGCCGAGCCGGGCGGCGCGACCGGGTACGACCACGCCGAAACGGCGAAGGAATACTACGACCTTTGCAGTGAGTTCATGGTGTTCGGTTGGAGCGACTCCCTGCACTTCGCGCCCCTGACGCCTCACGAGAGTCTCGAGGGCGCCATCGTCCGGCATCAGCGGTGGATGATCTCCAAGCTGGAGTTGCAAGCGGGCATGACGGTGGTCGACGTCGGTTGTGGGGTCGGGGGACCGATGCGTCGGGTCGTCCGTGAGTCCGGTGTCAGGATCGTGGGGATCAACAACAGCGACATCCAGTTGGAGAAGGCGAAGACGCTGGACGACGAAGCAGGACTCAGTCACATGATCGATTACGTGGCGTCCAGCTTCATGGACATGGGCACGATCGAAGACTGCACGTTCGACAGGGGCTACGCCATCGAGTCGACCTGTCATGCGCCGGACAAGAAACGCGCGTTCGCGGAGATCTTCCGTATCCTGAAACCCGGAGCCCTGTTCTGGGGGCAGGAAATGTGCCTGACGGACAAGTTCGATCCGACCGACAGCCGGCACCAGGCCATCAAGCGGGAGCTCATGCGTGGCATTGCGCTGCAGGACGTCGCCACCATGGCGGAAGTGAAACACGCCCTTGAAGCGGCGGGATTCCAGGTCATCGAGGCGATGGACCGAGACGTCCAGGAGGGGCCGTCCGCGCCATGGTACCAGCCCATGGAGAGCCGCCGTGGGTTGAGTAACGCCTTGCGCGGGCTTCCATGGGGCCGCAGAGCGTTCACCGCGGGGTCGAAGCTGGCCGAGATTCTGCGGCTGTTGCCAAAGGGCTCCTCGGAAGTGCTCGGGCTCCTGGATCGGACTGCGGACGCCTATGTCGCGGGAGGTAAAGCGGAGATTTTCACGCCGTTGTACTGCTTCCTGGCTCGCAAGCCCTTTTTGGACACCCGAGACGATCTCCCGCGGGTGAGCGCCCGGAAGCAACGGGCGGGCTCGCCTTCCGTTGACTGAGGCAGTGCTTTCGCATATTCACGAGACCATGTCTCTGGACCGCTACATTGCGTTCACCTTGCGCCGCCGATGGCTCGTCCTCGCGGCGTCCGTGGCGGTCATGCTGGCTCTGACCGCCGGCCTCGAATTCCTCAACATCTCCAACGACTGGCGCGACATGCTGGACGAGGACAATCCTCAGCTCGTCGCGTTCGACGCCCTGGAGGATACCTACACGGCCACCAATGCGGCGGTGATCGCGGTGGCCCCCGAAGGGGGGTCGGTATTCACCCGCGAGGCGCTCGTGGCCATCGAGGAGTTGACCGCGGCCGCGTGGGAGGTGCCCCATTCCAGCCGGGTGGATTCGCTCGTCAACTACAACCACAGCGAGGCGGTCGAGGACGACCTGAACGTCGAGCGGCTGGTGGACGACGCGGCAGCGCTCAGCGAAGAGGACCTGGCGCGGATCAAGGAGATTGCGCTGAACGAGCCCAGCGTCGCGGGCCGTCTCGTCTCCCGCGACGGGCGCGTTGCCGGACTGGTCATCAGCTTCAACTTGCCCGAGCATTCGGACGCCGCGGAGATCGAGACTTACCACTATCTCCGCGGCCTCCTGGACACGGCCCGGGTCGCCCATCCGGATATCGCCTATCACGTGACCGGCAATGTCTTCGTGAACCAGGTCCTGACCGAGGCGGCCCAGGACGACATGGGAATCCTCGCGCCCGCGGCCTTCCTCGTCATCGTGGCAGTCGGCGCCTTCCTCCTGCGCTCCCTGTTCGGCACGCTGGGCATCATCATCCTGCTCATGTTCGTCGTCGCCTCCACCATGGGCGTCATCGGCTGGACCGGGCTGGTGCTCAACGCCGCCAACTCCGGCATTCCCCTGATCATCATGACCCTCGCCATCTGCGACTCGGTCCACATCATCGGGACCGTCAACTCCGGCATGAGCCAGGGTCTGGACCGGGACGCGGCCATCGCCGAATCGCTGCGCGACAATGCCTGGCCGGTGTTCCTCACGACGGCCACGACGATGATCGGGTTCCTCAGCATGAACGCCTCGGATTCGCCGCCTTTCCGGATCCTCGGCAACCTGGTGGCCGTCGGCATGTTGATCGCCTATGTCTACTCCATGACGCTCCTCCCGGCGCTGCTGTCGGTCCTGCCGCTGCGCGCGCGTGCCGCACGCGCGGGGGGGTCCGCGTTCTTCGATCGCCTCGGCGCCTTCGTGGTGGCGCGCCGCACGGTCCTGCTCTGGTCCGTGGCCGCATTGGCGGTGGCCCTGGTGGCCGGCGTGCCTCGCGTCGAGCTGACGGACAACTGGACCACTCACTTGGACAAGCGTTACGAGTTCCGGCGCGATACGGACTTCGTCATCGAGAACCTGACCGGCGTGGAGACGCTGGAGTACAGCCTTGAAGCCGGGCGCGACGGCGGCATCACCGATCCCGACTATCTGCGCAAGGTCGACGCTTTCGCCGAATGGTACCGCGCCCAGCCCGAAGTGGCGCATGTCCAGGTGTTCTCGGACATCATGAAGCGCCTGAACAAGAACCTGCACGGCGACGATCCGGCCTTCTACCGGGTGCCCGAAGATTCCCAGCTTGCCGCGCAGTACCTGCTGCTCTACGAGCTTTCGGTTCCCTTCGGGATGGACCTCAACAACCGCATCAACGTCGCCAAATCCGCCACGCGCATGACCGTCACGCTCGGCAGACTGAAGTCCGAGGAGCTGCGCGCGCTCGAGGTGCGCGGTCAGGATTGGCTCCGCGCCAACGCCCCCGACCTGGCGAGCGAGGCATCGGGCTACAGCCTCGTCTTCGCCCACCTGGCCATACGGAACACCTTGAGCATGCTGTGGGGGACGGTCACCGGGATGATCGTGATTTCACTGATCCTCATCGCGATTTTCAGAAGCGTGCGTTTCGGCCTCATCAGCCTCGTGCCCAACCTCATCCCCTCGGCCATGGCCTTCGGCGTCTGGGGCTATCTGTACAGCGAGGTGGGGCCCGCCGGATCCCTCGTCACCGCCATCGCCTTCGGCACCGTCGTCGACGATACGATTCACATCATGGCCAAGTACCTGAAGGCGCGCCGCGACGGCCGTTCCTCGCCCGAGGCGGTGCGCTACAGCTTCAATTCGGTCGGTGGCGCGTGCTTCACCACGACCATGATGCTGGTGCTGGGCTTCCTGGTGTTCGCGACGTCGGGATTCGCCATCAGCTGGATGCTAGGGCTCCTGGTTGCGCTCACGCTGGGCTTCGCGCTGGTCCTCGACTTGCTGCTCCTGCCGCCCTTGTTGATGGCCATCGACCGGAAGACCTGACCGCAACCCCGCTCAACCCGTTCAATTTCACCAGCAGGACAGCCGGGAGGCCTGCACCGTCCGGAGCGAGGACGGGCGTAGCTCAGGGCGTGAAGCCGGCTGAGTCGCACGGACCGGCATAGAACTGGGCGCAGTAGTGCCTGAAGGGCATGATCTTTCCGTCGGCACGCGAGAGGCGCGGGCGCGAACGGTAATGCTTGCGGCTCCAGATGACCACGTCCTGCAGAACGTCGTGTTTTTGCTGAGATACCATGAACTTGTTCATCAGGGGGGCGCGCCATCCCACCGGGAGGAAGCCCAGGCCCGCGATCTTCCGCGCCGGCTTGCGTATCTCCCTCACCTGCGAGACCAGCGACATGTCGATGAGCGTGCCGTCGACCGGCGTCGCCAGCACCCACAGGCGCGAATCGATGCCGATGGAGTGCTCGCGGATTTCCACGAACGAGTAGCCCAGCCCAAAAACATGGGTGGTGACCGAGGTGTCGAAGGTGAGGGTCGCGAGCCCGGCGATGGTGCGGATCGTCCTGAAGTCGAAGCGACTCTCGAGACGCGGGCCGTCCACGGATATTTCCTGGACGGATCTCACGTTTTCGTAGCCGTGAACGTGCCGTAGATGGACCAGGTCGACGGAGTTCTCCGTCGTCTCCTGGGGATGGCCGGGAAAGCGGAGGGTCCTGATCTCGAGGCCGGTCCAGCCGGCTTGATCCGGCGGCTCCGCGGGGAGGCTCCACTGCGGCTCCCGCCCGCCGTTTCCCCACCAGGCGAAGATCAGCCCGAGAGCCTCCCGGGTCTCGAAGACCCGCAATTTCGCGGTCTTGGGGGGAGGGGCAAAGGGAGTAGCGACGCACTGGCCGGTCGCATCGAATTCGTAGCCATGGAAGGGACACACCAGCCGACCGTCGCGTACTCGTCCTCCCGCGGCTGGCCCGAGATCGGAGCCCAGGTGCGGGCAAACCGATTCAGCAACGCAGACGCGCCCGTCCGAGTCACACCAGACGACGACGTTCTCGCCCATCCATGTCTTTTGGATAAGTCCGGCCTTCAGCACGGCCTGGCGGGTTGCTACGAAGTACCAACCCTCGGGGAACGGGGAAGGCAAAGGGGCGTTCGTGGCCTCCGTCCTCATCTATCTCAATTTGTACCACTGTCGGGGCTGCCGTGCTAGATTGATAACAAGATTGATAAGGAAAGTTCGCGTCAGGAGGGGAGACGATGGTTCTCTCGACAGACGGTAGGGCGACCCAGCAGTTGAGTTTACCGGAGGAGTTGCTGCTAATGCTCCTCAACGGGGAATCAGGCTACTTTCACCAGGTGCCCGGCTGGGACTTGAACTGCGCCGTCATCGGCGCGGCAATCGCGGAGCTGTCGCTCGTATCCCGCATCGACACCGATATGAAATCCATGATCGTCATGGATCGAACGGAGGTGGGCGACCCCGCCCTCGACCCCATCCTCAAGGAACTTGGGGAGGAACCGGTTCAACGGAACGCTCGGTACTGGATCGAACGGCTCGCTCCCCGGGCGGACTCGATCGTCGACCTGACGCTGGACCGTCTTGTCGACCTGAAAATCCTGGAACATCACGAAGGCGAATTCTGGACCCTGTCCCAGACTCTCGGCCAGAAGGACTCCAACACCGGCAACGGAGAAGGCACGGCGGTCGAGTTCGTCACGTCGCGTATCACGAGGGTCATCTTCCACAACGAGATCCCCACCCCGAGAGATATCATCATCATCGCCCTCCTCAACACGTGCGACGTCCTGCGCTTCATATTCCAGCTCGATGACGAATCGGAGAAGCGCATCAAGGTCGTCTGCCAACTGGAGCTGATCGGCCGTTCCATTGCAGAGGCGGTGGCCCACAACCTGGCCGGCCCGTTGCTTCGTCGTTCCCACCTGACCAAGAGAATACCGGCCGTCCCGCTGCGGAAACTGTTGCTCAATCCACATGTTCGCAACGGCAACATGCCCGCGCTCTTCGCGGACCTTGCGCGAGAGTACGGTCCGGTATTCAAGCTCCGCCCGCCCTTCAAGAAGCCCATGATCTTCCTCGCCGGGCCCGAGACAAATCAGTGGACCCAGAAGCGCGGGCGCATGTACCTGAGGGCCAAGGACTATTTTTCCGATTTCGAGAAGGTCTACGGCGCGAACGGAGTATTACCCTCTTTGGACGGCGCCGATCACTTCCGGCTTCGAAGGTCCCTGGCGCCGGCGTATTCCCGTGGAAGGTTGGAAGGACAACTGGACCAACTCTACCGTCATGCCCGGAAATACATGGCGAACTGGACCGTTGGAGACACCTTCCCCGCCACGAGCATGTGCCGGCGAATGATCAACGCGCAAATCTCTCCACTCTTTGTTGGCGTTGACACACAGGACATCTTCGACGACCTGACGACGTACAAGGAACGGGCGCTCAGCACTCACATCGTCAGGGTCCTGCCCAAGTTCATGCTGAGCACCCCGGGGATGAGACGCCGGGCGAAAGCCGTCGACACGTTGCTGGCACGGGTCCAAAGTGTGCATACCTCCGCCCAGCGGGCCGATGCCGATCGGGACCTTGCGGATGACCTCCTGAGCCTGCACGCGAGCGATCCTCAGTTCGTCCCGGAGTCGAACCTGCGTTTCGCCCTTTCCGCGGCGTTGATCGCCAGCGTGTATCTCGGCGATGCGTTCAGCTTCGCGGTCTACGGCATGGCCTCGCAGCCCGAGCTCTGCGCCAGGATCCGGAGTGAAGCCGATGCCTTGTTCGAAGGCGGCGAGCCGGATGGCGACGCCTTCACCCCGGCCGCCATCGACGTGACCCACCGTTTCCTCATGGAGTGCCTGCGCATGTACCCCATCGTCCCCATGTCCATGCGAAATGTCATGAATACGTGCGTGGTCGAGGACTACGAACTGCCGGTGGGGACGCAGATCTACATTGCCCAGACGGCCACGCATTACATGGACGACGTCTTCCCCGAACCCTTCACATTCGACATCGACCGCTATCTGCCGCCGAGAAATGAACACCACAGTCCCGGGTACGCTCCGTACGGGCTGGGCACCCACACCTGTCTCGGCTCCCGGTGGCTCGAGCTGCAATTGGCCGTCAACGTGCTGATGCTCGCGCACTACTTCACCATCGAGGTGTCTCCCACGGACTACGAGCTCCGGTTCAGTCCCCTACCGTCGATGAAACCCAGCAAGAAACTGAACTTCCGCATCTCCGAGCGGAGACGCGAGATACCCGCCTGACGCGTCGGCGCCGTTTCCTCCGTCAAGATAGTCCCACCCCGCCTTGCGCTGCACCTTGGAGCACAGCCGCCGATTTGCCTCGCGAAATCCATGGAATGTATAAGGGTTCCTGTAACGCCCACCCAATGGAAAGGAACAAACATGCCCGACCGAGTCGAACAGCTCAACGAGGATATCATCGCCGCAGCCAGGATACTGAGCCGCGAAGGGCTGGTGCAGGGTTTCGGTCACGTCAGCGCGCGGATCCCGGACTCGGACCTGTTCGTGATCACGCCGCGGATTAGCCTGGAGCTGGTGGAGCCCGGACAACTGGTGGTGGTCAATCTCCAGGGTCAGGTGCTGGAGGCGCCGGCGCCGCCGTCCTTCGAGACCGCGCTCCACACGGCCATCTTCAACGCCCGCCCTGACGTGAACGCCGTCACGCGTATCCACGCGAGAACGGCCAACATGTTCTCGGTGACCGACACCCCCCTGGAGGCGGTCCACAACCACGGCAGCTTCTTCAGCGGCGGCGTGCCGGTGTTCAGGACCATCGACCTCATCTCCACGCGTGAGCTGGGAGAAGGCGCGGCCGCAGCGCTGGGCGATGCCGCCGCCGTGCTGTTGCAAGGAAACGGTCAGGCCACGGTGGGGAGGAGCATACCGGAAGCGGTGATGATGGCCATCTACCTGGAGGAGGCGGCGCAGGTGCTCTACGGCGCCATGCAGATCGGGACGCCGCGCTTCCTTCCCGGGGAGGCGGCGGGCTCGCGCCAGAAGGAGGCCTTGCCGCCCCCGGACATGGAACGCGCCTGGAACTTCTTCAAGAGCCGGGTCGGCATGTAGTTACACGACAGGCAGTCCGGTCCGGAAACGAAAAACGCCATGCCGGCAAGCCGGCATGGCGTTTCAGCTTCAAAGCACGGTCGCGGTTCAGCCCGCGAACTCGACGTCGAGCTTCGCGGTCTCGCCGTCCTTGACTTCTACTTCCTTGGTCTGGGTGCCGAGCTTCTCGTGCCAGATCTGGACCTGGTACTTGCCGGCCGGAAGTTCGGTGATGCTGAAGGCCCCGTCCGCCCCGGTGACGCTGTAGTAGGGGTTGCCGGCCACGAAGATCCAGCCGCCCATCCAGCCGTGGACGTCGCACTTGACTTCCATGATCTCGGGCTTGTCGAACTTCACTTTCAGCTTCTTCTTGAACTTGGGCTGCGCCCGGTTCATGGGCTTGTTGACCTTGCTGTAGGTGTGGATGTTGTGCAGCACCTTGTCGGGGTTGAGGATGGTGACATCGGCACCGGCCGCGACGGCCAGGACGTGCGGCTGATAGACGCAACCGTTCTGGTCGAGGGTCACCCCCTTCTTCTCGAGCTTCTTGCCGCCCTTGACGTCGGCGATGTACACCACCACGTTCGCCAGCTTGCCGTCCTTGACCACCAGCGACTCGTCGAACTTGGGGGACTTGTCGCAGCGCCGCTTGTCCTTGGTGACCTTGAGCTTCTTGGGCTTGGGAACGTCGCCCTTGAACGTAACGGCGCCGGAGATGGTCCCGCCGGCGGCCGCGGCACCCTGGTGGGCGCCCAGAGCCAACGTGACGGTCATCATGAGTGCCGGTACGGCGAGCAATGAAAACCTGCGGTTCATATCAGTCTCTCCTCTTGCGCAATGGTCCTTGTTCCAGGTTAACCCTGTTTGTTGGCTTCCTCAACACCTTCCTTGCCCGGCTCCGTCGCCTGCCCCTCTTCGGCCTTGGCCGTGGCGGCTGACGGCAGGCCAAGCGACATGATGTAGTCGGTCAGCGCCTCGATCTGTTTCTTCTCGTCGCCGCCGAGGATGTCCTCGGGTCCGCCGGGGTAGAACGACGGCATCCTGGTGCCCGGCTGGAGCTTCTGGGGATCGAGAATCCACTTCTCGATCCAGTCCGGATTCAACCGCTGCCGCGCGAGGTTGAGGTCCGGAGCCCAGTCTTCCACCGGCCCGTCGGGCTTCTTGTCGCCGCGCACGTGGCAGCTACCGCACTCGAAGTAATCGTCCGAGAACAGCATCTGTCCGGCCTCCAGATAACCCGCCGGCACCTTCGCCTCGTCGACGTGGACGTAGGGAATCTCGACCTCGGAAAGGCCCGCGAAGTAGTTCACGTAGATATCCGCGTGAGGACCGTCGAAACCGAACGTCGGCATGCGCACCTTGAGCCATGACCGGATGGGGTTCTCCGGGTTCTGCAAGAAGCCGAACAACCAGTTGGCCTGGACCTTCTCGCCCTCGCCGTTGAGCGGCGGCGGCGCCAGGGTCGGGTTCTCCTCGTAGTACTTGCGGACGTAACCGCCCTCGCCGTCGATGACGTGGCAGCCGACGCAGTTGTACTCCTGCACCTTGCGGCGGCCGGCGGAGATCTGCCGCGCCCGCTTGGAGTGATCCGCCTTGAAGGACTCCGGCACCTTCCGCTCCACGAAACCGTGCAGCAGCACCCGCAGGGCCTTGATGTCTTCCTCGGGCAGGTCGAAGTGCGGCATCAACTGCTCCACCCGCTCGGTGGCGTACACTCGCGGATTGTGGATCTTGTTGAGGGTCCAGTCCTTCCAGGTGTGCTTGATGCTGGTGTCGTTGCCGAAGAACAGCTCCTCCAGCGGCTTGGAGCCGAAGGTCGTCAGCTCGACGCCGATGCGGGACTCCTTCTCCATCCCCGGGATGTCGTGACAGCCGGCGCAACCGTACTTTCGCACCAGCTTCTCGCCCCTGGCGATGTTGGCGGGCTCCTCGAGGCGAGCCACCACCTCGGCGTTGGGCGCGGGCTTGGTGCCCAGGGTCATCAGGTAAGCGGTCAGCGCCAGTGCCTCTTCCTCGGAAAGCCGCAGGCTCGGCATCCGGGTATCGGGATTGTACGTCTTGGGGTTCCGGAGCCAATGGTAGGTCCAGCGAGGGTTCGCCTTGGCGGCGATGTCCTTCAGGTTCGGTACCAAGTCCTTCCCCGCGATGCGGGTGGTGAACTCACCCTCGGCAAGTCCATGGCACCCCAGGCAGCCCACCGAGCGGGCCAGCTCCTTGCCCTTCTCCACCATGGCGGCGTCGTCCGGCCGGTACCCTTGGGGCATGGGAGACTGCTTCAGCCACTCCTCGGCTTCCTTCTTCGAGGCCGCCCACAGATACGAGGCTGTGGCCAGCGCCTCGTCCTCCTTGAAGAAGAAGTGCGGCATGCGGGTATAGGGGCGGAACGCGCGCGGCTCAAGAATCCACTGGACCATCCACGCGGGATCCAGCTTGGCCTGGACCTTGCGCAGGCTCGGCCCGACCTTGGGGATGTCGCCGTAGCCTTCCACCAGGTGGCAGCCGGTGCAACCCACCTGCTCGAAGATCTGCTGCCCCCGTGCCACCACCTTGGCGCCCTCGAGGCCGGCCACGTTGAGGTGGCAGGTGACGCAGTTGGCCTGCACGTCGTTGCCCTCCAGCAACGGGTGCTCCCAGAACTTCACGTGGCCGTGGGCCTGGGCCAGGCTGTTGACCCCCTCTCCCTGCCCTTCGTGGCAGGTGGTGCAGCCGAAAAAGCGCGGCGGATGGGCGGCATCGCTGAGAAACACCGTGCGCTTCGGATGGGTGGTGAGGGGCTGCGGCAGGTCGTCGAAGCCGGCGCGGTTGATGCCGATATGGCACGACTGGCAGCGGTCCACCCGGTCGACCTGCTGGTCGAAGTTGTTGCGGTCGAAGTCCTTGAGCACCACCTGCTCGATCTTGGGGACCTTGAACAAAGTGAACTGCGGGAAGCCCTCCGGACCCACCGTGACGGTGGCGTTGTCCATCTGCCGCTGCCACTTGCGCTTGTCGCCCTCCAGCTCGTAGAGCTGGTCGTCGATCTTCTTGACCCCTCCCTGGACCTCCCTGATCTCCGCCTTGACGTCGACGCGCCTCTTGCGCGCGGCCTCCAGGGCCGGTTCGAGGGCGCGCTGCTGGGCTTGCAGCTCCTGGATGTGCCTGCGGTAGGAGCCCGCGTCCTGTCCCAACTGGACCGCGTGGTCGAACTCGTACCAGGCCTCGTCCAGCTCGCTCTTGACGAACTTGACCTCCTGGTCCGCGTCAAAGTACTCGACCTCGACCCGCTGCTGAAGCTCCAGGAGCTCCGCGAGGCGCGCGCCCTTCTCGCCGCTCTCCAGGCTCTCCACCTCGGCGGCGCGCTGCTTCACCAGCTCCGCGTACTTCGGGTCCGCGTTCAGCCGCTCCTGCTCCTTGGCCAACGCGGCCGCGGCTTGCTCGTAGTCCGCGCGGATGAACTCCGACTGATGTATCTTCCACACCCGCCTGGTGATGTTGTCGTCGAACACCGCCCACAGGGACACCACCACCAGCAGGATGGAGCCTACGAAAAAGACCGTCCCGTAGGACTTCTTTTCCTCGTTCGGATCTACGCCGCGAACCGCCATTCACTCTCCCTCACAGCACGCAGAGAATCTAAATCTGCCCGATCGGCGTCAAGCCGCCTTGCTCTCCAACACGCGCCCCAGCCAGAACACCATCACGCCGATGAGGGTCATGACGATCTCCTCGGCCATGGCGATGCCCTGGAAGATGCCCACGAACAACGTGAACCCCACGGCGGCAAGACCCAGCGCCTGAACAAGCTTTGCTACATAGAACATCAGATATTGAGCCAGGGGGTGACCATGATGTACTTGATGTTGAACACCAGCCGCAGGAACATCTTGACCGGAAGCCCCATCATGGTGATGAACAGAAAGGACACGATCGCGAAGCGGACGGCGCCCCACCGGATCATGAACTCCTTGCCCTTGATCCAGACGACCCACTTGTAGAACAGCCACGTCGAGATCACGTAGTAGATCAGCACCAGGAACAATCCGAAGCCCGCCTGGACCCAGTAATCCCGCAGGCCCACGATGTATGGCAGGTCCACGTTGGTGAGCGCCACCACCTTGTGGGGGTCCCACCGCTGCCAGGGCCAGAACAGGTTCCACCCCGGCCCGCGGAAGAACGTGCCGATGATGATGGTGACCACCCAGAGGACGTGGAAGCCGAGGAAGAAGGTCATGATCTCCCACTTGCGTTCCTTGAAGGTGTAGTAGCCGTTGCCCTTGACGTTGATGTCGATGAACGGGATCACCATGAGGCCGATGATGATGAAGGTCGGCAGCACCACCCCGGCGTACCAGGGATCGAAGTACACCAGCATCTCCTGCAATCCCAGGAAATACCACGGCGCCTTGGAGGGGTTGGGGGTGCGGGCCGGGTTGGCGGGCTCCTCCAGCGGCGCGTCCACCAGCAGCGACCACAGCGTCATCGCCACCATCACGAAGATGGTCACCAGGAACTCGCCGCGCACCAGGTGCGGCCACGTGTGAATCTTGTCGTCGACGACGATCGTCCGGCTTCTTTCCTCGGCCTCAGCCATACGATGGCACCCTTTCCCCTAGTGATGAACCGTGCCGGCGGACCTAGAGCGGAGGGCCGGAAAAGCCGTCCCGGCGGATGCGCCAGAAGTGCACGGCCATGAGCAGGCTGGCCACCAGCGGGATGAAGATGCAGTGGAGGATGTAGAACCGCAGCAGGGTGTGCGGACCGATGTCGCCGCCGCCGAAAAGGAACGCCCGCGCGTCGTAGATCGGGTTGGCGCCGACGAACTCGGCGAAGGGTCCTTCATGCCCCAGCAGGGGCGTGGCCCGGGCCATGTTGGAGCCCACGGTGACGGCCCAGATGGCGAGCTGGTCCCAGGGCAGCAGATAGCCGGTGAAGCTCAGCAGCAGGGTCAGCACCAGCAGCAGCACTCCGACGATCCAGTTGAATTCCCGCGGCGGCTTGTAGGAACCGGTGAGGAAGACCCGGAACATGTGCAGCCACACGAAGATGACCATGGCGTGGGCCGCCCAGCGGTGCATGTTGCGCATGAGCATGCCGAAGGGCATGTCGAACTCCAGGTACTTCATGTCCGCGTAGGCGTACTGCGGCACCGGCCGGTAGTAGAACATCAGGTAGATGCCGGTGATCACCGTGAGCAGGAACATGAGGAAGGTAAGACCTCCCATGCACCAGGTGAAGCGCATCCGGACGGCGTGCCGGCGCACCTTGGCGGGATGCAGGTGCATCCACACGTTGCCCGTGACCATGAGGACGCGGTTCCGCGGCGTGTCCTCATAGCCGTGCCGGAAGATCGACTTCCAGACCTGACTCTCGACGATGTCCTTCTTGATCTGTTCCAGGTTGATCATGGTCCGTCTCAAACCTTGAGAATGCTGTTGGGATGCTGCTCATCCGGTTCCCCGCCCGGCGCCATGCGGAACTTCCTGGCCTTGTCCACCACCAGTTGTCCGTCTTCCGCCACCGCGATCTCGAACCGGTCCAGCGGCCGCGGCGCCGGCCCCTCGAAGTTCAGCCCCGACTTGAAGAAACCGCTGCCGTGGCAGGGGCACTTGAACTTGCTCTCGGCGGAGAGCCAGCGCGGCGTGCAGCCGAGGTGGGTGCACTCGGAGGAGACCGCGTAGAAACCCACGTCCTCGCGCACGATCCACACGCGGAAGTCCTTCTTGAACTTCTCGCTCACCTCGCCGATGGCGTAGTCGGAGGGGAAGCCGGCCTTGAACGTGGAAGGCGGCTTGAAGAGCACCCGCGGAAACGCCGACCGCATGAAGCCGAAGAGGGAGACCAGGGAGAACACCCCGAACCCCAGCCAGCCAAGGCGGCCGAAGAAGTCCCGGCGGCTCCAGATGCCGCGCTCGATTTTCCGTTTCTCGTTCGTAGCCATCGCCTACTCCATAGCGTCCCTACTTCTTCTTAAACCAGCTTATCACGGCCCCCCACACGATGAAGAACAGGCCGCCGGCCATCAACGCCAGACCAACGGGCCCGAAGACGAATGAAAGGCCGAACCCCAACACGAGAAAAAGCACGCCGGCGCCCAGGGGGTTCATCGGCGCCGGGGTGGGCCCGCTCGCTGCCTGCTGCGGCTCCTCGCCCCGGATCAGCTCCTCGCGCACCAGCGAGAAGGCGAGCTCCTTCAGATCCTCCCGTTTCTCCGGCTCCATCGAACGGATCAACCGGCCGATGCGCTCGGCCAGCCGTTCGACTTCCGCTTCCGTCGACTCTGGGTCCGGTATGGGAGAATCTGAAGCCACTGGGAATAGAAAACGTGATTAATATAAGCGATTCCGGATGTCAACCGAGCAGCAGTTGCTAGTGTCCTGTCCAACGCAACTCTTTACCGATCTGCCGTGGCGAATCACCACTACTACCATGAAGATCATACAGAAACTGGATGATTTTCATGGCAACTTGGCTGTCAGGGTGCCAATCCCAGCACGTCCCGCATGCCGTAGAGCCCCCTCTCCTTGTCCACCACCCACTGCGCCGCCCGTATGGCGCCTCGCCCGAAAGCGTCCCGGCTGTGGGCGCGGTGAACCAGCTCGATCCGCTCTCCGATGCCCCCGAACATCACGGTGTGCTCGCCCGCGATATCCCCGGCGCGGACGGAAAGGAGCCCGATGTCGGTGGTCTTTCGCTCACCAAACCCGCTGCGGCCCTCCACGCCTACCCGCTCCAGCTTGCGCCCCAGGGCGTCACCCGCAGCCCGGGCCAGGGCCAGCGCGGTGCCGCTCGGCGCGTCCTTCTTGAACCGGTGGTGCGCCTCCACGATCTCCACGTCGTAGGCATCGCCCAGGCTGCGGGCGACTTGGCCCACCAAGCCCAGCAGCAGGTTCACCCCGAGGCTCATGTTGGGAGCGAGGACGGTAGGAGTCCGGGCCGCCAGGGTGCGGATCTGCCTGAGTTGTGTGGCGTTGAACCCCGTGGTGCCTATGACGATGGGAGTGGCGGTCTTGGCCGCCGCCTTCATGTGTGCGACGGATGCCTCGGGGGTCGTGAGGTCGACAATGACGCGCTTTTGCCCCGCCGCCGGCTCGATGCGGTCGACGATCTCGACGTCCAGATGGCCCGCTCCCGCCATCTCCCCGGCGTCCTGACCGAGTCTGGAGCTGCCGGGCCGGTCCACGGCCGCTACGAGAGTCGCGCCCGGTGTGTCCTGGATCAGACGGACGAGCGCGCCGCCCATCCTTCCGCCCGGTCCGCACACGATCAGGCCCAGCGTGCTCATGCCGGAAGCAAGCCGTAGTCCACCATGGCGGCGCTCAGGTGCTTCAGGTTCGACTCGCCCATGGCGGTCAGGGGGAGCCGAAGCTCAGGGCCGCACTTGCCCATGAGAGACAGGGCGGTCTTGACAGGGATGGGGTTGGTCTCGCTGAACAGGCAGCGAATCAGCGGCATCAGCTCGAACTGTATCCGGCGGCCGGTGCCCCAGTCGTCCCGCAGGCAGGCTTCGGTCAGGTCGGCCATGGCGCGGGGGGCGACGTTGCCCGTGGTGGTGATGACCCCCTTGCCGCCCAGGGTCATGAGCGAGTAGACCAGCGAATCCTCGCCGGAGTACACGGCCAGCGAGTCGCCGCACAGCCGGATGACGTCGATGGCCTGGTCCACGGACCCCGTGGCCTCCTTCACCCCGGCGATGTTGCCGATCTCGGCCAGCCGCGCCAGGGTCTCGGGCTCCATCTTCGAGGCCGTGCGGCCGGGGATGTTGTAGACGATGAGCGGGATGCCCACGTGCTCGGCCACCGCCCGGTAGTGGTGATAGATGCCCTCCTGAGTGGGCTTGTTGTAATAGGGCGAGATCAGCAGCGCGCCGTCGGCGCCGGACTCCTCCGCCGCGCGGGTGAGGTCCATGGCCTCGCGGGTGGAGTTGGAGCCGGTGCCGGCGATGACCGGGACCCGCTGCCTTGCGGCGTGCACCACCGCGTCGATGACGGCGTGGTGCTCCTCGTGGTCGAGGGTGGCCGACTCTCCGGTCGAGCCGCACGGCACCAGCGCATGGGTGCCCTGCTCGATCTGGAACTCGACCAGCGCCTCCAGGGAGGCGTAGTCCACACGGCCGTCCTTGAACGGCGTGACCATGGCCGTCATCGATCCGGTAAACATGCTGTCACCCCCTGTAGGAGCGGGTTTTCAAACCCGCCCTACATCACGTCGTATCCCCCTGTCGAAACGAACGTCATTCCGGCGCACTCCGTCAGACGCGGATACTGCCGTGGAACACTTCCTGCGCCGGGCCGGTCATGTAGACCCGGTCGTCGTCGGCCCAGTGGATCTCCAGGTCCCCGCCGATCAAGTGTACCGTTATCTTCTTCTCGGTCCTGCCGGTCAAGGCCCCGGCCACGCCCACGGCGCTGGCGCCGGTGCCGCAGGCCCAGGTTTCGCCGGCGCCGCGCTCCCACACGCGCATGCGCACCTCGTCCCCCCGGAGCACCTGGACGAACTCGGTGTTGATCCGGTTGGGGAAGAAGTCGTGGTGCTCGAAGCGGGGTCCCAGCCGGGGCAGGTCCAGCGCATCCACGTCGTCGACGTACAGGACGCAGTGGGGATTGCCCATGGAGACGCAGGTGACCGAGTACTCGGTGCCGTCGACGGTAAGCGGATGGTTGAAGATACGTCCGTCGGCGTCCACCGGGATGTCCCGGCCTTCGAGCACCGGCGGGCCCATGTCCACCTCGACACGGTCGCCCTTGAGCCGCGGCCGGATGATTCCGGCCAGGGTGTCCACCTCGATCTCCTGCTTCTCGGTCAAGCCGTGCTCGAAGACGTACTTGGCGAAGCAGCGGATGCCGTTGCCGCACATCTCCACCTCGCCGCCGTCGGCGTTGTAGATCTCCATCCTGAAGTCGGCGGACTCCGACGGCTTGATGGTGAGCAACTGGTCCGCGCCGACGCCGAAGCGGCGATGGCACAGGTTCTTGGCGATGTCGGCAAGGCCTGCCGGCTGTGTGTCCATGCAGTCCAGCACGACGAAGTCGTTGCCGCAGCCGTGCATCTTGGTAAACGTGATCTCGGTCATGGGCCCTCCATGCCCTGGATGGCGTCCTTCGACTTCGCGGATCCCCTACAGTGTTGCCGGGATCTTTTCGCCGGCCACCAGCCCTTCCAGGGTCTCGCGCTCCCGGACGACGGCGAACTCCTTGCCGTCCACCAGCACCTCCGCCGCCCTGGGCCGGGTGTTGTAGTTGGACGCCATGGTGAAGCCGTAGGCGCCGGCGCTCATCACGGCCATGAGATCCCCCGGTTCCGGCGTCTGGATCGCACGGTCCTGGGCGAGGAAGTCGCCGCTCTCGCAGATGGGGCCGACCACATCCGCGGTCATGGACTCGGCCTCGCGCCGGTCCACCGGCCGAAGCCCCTGGAACGCGCCGTAGAGCGACGGGCGGATGAGGTCGTTCATGGCGCCGTCCACCACCACGAAGTTCTTGGCCTCGGTGCGCTTGAGGTAGAGCACTCGTGTCACCAGGACGCCGGCGTTACCGACCATGGACCGGCCCGGCTCCAGCACTAGGGTCACGTCCAGGCCCCGGACCCCCTCCATGAGCGCCTTGGCGTAGTCGCCGGGGTCGGGCGGCTCCTCGTCGTCGTAACGGATGCCCAGGCCGCCTCCCAGGTCCACGTAGCGGATGTCCGCCCCTTCCTCCTGGAGCACCTCGATGAAAGCACGGACGCGCTCGGCGGCGTCCGCGAAGGGCGACGTCGAGGTGAGCTGCGAGCCGATGTGGCAGTCCACCCCCACTACTTCCAGGTTGGGCAGGGCGATGGCGCGGCGGTAGGCCTCGGCCGCGGGGTCGATGGCGATGCCGAACTTGCTCTTCTTCATGCCGGTGGAGATGTACGGATGCGTCTGCGGGTCCACGTCGGGGTTTATGCGGAAGCTTACCGGCGCCGTCACTCCCATGCTTCCGGCCGCCTCGTTCAGCGCCTCCATCTCCTGCTCCGATTCGACGTTGAACATCAGGATGCCCGAGCGCAGCGCGTACTCCATCTCCTCCCGGGTCTTGCCCACCCCGGAGAAGACCACCTTGCCCGGGTCGGCGCCGGCCTTGAGCACCCGGTAGAGCTCGCCGCCGGAGACGATGTCGAAGCCCGAGCCTTCGTTCACGAAGGCCCGCAGCACCGCCAGGTTGGAGTTGGCCTTGACCGAGAAGCAGACCAGGTGGCGGCTGGCGGCGAAGGCCTGGTCGAAGGACCGGAAGGCGTCACGCAACTGCGCAAGGCTGTACACGTATGCCGGCGTCCCCACCGCGTCGACGATCTCCCGGAGGGGCACGTCCTCGCAAACCATCTCGTCGTTCCTGTACGTGAACCGATCCTTCACGGTCGCCATTCGATGCTCACCTCGTTCGACGACCCGCTGGCGGAGCCGTCCGACAGACGGGCCAGGACACGATACCGATAAACCATGCCGGCACGAAGCTCCCGGTCCGTATACCCGTATTCCGTTTGCTTGAAGAACCGCCCCTGGTCCTCCACGCTGACCACCGCGCGCTCACGGTAGGGGTCGCGGCACTCCGGGCAATCCGCGCGCGTGCTCTTGCGCAGCACCACGAACGCGGCCAGGTCCTTGAGCTCGCGGCCGTCCAGGGCCACGCGCGGCCGCGACCATCCGAGCCGGATTCCGCTCTCCTCGACCCGGGCCGTCAGGTCGGTGACGGCCGCGGGCGCCACCAGCTCCGGCGCCCGCGGGGCGCCTCTCTTGCCGCAGCCGGCGGACACTCCGACGAGCAGTAAGAGCAGCAGACAACAGATGGCCGTCCTTCGACTTCGCTTCGCTACGCTCAGGACGAACGGTTGTACATACCTTCGTGCCGTTCGTCCTGTGCCCATCGACAGGCCTGTCCTGAGCCATGTCGAAGGGGCTGTCCTGAGCCTCGTCCGAGGGCTCAGGGCAGGCGGTAGCGAAGCGCTGGCGGAGCGAAGCCGGAGGACCATCAGACCCCCAGCTTCCTGAGCCGGCGGCGGACGTTGACGGACGAGGTGCCGCCGGGCGCGCGCCGGCGCTCGACCCCGGCGCGGAGCGTGAGGATCTTGTAGACGTCGGCGGCGATATCCGGGCAATAGCCCTGGAACTCCTCAAGCGACAGTTCCTCAAGCTTGCGCTTCGTATCGATGCAATCGCGCACCGCCCGGCCCACCACGTCGTGGGCGGCGCGGAAGCTGAGGCCCCGCCCCACGAGATAATCCGCCAGGTCGGTGGCGTTCATGAAGCCGTCCTGCGCCGCGGCCAGCATTCTCTCGCCGCGCACCTCCAGCCCGCTCACCAACTCCCGGGCCATGAGCAGGCACGTCGTGACCGTGTCCACGGTGTCGAACAAGGGCTCCTTGTCCTCCTGGAGGTCGCGGTTGTATGCCAGCGGCAGCCCCTTCATGATGGTCAGCAGCGCGTTCAGGTGGCCGTACACCCGGCCGGTCTTGCCGCGGATCAGCTCGGCCACGTCCGGGTTCTTCTTCTGCGGCATCATGGAGCTTCCCGTGCAGTACGCGTCCGGCAACTCGACGAAGCCGAACTCCACGCTGGACCACAGGATCAACTCGTCCGCCATGCGGCTCAGGTGGACAAACAGGATGGCGGACGCCGACAGGAACTCGAGGATGAAATCGCGGTCACTGACCGCGTCGACGCTGTTCTCCGAGAGGCGCGGGAAGCCCAGCAGCTTGGCCACGTAGGCGCGGTCGATGGGAAAACTCGTGCCCGCCAGCGCGCCGGAGCCCAGCGGCATGACATCGGTCTGTTCGCGGCAGTGGCGGTAGCGGCTCTTGTCGCGCTCGAACATCTCCACGTAGGCCAGCAGGTGGTGTGCGAAAAGCACCGGCTGGGCCCGCTGGAGGTGGGTATAGCCGGGCATCAGAACGCCTTCGTTCCGCCGCGCCGCCCCGGCCAACGCCTTTTGCAGGGCCTCCAGGTCCCCCAGGATGCCGTCGAGGGCCTCGCGCAGGTAGAGCCGCATGTCCAGGCTCACCTGGTCGTTGCGGCTCCGGGCCGTGTGCAGCTTCGCGCCGACGCTGCCGACCTTCTCGGTAAGCCGCCGCTCGATGTTCATGTGGATGTCTTCGTCGGCGACGCTGAAGGGGAACTCGCCGCTCTCGATCTCCTTCTGGACCGCCCGCAGCCCGGCGACGATCTTGCGCGCGTCCCCCGCGGGGATGATGCGCTGCTTGCCGAGCATGCGGGCATGGGCGATGCTGCCGGCGATATCGTGCCGGTAGAGCCGCCGGTCCACGTCCACCGAAGCGGTGAAGGCCACCACGGAATCCGCGGTGGAGCCGGCGAACCGGCCTCCCCATAGCTGTTTCTTCCTGGCCATATGGCTAGTTATGCGCCCGCCACCCGCCCGGCCATCTTGAGCCGTAGCGCGTTCAGCTTGATGAACCCGTCGGCATCCGCCTGGTTGTAGCTCTCGTCCTTCTCGAAGGTGGCGGTGACCGGATCGTACAGCGACACCGGCGAGCGCCGGCCGGCCACCGATACCGCGCCCTTGTAGAGCTTGAGCCGCGCCGTGCCGGTCACCCGGGCCTGGGTCGCGTCCAGGGTCTGCTGAAGGATCCGGCGCTCGGGAGCGAACCAGTACCCGTTGTAGATCATCTGGGCGTACCGCGGGATCAACGAATCCCGGAGTTGCATGACCTCGCGGTCCAGGGTGAGATGCTCCACCGCCCGCCGCGCCGCGTGCAGAATCGTACCCCCCGGGGTCTCGTAGATGCCCCGGGACTTCATGCCGGCGTAGCGGTTCTCCACCATGTCCACCCGGCCGATGCCGTGGCGCGAGCCGAGGGCGTTGAGCGCCACCAGCATCTCCGCAGGCTCCAGGCGCCGGCCGTCCAGCGCCACCGGATCTCCGGAGGCGAACTCCAACTCGATGAACCGCGGCTCGTCCGGGGCGTCCTCCGGGGCCGTGGTCCACAGGAACATGTCCGCCGGCGGCTCCTGCCACGGGTCCTCCAGCACCCCGCCCTCGTAGCTGATGTGGAACAGGTTGCGGTCCATGCTGTAGGGCTTGTCCTTGGTCACCGGCACGGGAATGTCGTAACGCTTGGCGTAGTCGATCAGCGCGGTGCGCGAGTTGAGGTCCCATTCCCGCCACGGCGCGATGACCTGGATGTCGGGCTTGAGCGCGTAGTAGGTCAGCTCGAACCGGACCTGGTCGTTGCCCTTGCCGGTGGCGCCGTGGGAGACCGCCCCGGCGTCCTCCTCGATGGCCACCTCGAGCTGCCTCCTGGCGATGAGGGGCCGGGCGATGGAGGTGCCCAGCAGGTAGGAGCCTTCGTAAACCGCGTTGCCCCGAAGCATGGGGAACACGTAGTCGCGGACGAACGCATCCCTGAGATCGTCCACCACCACCTTGCTCGCGCCGGTGGCCAGCGCCTTGCGCCGCACCTCCTCCAGGTCCTCTTCCTGGCCCACGTCGGCGCAGTAGGCAATGACCTCGCAGTCATAGGTTTCCTTCACCCAGCGCAGACAGACGGACGTATCCAGACCGCCCGAGTAGGCAAGAACGACCTTGTTCGGTTTCATGACATCTCCGTTGACAGAGTTCGATTTCCGCCGAGCGATGTCCTTCGGCTTCGCGGAGCGAAGTCGAAGGACACCATCACGATTACTCAGACCCTTCTCAAGCCGCCTCGCCCAAGCACCACACCATCAGCGCCTTCTGGGCGTGAAGGCGGTTCTCGGCCTGGTCGAACACCACCGAATGGCGGCCTTCGAGGACCTCGTCGGTGATCTCCTCGCCACGGTGGGCGGGCAGGCAGTGCATCACGGCCACATCGCCTTTCGCCCGCGACACCAGCTCCCCGTTGACCTGGAAGGGGGCGAAAGACTGTTTCCGGTCGCCGGCTTCGGCCTCCTGGCCCATGCTCGCCCATACGTCGGTATAGATGGCGTCGGCGCCGCTCACGGCCTCGGCCGGGTCGTGGGTCACGGCCACGTCGCCGCCCCCCGACGCCGCCGAGTCGAAGATTCCGCCATCGGGCTCGAAACCCTCGGGGCAGGCCAGCACGAACCGGAACGGCAGCTTCTCCGCGGCCAGCAGCCAGGAGTGCGCCACGTTGTTGCCGTCTCCCAGGAACGCCACCTTGAGCCCTTCGATGCGCCCCTTGCTCTCCTGCAGAGTCAGAAGGTCGGCGAGCACCTGGCAGGGATGGTAGAGGTCCGACAGTGCGTTGATCACCGGAACGGAACCCTTACGGGCCATCTCCTCCACGATGTCCTGGGCGAAGGTCCGCACCGCCAGGATGTCCACCAGTCGGTCCAGCACCCGGACGCAGTCGGCCGGCGTCTCCCGCGCCCCCATCTGCACCTCGTCCGGCCCCAGGAACAGCGTGCTGCCTCCCAGCTCGGTCATGCCGAGGTCAAAGGTGGCCCGGGTCCGGAGGCTGGGCTTCTGGAACACCAGCGCAAGCTTCCTTCCCGCCAGGAGCGGCCGCAGCCGCCCCTCGCCGCGTTCCTGCTTGAGGGTGGCCGCCAGGGAGAGGACCTCGTCCAGGTCCACCCGGGTCAGGTCCCGCAGCGTCAGTACGTCACGTTTCTTCATTCTACCGTCGTGCGTCGCGTATCCCGGCAGGGTCGGGGCTGAAAGCCGCCCCCGCATGTCGCGTCCCGCCGAAATTCCGCGTGGTCCCATGAACGTACCTGTTCCTGATGCAGGGCGATGTCACGACACCCGCTCCAGGACCCGTCCCAGGATCTCCAGCGCCTCGTCCACGTCCGCCTTCTCGATGGTCAACGGCGGCACCATGCGAAGCACGTTGGCTCCGGCCAGCACCACCAGCAGCCCCTCCTTCATGCATTCCTGAACCATCGGGCCGCAGTCCCGGTCCATCTCCACGCCCAGGAGGAGCCCCTTGCCACGCACCTCGCGGATGAAGCCGAAGCGCTGTGCCAGCGCCTCCAGCCCCTGCCGCAACTCGGCCCCCATGGCCTCGCAATGCTCTACCAGGCCGGCTTCCACAATGGTCTTCACCACCGCCAGTCCGGCGCGGCACACCACCGGATTGCCGCCGAAGGTGGAGGCGTGGGAGCCCGGCGGAAAGCTCTTGGCCACGCTTTCCCGCGCCAGCATCGCCCCCAGCGGCAGCCCGCCGCCCAGGGCCTTGGCCAGGGTCATGACGTCGGGCTCGACGCCGAAGTGCTCGTAGCCGAAGAGCCGGCCGGTGCGCCCCATGCCCACCTGGACCTCATCGAATATCAGCAGCAGCCCCTTGTCGTCACAGAGCTGCCGCAACCCCCGTATGTAGGACACCTCCGGCACCACCACCCCGCCCTCGCCCTGGATGGGCTCCACCAGGATCGCCGCGGTGCGCTCGTCCACGGCGTCCTCGGCGGCGTCCAGGTCGTTGAACGGCACGTAGCGGAAACCGGACGGCAGCGGATCGTAGCCGAGCCGGATCTTCTCCTGGCCGGTGGCCGTCAGGGTCGCCAGGGTGCGCCCGTGGAAGGAGTTGAGGGCGGTGATGACCTCGTTCCGCCCTCCCGCCTGCTCGGCGCCGTAGCGCCGCGCCAGCTTGATGGCCGCCTCGTTGGCCTCGGCGCCGCTGTTGCAGAAGAACACCCGGTCGGCGAACGAGTGTTCGCAGAGCGCCTTCGCGAGCTGGGCCTGGGGCTCGATATGGTACAGGTTCGAGACGTGGATCAGGGACCGCACCTGCTCGGACACCGCCTTGGCCACGGCCGGGTGACAGTGGCCGAGACTGTTGACGGCGATGCCGGCGACGAAATCCAGGTACTCCTTGCCGTCCGCGTCCCACACCCGCGCCCCTTCCCCGCGCACCAGGGCGATGGGAAAGCGCGCATAGGTGTTCATCACGTTTCCGTCTGTCAGTTGTTGTACGTCAAGGTTCGACATGGTGCATCCATCGGGCACGGTAGGTTTGAAGCCCGTATCCTATACTGCGTTGTGTCCGTCACGGAGGGCGACCGCCGGTCGCCCCAACCGGCAATCACGCCGTGGCGAAGATAATGGTTCCTGTGTGCCAGCCCCTCACCCGGCCTTCGGCCACCCTCTCCCAAAGGGAGAGGGGTTGCGTTTGACTACTCGGACAGACTCCTAGCTGTCCCGGACCACCTCGGTTCCGACGCCCCGGTTGGTGAAGATCTCCAGCAGGACGGCGTGGCGGTCCCGGCCGTCGATGATGTGGGTCTTGACCACGCCCCCGTTCAAGGCGTCGACGCAGCACTCGACCTTGGGGATCATGCCCGAAGAGATCACGTCCCGCTCGATGAGATCCGCCGACTGGGAGATGGTGAGGGTGCTGATCAGCGAGCCTTCACGATCCCGGACTCCTTCCACGTCCGTGAGAAGGATGAGCTTCTCCGCGCCGAGGGCGGCCGCCACCCGGCCCGCCACCAGATCCGCGTTGATGTTGTAGGTTTCGCCCGACTCTCCCACGCCCACCGGCGCGATGACCGGGATGAACCGGTTGCCGTCGAGGGAGCGAATCACCGTGGGGTCCACCCGGACGATCTCCCCCACCATGCCGATGTCGATGATCTCGGTGCTCTCCCCGTCGCCGGGCACCGTCACGTTCATCTTGCGCGCCAGCACCAGCTGGCCGTCCTTGCCGCTGAGGCCCACCGCGACGCCGCCGTGCTGGTTGATCAGCGTGACGATCTCCTTGTTGACCTTGCCCACCAGCACCATCTCGATGACGTCGATGGTCTCGGAATCGGTGACCCGCATGCCGCGCACATAACGGCTCTCGACCCCCATTTTCCCCAGCGTCTCGTTGATCTGAGGTCCGCCGCCGTGCACCACCACGACGTTGATGCCCACGTACTTGAGCAGCACGATGTCCTGGGCGAAGCACTGCTTCAGCTCCTCGTCCACCATGGCCGCGCCGCCGTACTTGACCACGAAGGTCTTGCCGAAAAAACGCTTGATGAACGGAAGCGCCTCCAGCAGGACTTCCGCCTTGCCGATGAAATCATCCACTTTGCACTACTCCCGTCCTTCGACTTCGCTCGCCCTTCGACAAGCTCAGGACTCGCTACGTTCAGGAAGAACGGCGCGAAACTGGGCTCCGTTCGTCCTGAGCGTAGCGGAGCGAAGTCGAAGGAACCGGCGACGTTTCCTACAGGATATACCGGGACAAATCCTCGTTCTTCAGAATGGCGTCGAGACGCTCGTTGACGTACGCCGCGTCGATGCGGACCTCCCGGCCGGGCATCTCCGGCGCGGTGAAGGAGACCTCGTCCAGCAGCTTCTCGAGGATCGTGTGCAGCCGGCGGGCGCCGATGTTCTCCATCTTCTCGTTGGCCTCGGCGCTGATGCGGGCGATCTCCTCGATGGCATCCTCCTGGAAGAGCAGGCGGATCTTCTCCGTCTCCAGCAAGGCCACGTACTGCCGGATCAAGGCATTCTTGGGCTCGGTCAGGATGCGCACGAAGTCGTTCTTGTCCAGCGAGCTGAGCTCGACCCGGATCGGAAACCGGCCCTGGAACTCCGGGATCAGGTCCGACGGCTTGGAGTTGTGGAAGGCGCCGGAGGCGATGAAGAGGATGTGATCGGTCCTCACCAGCCCGTACTTCGAGCTCACCGTGGAGCCTTCGACAATGGGCAGGAGGTCGCGCTGGACCCCCTCCCGGGAAACGTCGGGGCCGTGGAGCGATTCGCGCCCGGCGATCTTGTCGATCTCGTCGATGAACACGATGCCGGACTGTTCCACCCGCCTGGTGGCCTCCCCCACCACCGTGTCCATGTCCACGAGCCGCGCCGCCTCCTCCTGGGTCAGGAGCTTCATGGCCTCGGGGATCTTCACGGTCTTTCGCTTGGACTGCTTGGGAAGCAGGTTGGAGAACATCTCCTTGATGTTCGACTCCATCTCCTCCATCCCCTGCGGGGTGAGTACCTCGATCATCGGCGTCATGTTCTGGGTCAGCTCGACATCCACGTCGCGATCGTCGAGCCTGCCCGCGCGCAGCATCTTCCGGAGCTTTTCCCGGGTGCCGGGCGATGGTCGCTCCACCTCCCCGTCGCCATTGTCCGGAGCCTGCGGCTCCGGCAGCAGCAGGTCCAGGACCCGCTCTTCCGCCAGGTCCCTCGCCTTGACCTGGACCTTCTCCTGCTCCTCTTCCCGGACCATCTTGACGGCAAGATCCATGAGGTCCCGGATGATGGATTCCACGTCCCTGCCCACGTAACCCACTTCGGTGAACTTCGAGGCCTCCACCTTGATGAACGGCGCCTGCGCGAGCTTGGCCAGCCGCCGGGAGATCTCGGTCTTCCCCACACCCGTGGGGCCGATCATGATGATGTTCTTGGGGGCGATCTCGTCCCGCAGCTCCTCGGGTACGAGCTGCCGCCGCCACCGGTTGCGCACCGCCACCGCCACCGCCCGCTTGGCGTCGCGCTGGCCGACGATGTAGCGGTCCAGCTCCGAGACGATCTCGCGGGGCGTCATGACCGGCGTCAACGACTGTCCGTCCGACGCCCGGACGCTCATCTGTCGGCTTTCATCCTTCATGGAATCCGTTTCGGGAACCATCGACCCGCGCGGATCGGGCGCGCCATGCCCCGCCCCGAATCAGGGCAGCTCCTCGATGGTAAGGTTTTCGTTCGTATAGACGCAGATGGCCGCGGCCACCTTCATGGCCTCTTCGGCGATGGCGCGGGCATCGAGCGGGCTATGATGGACCAGGGCGCGCGCGGCCGCCAGCGCATAGTTTCCGCCCGAGCCGATGGCAATGACGCCGTCGTCGGGCTCCACCACGTCGCCGTTGCCCGATACCACCAGCGAAGCCTCGACGTCGGCGACGATCATCAACGCTTCCAGCCGCCGGAGCACCCGGTCGGTGCGCCACTCCTTGGCCAGCTCCACCGCCGCCCGCTTGAAGACGCCGCCGTGCTGCTCGAGCTTGCTCTCGAACTTCTCGAACAGCGTGAAGGCGTCCGCGGTGGCGCCGGCGAACCCCGCGATCACCCGGTCGCCGTAGAGCTTCCGCACCTTGCGCGCCGTGTGCTTCAGCGCCGTGTCGCCCAGGCTCACCTGGCCGTCGCCGGCGACCACGATGCGACCGCCGTGGCGCACGGCGAGAATGGTGGTTGCGTGAAACATCGTCAATCAAATCGCTCGTGGCCGGCCACGGGACCGAATCACCGGCAGGCGGCCCGCGCACTCCGTTCAAACCGTCAGTTGTAACATGAAAACGAGCACTTCGCAGGCCCTCGCCCCTCGGAAACGGCTCAGGGAGAGTCGTTGGCGGCATCTCCGGGCAGGCCGCCGGGCCATCATGCCCTGGGATGTGCGCGGTCGTAGACGGCCGTGAGTTGGTCGAGATTGACGTGGGTGTACCGCTGGGTGGTGGAAAGGCTCGCGTGGCCCAGCAACTCCTGGATCGAGCGCAGGTCCGCGCCCGCGTTCAAGAGGTGAGTGGCGAAGGTGTGACGCAGACCGTGGGGTCCCATACGCACGGGAATACCGGCCAGACGCAGGTACTTCTCCACGATACGGGCGACGCTCCGGGTGGTGATGCGGGTGCCGAAGCGGTTCAGGAACACCGGCTCTCCGCCGCGGGCCTCGCGCCCCCAGTGTCCGCGCTGGTGCGCGGCGTAGTCCCGCAGCGCGGCGAGGGCCACCTCCCCGACCGGGACGATGCGCTCCTTGGAGCCCTTGCCGAGGACCCGGAGCACGCCCAGGGAGAAGTCCACGTCGCGCCAGTCCAGACCCACCAGCTCGCTCACCCGGACCCCCGACGAATAGAGCACCTCCATCACCGCGCGGTCGCGGGCCGGGAGGATCCCTTCTTCCGGCAGGCAGCCCAGGACCCGAAACGCCTCGTCCACCGAGAGAAAAGACACCAGCGGGGCCTCCTGCTTGGGGGTGGAGAACCCCACCAGCGGATCCCTGGCGATCACGCCCTCGCGCACGAGATAGCGGAAGAAACCCTTCAGGGCCGCGAGCTTCCGGCCGATGGTGCTCTTCTTGCGGGTCTCGTGCAGGGTCTTCAGGTAGCCCCGGATCCAGCGGACATTCACGGCCTGCAGCGCCGTGTTGCCGGGGGCATCGAGATCGAACCCGTTCTCTTCCAGGTAGCGGCGGAACCCCTCGACGTCGGTCAGGTAGCCCTTGACCGAGTTGGGGGAGAACCGCGCCTGGTGCCGCAGATAGTCCCCGAAGCCGTCGATTCGCCGTGCGAATTCGTCCATGGGATACGGTAGCTCGCCCAGTCTGCTCGAAGCGGCACGGGCGGGTTCAAGACCCGCCCCCTACAACGAGAGGCCGGCGACCATCCCTGCCGCCTGCCTACAGCGCCGGCGCATAGAGGTTGTCCGGCAGCCCCCGGATGTAGTCGACGGTCTCCTCCAGCGACACCACGTCCGCGTACTTCATGTTCATGTCGAAGAGGTTGATCTTGTGGGACGACTGGCCGCGGTCGAAAGTGCACTCCTCGACTACCGAGACGGCGTAGTTGTACGAAAACGCGTCGATGACCGAGGCCCGGACGCAGCCGCTGGTGGTGGTGCCGGCCACCAGCAGGGAGTCGGCGTGCACCTCGTTGAGCATGCTCGTAAGCGGGGTGCCGAAGAAGGCGCTGGGCTTCTGCTTGCGCACCACCACCTCGCCCTTCTGCGGCGCGATTTCCTTGACGATCTCGTTGCCCTTCTTCGCCAGTTCCTCGAAGTCCTCGGTGCCGCGCGAGTTCTTGCCGTGCCAGCGGCCGAAGGCGACGGACTCTTCCTCGCCATGGCCGGTGGTGAAGAAGATCGGCAGGTGTTTCTTCCTGGCTTCGTCCAGCAGCGTGACGATGTGGTCCACGCCGACCCACCCCTCCTCGCCGCAACTGTTGCGGAAGCGCTTGACGGATTCCAGGATCGGCTCACGGCGGTCGCCGACGAAGTTGTAGTTGACGTCGATGACGAGGACAGCCGGCCGCGAGCCGAACCCGGCCTTGGCGCCGTAGCCGGACAGCGCGAACACTTCCTTGTCGCGGTCGGTCAGAATATCGTCCCATGTATTGGCCATTCGTAACTCCTCTCCAAATAAGCGCCCGCCGGGCATGGACCCCGCCCGATCCGGAAGTCGGCACGCTTCTTGCGGTTGTTTCATGCGATTATTCCCGGTGACGGCACGTCCGTCAAGACGCGTTGACCCAGTCGCTTCAACGGGAACCCCGGCAAGAGGGCGAAGTGGCCCGGTGCGGGCCTTGTTCGCGTTGTTTAGCCCTCCAGGGTTTTGTAGAATTCTCCCGGAAGCGATCGGAGGAAGCGATCATGGTGACCTCGCACACGCCCGCCGGGAGAAAAGACGCCACGCGGACAAACTCGACTCTTGGAACTGGCATGCGTAAGCCGACGCCACCTCCCCCGCTGGAGAACGGCGACCGGTTGACCCGGGACGAGTTCGAGAGGCGGTACGACGCGATGCCGGATTTGAAGAAGGCGGAGCTGATCAAGGGAGTGGTCTACATGGGCTCACCCGTTCGCTTCGGGAAACACGGCGAGCCGCACGCAAGGTTGTTGACATGGTTGGGGACGTACGCCGCCTCCACCGAAGGCGTGCGGCTTGGTGGCAATGCGACCGTCCGCCTGGATTGGGACACGGAGCCCCAGCCGGACGCCCTGCTGCGGGTGGAGGCCGCCGGCCACGGCAGCTCACGGGTCACCGTGGATGACTACGTGGAAGAGGCCCCCGAACTCGTGGCAGAGATTTCTTCGAGCACCGTTTCCTATGATTTGCATGACAAGATGGACGCCTACCGCGGCGCTGGCGTGAAGGAATATCTGGTCTGGCGCGTGGAAGACCGCGAGTGCGACTGGTTCGTCTTGCGCGACGGCGAGTACGTCCGTATCGCGCCGGATGCGGGGGGTGTATGCCAAAGCAGCACCTTTCCGGGGTTGCGACTGCCAGTAGCCGCATTGTTGGTTGGCGATATGGCCCAGGTCATGGGTGAACTGCAAAAAGGCCTGGACACCGCCGAACACGCCGAGTTCGTGGCCTCGTTGGGATAACCTTTCCCGCGGACACGGACGGGAAACCGCGCTTTTCGGGAATAACCGGCATACGTAGCATCGGGCTCTCCTATTCTTGACTTGGCTACTTCAGGGTTCCATATTGACTCTCGTGCTGACGGACCAATTTCATCGCCCGCTGAGTGACTTGCGGATATCCGTGACGGACCGGTGCAACTTCCGCTGCACCTACTGCATGCCCTTCGACCACTACGACTGGATCGACAAGCGGGAGATCCTCACCTACGAGGAGATCTGCCGGGTGGTGCGGCTGGCGGTGCCGCTGGGAGTGAGGAAGATCCGCTTGACCGGGGGCGAGCCGCTGCTGCGGCGCGACCTGTCCGATCTCGTGCGCCAGCTCGACGGCATCGACGGCATCGAGGACATCGCCCTCACCACCAACGGCACGCGGCTGAGCGAGATGGCCGCGGCGCTGAAAGCCGCCGGGCTGAAGCGCATCAACGTGAGTATCGACAGCCTCGACCCGGAGCGTTTCGAACGCATCACGAAGCGCGGCGACCTGGACGAAGTCCTGAAGGGCCTGTTCGCGGCCCGGGACGCCGGCCTGAAGCCCGTCAAGATCAACGCGGTCATCGAGCGCGGCGTCAACGAGGACGACATTCTCGAGCTCGTGGCCTTCGGGCGCGAGCACGGCTTCGTCATCCGCTTCATCGAGTACATGGACGTGGGCACGGCCAACGCCTGGCGGCTGGAACGGACCGTGCCCAAGAAGGAGATCATCGAGCGCATCGGCGCGCGTTTTCCCATGGAGCCGGCGGGCAGGGACGGCGGCAACGCCCCGGCCGTGGACTACGCGTTCCGCGACGGCAAGGGCACGGTGGGCGTCGTCGCCTCCGTCACCGAGCCATTCTGCGGCACCTGCAGCCGCGGACGCCTGACCGCGGACGGCCGCTTGGTCACCTGCCTCTTCTCCCGCACCGGGCACGATCTCAAGGCGCGGCTCCGGAGCGGCGCCGGCGACGACGAGATCCGCCAGTGGATGGAGGCCGTGTGGAGCGGACGGACCGACCGGTTCTCGGCCGAACGGCTCGACGCCATACAATCGCCGGACGGCTACGACCCCGAGAAACACGACAAGATCGAGATGATTACGTTGGGGGGCTGACGCGCCCTCCCCGATCCGCCGTGCGCATGGTTCCCGCACGCATGGCCTGTCCAACCGCGGCCTATTCACCAGGACGTTCCCATGCTGCTCATCAACAATGAAACCGTAGAGGAAATCCTCGACATGAAGGGGTGCATCGACGCCCTGGAGACCGGCTACCGCGACCTGCTGGCGGAGCACGCCGTATACCGGCCGCGCATCGACCTGTACGTGCCCCAGGACGACCCTGAACGGATGTACCGCTGGGGAACCATGGAGGGGGCGTCGCGTTCCTTCGGCGTGTTCGCCATCCGCATGAAGTCCGACATGCTGGAGTGGCCGGAGGGCCGCACGGTGGAGAAGTACTGCATGGAGCCGGGCACCTACTGCGGGCTGGTGCTGGTCTTCTCCGCGCGCAACGCCGAGCCCCTGGCCATCATCAACGACGGCATCATCCAGCACATGCGGGTGGGCGCCTGCGCGGGGCTGGCGGCCCGGTACCTGGCCCGGGAGGACGCCGCAGTGGTGGGGATGCTCGGATCAGGCGGAATGGCGGAGACGTACCTGCGGGCCTTCGCCGAGGTCCGGAAGCTGCGGGAGGTGAAGGTTTACAGTCCCACCGCCGCCAACCGCGAGGCCTACGCGCGCAGGATGAGCGAGATGCTCGGCGTGCCGGTGACGGCACGGGAAGGCGTGGAGGAGGTGGTCCGGGGCTCGGACATGGTCGCGACTTGCACGGACTCGGTCCGGGTAGTGGTGGAAGACTCCGACTGGGTCGAGGACGGCGCCTTCGTCACCTGCGTCCGCAGCAACGAGTGGGAACCCGGCATACTCGACCGCTGCGACGTCATCGTGAAGCTCGGGCGCGGCACAATCGGCACTCTGGACCAGGGCATGCGGCGCATCGCGGGATACGCCTCCTACGTCGCCGGCACCGAGGACGAGACCAAGCGGATCGTCACGCCGAGCGTCGACCTGTTCGCCGGCCAGCACCCCCTTTTGACCGATCTCATGGGCGGCACCGCCCAAGGCCGGAGCAGCGATTCGGACGTCACGCTGTTCCTGAACGACGGAACCCAGGGACTCCAGTTCGCGTCGGTGGCCGGGTACGTGGTGCGGAAAGCGCATGAACTCGGCGCGGGCCGGGAGATTCCCAGAGAGTGGTTTACCCAGAACATACGGGACTAGTTCCGCCCCGCCTCTGGATTCCGGCTTGGCAGGCGGTGTCAAAACTGCGGCTGGATGCGGAACGGTAGGGATGCCCCATATCGTCATTCCGGCGAAAGCCGGAATCCAGGAATGGGGAGGGGCAAACGGGAGTGATTCCCCATTCCAAGCCTCCTGGATTCCGGCTTTCGCCGGAATGACGATATGGGTTTAGGGAGAAATTGCTGATGCTCAAAGTCATTCCAGTTGAAGAAGCGGTGGGTCTGCGGCTCGCTCACGACATCACCGAGATCATACCCGGCGGTCACAAGGGGCCGCGATTCAAGCGCGGGCACCTCATCGCCGAGGAAGACGTGCCGCGGCTCTTGGACGTGGGCAAGGCCCACATCTACATCATGGAGTTGGCCGAAGACGAACTGCACGAGGAGGATGCCGCCAGGCGGCTGGCCCGGGCGGCCGCGGGCGCTGGCCTTGCGCTGACCGACCCGAGCGAGGGGCGAGTCAACTTGGTCGCCGAGAAGGACGGCCTGCTGGAAGTGGACGAGGAGCTGCTGTTCCGCTTCAACGAGGTCGGGGACCTCATCCTCGCCACCCTGCCCTCCGGCGAGTTCGTCCACGAAGGCACCGTGGTGGGCGGTACCCGCACCATCCCGATTGTGGTGAAGGAAGAGCTGGTGGCGCGGGCGGAAGCCCTGTGCAACGACGGCTTCATCGTCTCGGTGACGGCCATGCCCGCGAAAAAGGTCTACCTGCTGGTAACCGGCAGCGAGGTCTTCACCGGCCGCATCAAGGACGGCTTCGAGCCCGCGGTGCGGAAGAAGGTGGAGGGCATGGGCTCGACACTGGAGCCGGCCACGCTGGCGCCCGACGACCCTGACGTCATCGCCGGCCACATCAAGGACTTCGCCGCCGACGGCGCCGAGGTGATCCTGGTGAGCGGCGGCATGTCCGTGGACCCCGACGACCTCACCCCCGAAGGCATCCGCCGCAGCGGCGCCGACGTCGTCTCACACGGCTTCCCGGTGCTCCCCGGCTCCATGTTCCTCATGAGCTACCTGGGAGAAGTACCGGTCCTGGGTCTTTCCGGCTGCGTCCTCCACGACCCGGTCACCGCCTTCGATTTCATGCTGCCCAAGCTATTGGGGGGTAACCGCGTCACTCGGGAAGACATCCTGCGGATGGGGCACGGCGGGTTGCAGAAGAAGCACGGGCACCATCATCACTGAATCGAGGGCAACGTGGGGAGCGCGCTCACTTCCCTTACCCCACCGGGATTCCCGTCCCCGATCGGGTTGGGGGCAAGCTCTTCGCGGGAATGACCTGATTACTCCCGTCGCTCGGGAGTTTGGCACGGCCTGCTAGACGGGGATCTGTGTCACCGCCACCCGGCCGTCGCTGTGCAGGCGGATGGCGTTGACGGTGCCGGCGTAGCTGGGGGAGCCGGAGTAGTAGGCCGGCACTTGCCGGTCGCCCACCTGCACGGCGCGGTTCCAGTGGCCGAGTGCGACGTAGTCGGCGCCGCTGGTGGTGAGGTTTTCCTGGCGGATCAGCCACGAGCCCAGCAGCACGTCCGATCCACGCTCTTCCTCCACGTAGTGGCCGTGGGCGACGGCCAACTGCCAGCGGGTGCGCCGCTCGGGCGGCTCGGGCAGCGGCATCATGTCCAGGTAGTCCACGTGGGGCCTGCCCCAGACCTCGAGGTCCAGCTCCGGAAAGTCGCTGGTGTCGGCGGTGAGGCCTAGCACGTGCACGTTGCCGGGGTTGGCGAACTCGGCCCTCCGGTAGACCGAGTCCGGGGTCAGCGGATCGTGGTTTCCGGGAAGGATGATGATGGGAAGGCCGGCGTCCGCCATGACTGCCGACACCTCCTCCAGGATCCGGGCGCGCTGCCGGTTGTGGTCGAAGGTGTCCCCCGCGAGTATGACGAGATCCGCCTGCTGCTCGCGCGCGGTGGAAAGCACCTGCCGAAGCACCGGCACGTTGCCGGAGACATCGTCGGTAAGGATGCTGTCGGCGCCCAAATGCAGGTCGGACGTGTGGACGATCAGGACTTCACGCGGTTCGCTCATGCGTCAGGGTTTCTCGTGCGCCGGAGCCGAGCAGGGAGGGGGCGGTTTTGAAACCCGCCCCTACAGCATTGGCAGGTCCGAAGCGCGGACGGCCGCCGGGCTATTTCATGAGCTCGGCGTTGATCTGGCTCAACGTGTCCGCCGTCGGCTGCACCGCCTCCTGGTCCAGGAAGGCCAGCGGCGTGTCGCAGAGGTTGAGGTCCTCGATGAACTCGGCCCGCTCCTCGTTCAGATAGACGAGGCCCGTCAGGAACTTGTGCTCCGCCACCGCGGCGTGAAGCGCGGTCACCGCCTGCATACGGCTGGTGGGGTCGTAGTTGTGGCCGAGCTTGTGCAGGGTGATGCGGGAACCGTCGTGCAGGGTCACCTCCTGATCGGTCCCCTCCTCGTAGTCCACCTCGATGTTCTCGTAGGGCGGAATGAAGTCGATGTCGTGGAGCGGGTCCAGGTGCTCGCGGATGTACTTGAGGCTCTTGGTGGAGCCGGAATGGTCGTTGAACGTGACGCACGGGCTCAGCACGTCCAGGATGGCGGTCCCCTGGTGGGCAACGGCGCCCTGGATCAGCGGCGCGAGCTGCTTGCGGTCGCCGGAGAAGCTCCGGCCGACGTAGGTGGCACCCAGGGTGATTGCCAGCTCGCACAGGTCGATGGCCGGCATGTCGTTGATCTTCCCGCCCTTCATCACCGTGCCCTCGTCCGCGGTGGCGGAGAACTGGCCCTTGGTGAGCCCGTACACGCCGTTGTTCTCGATGACGTAGGTGATGTTCACGTTGCGGCGCATCATGTGGCAGAAGTTGCCGAGGCCGATGGCCGAGGTGTCGCCGTCACCGGAGATTCCCAGCGGGATCATGGCGTGGTTGCCGACGTTGGCCCCGGTGGCCACCGACGCCATGCGGCCGTGCACCGCGTTGATGCCGAACGCCTGGTTCATGAAGTAGTTGGGGGTCTTGGAGGAGCAGCCGATGCCGCTCAACTTGATCACCTTGCGCGGATCCACGCTGCTGGCGAAGAACGCGCGCATGATGGACGCGGAGATCGCGTCATGGCCGCAGCCGCGGCACATGGTGGATTCCGCCCCCTTGTAGTCCTTCTCGGTTAGATCGACGCGGTTTGTCTTTGCCATGACTCCTCTACCTTCGTTTCGACTCCGTTGGTGGCTGTTTCGCGATGCTGCTCCACCTGCCGCACGATCTCGCCCGCGGTGGCGGGGAGTCCGTCGTAAATGAGAATGCTGACGATCTTCGTGGCGAACTCCGGATACTCCTCCTTGAAGATCGCCGCCATCTGCCCGTCGCGGTTCTGCTCCATGAGGTAGACAACCTCATGGGAGGCCACGAACTCCCGGACCTCGTCGGTCAGCGGCAGCGCCCTCAACAGCAGGTGGTTGGTCTCGGTGCCCGCGGCCCGGAGGCGGTCCCGGGCCTCCCGCACGGCCTCGTAGCTCGAACCGAAGCAGATCACGCCGGTATTGACGTCCGGCTGGGCCTCGACCAAAGGCTTGGGGACATACGCACGGGCGGTGTCGTGCTTCCGCCGCAACCGGTCCAGGACCTCCTTGTAGTCCTTCTCGTCTTCCGAGTAGCGCGCCTGGTCGTCGTGGCCCGAGCCGCGGGCGAAATAGGCCGCCAGCGGATGCTCGGTGCCCGGCAGAGTCCTCTGCGGCACGCCGTCGCCGTCCACGTCGCGGTAGCGCGCAAAGCTTCCCTGCTTTTCCAGTCCCTCGGCGTCGAGAACCTTGCCCCGGTCGAACGGCTCCTGCACCAGCTCCAGCGGGTCCGAACCCCAGAGGTTCATGCCGAGATCGAGGTCCATCATGACGAACACCGGGGTCTGGAACCGGTCGGCCAGGTCGAAGCTCTTGCGTCCGAGGTCGAAGCAGGACTTCATGTCGTGAGGGATCAGGATGATGTGGCGGGTGTCGCCGTGGGAGGCCACGTGCATGAGCTGGATGTCGGCCTGCTGGGTGCGGGTGGGGAGTCCGGTGGAAGGACCGCCTCGCTGGATGATGAAGTAGACTCCGGGTATTTCCGCGAAGTACTGGAGGCCGATGGTCTCGTTCATGAGCGACAGGCCCGGCCCCGAGGTCGAGGTCATGGCCCGCGCGCCCATCCAGCCGGCTCCGGCCACCATGTTGGTGGCGGCGATCTCGTCCTCGGCCTGGATGATCGCGTAGGTGTTCTTGCCGTCCTTGTCCTTGCGCAGCCGCGGCATGTACCGCTCCAGCGCCTCGGCCAAGGAGCTGGACGGGGTGATGGGGTACCAGGCGCAGAACGTGACCCCGCCGTAGATGGCGCCCAGCGCGCAGGCGGTGTTGCCCTCGGTGACGATCTTTCCGTCGTTCCCGCCGGGGATCTTCTCCAGCATGGAGATGGACTGGCTCAGGCCGTTGTCCCGCATGTGGTCGTAGCCGAGCTGGATACAGAGCAGGTTCGACTCGATGACCGCGGGCTTGTTGCCGAAGGTGTCGCTCAGCACCTCGCGGATGGTCTCCATGTCGATTCCGAAGAGGTAAGCCAGCGCGCCCACGTACAGCATGTTGCGCTGTTTGGCCCGTAGCGGACCCGCTTCCACGTGTTTCTGGACCAGCGCGTTGGCGGGCACGCCGAGAAACTGCACCCCGTCACGCTTCAGATGGTCGGGCAAGGGCTTGGAGTCGTCGTAGAGGATCAGCCCGCCGTCCCGGACCCGGTAGATGTCCTTGTCCGACGTGTCGTCGTTGAACATCACCATGACGTCGATGACGTCCTTCCGTCCCAGGTAGCCGTCGGCGTTGGCCCGGATCTGGTACCAGGTGGGCAGTCCCTGGATGTTGGACGGAAACATGTTCTTGGAGGAGCAGGGGATGCCCATCTTGAAGATGGACTTGAACAGGATATTGTTGGACGAGGCACTTCCTGAACCGTTGGCAGTAGCGACGCTAATGCTGAGATCGTTGACAACGGGCATGTCGTTCTCCATTGTTGTGGGGCGAAATGTGTTGGGTCCGGTATTCTAACAACAGAATGTAACCGAAACAAGGACTTAACCGCTCTTTGACGGTGAAATCCGCATGATCGGCGCCGGTTCCGCTCCCGCCTACCCCGGCGTGTAGTTCTCCTCCGACTCCCAGAACTCCTCGATCTCCTTCCAGGCCTTGCGCACCACGTCGTCGATGTCGAGCGCCTTGGCGTACTGGAGCACGTCGCCCACGGAGACGATGCCGGCCAGCTCGTCGCCGTCGCCGGCCACCGGCATATGGCGAAAGCCGTTTTCGCGCATGGTAGCCAGCACTTCCTTCACCGGTGTCGACCCGGTGGCCACCAGGGGATCGGCGGTCATGACCTCGGACACCGGAACCTGCCCCATGTCGCGGTCCTCCAGGGCGATCCGCGTCAGGACGTCCCGCTCGGTGAAGATTCCGGCGGTCTTGCCCGCGTCGGATACCATGACGCAGCCGGTTTGCTCGCGCACCATCCTGTCGATGACCTGGGTTACCGGAGTGGCGGCATCCACCGTGGGAACCGCGCCGGCAACCACCTCGCCCACCGTCCGCGAGTCGCGCAGGTTCGCGCCCAACTCCACCACCAGGTTGAGGATCCGCCGCATGGAAACCAACCCCGCCATTCGCCGGTCGTCGCCGTACACCAGCAAGTGCCGGTAGCGTCCCTGGTACATCCGCCCCAGCACCTCGACGATGGACGTCCCCTGAGGAACTCCCTGGACCGGCGTGGTCATGACCCGGCGGATGGGTGTCTTATGCACGTCCAGGACGCGGTTCATGACCCGTCTCAGGACATCGGTCTCGGTGAAGATCCCGGCGGGGGCGTCGTCCTCCGTGATCACCACCCGGCCTACCCGCCGATCCACCATCAACTGGGTCACCTCCCGGATGGTGCTCGACGGCTCGGCGGTGATGACCGCCGTCGTCATGATCTCGCTTACCTTGTTGGTCAACATGGGAAACCTCCAGGATGCCGGCAGGGCGGAGGGTCGCCTCGGCAAAAAACAGATTAGTGTCCTGTCGGGTCGATCGGCACGCGAATCGGCACGGATTCGGCGCGTGAATTGACCCGACAGGACACTAATCTTACACTAAGATAACCACACCGGCCCGTCTTACGCAATTCTCATGGAAACGGTCATCGCCCTGTTGTTCCTGACCTTCCTGTTCGCAGAACTGGTCACCGAGTCGCTGCTCAACGAAGCCAACTTGAAGCACCTGCAGCGGCAGTGGCAGGAACGTCGGCTGCCGGTGTTCCTGGCAGGCAACATCAACCAAGAAACCCACGAGAAGTCGGTACGTTACGCCGTGGCCCGGGGACGCTTCGCGCGTTGGTCGGCGGTTTACGGCACCGTGCTGACACTGGTGGTGCTGTTCGGCGACGTGCTCCCGTGGGTGGACCGACTCACCCGCGCGGCGGGATCTTTTCTGCCCGTGTCCGAGGCCCCGGGGATCCTTTTCTGCCTTGCGATGGGCGGCTTGTTCGCCGTCATGTCCCTGCCCCTGAGGGTCTACTCGACCTTCGTGCTCGAGCAACGCTTCGGCTTCAACAAGACCGACGTGCGAACCTTCATAACGGACCGGCTCAAGGGGACGGTCCTGGCCGTGGTGATCGGGGCGCCGTTTCTCTACGGCGTGCTCTGGCTGATGCAGGCAACCGGCGCCTGGTGGTGGGTCTACGTCTTCGCCTTCGTGTTCGCTTTCCAGGGCCTGATGCTGGTCCTCTATCCCACCCTGATCGCGCCGCTATTCAACCGGTTCTCGCCGGTGGCGGACGATTCGCTGCGCGACGCCATCGCGGAACTGGCGCAACGGGTCGGGCTCCGGACCAGCGGCATCTACACCATGGACGGCTCCAAGCGCTCCGGGCATTCCAACGCCTACTTCACGGGCCTGGGCAAGGCCAAGCGCATCGTCCTGTTCGACACGCTTTTGGAGCAGTTGGACCGTCCGCAGCTCCTGTCCGTGCTGGCCCACGAGATGGGCCACTACAAGATGCGCCACGTGCTCAAGAACCTCGGCCTGAGCGCTCTCTTCCTGCTGGCCGGGCTCTGGGTGCTCAGCCTGCTGCTGGACTATCCTCCCCTGTTCCGGACCTTCGGGCTGCACGAGCCCGCCCACCACACGGCGCTGGTCATCTTTTCGCTGATCTCCGGGCCGTTTACATTCTGGCTCGCGCCCTTTATGAACCATATCTCGCGCCGGCACGAGTACGAGGCCGACGGTTTCGCGGTACGGCTGCTGGACGACGGCAAACCCCTGGAGGAGGCCTTGCTGGCCTTGACCGTCAACAACCTGAGCAACCCGACGCCCCATCCGTGGTACTCCGCTTACCACGACTCGCACCCGGCCACGGCGGAGCGGATCCAAGCCATCCGCGTAGCCGGCGCGGGGGAGGACGCGGCCGCGGCGCCCGGAGCCGGCGGCGGTGCATGACAACGCCGGTGCATGACATCCGCGAGTAGAAGGGACACCCATGACACGCATCCTCGACAACGACGACGTCCGGCAGGCCATCGACCTCGACGAGTGCCTGGAGGCCCTGGCCACGGCCTACCGGGACCTTCCCGAGGGCCGCTCGGTGCACCGCCCCACGAGCCACATCTACGCGCACCACTCCATGAACGACGCCTCCTACAGCTTCAAGTCCGTGGAGGGCGCGGTGGAGCGTTTCGGGGTCCTGGCCCTGCGGATCACCTCGGACATCGTCCGAGAGGAGACCTACAACGGCGCGGTGCGGGTGGAGAAGCTGCCCCTGGCCGGCAGAGGGCTGTTCCTGGGACTGGTCCAGGTGTTCAGCCTGGAGACCGGCGAACTCCTGGGAATCATGCCGGACGGAGTCATCCAGCAGACCCGGGTGGCCATCACCAGCGCGCTGGGCGCCAAGGTGCTTTGCCGCCCTGAGGCCACGAGGCTGGGCCTCATCGGTACCGGCGGCCAGGCCCGCGCCCATTTCCGCCTACTGACCCACGTCCTCCCCATCAAGACGGTCAAGGTCTACAGCCCCCGGCCGGAGCACCGGCAGGCTTTCGCCGAGGAGATGGACGGGACGGATGGCATCGAGGTCGAGCCCACGGGCAGCGTCGCGGCCGCAGTCGCCGGGTGCGACATCATCTGCACCGCCACCAGCACCTCCTCCCCCATCATCTCGGGAGACTTGCTGCAGCCCGGCATGCACTACAACGCCATCCGCGAGTTCGAGCTCGACGAAAGCGTTTACGCCAAGGCAGACGTCACCGGCATCCATACCCAGATGGGCGGCATACGCCACCACTTGCCCCCCGGCACGGACAAACTGCCGGGTATCCGCCAGGAAAAGCCCCGGGACTGGACCGTCTATCCGGAGATCTCGGACTTCCTTTCCGGGCGCGCGCCCGGCCGCGCCAGCGCCGAGGAGATCACCTTCTTCCTCAACAACATCGGCACCGGAGTACAGTTCGCCTCCATGGGCCACTGTATCCTCAAGGCGGCCGAGAAGATGGGCCTGGGCAAGGAAGTGGCCAGCGACTGGTTCCTGCAGGACATCAAGCCGTGATCCGGTGGAGCCAGTGTCCCACGCCACAGACAACGCCGCGGAGCCCTTCTCCCTCTACGTCCACATCCCTTACTGCATCAGCAAGTGCCCCTACTGCGATTTCAACTCCCACGTGGCCGCGCGCATCCCGGAAGAGGAATACACGCGGGCCCTGCTGTCTGAGCTACGACACTATTCCGAGTCGGAGTCCTGGGGCGGCCGGTCCGTGAAGACGGTCTTCTTCGGCGGCGGCACGCCATCCACCTTCCGGGGCGCCAGCATCGGCGCCGTCCTCGACGACATCGCCAAGCTGTTCGGTTTCGATGAACGGGCAGAGATTACCCTGGAAGCCAACCCCGGTGCGGTGGACGCCGGCCGCTTCCGCGACTATCGCCGCTGTGGCGTCAACCGCATCAGCATCGGCGCCCAGAGCTTCGACCCCAAGCTGCTGCAGTTCCTGGGCCGGGTCCACAGCGCGGAGGAAACCCGGAAGGCCTTGAGGAGCGTCCGGGCGGCCGGTTTCGACAACTTCAGCCTCGACCTGATCTATGGCATCCCGGGTCAGACCGTGGACGGCGTCGGCCGAGACCTCTCCCAAGCGCTGGACAACGAACCGCCGCACCTCTCCGCCTACAACCTCACCATCGAGGAAGGCACGCCCTTCCACGCCCGCTACCGCCAGGGTCTGCTGAAGCCCTTGGACGAAGATACGGAGATCCAGATGGCGGACCGCATCCAGCGCGCCCTGGCGGACGCGGGGCTGGAGCGATACGAAATCTCCAACTACGCCCGGCCCGGGCGCGAGTCGCGTCACAACGTCAACTACTGGGAAGGCGGCGACTACCTCGGCGTCGGCGCCGGCGCCCACAGTTACCACCGCAAACCGGACGACCCCTTGGGCCAGCGCTGGCAGAACGAGCGCCTGCCGACTGGCTACATGCGCCACGCGAACGAGGCCGGCCACGCCGTCACCGAGCGCGAGCGCCCGGAGTTACAGCAGGCCATGGCGGAGTGCCTGTTTACCGGGTTGCGGATGATCGACGGGGTTTCGGTGCGGAGATTTGAACTGCGTTTCGAGACCAGACCGGAGAACGCTTTCGTTGAAATCGGGGAATGGCTCTCTGAAGGGCTACTGGTAGAAGAAAACCGACGCCTCCGGTTTGCGCCACGGGGACTTCTGCTCGCGAACGAGCTCTTCGTTCGGCTCATGTAATCGGCTGCAAGGGCCGATAAGTTCCTCAAAGGGTAAAATGGCCACCAGAGGCGATAAAACGCGCATTACTGGCCTCCTGAACGGGCCGGTCGCAGTTGTGAAATGCTGCCCAGCGAGCCTGTCTTCGAGTTCAGGATCCCCGAGATTGACAGCGGGCCAGGACTCACCGGCTGCCCAAGCTGATCTCGAAAGCATCTCTGCCGTCAGCTTCGTGTTGGTCTCTGCCACCGTTCCAATCTGTCGCGGCGCACGGCTCTGTATGTAGTACCGGACCGCCGAAAGGGTCCGTCATGTGAGCGCTGCATTCGTCGAATGCCTTTCCGTAGCACGCTGCCGGCGTGCCTGTGCCAGTTCGTAGCTGGCCTGCATACGCATCCAATGGTCCGCGGTGCCCCAGCCAATGTCTTCCAGGGCCAGCGCCATGCTCGCGGACACGCCCGCCCTGCCGTTGAGCAAGCGTGACAACGTGCCGCGCTCGCAATGCAGACGAGTCGCCGTCTCCGTGACATTCCAGCCTGCCTCCTCCATGCTCTCGCGGATCAGTTCGCCCAAGTGCGGCGGATTCAGCATCGGACCCACACGTTCAGGATCGCTCTCGCTCATGGGTCGGCTCCTTTCAGTCAGTGGTAGTCGATCAGGTCCACATCCACGGACTCGCCATCCTCGAACCGGAATACGACTCTCCAGTTGCCGGAGACACTCACACTCCACTCCCCCGCTCGGTCACCCTTCAACGGGTGCAATCGGAAGCCCGGTGCGTTCGCGTCGCTCGGCCGTGTCGCTTCCTGTAGCCGAAACAGAATCCGCCTAAGCCGTGGCACAAGACCGGCAGGGAGTCGCGCCGGGTTGTCCCGTTCGTGCAACGCCCGCAAGCCCTTGTGCCTGATCTTCATGACGGAACTGTAACGTATCGCGCCACACGCCGCAAGCTTGCCAACACCCAATCGCCCGTGGGTGTTTGACCATGATCGATCTGGGAGATAGTCTGCCGCTCAGTACAGCCATGAGGGGGTCCTACGGCCCCATGCGCACTTACACCGCAGTCGTGGAACGCTGTCCGGATACACACCTATATGTTGGCTACGTCCCGGGGTTTCCCGGAGCACACAGTCAGGGCGAAACGCTTGAGGAACTCAACAACAACCTCAAGGAGGTCATCGCCATGCTCCTGGATGACGGAGAGCCGACGTTGGAGGGGGAGTGTGTGGGGGCACAAACCGTGGTCGTGACGTGATATCGTGGCGACCGTTTCCGCCGGCAGCATGACCGCCGAAGAGTTGTCGAGCAAGGCCCCTAATTCCCGGCAGGAACGCCCAGAAAGCCTCCTTAGGTCCCCATCTCCCACGAAGACAGGTACTTCTTCTGCTCGCGGGTGAGCTTGTCCATGCGGATGCCCATGGTTTCGAGCTTGATGCCGGCGACCCATTCTTCCAGGGACTGGGGGACGTCGTAGACCTGGGGGGAGAGGTTGTCGCGGTTCAGGACGGCCCACTCGGAGGCGAGGGCCTGGGTGGCGAAGCTCATGTCCATGACCGAGGCGGGATGGCCTTCGGCAGCAGCGAGGTTCACGAGGCGGCCTTCTCCCAGGAGGAACAGGCGCCTGCCCCCGGGCAGGGTGTAGCAGTCGACGTGGTTGCGGACGTTCTTCTCGCGCTTGGTCGACATGGCGGTGAGGGCCTTGAGGTCGATCTCGATGTCGAAGTGGCCGGAGTTGCAGATGATGGCGCCGTCCTTCATGGCCTTCAGGTGTTCCTTGCCGATGACGTGCATGTCGCCGGTGAGGGTGATGAAGAGGTCCCCGACCCTGGCGGCTTCCTTCATCGGCATGACGTCGAAGCCGTCCATGGAGGCTTCGAGGGCGCGCACCGGGTCCACCTCGGTGACCACCACCTTGGCGCCCATGCCGCGGGCGCGCGAGGCCACGCCCCGGCCGCACCAGCCGTAGCCCGCCACCACCACCCGCTTGCCCGCCAGCAGCACGTCGGTGGCGCGGATGATGCCGTCGATGGTGGACTGGCCGGTGCCGTAGCGGTTGTCGAAGAGGTGCTTGGTAGCGGCGTCGTTGACCGCGATGATGGGGATCCTGAGCGCCCCGTCCGCTTCCAGGGCGCGGAGCCGGATGACCCCCGTCGTGGTCTCCTCCATAGAGGCCATCATGCCGCCGGCGAGATGGGAGTATTCCTGGTGCAGCATGGACACGAGGTCTGCGCCGTCGTCCATGGTGATGACCGGGCGGTGGTCCAGCGCCGACCGCAGGTGGCTGTAGTAGGTCTTGTGGTCCTCGCCGCGCACCGCGAACACGGACACGCGCTCCTTGTTGACCAGCGCCGCGGCCACGTCGTCCTGGGTGGACAGCGGGTTGGATGCGCACAGCACCACGTCGGCGCCCCCGGCCTTGAGGGTGCGCACGAGGTTGGCGGTCTCGGCGGTCACGTGCAGGCAGGCGGAGAACCGCAGGCCCTTGAGCGGTTTTTCCTTCTGGAAACGGGCGCGCACGCTGCGCAGGACCGGCATTTCCTGGTCCGCCCATAGGACGCGTTTCCAGCCGTCGGCGGCCAACGCGGGGTCTGCGATGTCAAATTTCGATTTCGCCATGTTCCTCTCCGTCTCCGGCGGCACGGCTGCACCGCTTCGATGCCGCCGTCGCCCCCGGACGGTTTAAGAGTCCCGGTTGAAAGCTAGCCCTTGATGGCGCCGCTCAGCCCGCTTGCCCGGTCGGTCTTCTCCCAGGTGAAGTACGGGCCCTCCGGCTTGCGGCCGAAATGGCCGTAGGCGGCGGATTTCTGGTAGATGGGCGCCCGCAGGGTTAGGGCGTCGATGATTCCCTTCGGGGTCAGCTCGAAGTGCTCGCGCACGAGCTTGACGATCTCGGGGTCCGGCACCACGCCGGTGCCGAAGGTATCGACCGCGATGGACACCGGCTCGGCGACGCCGATGACGTAGGCGAGCTGGATCTCGCAGCGCCGCGCCAGCTTGGCCGCGACGACGTTCTTGGCCACGTAGCGGGCCACGTAGGCCGCGCTGCGGTCGACCTTGGAGGGGTCCTTGCCGGAGAACGCGCCGCCGCCGTGGCGTCCCATGCCGCCGTAGGTATCGACGATGATCTTGCGGCCGGTGAGGCCGGCGTCGGCCTGGGGGCCGCCGATCTCGAAGCTGCCGGTGGGATTGACCAGGAACTCCGTATCGCTGTCGAGATACTGGCCGGGGACCACCGCCCGTACGACGTTGTCGATGATGGTCTCCCGGAGCTTGTCGTAGGGCACCTCCGGGGTATGCTGCGTGGACACCACCACGTTGGTGACGCGGTGCGGCCTGCCGTCCCGGTACTCGACGCTCACCTGGGACTTGGAATCCGGCCGCAGGAACGGCGCCTCGCCCGACTTCCGGATCTTCGCCAGGTAGTCCACGAGCTCATGGGCGAGGTGGATCGGCAGCGGCATCAGCTCCTCGGTCTCGTCGCAGGCATAGCCGAACATCATCCCCTGGTCGCCCGCGCCCTGCTCCTTGAACAGGCCTTCGCCCTCGGTGACCCCCTGGGAGATGTTCGGCGACTGGCTCACCAACCGCACGAGCACCTCGCAGGTCTTGCCGTCGAAGCCCTTTGCCGGGTCGTCGTAGCCGATGTCGAGCGCCACCCGGCGCGCGACGCTCTCGTAGTCCACCTTGCCCTTGCTGGTGATCTCCCCGGCGATGACGACCAGGTCGTTCTTGACCAGGGTCTCGCACGCCACCCGGCTGTTGGGGTCCTGCGCCAAGTGGGCGTCTAGCACCGCGTCCGAGATCTGGTCGCACATCTTGTCGGGATGCCCCTCCGACACCGACTCCGAAGTGAAAACAAAATCTTTGTTCGTCATGGTTCCTGTTCGACCCTTCCTAGGTGGCGTGTTAAAGGCCACTAGTCGCTTTCGCGAAACTTGTCCTCGATGAGCTGCTCGATGGCAAGCATCGCTTCCTGGGCGTCCTCCCCCTTGGCCTCGACGCGGATCTTGCTGCCCTTGGCCGCGCCGAGCGTCAGGACGCCCATGATGCTGCGCGCATTGACGACGTTGTCGTCCTTGGAGATCTTTACCTCCGAGGAGAACTGGTTGACGGTCTGGACCAGCAACGCGGAGGCGCGGGCGTGCATCCCGAGGCGGTTCTTTATCTCGAGTCTCTTCCTAACGCGGTGCATCGATCATCTGTCAATGTCCCGGTGCCTCAACTGAATGCGCCACGGAGTCCCCTCGAGCCGCCGCGCGAATTCGGCGGCCAGCACCACCGACCTGTGCTTGCCGCCGGTACAACCGAAAGCCAGGGTCAGGTTGCTCTTGCCTTCACGTTCGTAGTTGGGCAGCGTGAAGTCGAGCAACGCGTTCATGCGCTCCACGAACGCGTGCGTCGACTCGCGGCTGAGCACGAAATCCCGTACTTCCGGAGCCAATCCACTCTTGGCCTCCAACCCACTAACAAAAAATGGGTTGGGAAGGAACCGCACGTCGACGACCATGTCCGCTTCCGCGGGAATTCCGTACCGGTACCCGAAAGACAAGAGGAAAATCGACATCTGCCGCTTCCCGAGCGCCTGGACGCAGGAATCCTCGATGACCATCCTGAGGTCGTGGACGTTCAGGTGGGTGGTGTCGATGACCCGGTCCGCGGAATCCCGCATCCCGGTGAGCGCCGCCCGCTCGTGCGCGATGCCCTCCTGGACCGGCCCGCCGCCCTGCAGCGGATGCGGCCGGCGCGATTCATTGAACCGGCGCAGCAGGAGCTCGTCGCTGGCGTCGAGAAAGACGACCTCCACGTGGTGCCCGGCGCGACGGGTCTCCGCCAGCACCTCGTCCCAGCCTTCGATGAACTGCGCGCCGCGGAGGTCGATGCCGAAGGCGACCCGCCGGATCCCTTCGCGGTAGCCCTGGCAGAGCTCGATGAACCTGGGGATCAGCAGCACCGGAAGGTTGTCGATGCAGAAGAAGCTGTTGTCCTCGAGGACCCGCATGGCGGCGTTCTTTCCGGAACCCGACATGCCGGTGATGACGACGATGTCAAGCAGGTTGGCCATGCGCTTCGCGTAGATCCGTCATGACCCACCGGAAGACATGAAGGTCAGAGAGTCCTTTCTTTCTCCTCGATGAGGCTTACCACCTCCTCGGGCGTCTGGACCTTCATCAGGTGCTCCCTGAGCGCGGGGTCCTTCACCAGGCGCGACACCCGCGCCAATGCGCTCAGATGCTCGGACGTCGAACCTTCCGGAGCCACCAGCAGGAAGAAGAGATGCGTGGGCGTGCCGTCCTGAGCGTCGAAGTCGACCCCTTCACGGCTGCGGGCGAAGGCGATGCATACCCGTTTCAGGCCGGGCAGCTTGCCGTGCGGAATCGCCACCCCCTCCCCGATGGCGGTGCTGCATATCCTCTCGCGGGCGCGAACCACTTCAAGCAGTCGTTGCGAGTCCTCGAATCCGTAGTGACTCGACACCCGCGTCACGATCTCTTCGAGCACCGCAAACTTCTCCCGGGCCTCCAGGCTCGGTATGACCGCCTCAGGATCCAGAACGTCGGCGATTCGCAACCGCTACCCCCTTTTTTCGACGCGCCCCGTCAATCCGGCGCGATCCGATAATTCGCCAACGGCTGCCGGCGCCGGGACGACGGCAGAATCCCAAGCTGCTCCCGGTACTTCGCCACCGTGCGGCGCGCGATGTCGATGCCGAGCTCTTGCAACGCGCCGGCGATCTGCTGGTCGCTCAACGGGTTTTCGGGGTCCTCGGACTCCACCAGCCTCCTGATCCTGTCCCGCACCGACTCCGAGGATACCACGGTGGAGCTGTCATTGCGGGCAATCCCGCTCTGGAAGAAGAACTTCAACTCGAAAACGCCCTGCGGCGTATGGGCGTACTTGTTGGAGGTGGCACGGCTGACGGTGGAGGGATGCATGCCGATCTCTTCCGCCACCTCGCGCAGCACCAGCGGCTTCAGGCCCGCGATGCCGCGGTCGAGGAACTCGCGCTGGAAGCGGAAGATGCTTTCGCTCACGCGATAGAGGGTCTGCTGACGCCAGTGGATGCTCTTGATCAGCCACGTGGCGGCGCGGACCTTGCCCTCCAGGTACTCCCTGGCCTTGCGGACTTCGTCACCGCGCTCGCCGGCGAGACGCCGGACCAACGGACTGACGCGCAACGGCGGAACCCCGTCATCGTTCAGCAGAATGGCATACTCTCCGGCGACCTTCTGGACCACCACCTCGGGGATGATGGTGCGGACCTCGTCGTCGTCGAAACCCCGCGCCGGCTTGGGCTCCAGGCAGCCGATGAGGTGGGCTGCCTCCATCACCGCTCCGAGGCTGACGCTAAGGCCCGCTGCTATCCGGTCGTACTGCTTGTACTCCAGCTCGTGCAGGTGGTCCGCCACCATGCTCGCGGCCACGCTGTCCCTCATCCCGGCATTGTCGAGTTGCACCAGCAGGCACTCGCGCAGGTCCCGGGCTGCGATCCCCACGGGATCGAAGAACTGGATGCAGGCCAGCACCTCCTCCACCGCGTCAGGCGCGGCGTGGGCCAGCTCGCCGATCTCCTCCACCGACGCCTCCAGGTAGCCCCGCTCGTCCAGGTTGCCGATGACGTACATGCCGATGCCCTCGCCGGCCTCGTCGAGCCCGGCCATGCGGAGCTGCCACAACAGGTGCTCCTGAAGGGTCTCCCGGCGCACCACCGTGTTTTCGAGGGAGGGGAAATCGGATTCCTCCCGGACCGCCTCGGTGCTCACCATGTCGTGACGCGAGTTGGAGTGGTTGTCGAGGTAGTCCTGCCAATCCGCGATCCGGTCGGTGATCATCATCTCGTGAGTGGCTTCGGGCTCGCGCACGGTCTCGGCGCCGTCTTCGTCGTCGAATGCTTCCTCGAGGGCCGGATTTTCCTGCAGTTCCTCGGATATCCGTTGTTGCAGGTCGAGGTGGGAGAGCTGAAGGAGCTTGATGGCCTGCTGCAACTGGGGCGTCATCACCAGTTGCGGCATTAGTTTCTGAGATAGCTTGATTTCGAGTGCCATCGGCCTACAGGCTGAATCCCTCGCCAAGGTACACCGTGCGCGCTCTCTCGCTGGAGGCGATATCGCCCGGTGTCCCCTCGGCCAGCACCACTCCTTCGCTCAGTATGTAGGCGCGAGTGCAGATCTCCAGGGTATCCCTGACGTTGTGATCCGTGATCAGGACCCCGATCCCGCTCTTGGTCAGCCGCTGAATCACCTCTTTGATATCCGCCAGGGCGATGGGGTCGACACCGGTGAAGGGTTCGTCCAGAAGCAGGAAGAATGGCGAGAGAATCAGCGCCCGGGCGATCTCGACGCGCCGTCTTTCACCACCCGAAAGCGTATAGGCCTTCTGATCCGCCAGGCGTTCCAGACCGAAGGCCTCCATCAGACGCCGGCTCCGTTCCTCTTCCTCATCCTTGCCGATCCCCAGGGTCTCGAGAATGGCCAACAGGTTCTGTCTGACCGTCAAGCCCCGAAACACCGAAGACTCCTGGGGAAGGTAGCTGATGCCTGCCCGCGCCCGCCGGAATATGGGAGCGGTCGTGAGATCTGTCCCGTTCAGGGCGACCTTTCCTCCGTCGGCCCGAACCAGACCGATCACGATGTGAAACAACGTGGTCTTCCCCGCTCCGTTGGGCCCCAGGAGGCCCACGACCTCGCCGCTTGCGACCTCGAGCGTGACCTGGTCGACGACCCGCCGGCCACGGTACGACTTGATGATTTCGTCCGCGTTGAGAACGCTCAAGGCACCGGGCCCCTGGACCATCACGGTTTCAGTTGTCCCGGGAAAACCACCGCCCTGACGCGCCCGCCGCTGTTCTCCACCACGATGCGGTCCTCTTTCACGAAAATGGTGACGCGATCGCCGGAAATGCTGTTGTTTCCGTCCCGGACGGTGGTGTTGCCGGACACGATGATGGTTTCCTCCGGGCCGTCGAAGACGGCCTTGTCGCCGGTCATCTCGCGTCGCCCGTCGCGAACCCGCACCGTTCCTTCGGCGACAACGCCCCTCAACCCCCCGTCCCTTGCGTCATAACGCGCGGACAGGACGTCGCTGGTGATCTTGACATCGTCCCGAACCACCAGGACGTTGCCCTTGTAGATGATCGTGTTGGTCTTGCGTTGAAGCTCCATGGAATCCGCGGTGATGACGATGGGGGTGTCGGTGTCCGCGAACAGCCCGCGGCTGCCCGGCTCTCCACCGCCTTCCGCCGCCCAGGCCGCGAGGCCGGCCACCGGCAGGAGCAGGACTGCCGCCAGCCAAGGCTTCAGGACCGCCAAGCCGGCTCGAAACCCGCTCCCACGCCTCATAACGCCCGTCCGAGAACCGCGAGTGGTGCGCATCGTGCTTCCGAGTCGTGCGTTACAGGCCGGTGGCCGCATCCCAACGTCCGCCCCGTAGGGTGGTTCTGACCGCGTTTCCGAGCTCGATGGTGTCATTCGCCAGCGAATAAGTCATGTTCTCGCCCTCGAACCGGACCCCGTCCACCACCGCCCGGACCCTGCCGGGACAGACGATGCGGTCATCGGCGTGGAGGTAGATGAGCTTGTCGGTCTGAAATCGTGCGTCCTGGTAGGTCACGTCCACCGCACCGTCCAGAACCGCCCGTTGCAAGTCCCCACGCGGCAGAAAAACGTTCCCTTGCCGTCCCCGAGCCTCCAGCGTACCGCCGTTCTTCCGGTAGAATACCAGCCGCGGATGGCTGATCGCGGCCCGCTCCTCGGCCTTGAAATAGGTGGCCTCGGCTCCCTTGATCTCCCACGCCTTGCGCCCGTCCCGGATCATGCTGCGGCGAAAATTCTTTACCTGCAACGGCACCCCGGGGGTGAACGTCAACAGCTCGCCGGGGTCCCGGAGCGCCTGCTCCCGCTTGTGCCGCGCCACCTCGACAGCGACGAAGGTCACCCCGGCGGCCATTACGAGCAAGAGCAGTAACCGTTTGGACCGCATGGACACAGGCCACTGATTCCGGGATAACAACTCCGCCATGGAGTGTAAAGGTGAGGCACGAAAATTGCGTGAAGGGCCGATCACCCCTCGTCGAGCGCCGGGCCATTCCGGACCGCGCCGTTCCCGGTCAGCGGTCGTACTCCTTCAACAGCGTATCCCACTTGCCGCTCAGCCGCAGCAGCAGCTCCGCCACCTCGCGCACCGCGCCGTGGCCGCCGGTGCGGGTCGTGACGTAGTCCGCACGGCTCTTCAAGCCGTCCCACGCGTTGGGCACCGTCACGGCGAAGACGACCCTCCGCAGCACCGGCAGGTCCTGCATGTCGTCGCCGACGTAGGCGATCCGGTCATCGGCGAGCCCCGTGTCTGCCTTGACCCGTTCAAGGCCATGAAGCTTGTCGGCCACGTTCTGGTAGACGAGCTCGATGGACAGGCGCTCCGCCCGCACCGCCACCGCCCGGGACGCCCGGCCCGTCAGCAGCCCGACGCGGATGCCCGCCTGTTGGAGCAGCTTGATGCCGTGGCCGTCCTGGACGTCGAAGCGCGTGACCTCCTGGCCGCGTTCGTCGATGACGATGCCGCCGTCGGTCAGCACCCCGTCGACGTCCAGCAGCAGCAGCTTGACGGCCCGGGCCTTCCGGCGCAGCTCTTCAGTGCGCGGGTCAGACGATTCCGGCTTTGAGCAGGTCATGGAGGTGGATGATCCCCTGGAGCCGCCCGGAGTCTTCCGCCTGGATGAAGAGGGAGGTGATGGAGAATTTTTCCATCACCGCGACGGCCTCGGCCGCCAGCGAATCGCCGCCGATGGTCTTGGGGTTGCGCGTCATGATGTCGGCGGCCCTGCGCTCGAGAATATCCGCCTTGCCGTCGCTACGGGCAAGGCAACGCCTCAGGTCGCCGTCGGTAATGACGCCGACCAGCGCCGACTCCGTGTCGACCACGCCGGTCACGCCCAGCCGCTTGGAGGTGATCTCCAGCAGGATGTCCTTGAGCGGGGTTTCCTCGGACACCAGGGGTATCTCCTTGCCGTGGTGCATCAGGTCACGGGTGCGGAGCAGCAGCCTTCGGCCAAGCGCGCCTCCGGGATGGCGGAGCAGGAAGTCCTCCGTCTTGAACCCCCGGCGCTCCAGCAGGACCACGGCGATGGCGTCGCCCATGGCCAGGGCGGCCGTGGTGCTCGCGGTGGGCGACAGCCCCAGAGGACAGGCTTCCTCGGGCACGCCGACATCGAGGATCACGTCCGCCGAAAGGGCCAGGGCGGATCGCTCATTGCCGGTCATGGCGATGAGCCTGAGGCCCCAGCGCTTGATGAGCGGAAGCATCTTGAGGACCTCTTCGGACTCGCCGCTGTTGGAAACGGCCAGGACCACGTCGTCGCGCATGATCATTCCGAGGTCGCCGTGGCTCGCCTCCGCCGCGTGGAGGAAGAACGAGGGGGTGCCGGTGCTGGCGAGGGTGGCGGCGATCTTGTGACAGACGAGGCCCGATTTTCCCACGCCCGTGACGATGACCTTGCCGGTGCAGTCGTGCAGGATGTCCACGGCGCGCACGAACGCGTCGCCGACCCGGTCCCGGGCCGCGACGAGCCCGGCGATCTCGGTGTCCAGCACCTCCCGGGCCTTGTGTATGACGTCCGCGCCCCCGCCCATGTCATCCGCTCCCGTGCCCCTTGACCCGGTCGTCGATATCCTTGACCGTCCGCAGCAGACCGTCGAGCGCGTCGAGCGGAAAGGAGGTGGGTCCGTCGCTCAGGGCCCGGTCCGGATCCTCGTGCACCTCCATGAACAGGCCGTCCACCCCGACCGCGGCGCCCGCCCGCGCCAACGGAGCGATGAACCGCCGGTCGCCGCCCGATGCCTCTCCCAGCCCGCCCGGAAGCTGCAGGCTGTGGGTGGCGTCGAAGACCACCGGAAATCCCGTCTCCCGCATGATCACCAGCGAGCGCATGTCCGACACCAGGTTGTTGTAACCGAAGGAGACCCCGCGCTCGGTCAGCAACACGTTGGTGTTGCCCGCCGCCACCACCTTTGCGGCGACGTTCCGGACGTCCCAGGGCGCAAGGAACTGGCCCTTCTTCACGTTCACCACCCTGGCGGCGCGGGCGACCGCGGTCACGAAGTCCGTCTGCCGGCAAAGAAACGCCGGAATCTGCGCCACGTCCACGACTTCGCATGCCGGCGCGATCTGGTCGGGTTCGTGAACATCGGTGAGGACCGGGACCCCGACTTCCCGCTTGACCTCCTCGAGAATGCGCAAGCCTTCGTCGAGTCCCGGGCCCCGGAACGATTCCAGGGAGGTGCGGTTGGCCTTGTCGTAGGAGGACTTGTAGATGAACGGGATGTCCAGGCGCCGGGTCAACTCGCACAGGTACGCGGCGTGCCGGAGGGCGGAGTCCCGGCTCTCGATGACGCAGGAGCCGGCGATGAGGGCAAGCGGCCGGCCGCCGCCGACCCGGATGCCGCCGATGGGGACCTCGCTGGCGGTCATGGTGTCGCGCCCTGTCTCACGATTCGCGTCATGAATCTGCGGGTCCTTTTCGCCGTCCGCTGCGTTGCTCTTCCTCGCGTGGTGCCTGCCACTGCTCGTCATCGCGCCTTGCCGACGACGAAAATGCCCTCGCATCTTCCCGACGCGAATTGTGAGACAGGGCACGTGCCGAGTCCGCCACGATACGCATGCGCGGGATTTCCTTGACCGACGAATACTGCTGCGACGCGGCGCGGACGAACCCCTTGAACAGCGGGTGACACTCGGTCGGACGGGACTTGAACTCCGGGTGGAACTGACAGCCGACGAACCAGGGATGGTCCTTCAACTCGACGATCTCCACGAGGTTGCGGTCCGGGGACAGGCCGCTGATTCTCAAGCCCCTTTCCTGCATCAGCTCGCGGTACCGGTTATTGAACTCGTACCGATGCCGGTGGCGCTCCGAGATGCGCTTCTTCCGGTACATCCTGCCGGACAGCGAATCGGCCGCCAGGACGCACGGATAGGCGCCCAGGCGCATGGTCCCGCCCAACCGCTCCAGGTCCTTCTGCTCGTCCATCAGGTGGATCACCGGATGTTTGGTGTTGGGGTCGAACTCCACGGAGTTGGCGCCCTTCAGCGAGCAGACGTTGCGGGCGAACTCGGCCACCGCGATCTGCATGCCCAGGCAGATGCCGAAAAACGGCACCTTGTTCTCGCGCGCGTATTGCACCGCGCGGACCTTCCCTTCGGTGCCGCGGTCTCCGAAACCGCCGGGTATCAGGATGCCCTGGGCGCCGCCCAGCCGATTCTCGACGTCGTGCTTCTCCAGCTTCTCGGCCTCGATACAGTCCAGCTCGACGTGCACCCCGTTGGCGATGCCGCCGTGGACCAGCGCCTCCAGCAGGCTCTTGTACGACTCCTTGAGCTCCATGTATTTCCCCACCACCGCGATCCTCACCGATTCCCGGGCGTTCTTGAGGATGTGCACGGTCTTCTGCCACTTCCGCAGGTTGGGGGCACCGGTCCACATCTGCAGCCGCTCCACGATCCGGTCGTCCAGGCCTTCCTGGTGGAACACGAGGGGGACCTCGTAGATCCACTCCACGTCCTTGGCCGTGATCACCGAATTCTCGTCCACGTTGCAGAAACTGGCGATCTTCGACTTGAGACCCCGGTTCAGCAGGCGGTCGGTCCGGCACAGCAGGAAGTCGGGCTGGATGCCCAGGCCGGTGAGCTCCTTGACGCTGTGCTGGGTGGGCTTGGTCTTGAGCTCGCCGCCCGGCGCGATGTACGGCACGTAGGTCAGGTGAACGTAGATGACGTTCTCCCTGCCGCAATCCCTCCCGAACTGCCGGATGGCCTCCAGGAAGGGCAGGCCCTCGATGTCGCCGACGGTGCCGCCGACCTCGCAGATGGCGATGTCGTAGTCCTCGGCCGCGGCCGTGATCCGGCGCTTGATCTCGTCGGTGATGTGGGGGATCACCTGGACCGTGCCGCCCAGGTAGTCACCGCGGCGCTCCTTGGCGATGACCGTGTCGTACACCTGGCCGGTGGTGAAGTTGTTGGCCCGCCCGGTGGTGGAGGAAACGTAGCGCTCGTAGTGGCCCAGGTCCAGATCGGTCTCCGCGCCGTCGTCGGTGACGAACACCTCGCCGTGCTGATACGGGTTCATGGTCCCGGGATCGACGTTGATGTAGGGGTCCATCTTCAGCAGGGTCACCTTGAGGCCGCGGCTTTCCAGCAGGGCGCCGATGGAGGCCGCCGCGAGCCCCTTGCCGAGGGACGACATGACCCCGCCGGTGACGAAAATGAACTTCTGTCGCAAGCTAGGCATGGCATTCCTTTGCGTGGACCTGACTCCAGTACGCCTCCGCCCGCGCCAGGTCATCCGGCGTGTCCACCTCCACGCCCGTCTCCACCACGTCGGCGACGCGTATCCGAAAACCGTGGTAGAGCGCCCGCAACTGCTCCAGTCCCTCGGCGAGCTCCAGCGCCACGGCGGGCATCGCGGCGATGCGCAAAAGGAAATCCCGCCGGTAGACGTAAATCCCCAGGTGACGATGACCCCACTGCGCCGGGTGCGGCGGCGGCTCCCGGTGACAGGGGATCGGGGCGCGGGAGAAATAGCAGGCGAATCCTTCCCGGTCCGTCACCACCTTGACCACGTTGGGGTTGAGAAATTCCCGCTCCGACGTGATCGGGGTGCGCGCCGTGGCCATGGGCACGGACGGGTCCCGCACCAGGCAATCGACGCTCCTGCGGATGGTCTCCACCTGTATGAACGGAAGGTCTCCCTGGACGTTGACGACCCACTCGGCCTCGAGACCCCGGGCTACCTCGGCCAGCCGGTCCGTGCCGCTCAGGTGATCCTTCGACGTCATCACCGCCTCTCCCCCGAAGGCCCGCACCGCATCCAGGATCCGCACATCGTCCGTGGCCACCACCGTCCGGTGCACCAGGTCCGCCGTCGCGGTGCTCTCGTAGACGTGCTGGATCATGGGCTTCTTACCGATCCTGGCCAACGGCTTCCCGGGGAACCGCGTCGATCCATAACGGGCCGGTATGATAGCCACGACGGACATGAGATATGTACGATATCGTGCAGCGAGGCGACTTCCGGCTGGACCGGTCCCGCTCCCCCCGGCCCGTCGGAAGTCCGCAATCATCATATCCCCGGCCCCTTGAAGCTGTCAAATCGCAGGGGCGGTCCCGGACCCTCGCGTGCACCGAAACCGACCCTGAAACCGGCGACACGACAGGCCCGGGGCGAAGGCCCAACTTCTTGCTTTCGACGGGGTTTTGCTATAGTGTGCGGCGCAACTTTCAACCTGCCGAGTCGTGGCGGGAACGGTCAGCGCGGGCGGTTTCGGGAGCGCCTCGCCGGACGGCGCTCGCTGCAAAGGAGGAGTGGAGATGGATCTGCCGAAATGTCAGAAATGCGACAATGGCACGTTGATCCCGCTTTCCGACTACGGTCAGGACGGTGCTTCCGTGATGTACAAGGCCTGGGTCTGCATTAACCCTGACTGCGGATTCTCCCTCAGGATAGACAAGGGCGAGGTCAGCTACGGGCGCAAGATCGACCTGAAGCGCTAGGCAGCGTCCTTCGACTTCGCTTCGCTACGCTCAGGACGAACGGTCTTGGAAACTTGGTTCCGTTCGTCGTCCTTGACCTGGGAGAAACTTTTGCCGGTCAGGCCTTGTCCCGGCTGGCAAAGAAATTCGCCAACCGCGTCACGCCGTATTGCGCTGCCGCCTCGGTGGACCACTCGGCGGTGTCCCTGAAAAACGCCTTGGTGGCCTGCAGCCCCTCGAGGTCGCGGCCCGCCAGCGTTTCCAACCAGCGCTTCTTTTCGTCTTCAAGCTGATCGGCCGCCACCACCCGGTTCACGAGACCCTGCCGCTCCGCTTCCCGCGCGCTGATCTCGCCTCCGGTCATGACCAACTCCAGGGCCTTTTTCCGGTGGATCCAGCGGCTCAGGTAGGACATGACGATGGTGGGCGGGAACCCGGCGTTGATCTCCGGGAACGCGAACCTGGCGTCCTCGGCGGCGAGGGTCACGTCGCTCTGCACCGCCAGCCCGCAGCCGAAGCCGAAGGCCTTTCCCCGGACCACGGCCAGGCTGATCCCCGGAAACGATTGCAGCAGCTTGTTGACCCGGACGATGCGGCCGAGGGCCTCGGCGAACTGGGCGGCGTTCTCGGGCCTGGGCACGTCCGGCTCCCGTCCGGAGCAGAAGTGCTCGCCCCGACCCTCGAGGACCAGCACCCGGAGGGCCTTGTCGGCGGCGGCCTCGGCGAGGCTCTCGGTGAGCGCCAACATGAGCTCGAGGTCCACCGCGTTGCCTTTCTCCGGCCGGTTCAGCGTGATGCTGGCGGTGTCGCCCGCCTTCTCGAGCAGGACCTTGTCTGGCATACGGCGTCTCCCTTTCGGCGGTCTCGATTTCAGGCTTGCGCCCTTCGACTTCGCTCGCCCTTCGGCAGGCTCAGGACTCGCTACGCTCAGGACGAACGGTGGTAAGCCGTTTGCAGTTCGTCCTGGGACCTTGGCTACCGGTCCCCCTTGACCTCCTGGATCAGCGACCACAGGTAGTGTGGCGTCAGCGGCAGACGGCGGATGGCGATACCCAGGGGCTTGAGCGCGTCCTCCACGGCGTTGGCCAGCACCGCCGGCGGCCCCACGGTGCCGGTCTCGCCGGCGCCCTTGAAGCCGCCGGGCGTGAAGGGGTTGGGAGTCTCGATGTGCTCCAGCACCATGTCGGGCACTTCCATGGCCGTGGGCAGGAAATAGTCCTTGAAGCTGGCCGCCAGCGGCTGGCCTTCCTCGCTGTAGGGCAGTTCCTCGTAGAGAGCGCCGCCGAAGCCGTGGGCCAGGGCGCCCACGTGCTGGCCCCTGACGATGAGCGGGTTGAGCATGTTGCCGCAGTCGTGGACCGAGACGAACTTCAGGATCCTGAGCAGGCCGGTGTCCGCCTCCACTTCCACCGCCGCCGCCTCGGCGTCGTAGGGGAAACTGCTGAACATGGCCACGCGGCCGCGCTCGTCCGCCTCGAACTCGATGTTGGGATCGCGGAAGTGGTACAGCGTTTCGAGCCCCGGGTCCATGCCCTCGGGCAACTGGAACGGGTAAAAGTACGCGACGCGCGCGACCTCCGCGAGGGAAACCGCCTCTGCCGGCCGCCCTTCCACCGACACCTGGCCGTCGGCGAACACGAGCCCGCCGGGCGGGTGCCGCAGCATCACGGACGCGATCTGGGTGATCTTGTCGCGGAGCGCCCGTGCGGCCAGCGTCACGGCGGTGGTGCCCACCACCGAGAAACGGCTGGAGTAGGAACCGGAGCCGTAGGGGCACGCCAGGCTGTCTCCCTCCACCACCATGACGTCGTCGAACGACACCTGCAGCTCGTCGCCCGCGAGTTGGGAGATGGAGGTGGCGTGGCCCTGGCCCTCGTCGCTGCCGCCGGGGAACACGTAGACCTTGCCGTTGGGGTCCATGCGCATCCGCACGCTGTAGTAGCCGGCGTTGTAGGAACCCATGCGGGTGGAGCTCGACGGCTCGATGACCAGGCAGGTGCCGATGCCCAGGTAGCGGCCCTCGGCCGCCGCCTCCTCCTGCGCCTTGCGCCAGTGGTCCAGGTCCAGCAGCTCCAGGGCCTTGTCCAGCGCCTCCCGGTAGCGGCCGCTGTCGTAGCGCGGGCCGGTGACGGAGCGGTAGGGGAAGGCGTCCGGCGGGACGAAGTTGCGCCGCCGCACCTCCACCGGATCAAGGTCGAGGTTCGCCGCGATCCGGTCCACCATCCGCTCGATGACGAAGCACGCCTCCGACTTCCCGAAGCCCCGGTGCGCGCCGTACGGCGTCTTGTTGGTCACCACCCCCTGGACCTGCCCCTCGTAGTTGGCGATCTGGTACGCGCCGGGCACGAACATCCCGGTGGTGACGATGGAAGCCAGGCCGCCGGTGGGATAGGCGGCGCCGATGTTGGCCACGATGCGGTCCCTGACGCCGAGGATGGTGCCGTCCCGGCGCACCGCCGCCTCGATGTGGTGGGTCTGCTCGCGGGCGTGGATGGTGCCGGTCATGTGCTCGCGGCGGGTCTCCACCCACTTCATGGGGCGCCCCACCAGAATGGAAAGCAGCGGCACCAGGATCTCTTCCGGGTAGAACGCCCACTTCTGCCCGTAGCCGCCGCCTATGCGGCGGAAATTCACGTGGACCTTCAGTCCCGGCAGCCCGATGGTGTTCTCGACCAGCGTGCCGATGGCGTGGCCGATCTGGGTGGTGCTCCACAGGCTCAGGGTCTTGACGCTGGCGTCGTAGTCGGCCACCACCGCTCGGGTCTCGATGGGGGTTCCGGTGAAGCGGCCGCTGTGGATGGTTTCCTTGACCACGACTTCCGCGTCGCGGAAGGCGGCGTCGACATCGCCGCCGGACACCCGGAACGTCAGCATCACGTTGTCGTCCCAGTCCTCGTAGAGGCGCTCGGAGCCGGGCTCCAGGGCGGCCGCGGAATCCACCACCGGCGGCAGCGGGTCGAGCTCCACCTCGATCAGGTCCAGCGCGTCCTCGGCGATGTACCGGTCCGTGGCCACCACCGCCGCCACCGGCTCGCCCACGAACCGCACCTTGTCCCATGCCAGGCAGTAGTGGTCGAAGAACTTGATGGTGGGGTTGCCGCGCTTGAACGGGTCGCGGCTCTGGAAGGGGAACGGCGACAGCGGGTTGACGTAGCCGAGCTGCCGCACCTGCTCGCCGGTCAACCCGGCTACCACGCCCGGCAGCGCCAGCGCCTTGGAGAGGTCCACCCTGCGGATGCGCGCGTGGGCGGCGGGGCTCCGGTACACGGCCACGTGCAGCATGTCCGGGAGGTCGATGTCGAAGGTGTAGCGCGCCTGACCCCGGAGGATGTCGGGGTCCTCCTTGCGCGGGACCGGGGTGCCCACCAGGGGCGGACGCGGAGCGGCGCTCATGGGGTCCCTCCCTCGGGTTTCATGCGCTGGGCCGCCGACTGCACCGCCTCGATCACCGGCACGTAGCCGGTACAGCGGCACAGGTTGCCGATGATCCCCTCGCGTATCTCTTCGGCCGAGGGGGCGGGATTATGTGCCAGCAGCGCGTGGGCGGCCATGACCATGCCCGAGGTGCAGAAGCCGCACTGGAGCGCGTGCGCCTCCTGGAAGGCCGCCTGCAGCGGATTCAACTCGCTCCCGTCGGCAAGGCCCTCGACAGTGGTCACTTCGCGGCCGTCCGCCTGCACCGCCAGGAAGGTGCACGACTTGGCGCCGCGGCCGTCCATCACGATGGTGCACGAGCCGCAGTTGCTGGTGTCGCAGCCGTAGCGCGTCCCCTTGAGGCCCACCACGTCACGGATGTAGTCCACCAGCAGCATGCGCGGCGGCGCCTCGCCCTCGTGCGCCACGCCGTTGACGGTGATGCGGACCTTCACCTTACCGGACATGGCCGCCTTTCACGGATTCGCCCCGGTGGCGCCTCAGCGCGATGTCCACGGCCTTCCTGAACAATGACTCGCACACCGCCCGCTTGTAGTCGCTCGATCCGCGTACGTCCGCCAGCGGGTTCGCCGCCTCCAGCACCCGTTCGGCCGCGGCATCAACCACATCCGCCGTGACATCTTGTCCGTCCAGAGCCTCCTCTGCCGCGGTTACCTTGATGGGCGTGAGTCCCGCCGCTCCCAGCGCCACCCCGGCCTTGCGGCAACGACCGCTGCCGTCCAGCTCGAGCTGCACCGCGACGCTGGCGACCGCGAAGTCTCCGGCCCGGCGTTCCATCTTGAGATAGGCCCCGGCGCTGCCCGGCCGCGGCAAGGGCACCTGCACCTCGGTGATCACCTCGTCGTCCGCCAACACCGTCGTGTACGCGTCCACGAAGAACGACTCCGCGTCCACCACACGGATCCCGGCCGGTCCGGTGCACTGCACCCGCCCCTCCAGCGCCTGCGCCACCGGCCCCCAGTCCCCGGCCGGGTCGGCCTCCGCCAGCGCCCCGCCGAGAGTCCCCCAACCGCGCACCTGGGCGTCGCCGATGACCCCGGCGGCTTCCGCCATCAGCGGCAGCTTCTCGCGAACCACCGACGATGCACCAACCTGCGCGTGCGTGGCCAGGGCACCGATGCGCAAAAGGCCCGCCGGCTCGTCTTCCCCCACGTGGGAAAGCCCGGGAATGCGCCCGATGTCGATGACATGGGCCGGCTGCACCAGCCGCAGCTTCATCAGCGGCACCAGGCTCTGCCCACCGGACAGGAGCTTGGCCCCCTCCCCCGAACTCTGGAGGAGGTCGATGGCCTGGTCCACGGATTCGGCAACGGTATAGTCGAAGGGAGCGGGGTACATGACGTGGGTGAGTTCGAAACGCGCGCGTTGAGGCCGGAAATCATCTCCGTGCTCAAGTCCCAGCCGCGCGACACTCGCCGTTGATAACGTAACCCTGCTGTCGAGTCAAACCTCTTCAGCCTGCCGCGAATGAATCCCTCGATCGACCCTAAAGGCGAGTCAGAAACGGCCGATTTTAGTTGAGGAAGGAGCCATATGATGTCCGATGATGGTGTCATCCCGTCGTTATCGGATTCCGTTGGACAGTGCACAATCCTGGCTGTTAGGGTGAAATGGAGGATTGAGGAATGATCGAGTTTGAACCGGTCAAGATCGCCGAGTTGATCGGGCCGCTGGTAGCCCTTGTTGTTGGCATGGGGCAAATAGGGATAATCGGGTGGGGCATCGCACAGATGCGTCGTACCTCGGAGCATCGTGACCAACAGCACGAGGAAAACATGACGGCACTACGGACTTTGATCGAAGCTTTGATCGAACGGACGGCGTCTAAACGCACGGAATGATCTCCGACTCAACATTCAGACGCAAACCTACGACAGATACCTTCGCCTGCTGGCCTTGCCCATGGTAGGACGCAGGCACGCATGATCGACATTCGGTCACTTTCCATCACTGGTATGCAGTGGCACGCGGGGCGCCTGTGGCTCGCGTCGGCCGGCGAGTCCGTCGTGGTGAAATACGATCCCGTCGGCGAATCGTGTGATGAGGTTTTGTCGCTGCCCGGCGTCCGGCACGCCTGTCCGTCCGACGAAGGGGTATGGCTCATCACCGGCGGCGGCCGGCTTGGACAGCAACTCGTGCTCTGGTCGCCCGAAAGGTACCGCGTAATTCGACGTTTCGACTGTCCCGACGGCGCCGCCTCCGGCGCGACCTTCCTCAACGGCAAGCTGTGGCTGACCCACCGGCGCAACCGCAAGCTTTTCTGCCTGGACCCCGCGAGCGGCCGGAACCTTTGGACCATCCCCATGGAGCATCAGGTCTTCACCCCCACCTCTTGCGGCGACGAGTTCTGGTGCGTCGAGTGTGACCCGGGCCCTCTCGGCGACTGGAGCGACGAACGTAAAGCCAGGTACGCCTTTCTGTCCTACGACCCGGCACGCGAGCAGGTGGTGGAACGCATTCCCCTCCCCTTCCGCCCCGCCTGCATGACCCTGGACAGGGCACGGTTCTGGTATGCCGAGCAAGGCGAACCCGGCCTCCGCTCACAGAGCAGGCGGTCACTGCTGCCTGCCCGCAAACAGCCGCTTGACTGAACATGCGCTAGGAGCCGGAAGGCGCAGCCGCCTGCTTCCGGCAATGGCAGGACGAAGCGATCTCCACGTCGCTCCGGGCAAGCGCCGCGGCCAGCGACGGCGCGACGGCTGCCGCTTCGCGGTCGCGGCCCGTGCGTTGCAGGCATTCGTGGTAACCGTGCAGGCTCCAGACGTTCTCGCGGTTCTGCAGGCAACGCCTGACGGTGTCGTCGAGGCCGAGGTCGGCGCGGTAGACCTGCTCGGCTTCCTCCAGTTGTCCCTGCTCCAGCAATAGCGCGCCGAGGGCGTGGCGCGGCGGATGCATCCAGGGCCAGGGTTCGCTGTAGCGCAGACCGTCGTTCAGACGGACAGCGTCCCGGAGATGAGCGAAGCCCGCCTCGTGGTCGCCCTTGTGGTAGGCGATCTCTCCGTAGAGCATTTCCCTGGCCACGGCCATGACGTTGAGTGCCGTGTCGTTGGCGTAGATGCGGTCCTCGGGCAAGGCGGCGCAGCCGGCGTCGAAGCGTGAGCTTTCCCTGTCTGCCGCCTGGAAGTCGCCGAGGGCGGCGTGGGCGACCCCCTTGGCATAGTGGACCATGAGCGTCGTGGTCACGTAGAGCTCGGGGTGAGCGGGCATGAGGGCGTCCGCGATCTCTTGCCAGCGCCCGAACCGTACCGGCACGTGGATGGTTCCGGAGCGGAAGTAGTCCAGGGTCTGGACCAGGGTCGGGCGGTCCTGGCGGAGCAGCTCCGGCGTCACGGCCTCGTCGATCTTCCGCGCCGCCTCGTCCGCCCCGCGGTAGTCCCCCAGCAGCATCCCGGCGTTCATCATGGCGTGGAGGTGGTGGCACCGGGCGGTGGTGTAGAAGTTGAACGGGCCCGCGTGCCGCGCGTACTTCCCGTCGGCGGCGGCCGCTTCCCGGCTTACCTCCAGCGCGTCCACGTGGCGGCCGCACTGGAAATAGATATGGGTGGGCATGTGGTTGAGGTGGCCGTTGTCGGGACACCGGCCGCGCAGCTGGTCGGCCGCGGCGAGGGCGTGTTCCGGCGTCCGCGACATCTCCATCACGTGGATGTACATGTGCAGGATGCCCGGATGGGGCGGCAGCCCGCCGTCGCGCCGTTGCCGCATGCCCGTCTCCAGCACTTCGCGGGCCTCGACGGTATCGGCGCCTTCCGCCGGCTTGCCGGTGTCGAGGTCCCAAAGCTCCCAGGGCGTGCGGCTGATGAGGGCCTCGGCGAACAGGGCGACCACGTCCGAATCTTCGGGGAACCGGCGGTACACGCCGCGCATGGCGGCGGCGAACGCATCGTCCCATGCCGAGAACTCCTCCACCGCACCCGCCACGCGGCGCGGGTACCGTTCCGGCAGCGCCTTGATGAGGGCGCGCTCGACGGCACCGGCGCCCTGGCGCCGCGCCATGGCCGCCCCGGCGGCGGCGAAGCAGGTGGCCAGGGCGGCCCGGCGCTCCGTTTCGCTCTGCCACTGCCAGGGCAGGTTGATGAACGGCCCCGCGGCGAAGGCCTCGCCCCAGCAGGCCATGGCGCAGTCGGGGTCGGCGCGTTGCGCCTCCCGGAAACAGAGCACCGCCTCCTCGCGGTTGAAGCCGTAGAGCCAAAGAAGCCCGCGGTCGAACCACTGTTGGGCGGCGCAGCTATCGGTAGTGATCGGCCGGGAATAAGCGCCGAGGTCGAAGTCGTAACTCATGTTCCCGCATCCTTGCTCAGTGCCGCCGGACACGCGGATCCAGTGCGTCGCGCAGCCCGTCGCCCATGTAGTTCACGCTCAATACGGTAAGCGAAATGGCCAGGCCAGGCCAGAGGACGCGCGCGGGGGCGATTTCGAGAAACGGGACGCCGTCGAAGAGCAGCCGGCCCCAGGTGGGGAAGTCGGAGGGGAAGCCCAGGCCCAGGAAGCTCAGGGCGCTCTCGGTGATGATGGCGTTGGCGATGCCCAGGGTGGCGGCGACGGTGATGGGGCTCAGGGCGTTGGGCAGGACGTGGCGCAGGATGATGTAGCGCGGGGCCGCGCCGACGCCGCGGGCGGCGATGACGAACTCCCGTTCCTTGACGGCCAGCACCTCGCCGCGCACGAGCCGGGCGGTCTGCATCCAGCTCGTCAGGCCGATGACCGCCACGATCAGGATGAAGATGCCGGCCTCGGGTCCCAGGGCGGCGCGCAGCGGATCCCGGAACAGCATGATGCCCACCAGCAGCAGCGGCAGCACCGGCAGCGCCAGGAAGAGGTCGGTGAAGCGCATCAGCGGACCGTCGAGCCGGCGGAAGAAACCGGCCATGACGCCGACGAAGGTGCCGAGGGTCAGCGACAGCACCATGGCGGCGACCCCCACGGCCAGGGAGATCTGCCCGCCCGCCAGCACCCGCGCCAGCGTGTCGCGGCCGAGGTTGTCGGTGCCCATGGGATGCGCCAGCGAGATGCCCTGGTTCCGGGACAGGTAGTCGAGATACTGGGGATCGACGCCGTAGACGGCGGCGCCGAGCAATACCCCCAGCGCCGTCAACGCGAACACGGCGGCGCCGGCCACCGCGCCCCTATGGCGCCGGAACTGCTGCCACACGCCCTGGGCGGGAGGGCGGTGTCGCGGCCCCTGGGGGGCGGGACCCGTGGAGCGGTCAATCATAGCGAATCCTCGGATCCAGCACCCCGTAGAACACGTCCGCCACCAGATTGAACCCCACGATGAGCACCGCGAAGATGAAGGTCACCGTCTGGACGGTGGGGATGTCGCCGCCCTCGATGGCGCCGATGAGCAACTGGCCGACGCCGTTGATGCGGAAGATCTGCTCGGTGATGATGGCCCCGGCGAAGGTCGTCGGCAGCCCGAGGGCGATGACCGTCACCACCGGGATCAGGCTGTTGCGCAGCACGTGGACGAGAATGACGGCGTGCTCCGCCACCCCCTTGGACCGCGCCGTGCGCACGTAGTCCTGGTTCAGGTTCTCCAGCACCGAGGAGCGGGTGAAGCGGCTGAGCTGCGCCGCGTTGAAGAGCCCCAGCACCATCACCGGCATCGCCATCTGGCGGACCTGGACGAGGAAGCTCTCCAGGTCCGTGACCCGGTGGGTGGTGTCGTAGATGGAAGGGAACCAGTCGAGCCATACGCTGAAGACCACGATGAGGACCGTTCCGGTGAAGAAGGTCGGCACGGAGAACCCCACCATGGTGATGAAGGTGCCGGCCTGGTCGAAGACCGAGTACTGCCGGCAGGCGGAGAAGACTCCCACCGGCACCGCGATGAGGATCGCGACGATGTAGGAAATGCCGACGACGGTCAGGGTCTGCGGCAGGCGCGACGCGATCAGGTCCACCACCGGCGCGCGCGTGGCCCAGGAGCGCACCCGCAGGCGGCCGGCGGAGTCGCCGATCTCGATGCCCCACATCCGCTCCAGCAGGTTGAGGGGCTCGTTCACCAGGAACTGGTCGAGCCACTTGAGGTAGCGGATGTGGAACGGCTGCCCGAGACCCAGACTCTCCCGGATGGCCTGCCGGGTCTCGGGCGGGATGGTCAGCGGAAGCTGGGCCGTGGGGTCACTGGGGGCAAGGTCCAGCAGCGCGAAAACGATGAAGCTGATGACCAGGAGCGTCGGGACCGCGAAGAGCAGGCGTCTGGCCACGTAACGTGACATGGGCGCGACTCATGCCGAGGGCAAGTCTGGTGTGCTGTCCGGTCGTCCGCTCTCGCGTCCACGAACCCGGCGATCACGCTACTTCCGCCGGTGCCACTCCTGGATGTTCCACTGCAGCGCGTCCCAGGCGTTGATCCGGACCCCGCCCAGGGACAGCGCATGCGCGCCCACCTCGCCGCGGTGGATCAGCGGGATCAACGCGCCGTAGTCCATCAGCATGTCGTTCAGGCGCCTGGCGATGGCCGCGCGCTTCTCGATGCCCGCGGTCTTGGCCAACCGCGCCGCGAGCTTTTCGTATTCCGCGTCGCAGTAGCGCGGCATGTTGTTGCCGATCCACTGGTTGCCGGGCCCGGGGATCTCCTTGCACAGCCAGCCCTGCATGTAGGCCTGGGGATCGGTGCCGTTGAACTGGTTGGCGTACATCTGGATGTCCGCGTAGAACTTCTGGTAGGTGTCCGGGCTCGCCGGGTCGCTGCCGAAGAACACCGACGCGCTGATGTTCTTGAGCTCGGTCTCGACGCCGATCTGCCGCCACATCTGCTTGATCAGCGCTTGGGTTCCCTGGCGCACGGAATTGGTGGAGGTCTGGTAGAGGATCGAGAGGCGCACCCCGTCCTTGGCGCGGATGCCGTCGGCTCCGCGCACCCAGCCGGCTTCGTCCAGCAGCTTGTTGGCGGCGGCGACGTCCTGGGTCTTGCACCAGTCGTTGGCCGTGGAGGCGTACACCGGCGGCGCCGGCAGGATGTTGCAGGTCACCCGGCCCGCCTGGCCGTAGCCGGCCTCCACCAGGATGTTGCGGTCGATGGCCAGGGACAGCGCGCGCCGCACCGCCGGGTCCGAGAGGAACGGGTGGGGGTTCTTGCCGTCCTGGTAGGTGGAGCGCTTGTCGCCCAGGGCGGGATCGGGATTGGAGAGCTGCACGATGAGCCGCTCCACCAGGGTGCCGAAGGCCGACACCACCTTGCCCTTGCCCGCCTTTTCCATGGCGGCGAGGATCTCGGGCTCCACCTGGAGGTTCCAGGCGTAGTCGAACTCGCCGGTCTCCAGCACCGCCCGGGCCGCCGACACGGCGTCGCCGCCGCCCTTCACCAGGACCGAGGCGAAGGCCGGCTGGTCGGGGTTGCGGTAGCGCTCGTTCATCTCGTAGCGCACCACGTCGTTGGGCCGGAACTCCTTCACCTGGAAGGCGCCGGTGCCGACGGGGCCGAAGTTCTGCGCGGTACATTCGGGCGCCTTGGCTCCCAGGCAGCCCTCGAACTGCTTCTTCTGGATCACCGGGCAGGTGGAGCCCACGAACGGCCCGTAGGGGAACGGCATCGCGACCTTGAAGGAGATCCGCACGGTGTGGTCGTCCACCGCCTCCACCGCGGCCACGTTCTCGAACCGGGGGGCGGCATTGCAGCCCCCGTCCGGATGCATGCAGTAGGCCGCCGTGAAGGCGACGTCGGCGGCCGTAAACGGCGTGCCGTCGGACCACGTCACGCCCTTCCGGAGCTTCCAGGTGACCGACTTGAGATCGGCCGCGACGCCACCGTTCTCGACGGTGGGGATCTCCGCCGCCAGCGCCGGAACCATGTTGGCGTTGTCGTCGTAGCGTGCCAGCGGCTCGATGACGAACGCCGCGGCGTGGATGTCCTTGGTTCCCCCGGAGAGGAACGGGTTCAGGACAGACGGCGCCTGCCAGTAAAGCATCCTCAGCTCGCCGTCGGCGCCGCGTTGGGCAACCGCATGGGCGGCGAACACCGCCAAGACGACCGCCGTCAACATCAACCTGCGCAGTATAGGCATCACACGAACCTCCTCGGGAGAAAGCACCATTGTGATTATATGGAATCAAAATGGGTATGGATAGGGACGGGGACCCGCGACCGCGAATACGATACCGCCACGGCACGTCCGTGCTTGCCCGCCCCATGCCATCCGGGCTACTATCTACGGCATCGAAACAGCATTGAACGAGAGGAACAAGCCATGTCCCAACAACGAATCATCGACGCCGACGGGCACGTGATGGAGCTCGATGACGAGCTTCGCGAATACATCGGCGGCCCGTACGCCGAGCTGGAATGGCATCGGTCCTACGGTTTCTGGCCCGGCCTCACCATGGACGGATACCTGCGCTCGCTGAGGCAGCCGGGCGGCTGGGTCGGCGCGGGCACCGGACCCAACGCGCAGCATTGGCTCGACTTCCTCGACAAGAACGGCATCGAGCTGACCGTGCTGTACCCGACCCAGGGGTTGACCCACGCCGCCATCCGCGACCACGAATGGGCCATCACCATGGCCCGGGCCTACAACGACTGGCTGCACGACCGCTTCATGCGCGTGAGCCCGCGCCTGGTGGGCGTGGCCCTGTTACCCATCCAGGACATCGACGAGGCGGTCAAGGAGCTTCGCCGCGCCGTCGAGGAGCTGGGGATGGTGGGCGCAGTGCTGCCGTCGGCAGCTCCGGGCGGGAAGCTCTTCAGCGGGCCCGAGTTCTACCCGTTATGGGAGGAGGCCCAACGGCTCGACGTGCCGGTGTCGCCCCACGGCGGCATGAGCTTTCCAGACCTGGGCATCGACGATACCCGGAACTTCATGGTGGCCCATACCCTGGAGCACCCCTTCGCCCAGTTCCGGCAGATCGTGGCGATGATCTGTGAGGGCGTGTTCGAGATGTTCCCGAAGCTGCGCTTCGGCGTGCTGGAATGCGGCGCGGGCTGGGTCCCCTACATGATGGACCGCCTGGACGAGGAGTACGAGCGGAAGGGACACTACTCGCCCAACTGCAAGCGCAAGCCCAGCGAATACTTCCGGGAGGGCAACATCTACTTCGCCGCCGAGGTCGAGGAGACGTTGCTGCCGGAGACCGCCCGACTGGTGCCGGAGCACACCCTGCTGTGGGCCTCCGACTATCCCCACGAGCGGGACCAGCGGGACTTCAGCCAGGACATCCCGCACCTGCTGGGCCGGGAGGACATGAGCGACGAGCTGAAGCACAAGATCCTGTTCGAGAACCCGCTCAAGTTCTACCCGCGGCTGCGGCCGCGGCTGGATGCCACGGCGGTGGCGTCGAGGGAGGCGGCGGTTAGCTGAAAAGGACCTTGGCCATCTCGGAGCGGAAGCGGTCGGCCAACTCGGTCCGCCCCAACACCTCGAAGATCTGCACCATGGCCTTGCGGGCGCCGTCGTCCTCGAAGCCGCGGTCCTGCTTCAGGATCGCCAGGAACTCCTCGAGGGCGGCCTCGTAGCGCTCTTCCGCGGCCAGCGCCTGGGCCAGCCGGAAACGGAGGTCGATGCGGTCCGGGGCCGCGGCCAGCTCCCGCCGCAGCGACTCCACGTCCGCACCGTCCCCAGTGCTCAGCTTCTGCCGGGCGATCAGCCGATCCGCCTCGGCGCGCTCGGGGCCGCCGGGGGGGACTCTATCGAGCAACGAGAGGGCGCGCTCCGCGTCCGTGTCCAGGAGCCCGCGCCCCAGTCCCACAAGTGCCCCCGCGTGGTGGGGCGACTCCTCCAGGACCTCTTCGAAGATCTCCAAGGCCCTGCCGGTATCGCCCCGCGACCACAGCCGGTCAGCCTCCAGCGCAAGCTCGTCCTCGCGCGATGGCACGACCTGGCCGAGGACCTCGCGAACGCCCGGTTCGGGCAGCGCGCCCGTGAACTCCGTGGCCAGGGCGCCATCCTTGAACACCTTGACCGCGGGGATCCCCTGGATGCCGAAACCCGCCGCCAGCTCCTGGTTCTCGTCCACGTTGACCTTGGCGAGCAGAAGCTTGCCTTGGTACTCCTCCACCACCCGCTCCAGCACGGGACCCAGGACGCGGCACGGACCGCACCACGGCGCCCAGAAGTCCACCACGACCGGGGTCTCCATGGACCGCTCCAGCACCTGTGTCTCGAACTCGGACTGATCGACATCGAAGACCAGTGATTCCATCGCTTCCGCCCTCACTCGCTCTGTCCTACTTCCTGCTCGGGTCGAAATCCGCTCCGTTGAGCGTCACCCGCGTCTCCACCGGCGTCGGATTCTTGACCGTCTGCATGATGTAGCAACCCTGCTCGGAGTTGCGGATCACCGCGGCCACGCGTTCCGGAGGTTCGTCGGACTCCACGTCGAGCCTGGTCTCGACGCCGACGCCCTGTGCCTGCACCGTCTCCCGCAACACCGAGCCCTCGTTCCTGAAGCGCGCGGTCACGTGCACGCGCGCCTTCTGGATCTTCACCTTCATCATTTCCCCGTACCGGGAAAGCTGGGTGAGCAGTCAGAATCCGACGGAAAGCGCGAAATACGCCATGGGCGGAGGCGCCGTGTTGTCGCCGCCGATGCGGCCGCCCTCGTCGCACATCACCGTGAAGCCGCGCGCCTCGCCACGCTTCTGCTGCCGCTCCAGCATCTCGACATCGGCCTCCATCACGACTTCGCGTTTGACGATCATGTCGTCCGCCATATATCAACCTCCAGGATGCTTATCGTACGAAGGGTAAACCATAGCCCCGGCACCGTCAATTTGCGCTGATCGCATGGCCAAGCGACACCCCGCGCTGATACCCCTGTCACACGACCACCACCATGGGCTGGCGTTGGCCTTGCGTTGCCGCAAGCACGCCCTGGGTCAGCTCAATCCCGGCGACCCCGCGGCCACGGAAGCGTGCGCCGTTGAGGCGTCACGGTTCTTCAACGAGAACCTGACCGCCCATTTCGAGGCCGAAGAGACCGTCCTCTTCCCGCTGATGACGGCCCACGAAAAATGCAAGGAACTGGTGGCCCGGCTCGCCAGCGAGCACCGGGAGTTCCGCAGGATGGTGAAGGACCCCGGTGAAACCGGAGGGGTGCGGAAGTTCCTGTTCGACTTCGGCGACCTGCTGGAACAGCACATCCGGAGCGAGGAGCGCCAGCTCTTCCCCGCCTTCGAGACTCTCGTGCCCGAGGCGGAAGCCGAGCGCGCGGGCCGGGAGATCAAGCGGTTGCTGGAGCCGGGCAAGGCCGGAACCGGCGACCCCGGAGCCGCCACGCCATGAACACCAAGACCGCCATCATCTCCATCGAAGAACTCACCGACAGCGCCGTAGCGGAGCTGACCGAAGCCTTCGAGAACACACCCGGCGTGACCGAGGTGGACTTCTCCATCGAGCGGCACGTCGCCGTCATCGAGTTCGATCCGGAGGTAACCCACATCGACGGGCTGATGCGGGTGGTGCTGGGCAAGGGGTACAAGGTCCTGTGACGATTCAGCCGGACAGGACGCCAGGCACCAAGTCGAAAACGATTCGCAAGGCGTCGTCAATCCTGGCCAAGTCTTCGTCTTCCAACTCGCCACGTACCCTGACCAATCGGGCACGGTGATCCACCGGCCGGGTCTGTAGACAGTCCGCAACCGACCGCCTGGTCAGTCCATTTCGCGACGACGGCACGACCTCCACGTTGGTTACGATCCGGGCCTTTCGCTCATTCCATGCGGTCAGCGGCACTACCTGTATGACCGGTACACGCGCGTTGTACGTATCGTTGGTCACGATGACGCAAGGCCTTACCTTCCCCGTCTCCGACCCCTTGGTGGGGTTGAGATCGACGTCAATGACCGTTCCTCGCGTCAACCTGCTCAAGTCGGCCACTCCTCAAGGGCCGCGTCGGTCCATTCTTGTGTTTCGGCGTCATTCGCATAGACTTCGGCATAGATATCAGCCGATTCGCGCAGACGTTGCTGGGTCAATTCCTTGTGAAAGCGGTCCAGGGCGTTCCGCACGACAGCGCTCTTGTCCTTGAAACCGTACCGTCTGAACTCCGCGAGAAACTGGATTTGCGATTCTTCGAGACTGAACTTGGCTTGCAGCATGAGCACCTCCAAGCTAGGCCCACTTTGGAGCCTAATTTTACGACCCTAAAATAAGCCCCTACCCCACGAAGTTCAAGCACGGGCGCGTTTGTCCTCAGGGCCGGGGGAGACAGAGCATGCCGGGGAACGAAGACTCGAATACACGGGGCGCCGAGTCCCGGGCGCTCCAACGGCTCTACGGCTGGACGCTTCGTAGCGCCGGGACGCGGCACGCCGTGTGGGCGCTGGTAGCGGTGTGTTTTCTTCAGAGCCTGATCCTGCCGGTGCCGCCGGATGTGCTTCTCATCCCCATGGTGCTGGCGCGGCGCGCCAAGGCCTGGGGCTTCGCCACGATCTCTACCCTGTCATCAACGGCCGGGGGTCTGGCCGGGTATGCCATCGGCTACTTTCTCTATGAATCGGTGGGCGAACCTCTGCTCAGCCTCTGGGGGTATGAAGGAGGGCTTGATGTATTCGAGGCCTACCAGCGGGAATGGGGCGCCTGGATCGTCGTTGCCGGAGCGCTCACTCCCCTGCCCTACAAGCTGGTCGCCGTCGCGTGCGGGGTCGCCCAGCTCGACCTCGGGGCCTTCATTCTGGCGTCGCTGCTCTCCCGCGGCTTCCGTTTCTACGTCGAGGCCATGCTCCTCTGGTATTTCGGGCCCACCGTGCGCGGACTCATCGAGCGCCACCTGAGCGTGGCGACGGTCATCGGCCTGATCCTTGTCATCGCTGTCTTCCTGTTGCTCCGCTTCGCGACATAGCAGTTGTCACCGCAGGAACCACGGCAGCACCTGGAGCGGACGGCTCGCGCGTACGACTACGGGATCGTGTCAGTTCGATGATCCGATCATCAAAGAGACACGATCTGGATTTCTACCGTCCGGAGGCGCCGCCCAGGATGTCGCAAAGCTCTCTCAACGCGTGCTCGATGGGCAGAACGGTGACGTCGTCCATGTAGAGTGTGCTCGGTCCACCGTAGAAGACGAAGCACTTGGCTGGAGGATAGTCCTTCTTGAATTCCCTGAGCGCCCTCGTGTCCCTGGGCTGAATCTGCGTCGAACGCTTGATCTCGATGGCTACGAGGCCGCGTGGCCCGTACAGGACGAAGTCGACTTCCAGGTGGTTGCGGGTGCGCCAGAAGAAGATCTGGTAGCCGTAGCCGTAGTAGTCGTTGACGGCCCGCAACTCCTGGAGCACCAGGGTTTCCAGGGCGGGGCCGTCGATGTCGGCCTCGGAGTCCAGCGGCCCTGTCGGCCGGATCGCACGGAACACGCCCGCGTCGAAGAAATAGAACTTCTGTTGCGAGATGAGCTTCCGCTTGGCCTTGCGGGAAAACACCGGCAGACGAACGGCGATGAGCAGATCTTCGAGGATGGAAAAATAGTTTTCCGCGACGGACCTGTCTATGTGCGCTTCCCGGGCCACGGCGCTGACGTTGACGGTGGCGCCCTGGGAGAAGCTCGCCACCTCCAGGAAATGGGAGAAGTGGCCGAGGTTGCGGGTCAGGCCCTCCTGCATGACCTCCTCCCGCAGGTAGGTCTGGACATAATCCCTGAGGTATTTCACCGGGTCGGGTTCACTGAACCGGGCGGGCAAATGACCTAGCCACAGAGAATCGCGCAGGTTGAAGGCATCCTGCTGTTCCTCGACCGTCAGGGGATGCATGCGATAGGTCAAGGCCCGGCCTGCCAGCAAGTTGACCCCGCTTCGCCGAAGCGTCCTGGCGCTGGAGCCGGTGAGGACGAAGTCCAACCGGCGGTTTTCGATCAGGTCATGGACCTCGTTCAGCAATGCGGGGATGCGTTGCACCTCGTCGACGACCGTCCAGCCGATGTGTTCCGGAGGGATCAGTTGTCCGAGGTGCCCGGGGTTTGCGGACAGGCGGTTGTAGTACTCGGATTGCAGCAGGTTGACGAAGAGCGCCTCGGGAAGTCGGTGCTTCAGCCAGGTGGTCTTGCCCGTGCCTCTCGGGCCAAAGAGGAAAAAACTCTTTCGCGATTCCAGAGGCTCTTTTAGCAGTCGCTCGAACACCCGTCCTCCCGTACCGAGGAATGGGTGTCATTATACATGTTTTCGCGCAAAATGTAGTAACAGACCTAAAATTCCGGGAAATTCGGGGTTATCAACCGCAAATATCACCAAAACCTACTCGCCGGCCACGGTCATGCGCGCGATCTTGACCGTGGGGGCGGCCACGGGGCTTTGAGGCCGGAGGTCGTCGCCGACCATTTCGACTTGGTTCAGCATGTCGTTGAGGTTTCCGGCGATGGTCATCTCGGACACGGGATAGCCGAGCTCGCCGTTCTCGATCCAGAGCCCGGCCGCGCCCCTGGAGTAGTCGCCGGTGACGAGGTTGACGCCGAAGCCCATCAGCTCGGTGACGTAGAAGCCGTCCTCCACCGAGGCGATGATTTCCTCGGGGGTGTGCTCGCCCGGAATGAGGTAGAGGTTCATGGGCGCGACCCCCGAGCCCTGGCCCGCGCCGCGGGTGGCGTTGCCGGTGGACTTGGAGCCGAGCTTGCGTGCGCTGTAGGCGTCCAGCAGGTAGCTTTGCAGGACGCCCGCCTCGACCACGTCCTTGCGCCGGACCTCGACGCCCTCACCGTCGAACGGCCGCGACCCCAGGCCCCGCGGAATCGTCCCGTCATCGACGATGCGGACGAGGTCCGAACCCACCCGCTGCCCGAGCCGGTCGCACAGAAAGGACGCACGCTGATAGAGCGCGTACCCGGAGACGGCCTGGCCCACGTGCCGCACCAGGGTGCCGGCGATGGCGGCGTCGAACACCACCGGAACCTCGCGGGTGCGTACCTTGCGGGCGCCCAGGCGCCGGATCACGCGCCGCCCGGCTTCACGGCCTACCGCTTCAGGAGCATCCAGCCCGTCATGGTGACGCGCCGCCGAGTACCAGTGTTCCCGCTCCATGGAACCGTTGAAGGCCGCCACCGGAGCCACCGACAGGTGGAAGGCGGAGGTGGCGTACTCGCCGGCGAAACCCTCCGAGTTGGCATGGATGACACGGTTGCAGGACGTCCTGAACTCCGCGCCCTCGGAGTTGGTGATGCGCGAGTCGTGCTGCAGCGCGTGTTCCTCGGCCTCGCGGGCCGCGTCGAGGCAGCGCTCCACCGGCATCTCCCGCGCCTCGCCGTCCAATAGATCCAGGTCCTGCACCGCCGTGGCCAGCTCGCCGGGCTCCGGCAGGCCGCTGAAGTCGTCCTTGGCCGTGGCCCGCGCCATGGCGCACGTCTGCTCCAGCAAACGGTCCAGGGACGCCCGCGACAGGTCGGAGGTGGAGGTGGCGGCGGAGCTTTTCCCGAAGAAGAGCCGCAACCCGAGCCGGGTCTCGTGGGCCTGGCTCACGGTTTCCACTTTGCCGAGCCGCACGCTTGCCCGCACGGCCTCGTGCTCCACCAGCGTCACGTCGCCCTGCGAGGCACCCTTCTCCCTGGCCCGTGCCAGCAGCCCGGCCGCCAACTCCCGATCCACCGGTAAGCGCTCCATCGCCATGTCAACCCTGGAAGGAACCGGCGCCGCGCACGGTGGTGCCGCCTACCACGATCTGGTCCACCCGAATCGTCGGCAGACCCACCCCCACGGGCACCCCCTGGCCGTCCTTGCCGCAGGTGCCGATGCCGTCGTCCAACGCAAGGTCCGCCCCCACCCGGCTCACGCGGGTCAGCACGTCGGGCCCGTTGCCGATGAGAGTTGCGTCCCGCACCGGATGGGTCACCCGTCCGTCCTCGATCCGGTAGGCCTCGTTGGCGGAGAAGACGAACTTGCCGCTGGTGATGTCCACCTGCCCGCCGCCGAAGGAGACCGCGTAGAGGCCATCCTTCACCGAGCGGACGATGTCCCGCGGGTCCTCTTCGCCGGCGAGCATGAAGGTGTTGGTCATGCGCGGCATGGGCACGTGGGCGTAGCTCTCGCGGCGCCCGTTGCCGGTGAGCTCCATGCCCAGCAGCGCCGCGTTCAAGCGGTCGTGCATGTAGCCGCGCAGGATGCCGTTCTCGATCAGCACCGTGCGCTGGGTCGGCGTCCCCTCGTCGTCCACGTTTAGGGAGCCCCGCCGCCACGGGATGGTGCCGTCGTCCACCACCGTGCAAAGCTCGGTGGCCACGCGCTCGCCGATGCGGCCGGAGAAGGCCGAGGTCTTGCGACGGTTGAAATCCGCCTCCAGACCGTGCCCGATGGCCTCGTGGAGCAGGATGCCGGGCCAGCCCGGACCGAGGACCACGTCCATGGGGCCGGCCGGCGCCGCGGCCGCCTCGAGGTTCACCAACCCCCGGCGCACCGCCTCCCGGGCATTCGCTTCGCAGCGCTCCGCGTCCGTGCAGTCGTCCAGCGACACGCGCCCGCCCCATCCGAAGTATCCGGCCTGCCGCTTGCCGCCGGCTTCGACGATGCAGCGGATGTTGCACCGGACCAGGGGCTGGAAGTCCCCCAGCACCCAACCCTGCGATGAGGCGATGAGAACCACCTTGTTCTCCAGCAGCAGAGACGCGAAGACTCCCTTCACCCGGGGATCGGCCTTCCTGGCGAACCGATCCAGGTCCTGCAGGAGTTCTATCTTGCGCTCCAGGGGAACATCGGCGAAGGAATGCGGCACCGGATAGAGATCGTGCCGCGGGGCGGCGGGGGTGGGAACCCGCGCGGGCAACTCCGAACCCCGGTCGTTGGCGATGACGTTGGCGGTCCTTACGGCCGAATCCAGGTTCTTGATGGTGACGTCGTCGGTGAACGCGTAGCCGGTCTTGTCCTCGGCCAGCACCCGCGCGCCCACGCCGTTGGCGGTGGACACGGAGGCATGCTTGACCAGACCTTCCTCGAGATGAACCTGGTCGTTGGTGCGATACTCGAAAAAGAGGTCGGCGTAATCGGCCTGCCGGGCCATCGCCCGGCCCAACACCCGATCCAGGTCGCGTGCGGTGACGCCGAACTGTTCGTCGAAGAAGGCCGCCGGCGAGAACGCCGTCCGGCTCGCGAGGCTCTTGTCCAAAACACTCCCCTTTTCTTACATCAGGCTAGTGTTGTGTCTCACAAACAGGTTTACAAAGATGCGCAGGAGTTTTTGTTGTCGGCAAGGCGCGATGACGAGCAGTGGCGGGCACCACGCGAGGAAGAGCAACGCAGCCGACGACAAAAAGGACCAGCAGATTTGTAAACCTGTTTGTGAGACATAACACTAGCTAGTATACTCTGAGGAGAGCCGGTGCACGGCCGTCCCCATGGCCGCCCCTTTTCCTCCGGTACACGAAACAGTCTACCGGCAAGACATGGAACATGAAAGGATGCAGCGCGTGCCCGAGGAGTTGGATCGATGAGCAAGAAGGTCGTTCACGTAGTCGGTACCGGTACCATCGGCGAGCCGCTCATCGGTATCCTGGCGAGTTTCAGGGAGGCATTTGGCATCGATGAGGTGACCTTCAACAAGCAGACCCCGCGGGTGACGGACCGCTCCAAGATTACGGCGCTTCAGAGCAAGGGCGCCCGGCTGAGCGTGGGGAAGGACCATTGGGACGAGTTCGCCAAGCTCGGGATGGACCCGTCCTTCGACTCGGAAGCGGCCATCGAGCGGGCTTCCGTGGTGATCGACTGCACCCCGGTGGGGAACCAGAACAAGGAAAAGCACTACCAGCAGTACGCGGGCAAGAACGGCAAGGGGTTCATCGCCCAGGGCAGCGAATTCGGTTTCGGCAAGATGTACGCCCGCGGCATCAACGACGCGGCCCTGGACAGGGATGAGGACCGCTTCATCCAGGTGGTGAGCTGCAACACCCACAACCTCGCGGTGCTCATCGACACCCTCGCGCTGGGGCCGGAGAAGGAAGACAACCTGGAGGCCGGGCGGTTCGTCTGCATGCGGCGGGCCAACGACATCAGCCAGGAAGGCGACTTCATTCCCGCCCCCGAGGTGGGACGCCATGACGACGAGAGGTTCGGCACCCACCAGGGGCGGGACGCCTACTACCTGTTCAAGTCCCTGGGGTTCGACCTCGACATCTACTCGTCCGCTCTCAAGATCAACACCCAGTACATGCACACGATCCACTTCAACCTGATCCTCAAACGCGCCATCGCCCTGGAGCATCTCATGCAGCGGATTCGGGCGAACGCCCGCATCGCCGTCACCAACAAGAAGTCGTCGGCCTCGGTGTTCTCCTTCGGCCGGGACCACGGGCTGTTCGGACGCATCCTCAACCACACCGCCATCGTCACCCAAAGCCTCGCGCTGCGGGGGGACCGGGAGGTCGTGGGCATGTGCTTCACCTCCCAGGACGGCAACTCGCTCCTCAGCAGCATCGCGGCCACGCTGTGGCTGTTGAACCCGGAAACCTACGAGGAGCGGTTGCAGCCCATCCGGCCGTACTTTTTCAGGGAGATCTGATCCCGGCACGCCGTCGCGTCCCGGCGCCGCCCGACACCCCGCCGGGCCGGCCCGGATGAATCTACGGAATACCCGGAACCCGCTCGAAGCGCGCCGTGTCGCCCACGACGATACCGTTTCGCCGTGCCAGTCCGGCGCGGACCTCCAGCACGTAGCGGCTGGGAACCCTCACACTCACGGAACGAGTGGAAAACGGCACGGTGTCGTGGACGATTCCCACCACCCGCCCGCGCCGGTCCATGAAAATGATGTCGAGGGACAAGGGGGTGTTCTTCATCCAGAACGACTGGGGGCGCTCGTCGGGAAACACGAACAGCATGCCCTCGTCCGTTCCCAACTCGTTGCGGTACATCAATCCCCAGCGCCGCTTCTCGGCGGTGTCCGCCACCTCCACCCGGAAGCTGGCCTTGGTTCCGCCGGAGCCCTCGAAGACCACCGAGGGCGTCCTGTCGCAGCCGGCGTGGGTCGCGAGCAAGAGCGCGCAAGACAGCGTCCAGACGCTCGCCCGGCGGAAGCGGCGTTCCATCACCCACCCGTTCATGCTACGCAAGAAGCCCATGATCCAACCTTCGTACCGCGAGTTCGCGGAGCTCGCCAGACAGGGGAACGTGGTCCCGGTCTACGAGGAAATCCTCATGGACCTGGAAACCCCCGTCTCCTTCTACAACCGTCTCAGGAAGAGCCGCCACTCGTTCCTGCTGGAGAGCGTGGAGGGCAGCGAGCGCTGGGCGCGCTATTCGTTCCTGGGCACCGCGCCGGAACTGGTGTTCAAGGCCTGGGGACGCGAGGTCGAGATCACCCGTGGACGGAAGACCGAGCGCCGGACCAGCGACGACCCGTTGGGGGCGCTGGCGGAGCTCCTCGACGGGTACAAGCCGACGACCACGATCCCCGATCTCCCCTTCACGGGCGGCGCCCTGGGATATGTGTCCTATGACGCGGTGGAGACGCTCCACGGGGTAACCAACACGGCGGCACGCGCGAACCGTTATCCCGACATCTACTTCCTGCTGGTGCGCACCCTGGTGAGCTTCGACAACCTCAAGCACACCATCACGATCATCGACAACGTGCCCATCGAGAACGGTGCGCGCCTGCGCGTCCTCTACGGCGACGCCGTCTCCCGCATCGAGAATCTGCGGTCTTCGCTACGGAAGTCGCCCAAGACCCTGGAGGCCAGAAGCCTCACGGGTGAGGGATCGAAGGTCAAATACCGCTCCAACGTCACCCCGCAGGTGTTCCACGGCATGGTGCGCAAGGGCAAGGAGTACATCGCCGCGGGCGACGTCATCCAGGTGGTGCTGTCCCAGCGGCTGGAGGCCCGCACCCGGGTCGATCCGTTCGAGATCTACCGCGCCCTGCGCTTCACCAACCCGTCGCCCTACATGTTCTTCCTCGAGCTCGACGACCTCAAGATCATCGGCTCCTCGCCGGAGATCCTGGTCCGGCTCACCGGGCGCAACGTGGAGCTCCGCCCCATCGCCGGCACCCGGCCCCGGGGCCGCGACGCGCGGGAAGAACGGGAGTTGGAGGAAGACCTTCTGGCGGACCCGAAGGAGCGGGCCGAGCACATCATGCTGGTGGATCTCGGGCGCAACGACGTCGGGCGGGTGGCCAAGGTGGGCTCGGTGGAGGTGGACCAGCTCATGACCATCGAGCGCTACTCGCACGTCATGCACATCGTCTCCAACATCAAGGCGGAGCTGGCGCGGGGGAAAAAACCCTGGGATCTCTTCAGTTCCTGCTTTCCCGCCGGAACGGTCTCCGGAGCACCCAAGGTCCGGGCCATGCAGATCATCAGCGAGCTGGAGCCGCAAAGGCGCGGGCTCTACGCCGGCGCCGTCGGCTACGTGAGCTTCAACAACAACCTGGACACCTGCATCGCCATCCGCACCATCACGGTTCACAACGGCACCGCGGTGATCCAGGCGGGCGCCGGCATCGTGGCCGACTCCGACCCCGCCACGGAGCACGAAGAAACCCTCAACAAGGCCCGTGGCATGCTCAAGGCCATCGAGCTGGCGGAGGCCTGGAGGAAAGAGTCGTAACATGATCCTGCTCATCGACAACTACGACTCGTTCACCTACAACCTCTACCACTACCTCGCCGAACTCGGAGCGGAGGTCCGCGTGGCGCTGAACGACCGCATCGACCCGGACGGGGTCGAAAAGCTCAAGCCGGACGCCATCGTGGTGTCGCCTGGGCCGTGCACGCCGGCGGAGGCCGGGGTTTCGTGCGAGGTGATCCGGCGGTTCGGCGAGCGGACCCCGATCCTGGGCGTGTGCCTGGGACATCAGTGCATCGGCGCCGCCTACGGCGCGCGGGTGGTGCGGGCCAACGAGATCATGCACGGGAAGATGTCCGATGTCAGCCACGACTCCAGGACCATCTACCGCTCGCAACAGAACCCCTTCCCGGCCATGCGCTACCACTCGCTGGTGCTCGACCCGGACAGCCTGCCCGACGAGCTCGGCGTCAGCGCCCGTACCGGCGACGGCGTGATCATGGGCATCCGCCACAACCGCCACCCGGTGGAGGGCGTCCAGTTCCACCCCGAATCGATTCTGACGGAAACCGGGAAGGCGCTGCTAAAGGATTTCCTGGACTGCTACCTGTAGGACCACCGGTGGTCCGGCGATGCGGACGGGGTCAGACCTGCTGGGCCGCATACGCGCGGGCGCACTCCTCGCTGCAGAAGTAGTGGCCGTGCGAGTGGTAGGCTTCGTTCTTGGGGACGTAGCTCTTGCAGTGAGGGTCGAGCACCATGGACTCGCCCTGGGACGGGTCGGCGCCCTTCTTTCTTCCCTTGCCCCTGATGCCCGAGTAGAGGAGCACCACGAACAGGTAGACCAGCAGGCCCAGTATCAGAAACCTGAGGAACATGGCGGCGGCACCGTCAATGATCGTCGTGGGTTCATGCGCCTCCGGGAGACGTTCTCTCTCCGACGCGTTTGTCGTCCTCCACCCGGGCCAGCAGTTCCCGGATATCGCCGTCCAGGCGCGGGTGCCTCAGGTCCGGCGCGATCTCGCACAGCGGAACCAGCACGAACCGGCGACGGTGAAGCTCCGGGTGCGGAATCGTCAACCCGGGTTCTTCCAAAACCATATCATCGAAAAAAAGGATGTCCAGATCCATGGCCCGGTCCGCCCAGCGCACCGGGCTGGGCCGGCGGCCCATCTTCGCTTCGAGTGCCTGGCAGTGCCGCAGGAGGGTTGCCGGTTCCAGGCCCGTGTCGACGGCCACGACGCCGTTGACGTACCATTCCGTGCTGGCCGTTCCCCAGGGCTCGGTGGCGAACCAACTCGACACCCGGTGGACCCGGGTTCGCGGCATTCGGCCCATCTCCCGGACGGCGCGGCCGCAATTCGCCTCCTTGTTTCCCTGGTTCGAGCCCACCCCGATGTAGGCGCGATGCAGCACGGAACCGCTACAGGCTGAGCTGCTGGAGCCGCTCCACAGCCTCCTTCAGCCGCTCGGCCGGGGAGCACAGGGTCATCCGGATGAAGCCCTCGCCGGGGTCGCCGAAGCCGTTGCCGGGAGTGGTGACGATGCCGGCCTCGTCGAGGAGCCGGGCGGTGAAATCCGTGGAGGTCCATCCGCCGGGCACGGGCAGCCAGACATAGAAGGTGGCCTGGGGGGCGGGGAGCTCGAAGCCGGCGCGGTGAAGGCCCTCCACCACGGTATCGCGCCGTTCCTGGTACACCTCGCGGATGGGGCCAAGGAAGTCCTCGGCGTGCTCGAGGGCGAGGATGGCGGCTTCCTGCACCGGCTGGAACACCCCCGAGTCCACGTTGGATTTCACCTGCGCCAGGGTCCCCACCAGCTCCGCGCATCCCACCGCCATGCCGATGCGCCAGCCGGTCATGTTGAAGGTCTTGGACAGCGAATGGAACTCGATGGCGACGTCCCTGGCGCCGTCCACCTGCAGGATGCTCGGCGCGCGGTAGCCGTCGAAGCCGAGCTCGGTGTACGCGGCGTCGTGGCACAGGACGATGTTGTGCCGGTGGGCGAACTCTACCGCTTCCTTGAAGAAGCTCACGTCGCACACCGCGCCGGTGGGATTGTTGGGGTAGTTGATCCAAAGCATCTTCGCCCGCTCGAGCACGTCCGTGGGGATGCCGGAGAGATCGGGCAGGAACCCGTTCTCGCGCGTCAGGGGAAGGAAATGGACGTCGCCGCCGTTGAACCGGGTCCCGATGGCGTACACCGGATAGGCCGGCGTCGGCACCAGCACGATGTCGCCGGGATCCACGTAGGCCACCGCCATGTTGGCCACGCCTTCCTTGGAGCCGATCAGCGACACCACCTCGGTGGCGGCGTCCAGCGTCACGCCGAAGCGGCGATCGTACCAATCGGCCACGGCCTGACGGAATTCCATCATCCCCGAGCTGCTGGGATAGCGGTGGTTGACGGGTTTCGTGGCGGTCTCCGAGAGCCTCTCGATGATTCTCCCGGGCGTGGGAATGTCGGGGTCTCCGATGCCCAAGTCGATCAGGTCCACTCCCTTGGCCTGCGCGGCCCGCTTCTTCCGGTCGATCTCGGCGAACAGGTACGGCGGCAGCTCCTGGATGCGTTGTGCCTTGTTGAACATCACTCGCGACTCGCTTTCTACTTTCGGTTGATGGTTCGGCCCATGGCGCGTTTCCCGCGCCGGCCCAAGCCGGGACATTGTCGTATGAGCGCGAGCTTACAACATTTCCCCGAAAGTAGTGAAATCCTCGTGTTCGCGCCGTTCCGGCGAAACAGGTATATTCCGAGACCTCACGTCCAACTCTCACGGAGAATCCATCCATGCCGTTCCATATCGTGGTCGACGGCTACAACGTCATCGGCAGTGAGCAGGGTCTGCGCGGCGACCTGGAACAGAAGCGCGCCGACCTCGTCAAGGAGGTGGCGCAATACCAGGCGCGCACGGGCCACTCCCTGACGACCGTCTTCGACGGGTGGCGGGGCGGCCGCCCCGACGAGACGCGGGAGCAGGTGGGCGAGGTGACGGTGGTGTTCTCCCGCTTCGGCGAGAAGGCCGACGCGGTCATCGAGCGCATGGCCGGCGAGATCGGGGCCACGTGCATCGTGGTGACCTCCGATCGCGATCTGCGCCGCAGCGTGGAAGGCAGCGGCGCCGTGGCCGTCTATGTCGGGGAATTCCTCGCGAAGATGAGGACCGAGCCGGACGAGCCCGACGAGGCAGAGCAGGCCGGCGAATTTGCTACTCCCCCGCGCGACTTGCATGGGCGCAAAAAAGGCAACCCGCGACGGCTCTCCAAGGCCGAGCGGGTGCGCCGGGAACGCCTGGCCAAGCTCTGACAAGGCGGGACCGCGAGCCTGTCCGGGAAAGAGCTGTCCTTCGACTTCGGTCCTTCGACTTCGCTACGCTCAGGACGAACGGAGCAAGGCCACCACAACCGTTCGTCCTGAGCGTAGCGACGCGAAGCGTCGCGAAGTCGAAGGACGCTCCCCTGGGAATGCTCGGAAAGGCCTCAGCTCGGCCGGATGCCGCGCAGCCGCTCGCCGCGCCGGCGCAGCAGCTCGAGCGTCGTCAGGAGCAGGATCGAGACACAGACCAGCAGCGTGGCCACCGCGAGGATGGTGGGGCGGATCTCTTCCCGGATGCCCGAGAACATCTTCCACGGGATGGTGCGCTGCTCCACGGAGCCGACGAACAGCACCACGACGACCTCGTCGAAGGAGGTGATGAAGGCGAACAGGGCGCCGGAGACGACGCCCGGCAGAATCAGCGGCATCGTCACCCTGAAGAAGGTCTGGACGGGGTTGGCTCCGAGGGTGGCCGCGACCCGCGGCAAGGAATGATCGAAACCCGCCAGCGTGGCGGTCACGGTAATGACCACGAACGGGGTGCCCAGCGCCGCGTGGGCCAGGGTGACGCCCAGGTGCGTCGATGAGATTCCGATGAGCGCATAGAAAAAGTACATGCCCGTGGCCGAGATGATCAACGGCACGATCATCGGCGAAATCAGCAGCGCCATGAACGCGGTCTTGAACGGCATCGCGGACCGGCTCAGGCCCAGAGCCGCCAACGTCCCCAGGACCGTCGAGATCATTGTAGCGAAGACCGCGATGACAAGGCTGTTCCACACCGCGTCCTGCCACGAAGCCTCGGTGAAGAACTCCCGATACCACTTGGTGCTGTAGCCCGCTGGATCCAGGGACAGCATCTCCGGGGTAAAGGTGAAATAGGGCAGCTCGTTGAAGCTCAGCGGAATGATGACGAAGATGGGGCCGATCAGGAACACGAAGATCACGGCACAGATCACACGGTACGTGTAGTGCCATGCCCGCTCCATCGGTGTCGCGTATATCGGCAGGGACATTGGCGATCTCAACCCAGCTTCATGTTGTCGATGCCGACGATCCGGTCGTAGACCAGGTAGAGCGCCAGCACCAGAGCCAGCAGCAGGGCTCCCAGCGCGGCCGCCAGGCCCCAGTTCAACGTCTCGCTGACGTGAATGGCGATGAAGTTGGAGATGAAGGTGCCGGTGCGGCCTCCGACCAGCGCCGGCGTGATGTAGTAGCCGATGGACAGGATGAACACCATGATGCATCCGGCCCCGACGCCCGGGACCGTATTGGGCATGTAGACCCTGACGAACGCGGTGAAGGGCGTCGCCCCGAGCGAGCGGGCGGCACGCATCAAGGATGGAGGAATGGTCTTCATGACGGAGTAGAGCGGCAGGATCATGAACGGCAACAGGATGTGGACCATCGCCACGAACGTGCCGAACTTGTTGTGGATCATCTGCAGCCGGCCGTCGTCGGATATGAGCCCGACAAAGACCATCAGGTCGTTCAGCACGCCTTCGGTCTGCAGGAGCGCGATCCAGGCAGTGGTGCGCACCAGCAGCGACGTCCAGAACGGCAACAGGACAAGGATCATCAGTAGATTGCTGAGACGGAGCGGCAGCGTCGCCAGGAGATGCGCGACGGGATAACCCAGCAGAAGGCACAGCAGCGTGATCAGGCCGCTCATCCACAGGGTCCGGTAGAACAGGGTCAGGTAGATCCGGCGGGGCTCCGGCTGCCTGACGACCGCGCCGCGGTCGCTCAGCCTCAAGTCGGCCGCGGCGAGGAAATAGCCGGCCGTCAACGCGCCCGACTCCCGCTGGATCAGCCGCCAGGTGTCGATGTCGCCCCAGCGTTTGTCGAGGGCGACCAGCCGATCCCGGTAGGGCGGCGCAGTGATGCGCGCCGCCCGCCTGGCCGATCTCCTGAACAGGCTCGACATGCCGGGCTTTTCGTAGTTCAGCCGGCGACCGACACGGCCCAGCGTCCTTTCCTTGAAGGCCGTCTGGATGTCCCGAACCAGGGCTTCGAAGACGGCTTCGTCGGGCAACCCGGCGCGATCGGGATCCCAGTCCTGGATCGATACGGCGGTGCGCGGCAAGACGGATGCAACGATCCGGTTGTCGACGCTGCGAAACAGCATGTGACCGATGGGGAAGAGGAAGAAGACCAGGACAAAGGCCAACAGGGGCAGCACCAGCAGCAGCGCCCGGACCCGGCTGCGCACCAGTGCCTTCTGAAGGCTGATCTTCAGCGGCACGCCGTCAGCCGTTCGCATCACGTCATCGTTTGTCGTGGACATGCGGATCGGCCGGAGCTTCCGGAAACGAAGATATTGCCGGGCGGGAAGCCCTTGCGCTTCCCGCCCGACGGGGAAATGCCTACTTGGCGAGCCAGGCGTTGAACCGTTCGTCGAGCTCGGCGCGATGGTCCGCCCACCAGACGTAGTCGAAGACAAGGACGGTCTTCGCATTCGCCGGGTCGGTAGGCATGTGCGGCTTCATGTCGATGCCGAGCTCCGCGTGCTTGCCCACCTTCGGCGCGGACGAATACCGGGCGGGACCGTAGGAGATGTACTTCGCCTGGTCGGCCAGCCTCTGGGTGTCGGTGGCGAAGCGCAGGTACTTCTTTACCGCGTCGAGATTCTTGACTCCCTTCGGCACCACCCATCCGTCCAGGTCGAAGGCCTGCCAGTCCCACAGGATGGCGATCGGCTGTTTCTTCTCGACGATGGCGGAGAACAGCCGGCCGTTGTACGCCGACGCGATGGCGACCTCCTTGTCCGCCAGCAACTGCGGCGGCTGGGCCCCCTTGGTCCACCACACTACGTGGTCCTTGATGGTATCGAGCTTGGCGAACGCCCGGTCCACGCCCTCCGGCGTGCTCAGCACCTTGTAGACTTCCTTGCCGGGAACGCCGTCGGCGATCAGCGCCCATTCCAGGTTGGCGATGGGCTTCTTCTCCAGCGCCCTCTTGCCGGGAAACGTCTTCAGGTCGAACACGTCGGCGATGGTGGAGGGTTGCTTGCCCTTGAAGGTATCGGTGCGATAGCCGAAGGTCGTGGAATAGACGATCTGCGGGATGAAGCAGTTGGTTCCCCCGATCGTCAGGGTGCCTTCGAAAAAGTCCTTGGACGCCGGCGTGCCGTCGGGAGCGGCGGCCAGCCACTTGTCGGCATCGATCTGCTCGATCAGCCCTTCGTCACAGGCGACGATGGCATCGGCCGCGACCATGTCGACGATGTCCCAGGTCACCTTGCCGGATTCCACCTGGGCCCTCAGCTTCGCCAACCCCTCCGCCGCCGAATCGTCGTTGATGATCTTCACGCCGGGGTTCGCCTTCATGTAGGGGTCGTGGTAGGCCTTCTGCTGGCTGGCGGTATAGGCGCCGCCCCACGACACGATGGTCAGGTTCTGCGCCTGGACGCTTCCGGCCGCCAGCACAACGCCCGCCGCGATCGCCACGGTACCCAGTATTCGTCTCATCGCAAATCTCCTTTCGTTACTGCAGTCGACCGGACATCCCGGTCTCTGCACCACGCGGCCTCGCCGCTTTCCTGCACGGTACATGTCCTGGAACTCCCGCGTCACGCGGGAGCAGCCTCCTTGCCGGACGGATCGAGCGCCCTGCAATCCTCCGCGGCCCAGCCGAGGCGAATCCGGGTGCCTTCGGAAAGAGAGGCATGGTGCGGAGCGTTCGGCACCTTGACGATGAACTCGTCGTCTCCGGCCACCATCAGGCGGGCTCGTATGTGGTCGCCCAGGTAGATCAACTCCTCCACGCGGCCGCTGATGACGTTCTCGGCCCCGGCCCCGTTCCCGTTCGGTTCGATGGCCACCCGTTCGGGGCGCAGCGACAGGCAGGTGGGCGCCCCCTTGCCGACCACGTTGACCTTCAGGGCGCGAACGGTGGCGCCGTCCTGGAGCACCACCTCGCAATAGTCCCCGTCACAGGACACCACCGTACCGTGCAAGCGATTGTTCTCGCCAATGAATTGAGCCACGAAGGCGTTCTCGGGCTCTTCATAGAGAACGTTGGGGGTCGCCAACTGCTGGATGACGCCGTCGTTGAAGACCGCGATACGAGTGGACATGGTCAGCGCCTCGGATTGATCGTGGGTCACGTAGATGACCGTGACGCCGAGATCGTCGTGGATGCGCTTGATCTCGTACTGCATCTCCTCGCGGAGGTTCTTGTCCAGCGCGCCGAGGGGCTCGTCCATCAACACCAGGGCCGGTTCGAAAACGAGCGCCCGGGCCACCGCCACGCGCTGTTGCTGGCCTCCGGAGAGCTGGGCCGGCCGCCGGCTCCCGAAGCCGGACAACCGCACCATATCCAGCACTGCTTCCACCCTGGCCTCGATGTCCGCCCTCGGAAGCTTGCGGACCTGCAGCGGGAACGCCAGGTTCTCGGCCACCGTCATGTGCGGGAACAACGCGTAGTTCTGGAACACCATGCCGATGTCGCGCCGGTGCGGCGCCACATGGTTGATGGGCTGATCGTTGAGGTAGATTTCGCCGTGGGTCGCCGGCTCGAAACCCGCCAGCATCATCAGGCAGGTGGTCTTGCCCGAGCCGGACGGTCCCAGCATGGTCAGGAACTCGCCGGCTTCTATGTCCAGATTGAGATCCTTGATAACCAGGGTCTCGCCATCATAGCTCTTCTGAACGCGGTCGAACCTGACAATCCTGGACTTGGTCTCAACCATTCGGTCATCCGGCACCGGAGGCATGACCAGAGGAAAGCACGGCCGCGCCATGACCGGCAACGTCTCGATCACTGCAAACTGTTGCAGAACTAAGCACCCTATCACAACTGTTGGAAAGAGATCGAGCGTTCAGGACGGGAAACCGCGCGCACTCGTGGGTCGGTCAAGCGGCCGGTCCGTTCGGACCGGGCACGCGTTTCAACCGCGCACGATATTGTGCTCCGGCCCGTAGGGAAACCCGGTGATGTCCTCGGCGCCGCCCTCCCGGACCACCAGGATGTCGTGCTCCCGGTAGCCGCCGGCGCCCGGCTGCCCCTCGGGGATCATGATCATCGGCTCCATGGACACCACCATGTTGGGCTCGAGCACGGTCGTCACGTCCTCGCGAAGCTCGAGGCCCGCCTCTCGGCCGTAGTAGTGGCACAGCACGCCGAAGCTGTGGCCGTAGCCGAAGGTGCGGTTTTCAAGCAGGCCGTGGCGCTCGTAGATCGTGTTGAGCTCGGCGGCGATGTCACAGCAACGCACCCCGGGCTTGATGAGGCGGATCCCGGCTTCGTGCACCTCGATGTTGATCTTCCACAGCCGCAGATGCTCGTCCGGGCACTCCTCGGCGAACAAGGTGCGCTCAAGCGCCGTGTAGTACCCGGCGAGCATCGGAAAGCAGTTCAGGCTCAGGATGTCCCCTCGCTCGATCCTCCGCGAGGTGACCGGGTTGTGGGCGCCGTCCGTGTTGATGCCTGACTGGAACCACGTCCACGTGTCCATCAGCTCCACATGAGGCTGGCTCCTGCCGATCTCGCGCACCATGGCCTGGGTCGCATGCAGGGCCACCTCGTACTCCGGCACTCCGACCGCGATGGCCTCGACGCAGGCCGCGCCGCCGATGTCGGCGATACGAGCGCCCTCCCGGATCCACGCGATCTCCTCGTCGGACTTGGCCATGCGCATGCGCATGGCGGCCGTGCTCACGTCCACCAGCTCCGCGGCGGGCAAGGCCCCCTGGAGCTTGAGCTGGTTTTCCAGGGTGATGTGGTCGAACTCGACGCCGACACGGCCGCCGTCCGGGATCAGCCGCTTCACGGCGAGGAAGTAGTTGTCCCGTTGCCAGTCGGTGTAGACGAGGTTGTCGCCGAAAGTGCGCCGCCACGGCTGACCCGCGTCGATGTTGGCGGAGATCGTGGTCTGGCCCTCGTGCGTGACCACCAGGCCGTAGGGGCGTCCGAAGGACGTGTACAGGAAATCGCTGAAGTAGTTGATGTTGTGAATCGAGGTGAAGAGGCAGACATCGATCTGCTTCTCGGCCATGTGGACGCGCAGGGCCGCAAGCCGGCGATTCATCTCTCCGTCGGAGAAAGTCGGTCTGACCTTCTCCCCGTTGGGGATCGTCTTGAGTTGTTCCATGATCGCGACCCTCAACGCCTGGGACACCCGGCCGGCGAACCGGACGTTGCGCGCGCCTGGTCGAAGATCGTGAGTCCAGTCCGAAGATGTCGCATCCTGGAATCTGACCGGGCAGCGAGAGGCTAGTGCGGTGAAATCCTCCGCATATTATGCTGCGAATTAACCAGACACCACACTAGTTTTCAGAGGACGTCAGGCCGTCGCGCTCGTTGTCGAGTTCCCGGTCCATGAAGTCCACCACCAAGGGGAACGCAAGCTTGGCGGCATGGGGATGGTACCCCTCGGTGCCGGGATCCACGAAGCCGTGACCGCCGAAGGGAAAGAAGTGCCACTCCAGGGATTGGCCGTTGGCGAGGAAGCTCTCCCACACCTTTTGCTGGATCGGCACGGTGGAGATGCGGTCGTCGACGCCGTACAGGATGATAGAGGGGCACTGGATCTTGCGCGCGGCGTCATAGGGATGGACCGGACGGAACTCGGTGGTGGGCTCCTCCCGGACCGTCGGGTAGTAGCCAACGAAGGCGCGGACCTCCGGAGTGGCCGCGACGAAGTGGATAGCGATACGTCCGCCCATGCAGTAGCCGGACACCGCCACGCGGCTGGCGTCCACGTCGTTCCGTGAGGTGAGGTAGTCCCAACCCTGCCGTATCACCCGGACGAAGTCGCCATCCCGGGTGCGCGCCTGGATCTGCCGGCCTGTGTGGATGTGAGTCACATCCGGATAGCCGAGCAGCGAGTACAGCTCGGGCACCACCACGGTGTATCCCAGATGGGCGAACTTCAACGCCTCGATCTTGAGATAGTCGGTGACTCCGGTGTTCTGATGGGTCATAAGCAGCGCCGGACCCGGCGTGTCTCGTTCCGGAGCGGCCAGATAACCGAAAATTCCGTCCCTTTCAGGGGTGAGGACGCGTTCTTGTACTTTCATGATGTGAGGGGACCAATCCTAGCTGCTCCCACGGAGCGAATCAACTCTCCGGTTTCAGCCGGCGCGTACCAAGGCCGTCTCCGCCTGCTGGTCGAGGATGCCGGCCGAAGCGAGGTCGAGTAGAACCAATATCCACGGCTTCACCCCGGCCCCAAGCGGACAATCTCCCGGTCCATTATCGTCCCTCGGCGATCAACAGGTAGCCGCGGTTCTCCACGGTATCGAAGGTGCGCATGGCCTTGATCAGGTGGGCCGCGCTCACCCAGACCCACGGCGCCCGGTTCGGGTTCACGTCCATGATCAGAAAGGAATCGCTCGCCTCGTCATAGGCTCCGAGGGGGGAAATGTGCCCGCCGCCCTTCTGCCCCAAGGTCTTGCGGTGATAGTTCACCAGCACGTAGTCACCCGGGGCGGCCAGGTTCTCCGCAAGTTCGCGTTTGATCACCTCGTCGTTCATCGCCTCATCGACCACGCGGATCGTCACGTCGAGCTCGTGGGCAATCAGGGCCTGGGCTAGTTGCCGGAGTTGCAGGCCGAAGTCCTTCTTCATGGCCCCCTGGATCTCGATGGGCTTGCCCAGCACCTCGATCCTGGTCTTGGTCCGGTCGGTGAGGACGTTGTTCGGCGTGTACTTCCCGAAGAAGGGATTGAATCCCGTCGGGAGCCAGGCGCGTTCATCCTCCGCGATGGAGTGGGTGTCTTGGGGGAGCCCCTTTTTCTTGCCCAGCCTCAGCGCATTCAAGACGATGGCCGAAGACACCGGCCCACAGAAGATCTTGTTGTCCTGGCTGATGAAGTGGTTGCTTAGCCGGAAGAAGTCGGCCTTGTAGGCGGAGCGCGACAGGCGCTGGGAGCTCTCTTCGGACTCCCACCCTACCAGACCGGCCGCAGCGCCGGTCTGGTACAGGACGACGCCCGCGAGAAGCAGAACCGTCAGAACGTGTTTCATCGGACCTGCTTGTTTCAGTTCAGGCACTCCGCGACCTCCGGTATGTTCTGCCTTGCCTTCTGCGTGTCTCGCGATTCCTCGGATGTTCAAGCTTCGGATCATCGGCGAACTCGTTCCACGCTCTTCGCACATCCCCGGACACACGCAGCATGGTCCTTTGACATAGTGTTGACATTTTCCTTTTTTCGCTAGTCGCCATAAAACAACAAGCCCAACAAATCCACTGTTTTAGGGGCTTAGACCAGCACGAGCGCCGCGACCGGCCATACCGGCCAAGCCGTCTCCCGCCGGGCCACCGGGTTGACGTGCAGCTAAAACTACAATGTTTTCAAGGGGTTGAGTGGTTGCGGGGGCAGGATTTGAACCTGCGACCTCAAGGTTATGAGTCTCCTATAAGGGACCTCGTCAAACACCGCCACGACTTGACAATCCACGACAAATCTACCGTAATAACAGTATGTTAGGAAGTTATTTTGGCAACCTTCAAACGACACACACAGCCAATTTCCGCCCCGATTTCGTCTTCTGGTGTTGACATTGTGTTGACATTTCGGTTGACTTATCGCACCGCTAGTGCCAGACTCACCCCCATGCCGACAAGCCCTAGACAACGAACGCCGAAGATTCGTACCACACTCACGAAGAAAACGGTTGACGCCCTCGAACCTGCCGGAAAGCCCTGGATCGCGTGGGACGACAAACTCACGGGGTTCGTAGACGGATAATTTCCTACAGCCGTCGCAAGATCGGAAAGTTCCATAAACCATTGATAATACGGGGTAATTGGACAACAAGCCAAGCTCGACAAGGCTGTCCTGGTTCTTGCCCTCCGAATCCGTAAGCAAAAGGCAAGCGAATTCGATCCAATTTCCGCGCATCGGAGCGCGTCCCTGTCCCGCTGTCCTCGATCCGGCTCCGTTCGCGACGGGCTTACAGCGCGGCCATCGCGCCACGTTTCCGAGTAGCGTAACGGTGCTCTCTTCCCGCCGATCCGGGCCTACTCCGTCATGCGCTTGAGCCCGCTCAGGGGCTGGACCTTCACCGCCCGCGAGGCGGGCTTCGCCGCCACCGTGATCTCCTGCCCGGTGAAGGGCGAGATCATCTTGCGCGCCTTTGTCGCGGGCTTGCGCACCACCTTGATCTTCAGCAGACCGGGAAGCGTGAACGTCCCCACCGCGCGTTTCCTGACGTGGCGCTCGATGACTGCTCCGAGTTGGTCGAGTACCGAGGCCACGGCCTTCTTTTGAAGCCCGGTCGATTCGGACAGCGCTTCCAGGATCTGTGTCTTGGTCATGGCCTCCTTGAGCGCCGTGGTCTTGCGGTTTGCGGTCGTCGCCATCCCGTGTGTCTCCTTCCGTTGCTTGCGGCCACTGCGGCAAGCGGTTTCGAAGGATAGCCGACTGGCCGTTGAAAGGCGAATCGTTTACCGACGACGCCGGCCCTGGTTGCGGTGGCGGCGATGTGCAGAACCGGTTCCGACTCCGGCAGGAGGGGCTCCGGCCTCGACCGCCGGGACGGCCGCTTGATCGGGCCGGAAGGCCATGACGCCCCTGGGCATGAAGTTGAGCAACGCGCCGCTGCGCCGAACGCCGCGGCCGGACCATTACCGGTCGAGGCCACTGTCATCGCCGTCCGAACCCATCGCGTGCGTGATCAGGTGGTCGGTAACGTCGTGGAAGTAGAACTCGAGTTCGGTCTGAAGCCGGCTGAACTCCGGCCACACCACCCGGTGGAAGGCGCGCTCCCGGGTGCGCACCATGACCGTCATGCGCCGTTGGCGCGCATAGCGGTAGGGATGCACGCCGTGCTTGCGGCAGACCGCGACGAAGAGGCTGACCGACCACGTGTCGGGCAGCGTGAACTGGAGTTCGGCCTCCGGCTCGCGGTCCCCCTCCGGGCCGCTCAGGCGGCCTTGCTGCCGACCCATCGCGGCCCCGGCGGCGGCCCTCTCTCCTGGGGAACCGGCGCCGCGGAACAGCGCTTCCACCTTGGCGAGCTTCGCCCTCAGTTCCTCGTCGTCGACCATCGCTTGTCACCGGATGGAATCGGGCGTCCGACAGCGCCGTCGAGCCCCGTGCACAGGATCGCGGGCAGAGCAGCATGGTTGCAGCCGACGGACGCCTGTTCTCAACACGTTGTTGTAGCAGTTGCTCCACTGTTCCAGCAGTGCCAGCTCCGGGGCAACTCCGTCGGGCCCGTCCGTTTTCTTCGGAATCAGGTCTTCTGGTACATGCCCCGGCCGGTGCGCTTGATCCGCCCCTCCTTTGACCACCGCACGGCCACCTGCCTGAGGTACACTCGAGGTTTCTGGCCCGCCACTTCGTGGGCGACCATGGTATCCAGATTGAACTGTTCGGGTAGAGTCGCGAGAACCGCATTCCAATCGATCATCGCGCCGCGTGGTCCCCGCTTCAACGCTCCAACCTCGGAACCACGCTGCCGTGACCTTCTGCCGGCCTTTCGTCCATCCAGCATGTCACGGACCAGCTCGTGCCTCTTGATCTCGTCCCGCAACGCGGCAACTCGCCCCGTGGCCGCGGCCAGTTCCTTCCTCAACCGATCGATCTGTCTCCTTACGCTGACCTTCAGGTCCGTAGCCATTCCTTCCTCCATAAACCGCCGGTTGCCGCCGGCTTCGGCGCCGACCCCGTATCCGGCTCGTGAATCATCCATGACCATCCCGAATTGACAGCCGACGCTTGACCTTAGTCACGCTTGGCTCCAAATACGCCCGAAACACCGTAGCGGACCCCGATGGCCGCGGTTCTCCGCCTTCCACGGTACTATCAGGGCGCTACGGCTTCCTGCGGCCGCATGTCCTTCGGCTCATTGTTTTCGCTAGCCGGCTCCGCGAGCCGTTGCCTTGCACCCCCCTTTCCAGGACTTTCGCCTGGTGCAATAACCCCTTCGGTGGTAGCGTGGAGTTTTTCGGCCAGTAGGTGCGCGTAACTCATCATTCTCTGCGCACAATCACCGTTCTCCACCCTTCACCCGTCTGGGTCATCACGGCACAAGCGCAGGCTTACGCGTATGGTTTTCCTTCAGTCACCGGGTGATAGCGGTTAGGATGCACGGCGCGCATCCGTTTGCGGGCCGCAAAAACCCGGCACCCCCGCTTGCCCGGCGACACCATCACCCGGTGACCGAAGGATTGTACGCAAACCGCAAACCCGTGAACGAATGCGGTCCACGGCCCCCAAAAAAGGCCTCCCGTTTGCCAACCCGTCGCGCCTCAACGGCATGTTCGGAGACTGCGTGCCGCTCCGTAACAACTAAAAAAACCTCACCGTGAAATCTGGCTAGCCGGCAGCCGCGTAACCGCTTTTTTAACCAACTCGGCGTCAAAATCGAGCCCAATATAGCACTGCGCAAACTTGCGGCTCGCTTGATCCAGCAATTTGGTCAGTGCTGTTGATGTCGGACCGACGACTGTTGCGGCTTTCAGTCCAGTTCCCAACCGAAGTAAATCGATGATCTCTTCTTGCTCGCTCGGTAGGGGACCACACGACATGATCTGTGCAGCAATCAGAGCACCGCACGGCGATGGGTTCTGCCGCTTCAGGCGCTCACGTTTGTCCCACGCCGTACGTGCATCCTCACACTCGTCCGTACCCAGCTTCAATATCGCCATAGTTGCGAGCAAGCGAATCTGTTCACGCCGCTCAGCTTCATCAGTTGTCGAGAAATCGATGTTTAAGCCTTTGTTCGCGGCACCTATCGCCAATTGGTGCTGGTCCAAAGCCCCATAAGCCATCGCAGAGCTATTGAGCAGCCTCTTACGCTCTATCTTGTTGCCCTCCCGTAGATCGTCAATAAGTGCTGTCCAGATCTTTATCGCCTCCGCATAGTTGCCGAGAAGGTATTGCGCCACGCCACGCATTCTCCTCGCAGTTATGTCCGGATCAGTTGCCAAGATTTCAAGAACCTTCGTCAACCGATCGTGCTTGTCGGATATGTCAGTTTGCCTCCCTGAGTCTCGAAAATGGAATGCTGCAATATGCCGCCACGCACGCCGCACTTCTTCAGCCTTCAACCATCGAGCAAGTTTGACGTTCGTGCGATGAGTGTCTAACGCGGCATTCTGGTCTCCGGTAACTTCTTGGCAAGCGGCTATGGCACGTCCGTAGAGATATCGCCACCATACCGGCTGAAACGCGTGGCGACGGGCCTCGAAGTAGGACAGATAGACTCGACAAAGGTCTGGGGCTGGATCTCCTGTTGTGTTGAAATGTGCCTGTCGTAGCGAGTCGTTAATGAAGGTAAGGTCAGCGATTCTCGAGGAGGGTAGTTTCGATCCAGCTATGCTACGGTCCGTCTGTGCATAATCTTCCATCCGCAGATGGACGATGACCTCCTGAATGACTGGACGATCGAAGTTCCACAAGAACATGGATGCGACTGCAAGAAGACCGAGTATGCCCACTGCCGTTACACACAACATAACAATGCTGGTGAAAACAGGAATGACTACAGCCACCCGAAACCACTGTAGTACTCGTTGCGTAGGGTCCCATCCGAGGAGGTAGGTGATCAACGAAGCAATGAATGCCAGGAAACCCAAAAGCGGAAAGAAGACGCCGGTCTTCGTGAGAAAGGAGAGGAAATCAACTTCGGGTGACAGTCCTAGCCAAGACGCCCAAACACCGAGGATTGTAACCAAACAGAGGAGACACAATACAGTACTTTGAAGAAAAAGCAGCATTGCCGTCTAGGTCATAAGCCCTATCTGTCACAGTTCTCCATTCCGAAATTCGAGCAATTCATCTGCAACAGACCACGATTGCCGCACTATCGTAAACGCTCGCCTGCCTTCTCTTGAGTCAATTATCCTTGTCCTTTTTCCTATTGTGATGTCTTCCGAAAATAATCTCCGTAACTTGGTCGATAGCATCAGGTCCAGTGAGAGGTTTCGGGCCGATGTCATCGGGAAAATCGGTCCCGGGTTCGATACCACCACACGGGATCTCACCAAACCCTGCAGTGACTACTTTCTCCAATAACACACGGTCATCGCCCGTTTTACACTCGAGACTATGTACGGTGAGTCCTGCGAGGATATCACAAAGTTGTACGGCATAATTCTTCTTAGAATCTGCGACGACCGTGGACATTACTCGCAAAGGAAACTGAATTTCCATGCCATCGGCTGCCCGAAGTAACTGATTTGGAACGTCGCGACTCGACAGCCGTTCCCAGAGGTGACGTTGTCGAAAAAAGTTAGACGAGTCATCATGCACAACCCGAAAATCGTCGGAATACATGCTGCGCCAATGAGCGACGCTTCGCATTACGCTTGTCAGCTGCACATCGTCGGTACTAGCAAAAGTATCAAGGTTCGAATGTAGCATAAACCAGTCTGCGCCAGTTGACACTGGATCAAGTAGAGAACTCATCGGTTCTCCAGCATCCGCGATCAGCGTCCGGAGTTCCTGCTGTAAGAGACGTAGTGTGGCCTCGCTCGGGGTTCTACTGAAACGCTGATAGGCGTGTAGAATCTCGCTGTATAGCCCGTCTTTCGCTACCTGAGTTAATCCGAAGTGCATAAAATTGGCGAATTTGAGACTGAAGCCATCAGCGTAGAAATCATAGCCAGCACGTGTGAAGATCGGTTCCACCAGGAAGTCGATTATCTTACACAAAACGGCAAACCTCTTATTGACCCAATAAACAAACACGAGTTTGGAGGACATGCTCATGCGTCGGGCGAATTCAGAAAGCCGTTCTCGGTGTCTTCGGGACCGCCAAATATTAGAGAATTTGAACTCTTGTCCCCGATAGGATGGAAAGCTTTCCCGAAGGATTTCGATAGCATCCTTAGGATCGACTACGGTGCTGGCTACAGCGAAATTCGGCTGATTTCCATCAAGAAGATTGGTTCCCGTGAATCCGGATTCATCGAAATAGATTGTTCTCGCCGACAACGGTTTCTCCTCTCGCTCATCAAGTATTCAGTGTTGTAAGGCTTGGGGGCTACCGGGTTGGGCGCTCTCAGTTCCGGGCCAGATCATCGACTCGCGCATCGCCGCAACCGCATCCCGCCTGAAGTTCCCCTTGCCGGTGAGCCGCAGCCACTCGTCGCGGTCCATCCGCTCGAGCACGATCACTGCATTGCGTACGAACGCGGACTCGTCGGGAGCTTCCTTAGGAAGGTCGGCCGGGAGTCTGAGCGCGCGGTTCGCAGCCGATGGCTCGGCGCGGAGCGCTGCGACGCTCGCCGGCTCAAGAAGCCTCCACGCCGGGTCCACGCCGCCGGGCCACTCCGAAAGATCCGTCCTCATCGCGGTCTCCGTCACGGATCATACATCACGGGCGCAGCCCATGAAACCGCAGGCCGGGGTATGGCTCCCGATGCTTTCCGCGACACTCTCTTGCGCCGCCAGGGCGAGGTGATCGCCGGCTCGCCCGTCGCCGCGTCCCGTGAGGTTCCGGGAACGGCTCCTCGCCGGGACCGGGCGGCCACGCTCCTGGTACGCGTGGGCGCCGGATCGGGTGGCGTGCCCGCGCCCTTGTGGCGGCTGGCGGGCGAGCCGGGCTCGCCAACGGCACCGGCACGGGAGGTTGCCGTCATGCTCACACCACTCCCACCGAGGATCACGGCCGCGCCTTCGTGGCCTTGTGACCAACGGTTCTAGCGTTTTCCGCACAACTCCTCGGACCATCCGCCCGCCGGGGCTCCGGCGCGAAAAGCCGGAGGGTTAGCCGTGGAGGGGCGCGGGCGAGGTCCCGGAGGGTGCCCGCTCGGTTTTCCATCTTACCCCATCATGGAGGTTGCCCATGCCCCTTCCCGACAACATTTCCGCGGACTACACGCTGCGCCCGAGCGATCTCGCCAAGGTGCTCGCCCTCCTGGTCGAGGCCCGCCAGCCGGCCATCGTCTTCGGGCCGCCCGGCGCGGCCAAGAGCCAGATCGCGCAGCAGGTGGCTGCGGCCACGAACCGCCAGTACGTCGACGTCCGGGCTCTGCTGCTCGACCCCGTCGATCTCCGCGGCATCCCCTGGCGCGACCACGACGACCGCACCCGCTGGGCGCCGCCCGCATTCCTGCCCCCGTCCGACGATCCCGGCCGCTGGCTCATCAACCTCGAAGAGCTGCCCTCGGCTCCCCCCATGGTGCAGGCGGCCCTGTACCAGTTGGTGTTCGACCGAAAGGTGGGCGAGTACGAGCTTCCCGAGGGAGCGTCGCTCATTGCCTGCGGGAACCGGGAAACGGACCGCGGCGTCGTCCACCGCATGCCGACGCCCCTGGGCTCGCGATTCATTCACCTCGATATCCGTGTCGACGCGGAGGACTGGCTCGCCTGGGGCGCGGCCAACGGCATCGCTGCCGAAGTCCTCTACTTCGTCACATACAAACCGGACCTCCTGCACCAGTTCGACCCGCAGTCCAGGGAACGCACCTTTGCGTGTCCGAGGACCTGGGAGTTCGCCTCAAACATCGTCAAGCACCGGAACGGCCTCGATCCGGCGGTCGAGCGGGCGCTGTTCCGGGGCGCGGTGGGGGAGGCCGCGGCGGTGGAGTTCTCGGCGTTCCTGAAGGTGTGGCGGGAGCTGCCCCATCCGAGAGCGGTCCTGAACGACCCCGGGAACGCGGACATCCCGGAGAACGCCAGCGCGTTGATGGCCCTCTGCGGCTCGCTCTACCGTCTTGCGACAGACGTCACCATGGACGCGATCGTCACGTTCGCGGAACGACTCAGGAGGGAGGTGGGAGAGTCGCTGGTGGGCGCGTGCGTGCGCCGCGACCCGGCGCTCCAGCGCTCCCCCGCCTTCATCCGCTGGGCCGCGGCCAGGACCCGGTGAGGGGAGACCATGCACTGCTGGATGATCAGTCACTATCCGGCCGGCGATGCCCCATCGCGCGAGTACGCCGTGCAGGCGCGCAGTCGCGATGCCGCACGGCGGAAGCTGGCCGCCGCAATCCAGGTCCCCTTGTGGACCCTCAGGTAGCCCGAAAGGAGGAACCCATGGACCTCAACCGCGACGCCATGCTGGTCGGCCTGCACATCACCGCCTGGTCCGGCCGGCTCTACGACCGGGAGGCGAGCAACCACGTCGCCGTCCACCACGACGCCAGCACCAGCGCCGGGCGGTACAACAAGCGCCTGCTGCCCAAGGCGGCCCTGGCGCCGCTCAACGCCGTCATGAACGAGAGCCGCACACAGCACTACGCCCAGTCCATGCCCTGGGACGACAAGGGCTCGCGCCTCCTCACCGTCGCCAACTACGACCGCTACACCGAGGTCATGGACGCGCTCCGGGAGCGCTTGGTGCGCCAGCGCGCGCGCTTCATCGAGGACTACGGCGACTACGTGGAGCAGGCCCGTATCGACCTCGGCAAACTCTTCCGCATCGAGGACTATCCCTCGAAGGACCAGCTCCGGGACAGGTTCTCCATCCGCTACCGCATCACCGCGGTGCCGGACGCCGACCACTTCATCGCCACGCTCGCGTCCGAAGACACCGAGCGGGTGAAGCGCGACATCGAGCTTCACATCGAGGAGCAACTCCACGACGCGGTGGGCGACCTCTACCGGCGCCTGGCCGAGGCGGTGGAGCGGGTGTCGGAGCGTCTGCAAGAGGACGACGACGGCAAGCCGCTGGTGTTCCGGGACACCATGATCTCCAACATCCGGGACCTGGTGGACGTGGTTCCCCGGCTCAACATCTTCGGCGACCAGAGGCTCGCGCGGCTGTGTGAGCAGGTGAAGGACAGGATCGCGGGGGTGGAGCCGGACTCGCTCCGTCCGTCCGGTGCCTTCGACCCGGTGGTCCGGGCGCAGGTGAAGCGGGACGCCGACGCGCTCATGGAGCAGTTCGCGGGCTACTTCCCGGCGCCGCAGGCCGAACCGACGCGGCAGGTGGCGTGATGTCACCCAACGCTCTCAGGGAATCCGCAATCCGCATCAGCGACTGCGTGACCGGGCTCCTGCAGAAGCAGCCCTTCTTCGGGAGCCTCGTCCTGAGGCTCCCGCTCCGCGCCGACCCCACACGGAAGACGCTTGCGAGCGATGGACACGAGATCCGCTACTCGCCCGGCTGGGTGGCGGAGACCGACGCGCACCTGATCGAGACCGCGATGGCGCGGGTGGTGATGGCGTGCGCGCTAAAGCATCACACCCGCCGGGGCGAGCGGGATCCGGAACGATGGCAGACGGCCTCGCAGCTCGTCACCCACGCCTTGCTCCGCGATGCGGGCTTTACGCTCCCGCCCGAAGCCGAAGCCTGGGAGGACCTGAGCGTGGAGCAGGCGTACGACCGCCTGCCGGAATCCGGGGACGGCGATCCAAACGACGATGGCGATCCAGCCCGAGATGGCGCCAACGGCGCGGGCGCGGCCGGCCAGCCGCCTCCCGGCGGGGACGGCGACGAGTCCGGAGATCCTTCCGATCCGGCCGACCAGGGCGACGGCGGCGACGGGAACGGCCAGGGTGAGGACGGCGCCTCCGGCTCTCCGCCGAGCCACGACCCCTCCGGCACCGGAGAGGTCATGGACGCCGACACCCGCGCGGGCAACGGCCCCGATCCCGCCGAGGCTCCCGTGGACACCGCCGCCGAGGAGCAGGCGTGGGACGAGGCCATGCACCAGGCCCTCAGCATCGCCAGGGCCGAGGGCAAGGCCCCGGGAGGCGTCGAGGAGACGGTCCGGAACGCCCACGCGAGCACACTCGACTGGCGGACGCTGCTGCGCCGCTACATGACCGACGCCGCCAGCCGCGACTACAGCTGGAGCGTTCCCAACCGCCGCTTCATCGACTCGGGCCTCTACCTCCCCTCGATCCGCTCCGAGGGCATCGACTCCATCGCGGTCATCATCGACACCTCGGGCTCGCTCCCGGCCCAAACCCTTGCCGGGTTCTGGGCGGAACTCCGCGAGATCGCTGCCGAGATCAGGCCGGAACGAGTCTTCGTGCTCCAGGTGGACGCCGCCCTGCGGGACGCGGCCGAGTACTCGGCCGACGACCTCCCCGAGGAGATCACGCTCAAGGGCCGGGGCGGCACCGACTTCCGCCCGGGCTTCGAGTGGCTCGAAGAGCAGGGGATACAGCCCGCGGTGTGCCTCTACTTCACGGACATGGAGTGCTCCAGCTACCCGGAGGCCGAGCCGGTTTTTCCCGTCATTTGGGTCGACCATTCGGCGGCGTCGTCGGAGGCTAACCGCCAACCCTGGGGCGACCGCATCGCCATCGGCGACTGATGTCCGGCAGAGGCGCTCTTCTGCCGGGCCGAGCCCGCCGGCGGAGTGGAGGGCATGAACCATGAAGAGAACAGGTACAGCGCAGGAAGGAAGCCCGACCCCGGGCCGCGTCTTGCGCCCGACCACCACCTGGCGCGCCCGCGCCTTCGTGCTCGGCGGGCTCGCCTTCGCCGCCATCTACACCACGACGGCGCTCGCGCTCGGCGCCGGCGCAGAGCACCTGGGCCTGCTCTGGATGGCGGCGATTGCCTGGACCTTCGCCGCAAGCCTCGCGGGCGCCCTCTGGCGGGGTTTCCGTCACCAGGATTGGTCCGCCTTCTTCCGCTACGAGTTGCCGCAGGACGACGGCGAGTCACACGAGTTCACGTTCAAGACAGGCCGCCATTCCTCGCTTAGCGCCATGGAGGATGAACTGCTCCACGACGACGATCACCTTCGCTGATCCGGCTCGCAGCGACTGTGCCGTCCGCCGGGCCCGGATGCTTCGGCCTCCACAGGCGCGCCGTGCGCCGCCGGGAGGTGGCGGCCAGCCGGGCGACGCGAGTCCCGGGGGCCCGAGGACGGGTTCCCCCGCGCCACGCCACCGCCAAGGAGGTCGCCGCCATGCCCGACACCAACATTACCGCCGATCACCGCCGCGCGTTCGAGGCCCTGACCAGCGGCCGGTTCCAAAACTTCTGCCTCGTCAGTTGCTTCGTCGACGGCCAGCCAACCGCGGCCATCGCCGCCGTCAACATCAGTCCCGGCCAAGACGGCGGCGAGCCGGAATATCTCATCAGTCCGCTCTTCGTGTGCCCGACCGCAGCGATGACGCTGACCGACCATGACGGGACGGAGGCATGAGCGCCACCCCGCCACGCGGCCAGCCCACCGCCGAACTCCAGGTCCCGCCCGAATGCCGCGACATGATCCGCCGCGGCGCGCTTGTGTCACTCAGTGTCTCGGGAGGCAAGGACAGCCAAGCCATGACTATCCTGCTCGCCCGGATCGTCCCACGCGACCAACTGGTGGTGGTTCACGCTCCGCTCGGCGAGGTCGAGTGGCCGCGCACGATCGAGCACATCGAGAACACCATGCCTGCGGGCGTTCCGCTGATACTCGCGCGCGTGGCGTCCGGGAAGACGCTTCTCGAACGCGTCGAGGAAAGGGGCATGTTCCCTGGCCCAAGGGCACGATTCTGTACCCGCGACGCCAAGGTTTCGCCTATCGAACGCGAGTTGCGCCGCTACCTGAAGACCCACCCCCGCTTCGAGGGCCGCCTGGTCAGCGCCATGGGACTGCGCCGGGACGAGAGCGCCGACCGCGCCAGGCGTAGTCCCTGGAAACGTAGCGACCGAAACTCCCGCGCGGGGCGAGAATGGTTTGACTGGCTGCCGATCTTCGACCTCACCGCCGCCGACGTCTTCCGGGTCATTCGCGAAGCAGGCCAGTCGCCTCATTGGGTCTACGAGCAGGGGGTATCCCGTTGTTCCTGCTCTTTCTGCATATTTTCATCCAGATCCGACTTGCGCCGGGCCGCCGAACTCCGGCCGCTTCTGTATCGCCGATACGCAGAAATAGAGAGGCGCATCGGCCACACGCTGTCGCCGTCGGGTATTCCGCTTCCAGCTCTTACCGGCATTCCCGTCGATCCCGCTGCCGGAACTCCCGGCCCGTCCGACCGGCTCCGCACCGAGGACCGCGCCGGGCAATAACCGCCTGCACTCGCGCAAGCGCCGTCCGGAGGCGGAGCCCGGGCCGGCCGGGCGGCGGGACAGGGCCGGAGAGAGTTGCCTCGCCCACAACCCCATTCACGGAGGAACACATGAACCATACCGCTCCCATCCACGACTCGGCGATCCGCTCGATCCCGCTCGACCGGCTGTCCATCGCGCCGGAGAACGTGCGCAAGACGCCGCCCGACGCGGTCGCCGAGGCCGAACTGAAGGCTTCCATCGCGAACCACGGGCTTCTCGAGAACCTCGTCGTCCGAAGCGATGGCCCGGACGGCGGCTACGCCGTGGTCGCCGGCGGTCGGCGCCTCGCCGCACTGAAGGCGCTCGCCGCCGACGGCGTGATCGACGCCGCGCATCCCGTGGCCTGCCTGGTCGTGGACGGCGATGCCGCGCCCGCGGAGTTGTCCCTTGCCGAGAACGTCATACGCATCGCCATGCATCCCGCCGACCAGGTGATCGCCTTCACGAAGCTCACCGAATCCGGCGTCACGGCGGCGGCCATCGCGGCGCGGTTCGGCACGTCCGAGCGCCTGGTCGAGCAGCGCCTGCGGCTCGGCAACGCCGCGCCCGAACTGCTCAACGCCTACCGGGCGGGCGAGATCGACCTGGAGACGCTCAAGGCGTTCGCCGTCACCACCGACCACGCCCGCCAGATGGTGGTCTGGGAGCAGGTGGCGGACCAGGGCTACCGCCCGGCCGCCTGGCAGGTGAAGCGCATGCTCACCGAGGAGCGGGTCCCGGCCAACTCCGCCATGGCCCGCTTCGTGGGCATCGAAGACTACGAAGCCGCGGGAGGGCCGGTGTTGCGGGACCTGTTCGCCGCCGAGGACGAGAGCGGGATCTGGCTGGAGGACCCGGTGCTGTTGCAGAAACTCACCATGGCGAAGCTCGGCGAGACCGTCACGGACCTCCAGGCCCGCTGGCGCTGGGCGACCGCCGCGCCGGAGGTGGACTGGACCGAGATCGCCCGCTACGGGCGCATCTCTCCGGAGCCTGCCACCCCAACCCGGGAGGAGACGGCCGAGCTGGAGCGCCTGCGCACCCGCGAGGACGAGATCGCCGAGTTCGACGAGGAAGACTGGACCGAGGAGCTCGAACGGGAGGCCCAGGCCATCGAGACCCGGACGTGCGAGATCAACGCGGCGGTCGAGGCCCGGGCAACCTTCCGGACGGAGGACTGCGCGATGGCGGGCGCCATCGCCACCATCGACTGGAGGGGCGACCTTCAGATCGTCGCGGGCCTGGTCCGTCCCGAGGACATGCCCAAGCCGGCGGATTCCGGTGACAGCGCCGGCGGCAATGCCGATGACGGCGACGACGACCGGGTCCGGAGACCCGCAATCTCCGCGCCTATCGCCTCGCCCGCCGACCCGCAGGCCGAGGCGCGGAAGGAAGCAGGCGTGGGGATCGGGCTTTCGGACGATCTCCGCTCCATCCGCACGGCACTGGTCAAGGCGCACCTGGGTAACGACTTCGAGGCCGCCTTCGACCTCATGCTGTTCCAGCTCGGCCGCGCCGTGTTCACCCACGGATACCAGGAACACGCGCTCGACATCGCTGTCCGGGAGACGGCCGACCGGCCCAACCTGCGCATGAACGACAAGGAATTCGGGTCCTGGAGTCCGGGCGAGGCCATGCTTGCCGACCGCTCCAGCCTGCCGCTGGACTGGCTCGCCATCAAGGACGACGGGGAAGCCTTCGTTGCGCTCCGGGCGTTGCCGGAGGCCGACAAGCAGCGGCTCTTCGCGGCCTCGGTGGCGCGCACGGTGAAGGGACAACTGGCCTTCGAGCCGCAGGCGCGTCCCGAGCTGGAAGCCACCATTGCCCGGCTCGACATCGACTTCGCCGGCCAGGTGCGCCCCACCGCGGACATGCTGTGGTCGCGCATCAACAAGGGCCGCATCCTGGACATCGCCAGGGAAACCCTGGGACCGGCATGGGCGTCCGCGCGGGCCAAGAGCAAGAAGCCCGCGATCGCCAAGGCGATGGAGGAGGCTTTCGCCGTCGGCAGCCCTCCGCTGGGCGTCACCGCCGACGCCCACGCGGCCGCGCTGGCCTGGACCCCGCCCGGCTTCAAGGCGTTCGACGCAGGCCAAGCCAACGTCGAGGGTGACGGTGCCGAGACGCCTGCACCCGAGGCGCCGGACTCCGTAGCCGGTCCGGCACCGGAAGACGCCGGCGCCCCGGAGCCCGTGGAACCGGGAAGCGCCAACGCGCCCGCCGATCCGCCGCATCCGGTCTCCGAGACCGAGACCGTCGAAACCCCAGAGCCGGCCGAACACCATCCTGCGCCCATCGCCGCCAACGGCCATGACAACGGCAACGGACTCGACATCCCCGAGTTCCTGCGCGGCGTCTGAACCGCCCTTCGGCCCGAATGCGCCCCGCCCCGCACACCGCAGGGCGGGGCTTTTTTTGTCCCACCCAATCGGGAGACCGCACATGACACACACCGCCATTCCGCCCGGGGCGACCATCCGCGCCCGGGTCCACGAGAGTGCGCTCAAGCGCGTCACGAAGTTCTGGGCGTCCCGTCCGATCGAGATCTTCCTCGAAACCCTCCAGAACTCGCGCCGCGCCGGAGCCACCAGAGTCCGCGTCACCGTGGAGACACTCACCAAGCCCGCCGGCCACACGCCCGAGCCGTCCGAACCGCGCCTTGCGGTGAGCATCACTGACGACGGCGCTGGCATCGAAGACCCGGCCGTCCTGCTGAGCTTCGGCGAGAACGGCTGGAGCCACGAGTTGGTGGCCCGCGAGGACGCGGCCGGCATGGGAATCCTGAGCCTCGCCCACAGAGGCTGCCGGATATCCTCGCGGGCGCGCACGCACGACGGCCATGCCGGACAGGGCTGGTCCGTCGACCTTGAGCCCGAACACTTCACCGGCCGGAACGAAGCTCCGGTACGGCCCGACGACGGCGCGCCGTATCCATCCGGGACGACCGTGGAGTTCCAGGCCGCCGAGTCCGCCGACATGATCCGCGCGGCGCTCGCCAACGCGGCACGCCACTACCCGCTTCCGGTCACCTTCGAAGGCGAGACGGTTGATCGCCGGGCCTTTCTCGACGGAGCGGTCCATGCCGAGACATGGAACGGACTCACCTTCGGCGTCTACCGGAACCGGCGGCAGAGCTACATGGAGCCGGACCTGAACTTCTTCGGCCTGACCGTGCCCGTGCGGCTGCCCGCGGTCGAGACCGTCCACGGCGCCATATGGTCCGTACGCGCCGACGTCGTGGACTGCCCGGGGCTCGAACTGCTGCTGCCCGCCCGTAGAGAACCCGTCGAGAACGCCTTTCTGGAGGAGATGCGCCAGGCCGCCCGCCTGGCGATCTACCGCGCCATGGCCGCCGACCCGGAGCCCCGTCCCGCATTTGCCGACTGGACACGGGCGCGAGATGCCGGGATCGAGCTTGCGCCGCCGCCGGAGGTCCTCCGTCCCTGGCGTCCCTCCATCGCCGACATCGACGACTGGCGGGAGCCGCCGAAGCCCGCGCCCGCCGGCCCCGATGCCCTGGTCATTGACCTCGACCCCGAGCCTCCCGAGGCGCAAGCGCTGTGGCGCGCGGCGGAGCGAGCCGGTCTGGCGGAGAGGCTCTTCGAGGCCGACAGGCGCCTGGAAGGCTACGAGTGGCATGACCGCCTCGACCGCGTCACCGGCATCGACACCGAGGTTGCCACAGCCGACGGCAAGACGCGGCCGCTCCGGGACTTCCCCCTGCCGGGACAGAAGGACACCGCCGCGACCCTGTTGCCCCCGCGTCCCGTGGCGATCCGCATGACGCTTTCGGTCAGGAGCGCCGGAGGTCCTGGCCGCACGCTCCACCTCCCCGCCGACCTCGCCTTCGCGGGCGAGGACTGCGGCTGGGTCGGCGACACACTGCCGCTCGTGACCGGGGACAGCAACCTGGAACCGCACCAACTCGCGGAGCTCTTGCGCCGGGGCTACTTCTCCCCCTCCGATGACGCGGACGCCGACAGCTGGAGCACTCAGGCCCAGCGGTTCGACGAAGACGCGCTCCACGTCGCCACCAGGCTCCTTTGCAGCGAGGACTCCGCGCTGGAAGTCTCCATCGCCGAGACCGTCCGCCGGGAGATCCTCCACCTCGTTCCCAACGGTCGCAAGGTGGAGATCTCCATCTCCCGACCCGATGTCCGGGTCACTCTGGGCGACCCCGCCCAAGCCGCCACCTGAGGCGGCCGGCCGCAATCCATCTCTCCCCCCGGATACCCGCCCCGCGCGGAGCGGAGCCGGGCTGTTTCCCGTCGCGGAGCGGCCGGGGTGCGGGAGCGGCCGTTGCTCTCCATCCGCACTGATCCCGTCACAAGGAGGCATTCATGGATATCCGGAACCCGATCGAGGCATTGATCGGCGCGAACGGGACAGCCAAGGTCGCCGGTCTTTCCCTGCTCGACCTCGACTCGATGACCGTCCGGGAACTCCGGCGCCACGGGCTCACGGCCGCACACGCCGGCAGGGTCAAGGCGGCGTTCGACCTCGGCCGGCAACTCCTCGAAGCCGAAGCCTCCCTGCACTCAGACGCTCCGATCGTCAGCACTCCCGAGGAGGCCTACCGCTACATGCGGCCCAAGTACGTCAACGAGTACCGCGAACACTTCGACGTGCTGATGATGGACAACAGGAACAGGCTGATCCGTCATCACCGGGTGTCCACGGGCAGCCTGACCTCCTCCATTGTTCACCCGCGAGAGGTATTCAGGCCGGTCATCCGGGAGAGCGCCGCCTCGGTCATTTTTTGCCATGGGCACCCGACAGGAGATCCGAACCCTTCTCGCGAGGACGTGGAGATCACCCACCGGCTCCGGCAGGTGGGCGAGGTGATGGGGATCCGGGTCCACGACCACGTGGTCTGCGGACACGACCGTTTCTTCAGCTTCAGACGCGAGGGCTTGCTATGACCAGTCAGTCTCCCGCCGGCCCGCCGCCGGCCATGCACCCCATGGACCCGCGCCGCGGCCGGGACCTCTCGCCGATGTTCGCCGCGGTCCTTTGCTGGCTCTTGGCCCTCGAACCCATGACCAGCCCGGCCATCACCAATATCGCCGTCTCCGGCAACTGCGTGCTGGCCGCGACCGACCAAAACCCGCTGTTCGACCAGCATCTCGGGTCCCTGGACGACTTCGAGGCGAACATCCGCGGCTGGGGCGAAGCCTGCGGCGCCGACGCCGGCATGGTGGAAAGCCTCGTCGCCCGCATGAGGAGGACAGACCGATGAGCTTCCCCGAGCTTCCAGAAGGCTACGACCGCCACAAGGACGCCCTGGCCATCGTCGATCCGGGCGCCTCAAACCCGTCCGGGGTGGCACTTGCCATCCACCAGGCATGCACGCAGGTCATCCACGAGGGCGGCAATCAGCAGGATGACCCCGCCGTCCGCCTCATGACCACGCAGTTGGCCTTTCTCGTCCGGGGCGATTCCAACCTCGATGTCAATGAATACCGCCGGCTAATGGACGCGTGCCGAGCCCGTGCGGCCGAACGGCGGAACGCCCCGAAACCCGCCACCGCCCCAGCCTGATCTTCCGCGCGTCCGCTCCCTGGCGCTAGGAGGCCGGACAGCCGGTCGAAGTCAGGCCGCGGGCGCGGCGCGGGAGGTTTTCCTTCATCCCACGCCGCGTCCCGGCACTCTCACGCAGTTTCAGGAGGGAGAGATCCATGCTCGACGCCCACACGGCGGCGGATGCGTCCGCGCGCCTTCCCGTTCCCCACGCCCTTCCTTCCGTCCCCGCCGCCCCGGGCTCCGGGCCTTCCGCACACGACGCGCTCTTCACCGCCGCCACAACCCTGTTGCCGATCCTGGAGGCCGGCCAGGCGCTCGACGCCGCCGTCCTGCGGGACGCCATGACACGCGCCTTCGGCGCAAGCGATGCCCAAGGCGCCTGGGTCTGGAAAGACGCCTACGAGGCCGCCGAGGCCGCGGTCGTGCTGTTCATCCGCCGCCACGGCCGGGCCATGCGCCGCCACGCCGGCGCCGGTCCGGACGGACCCCTCGCCATGCTGAGGATGCTGGAGGCCGTGGCCGCCCTGGAGCCCTCTCACACGAAGCGTTCCGAAGAGCAGCTCCGCCTGCAGCAGTTCTCGACGCCACTGCCACTCGCCTACGCGGCGTTACAAGCCGCTGCGATCCGGCCGGGCGACATGGTGCTGGAGCCGTCGGCGGGCACCGGCATGCTGGCGGTGATGGCGGAATGCGCGCTCGGGAGGCAAGCCGCCGGGAACCTCCATCTGAACGAGATCGCGGACGTCCGCCGCGCCCTCCTGTGCCGGCTGTTCCCCGAAACCCTCGTCACCGGCGTGAACGCCGAGAACGTCGCCGACCGCCTGCCCGGCGCCCGGCCTACCGTTGTCATCATGAACCCGCCGTTCTCGGCCACGCCGGGAGTCGATCGCATCCGCCACGACGCCGACCTCCGGCACCTGCGCTCGGCATTCTCCATGCTGCCGCCGGCCGGCCGGCTCGCGGCCGTCACGTCGGCCAAGTGCATTCCCGGCGATTCCGACTGGGATGCCGCCTTCGGCCGCCTCGACCCGCCCGCCCGCGTGGTGTTCACCATGGCCGTCGACGGCCGTGTCTACGCGCGCCGAGGCACCGGCTTCGACACGAGGCTCACCGTGCTCGACCGCACGGACCAGGCCGGCATCGACGTCGATCCCGGCGCCCGCGCCGAGAACGCCGCCGAGCTGCTCGACGCCGTCATCGCCCGGGTTCCGCCCCGCCTGCCGGTGGAGGTCCGCACCATCACGGTCGCACCCGGCCGGGACCTCTTTGGCAACACGGCTACGCCAAGCCCCTCGAAGCGAAAAAACGCATCGAACACACCACCTGCATCCGCGCCGGCCCATGACTGGGGAGCCGTGTCCGAGTTGATCGTGGAGACCGGCGCGGCGGACTCCGCCGCAGACGCCGGCAACGCCGCCTCCGGACCCTATGAGCCTTGGCGGCCCACCGCATTCCACATCCCGGGCGCAACCGCGCATCCAACGCCCCTGGTGCAGTCCGCGGCAATGGCCGCCGTCCCGCACCCGGCGCCGTCCTACCGCCCCATGCTGCCGAACCGCATCGTGGCCGACGGTCTGTTGTCGGACGCCCAGCTCGAAAGCGTGGTGCTGGCGGGCCAGGCCCACGAGGGCCATCTCGCCGCGAGCTACCGCATCGGCTCCGGCTGGGAGACGGTCCAGCGTTGCGACGTCGAGGACCAGGATGAGGCTGCCCTCACGGACGAAGGCGAGACGCTGTCGGCGCCGGTCCGCTTCCGCCGGGGCTGGATGCTGGGCGACGGCACGGGCTGCGGCAAGGGACGCCAGGTCGCAGCCGTCATTCTCGACGGCTGGCTCCGCGGCCGGAAGCGCGCGCTTTGGCTGAGCCAGTCCGACAAGCTTCTGGAAGACGCCCGCCGCGACTGGACCGCGCTGGGCGGACGCGAGGATGACGTGGTCCCGCTCGGGAACTTCCGCCAGGGGGACGAGATCCCCTTCTCCACCGGCATCCTGTTCACGACCTACGCCACGCTGCGCTCGCCGTCCCGCCAGGGGCGGGCCTCACGGCTCGACCAGATCGTCCAGTGGCTTGCCGATGGCTCCGACGAGGACGACCGCCACGCCTTCGATGGCGCCATCGTCTTCGACGAGGCCCATGCCATGGCGAACGCGGCCGGGGGCAAGGGCGCGCGCGGCGACGTGAAGCCGTCCGCCCAGGGCCGCGCAGGCCTCCGGCTCCAGAACGCGCTGCCCGACGCGCGCATCACCTACGTGTCGGCCACCGGCGCCACCACCGTGCCGGGACTGGCCTATGCCGGCCGTCTGGGCCTGTGGGCAGCCGGCGAGACGCCGTTCGAGACCCGGACCGACTTCGTGTCGGCCATGGAAGCAGGAGGGGTCGCCGCCATGGAAGTCGTGGCAAGGGATCTCAAGGCCCTGGGTCTCTACCAGGCCCGCGCACTGGCCTATCACGGCGTCGAGGTGGACATCCTGGTGCACGAGCTCTCCGAGGAGCAGCGGCGCATCTACGACTCCTACGCAGGCGCCTTCAAGGTCATTCACGCCAACATCGAAGCGGCGCTGGAGGCCACGGGCATCATGCAGGGACAGTCGACCCTGAACAAGAATGCGAAGTCCGCCGCGCTGAGCGCCTTCGAGAGCACCAAGCAGCGCTTCTTCGGGCATCTCCTGACGGCCATGAAGTGCCCCTCCCTGATCCGCGCCATCCAGTCCGATCTCGACGCGGGCCGCTCCGCCGTCATCCAGCTCGTCTCCACGGGCGAGGCGCTGATGGAGCGGCGCATCGCCGAGATACCGGCGTCTGAATGGGACGACCTCGGCATCGACCTCACACCCCGCGAGCACGTCCTCGACTTCCTGGCCCACGCCTTTCCCGTACAGCTCCAGGAACCCTACACCGACGCCGACGGGAACCTCATGAGCCGGCCCGCGGTCGACGCCGAGGGCCATCCGGTCCTCTGCCAGGAGGCACTCGCGCAACGGGACGCGCTGCTGGAGCAGCTCGCGTCCCTGCCGCCGGTGCCCTCGGCCCTGGACCAGGTGGTCCAGCACTTCGGCCACGAGGCCGTGGCGGAAGTCACCGGCCGCTCCCGCAGGGTGCTCCGCATTTCGGACGCGGGCGGCGAACGCCTGGCGCTCCGCGGCCGGCCGGCATCCGCCAATCTCGCCGAGACCGCCGCATTCATGGAAAGGAGCAAGCGCATCCTCGTGTTCTCCATGGCCGGGGGCACCGGGCGGAGCTATCACTCGGACCTCTCGTCCGCCAACACCGAGCGCCGGGTCCACTACCTCCTGGAGCCGGGCTGGCGCGCCGATCAGGCCATCCAGGGCCTCGGCCGCACCCACCGCACGCACCAGGCCTCGGCGCCACTCTTCCGGCCGGTGACCACGGACGTGAAGGGCGAGCGGAGGTTCATCGCCACGATCGCGCGGCGGCTCGACAGCCTGGGCGCCATCACCCGCGGGCAGCGCGATTCCCAGACCGCCATGGGCGGCAGCGACGCAACCCTGTTTCGGGAGAGCGACAACCTGGAGAGCCTCTACGCCAAGGCGGCCCTGAGACGCTTCTACCTGGCGCTCTGGCGCGGCGACATCGCCGGCTGGCCGCTGCAACGCTTCGAGGACGCCACCGGCCTGAAGCTCACCTGGGAAGGCTCGCTCAAGGAGGACCTGCCGCCCATGCCGCGTTTCCTGAACAGGCTCCTGGCGCTGCCGATCGCCGAACAGAACCAGCTCTTCGCGGAACTGGAGGACCGCATCGCAACCGGAATCGAACAGGCCATGGAGGCCGGGACCTACGAGGTCGGCGTCGAGACCGTGCGGGCCGACTCCCTGGCCGCTGCCGGCCGGGAGACCCTGTACACGCATCCCGGCAGCGGAGCTGCCACGGAGCTGGTCGAGATCGTGCGCCGCGACAGGTTGGAGCCGACGACCGCTGACGCGGCGCTCGAAATCGGCAAGGACACGCACGGTGGGCCGGTTCTGGTGGTAAATGCCCGGTCCAACCGGGCCGCGGTCGTGCTTCCCGCGCCGTCGGGCCTGTTCGACGACGGCGGCGTGCAGGAGCGCGTCCGGCTGCTGCGTCCCGCCGCGCGGGATGCGATGGCGAAGGCCGAGCTCGACGCCTCCAACTGGCGGAACGCGGCCGAAGCCGAATGGAGGACGCTCTGGGAGGACGAGATCGCCGGCCTGCCGTCGCATCGCGAATCGCGGTTCTGGCTCGCCGCCGGCCTGTTGCTGCCGGTATGGGACCGTCTTCCGGCCGAGAACATGCGGGTACGGCGTCTTCGTACAGACGATGGCGAAGCCCTGATCGGCCGCGTTCTCGATTTCGAGCAGGTCCGCGCCGTGCGTTCGGCCTTCGGTCTCGCCGGGGGTCCCGCCATGACCGGCGCCGAAGCCTTCGAGGCGGTCATGGGACGCGGCGCGGCCCTCGCGCTCGCCAACGGCTGGCGGCTCGCCAGGCGCCGCATCATGGGCGCCGACCGGGTCGAGATCGAGGGACCGGTCGATACCGACACCGCGGTCCTCAAGCGCATGGGCTGCACGGTCGAGATCGTCTCCTGGCGCACCCGCGTCTTCGCTCCCGGCCCCGACCTCCTCGAACGCGTCATCCAGCGCTGGCCGCTCGCCGCCTGATGCGTATCGCCTGCCGGGCGTCCGTACGGCCGGCCAGGCGTCGGCCGTTTTCACACACCGAAGGGAGCATTGCATGGCTGCACAGACCCTGCCGGACGAACCGAACTACGCGTTCTGTCCAAGCTACGAGCTCGGCGACGAGCCCCAACAGATCCGCATCGTCTTCGAGGGCATGCCGGGCTACGTGCCGACCTGCCTCATTGCCTTGTCGCTCGCCGATGCAGAGCGGTTGTGCGACCGCCTGAACGCCAGGCTCGGACACTCGCGGGAAGACTGGACCGCGCTCGCAGCCCGCTCCATGGCCGCCGGGGGCCCGGAGACCGACAACGGCTCCCGGCACTGAACCGGCCTCCACGATCGATCCCCCTTTCCAACTCCCACCCGGCTCGAATCCCGGCGCCGTCTCAAGCCCGCCCGGACGATCGGCCCGCGTTCGAGGACAGCGGGGGAGGGGCGAGAGAGACGCGCAGAGAGAGGCGCGGCTCCGAACCGTCACAGGGAGGACCGGGACATGATCACTTTGACGTACGCCGGCATCGGAGCCCGCGCCACACCGCCCTCCATCCTGACCGCGATGACCCTGATGGCCGGCTGGCTCGCGCGTCAGGGATGGCATCTGAACAGCGGCGGCGCGGCCGGGGCCGACAGTGCGTTTGCCGAAGGCGCGCCGGCCGACCGACGGACCCTGTACCTCCCGTGGCCCGGCTACAACAACCACGCGGGGCCGGACTGCCGGGTGCTGTCGCCGGCCGAACTCGAACCCTGCCTTGCCATCGCCGCCCGCCTCCATCCCGCCTGGGACCGCTGCTCGCCCGGTGTCCGCAAGCTCCACGCCCGGAACGCGGCAATCCTGGGCGTCGGTGCCGGCCGTCCCGTGGATGCCGTCGTGGCCTGGACGCCTGGAGGAACGGTCACGGGCGGAACCGGAATGGCCATCCGCATTGCCACCGACGCCGGCATCCCCGTGCTGAACCTGGGCTCGATGACTCCGCGTGCGGTCTGCGAGCACCTGCTGGCCATCCGACGGTCCCGATCCTCTCTCTAGAGCCGGAGAAAGGCGTCCACCGGGCGAAGGCCCGGGAGGGGGAGGGAGGTGGTCTCTCTCGCACAGGCCGGGCACGGCAAGCAGCAAAGGAGGCACGGCCATGTTCCCTACCGACTTCGACTTCGAGGAAGCCCTCACCGGCAGCGACTTGCTCGCAGAGATCGGGCTCCAACCCGGCGCTGTCCGGGACGTCATCGACGACGAACGCGCCAGGCGCTGTCCGGACCCCCGGGACGCGGCCGGCGGAGATCCTCTCACCGTCACCGCCGCGCTGACCGCCGGAAGGGAGTGAAAGGAGGGCTGAGAGAAGTGAACGGAAGGGGGCCGGGGAGGGAGGACTCCGGCCTCTCGACGTTCGTCAACCATCGTCACTAACCAGGAAGGAGAATTACCATGAGCTTTGGACTGAACCGCGTAGAACTGATCGGACGCCTCGGCGCCGACGTCACCGTCAATCACCTGACCAGCGGCGGCCGCGTCGCCAACATGAGCATCGCCACCGACGAGTCGTACATCAGCAAGCAGACCGGCGAGCGGGTCGACAAGACCGAGTGGCACCGGGTGGTGACCTTCCAGGAAGGTCTCGTCGGCATGCTGGAGAAGCACGCCCGCAAGGGCCGGCTGGTCTACATCGACGGCAAGCTCCAGACCCGGCGCTGGTCGAAGCCCGGCGAGGAGGGCGACCGCTACTCCACCGAGATCCTGCTGGTCCCGGGCGGCGGGGTCAAGTTTTTGGACAAGCCCAACGGCAACGGCGCGCCGGCCGTGGCGGACCCGTCGACGGCGGCGGGCGAGGCCACCATGCAGGACGCCGGGCTCCCGTCCCCGCCCGCGGACGACGACATTCCGTTTTGAGTGGACCCGCCCACTTCCTCTCCTCCCACCTTGGGGCTGGCGCTTCGTGCGTCAGCCCCATTTTTTATGCTGTCCGTCCCGAGCAACCGCCCTTCGGGCCTCGGGCCTTCGCTTCGCTCGGCCCGCTCGCCCTCCGAGGGCAGCCGGGTGTCCCGTCCCGTGAAGGAGAACCGCCATGCACTACGCTCCGTCCCCTGCCTCCGCGGTCGCCGCCGCGCTTGCCGCGCGCGCCGAAGAGGTCTGCCAACGCTACCTCCCCCACGGCCGCCGCCAGGGCCGCTACTGGGTCGCGGGCGACATAGACGACGCCCGCGGCCGCTCCCTCTTCGTCCGCCTGCACGGTCCCGGCACGCCCGGGAAGTGGACCGACGCGGCCGTGGGCACCCACGGCGACCTCCTCGACCTCATCCGCCACCGCACGGGCGCGCCGACGCTCCGCGCGGCGCTGGACGAGGCCCGCGCCTTCCTCGCCTTGCCGGCTTCGCCGGCCAAGGGCGATGCAGGCGACTACGACCCCACCGAAGCGGCTCGCCGCCTGTGGCGGCGTTGCCGCCCGGTCGACGGCACTCATGCGGAGAAGTACCTGCTCGCCCGGGGTCTCGCCCGCTGCCGGTTCCCGGCGCTGCGTTTCCATCCGGAGCTTCGCTACCGCGAAGGCTCGGCGGTGCGCCGCCTGCCCGCGCTTGTCGCCGCCGTCACCGGCGACGACGGCGCCGTCCAGGGCGTGCACCGCACATGGCTCGATCCGCACCATCCGGCCAAGGCTGAGGTCGCCTCGCCGAGGAAGGCCCTCGGCTGCATCTACGGCCTCGCCGTGCGCTTCGGAACGCCCGCCGACCGCGTCGCTCCGCTCCTCGTCGGCGAGGGCATCGAGACCGTGCTGTCGCTTGTCACCGCCGTGCCGGACATCACCGCGGCCGCCGCCCTCTCCGCCGGCAGTCTCGGCTCCTTCTCCATCCCGCCCGGTTGCCGCCGCCTCGTCATCGCCCGCGACAACGACTTCGAAGGCGAACGGGCCGCCCAACGCCTCGCCCGGCGCTGCGCGCGGGCGGGCGTCGCCGCCACGGTCATCGTCCCCCAGAGCGGCGACTTCAACGACGACCTCGCTTCGCTCGGCGCCGATGTCCTCGCCGCAAGGTTCGGGCCGCTCTTCCGGTTCGCTGGAGCCGGAGAGGAGCGGGCCTGAGCGGGCGAAGTCTTGACGAGAGGAGGGAGAGTATGGACGCCGTCATCAACCTCAGACACGAACCCGCGCTCCGCGACATATTCGAGCACGCGGACAGGCACGACAACACCGTCCTCATCGACCGCCGCACCCGGTGGGGCAACATGTTCCGCATCGGGCCCGATGGAACCCGCAGGCAGGTCGTAGCGCAATACCGCGCCTATCTCTGGCTCCGCATCCGCTCCGGCGTCGTCGCGCTCGAAGACCTCGCCGAACTGGATGGCATGCGGCTGGCCTGCTGGTGCCACCCCCAGCCTTGTCACGGACACGTGCTCGCCCGGGCCGCGGCCTGGGCCGCGTCCGCACTGGCCGAAAGGAGGGGAGGGTGATGGGCAGCGTGACCTTCAAGCGGATCACCCCGCGCGAGTCCCGCATCTACGATGCCGACGGCGACCATGTCGGCAACGTCTACCGCCACGACGACATCCTCGCACCCGGCCGCGTCTACTACGTCGTGCACCTCTATGAGGATCCCCGGGGACCCAGGCGCGTCCACGAACGCCATCGCATCCGCGAGGTCGCTCAATCCCTCCTCGATTCCCACCCTCTGTTCTGAGCCCGTTGAAGGGGTCCTCCTCTCCGTTCCGCCCGGGAACACTTCCGATGCAACTCCCGGATTATTGGGGCCAGCTTCGGCCTCCACCTTCGTTCCGGCCTCACATGATTCCTCCCTTCGCTTCGCCCCCTCCGCCCAGACCACAGGACCCCTCTCTCCTCCCAAGGCCCGATCCCCCGTCTCCCTGCCGAGCGAGAACCATCTGTGGCCCGCCAGGCACTCGGCACCTCCCGGCCTGTTCCTGCCGGGCTCCGCCCGGTTGGATGCCCTCGACCAACCATCCAGGAGATTCTCCACAGTAGGCCCTCCCTCCGTCTTCTCCCATCGTAGCACGCCGTCAACCCCCTCCTTCGTCGGCGGTCCTCCGCTTCGCTCCGGCGCTCCCCCTCACCAGGGCCGCCCCGCCCCGCGTGACTCGCCGTGCTCCAACGGGACAAGACGGAGGGAGTTCCTCCACTGGCGGGCGATACGGGAAAGGAGAAGGAGATGGAAGTCATGACAGGCAAGGTGGTCAATCTCAGGCAACGGGCAAAGCTGGGAGACGCCGTGCGGGTGGACCGGCGCAGCGAATGGGGCAACCCGTTCCGGATCGGAAAGGACGGCACACGCAAGGAAGTCGTTGCCAAGTACCGGGCGGATCTCTGGCGGCGAATTAAGGCCGACGAAGTCCGGCTGCACCAACTCGCCGAGCTGGCCGGGAAAGAGCTCGCCTGCTGGTGCGATCCGCTGCCGTGCCACGCGCACGTGCTGGCAAGGGCCGCGGCGTGGGCGAAGTACATGATAGACGGCCGCACCACCGCATGGAGGAGGTAGCCATGACCGCAAGCCGATTCAAGACGAGCCGCCGTCCTGGCCGGGACAGCGAACACAACGCCGGCCCCGGCGCAGGAACCGTAGTTCCGAACCACGAGGAGGACAGCATGGAAAGAAACGAAATCGACAACCTTGCAGACCAGGGCGAATCCGTCATGGCGGCATTCTGCGAAAACGCTCAGCTCTTCGGCGCTGCCCCGGGACCCGACGAGTTCGATTCCAGAGACGTCTGGGACGAAGACGACGCACTCGACGCGGTACACGCCGCGTTCGAGATCCTCGCGGGCGGCATCGGCACCGACGGCACACAGCTCTCAGACGAACGCGAAAGCCTGCTCTGGGGCTTCGTCAACATGCTGGATGCTCAGACACAGCGGCTCGACCGCTCAGCCGACCGCCTCATCCCCGGCCTGCGCGACCTCCAGCACGAGCAGGACGGCTCCGAGATCAAGTCCCGCGAGCTCGAACTCACGACCGACCGGGTGCAGAACCTCTCCGCACGACGCGATGCCTTCGAGCGCATGCGCGATGCGGCTGCCGAGGACTACCTCACCGCGACCGGACAGACCTGGCGGCCCCGCAGCGGATCGCACACCAGCCAGACCGGCAAGCTCACCTCCGCGGCCATCGACGCCCGTGACTTCATGCGCGCCCGCAAGGACCGCAAGACCCAGGCGCACCTGCCCGAAGGAACCCTCGTCGCGGTCACCGGCGGCAAGGACGTCACGGACCCCGCCGCGGTCTTCAACAGGCTCGACAAGGTCCGCGCGAAGTACACCGACATACTATTTCTTTACCTGCGGCATGAAGCGCCATGAATAGACAAATCTGCGCATTTTCAATTAGTTAAGGTCTTTACGTCGCGTCACGGATAGGCTAGAATACTCTCTGATTCGCTCCCTATGGGTACCTAAACGGTACCCGAATGGAGATGCAAAGGAGACATCAACCATGCCCAAAATCACCAAGCGAGCGGTAGATGCCCTCCGGCCCGCGGAGCGCGAGCGCGTCGTCTGGGATGACGACATTACGGGGTTCGTAGACGGATAATTTCCTACAGCCGTCAAAAGAGCGGAAGGTCCCGTAACCTACTGATAATAAATGGCAATTCGATAACAGGGCAGCTCGTCAAGACCTGGCCTGATTCTCACCCTCTAGATCCGTAAGCAAAAAGCAAGCGAATTCGATCCAAATTCCGCGCATCGGAGCGCATCTCTGTCCTAGGCGCGCGTCCGTCACCCGTCACTTGACCGTGAGACACGCGCACTCGGCGAGGTGCGCCACCTTGTGCGAGACGCTTCCCATCACGAGGCCGGCCACGTTACCGAGCCCCCGGCGGCCCATGACTACCAACTCCGCCTTTTCGTGCTCGGCTACGGCGATAATGTTGCTCGCTGGGTCGCCATCCACGACCCGGGTCTCCACGTCCCGGACGCCCTTCGCCGACAGTGTCTCACGGGCCTTCTCGGCAATGCCTTCCCCGACCTGGCGCAAAGTCTCGGGCGACACAGGAATGGGGCCCTGCGGGTAGCCCGACGCGGCGACCCGCGCGACCATCGCCGCGATCTCGTCGAGGTCCTTCACGATGTCCCCTTCAATGCCGATGTCCTGGCATATCGCCTTGAGGTCCGGGGCCGTGGCATGTTGCAGGAGAGCCTGCACGACCACGACGCGCGCGCCGAATTTCACGGCGATCTCGCCCGCCATCTCGATGGCCTTGTTGGCGTGCTCGGAACCGTCCGTCGGAACTACGATAGTATTGATCATGGCTGACTCCATAGGCGCTTTCGCGCCAGCCGTCGGACTTCGTCGCCTGGAAAGAGGCCTGCGTCGGATTCTGCCACAAACCCGTCGGCGCTGCCAGACAGTTGCAGCCATCCCTGCTGCTCGAACGTCGCCCACTGTCCGTGAGACAGGCTGGAGCAGGACGGCTCCTCTCTCGGCGGACCGGGAGCAAGGGCCGGTCTGGTACCCGTAGCCCGGTGTCTCGTTGATCTCTTTACGCGACATGCCGATCAGGAATTTAGCCTGAGTGACTCTCGTACCATCGTCCCTACAAGTCGCGCAGCCTGTCAGAGATCTCACCGCCCTTCTTATTATTGCGATGCCCACCAGCAGCTCTCGTTGGACGATCGCCCGCCTCCGCATTGTCGGAGACGAGAAGCCGATCAAGACCGAGGCTCTCCGCATCGAGTTGGGCCGGAGGGGGTACTGCCTCGGAGCCGTTTCGCCCGGCAGTGCGAACGCAGACGGATACCAAGCCCGCGAGAGCAGCAATGGGACGAAGGAGTTCTATCGGCTCCACCTACCGGCGTTTCCTTTTCATGATCGAGCTTTTTCCCGATCTCCCGAAGGTCTAGACGGATTGGAGCTCGCAGACGCCGACCCCATTCCTCGCCAGCGGAACATCATGGCGTGCAGAATTTAGACCGCCCAAGTTGGCTGTGCCGGGCCGCTCCTCTGGCGACATCAAACCATACAGCCACGCCCTCGCGACCTCTCCCAACTCGACCGTATCAGAGGGACGTGTTAAACAAGACCTTGACGGCGGCATCCTGTGAACCGAAGCCTTAACCGGCCACGATCCTGTACGACGATCCGGATCACCTCAGGTATCGACCGGGACCTCGAGACGCCCCACGCTTCCTTGGCCCATGTTTGTCCGGAAGGAAAGCTGACTGAGCGCATGGCTGACGAAAAGAGGCGGATCTTCAACGAACAGCCGGTGGGCCTGCAAGAGCCTGGGCTGTCCGAGGGTACATCCACACAGTTCTCTCCTGGGGATGTGGTGAGACTCCGTGCAGATCCCGAGCAGTCTGGTGTCGTTACACTCGTCCACCCCCTCGGGCTGGAAACGCGCTATCAGGTCTTCATCGACGGGAATGTTGGCTCCTTCTACGAAAGCCAGCTTGAGCTTGCAAAAGCAACGTCGGAGACCGATTCGGTCGTCCCGCTTGACGAATTCCACGCGCGTCTGACCGCGCTACAGCTCCTCCATCCGAGCGTGTCGAAACTCTATTCACTCCACGCAGCGCGAATCGACTGCATTCCCTACCAGTTCCGTCCCGTCCTGAAGTTTATTCAAACCGACCAGCCCCGGTTGCTGATAGCCGACAGCGTTGGCGTAGGGAAGACGATCGAAGCCGGTCTGATTCTACGGGAATTGCAAGCGCGTCGTGACATACGCCGTGTCCTAATAGTCTGTCCTCGCCCGCTCGTGACCGAGCAGAAGTGGCGCCTTGAGTTGAAGCGCTTTGACGAGCGCTTCGAGCATCTCGACGGCCCGAAATTGCGATACTGCATTTCGGAAACGGATCTCGACGGCGAATGGCCCCAGCAGTACGAGAACGCCATTCTACCGTTTTCGCTTCTTACTGAGGAGTTCCTGCATGGGCGAGGTACGGCGAAGGGACTTCTCGACTTGAACCCGCCGCCGCAGTTCGATTTAGTCATCGTCGATGAGGCACACCACATCCGTAACGCTGAGACTCAGCGCCATCAAGCGGTCCGCTTCCTGTGCGACAACGCCGAAGCCGTTCTTTTCCTTACGGCTACCCCCATCCAGCTGGGTGAGCATGACCTGTATGTGCTTCTTAACGCCCTCCGCCCTGATGTCGTCATCGATCATGCCGGTTACACAGCAATGGTGGAACCCAATCTGCACATCAATGAAGCTGCACTCATTGCCCGAGCCGGAGAGCCGGGTTGGGCTGGCAAGTCACGGGACGCATTAGGCCGCGCGGCCGAGACCCCGTGGGGGAAGACCGTCCTTCGAGAGAACCCCCGTTTTCAGAACCTGTGCGACGCGCTGGGCGACTTCGGCGACGACCGGTCTAGACGAGTTCAGGCTATACGCGAGATCGAACAGTTGCACACGTTGTCCGGTCTGATGAACCGGACGCTGCGTCGTGATATCGGCGAATTCACCCAGCGTAAGCCCGAAACCGTGACTATAGCCTTCACCCCAGAGCAACGCGAACTACATGATGCGGTGCTGGCCGCTCAGGCGTCGATCTACGCGGCCATCCATGGTGACCGTTCGGTGAACTTCCTGTTGACCACAATACGCCGACAGGCCGCCAGCTGTATCCACGGTCTGGCTCCGCTTCTCCGCGACATCCTTACCCGGAGAATCGGAGAGTTGGAATGGGACGAGCTGGCGGAGGCTGAGGGAGCGCCGGTAGTTGCTGACGATGCCGTCTCGAAGATTAAAGACCTGGTGAGTGAGGCGCTCGCCTTGGCTGAAAAACTACCGCCCGACCCAGTCAGAGACCCAAAGTTTCAGGCTCTACGAAGAGTGCTGGAACAGAAGAAAGCGCTCACCAACAACAAGGTCATGCTGTTCAGCACTTTCCGCCACACACTGGCCTATCTCTATGAGGCCCTCCGAGAAGCCGGATACCGGGTAGGTCTCATTCATGGAGGAGTCCAGGATGATGAACGTATCGCACTCCGCGTACGCTTTGAAAAGGATCAAACGGACCCCGAGGCTCTCGATGTCCTTCTTTTCTCTGAAGTGGGATGCGAGGGTCTTGACTACCAGTTCTGCGATTGCATTGTGAACTACGATCTTCCCTGGAACCCTATGCGCATCGACCAACGCATCGGACGCATTGACCGGTGGGGTCAGACGAGTTCAGCCGTCGCCATCTACAACCTGATAACGCCTGGCACAGTTGACGCCGAAATCTACGAGCGGTGCCTTCTCCGAATCGGCGTCTTCGAGCGTGCCTTGGGAGCAAACGAGGTAATCCTCGGCGAGATCACGCGGGAACTCACGAGCGTCGGTGAGAACCTAACGCTCACCGACGAAGAACGGCAAGCCAAGCTCGCCCAGCTGGCCGACAACAGCATCCGTCTAGTCAACGAACAACGGGAACTAGAGAGCCGTCAGACGGAGCTGTTCGGTTTGCGGCCGCCCACGGATCAGTTCCAGCAAGATGTAGATGACGCTACAAGTTACTGGTTGACCCCAGACTCTATCGACCGACTCGTTACGCACTATCTGAAATCCGTCACGGGAAAAGAAGAAGCCCCGGTCCTCGGCAGAGGGCCGAGGAAGACGCTGCGTATTTCTAGGTCGGGCCGGGATGCGCTGCTCGCTGACTTTAACAAGCTAACAAGCCGTACCGCTACCGTCGCGAGGGAGTGGGAAACGTGGCTGAAGGGAACTGAGCCCAATCTTTCGGTGACCTACGACTCGGCTTGCGCGAAGGGTGATAGAAGCGTGACCCTCATTACTCCAGTCCATCCGCTAGCGCTTCAGGCTGCCCACGCTTTGGGAGCCGTAGCCAGGGGACGCCCATTGATTGCCATCGAGGTTGCAGCGCCCACGGTTGTTCCGGGTGACTATCCATTTGCTGTTTACCAGTGGCAGTTTCACGGCATTCGCAACGATGTCGATTTCCAGCCGGTGACTACGCAGCCTGAACTGACGGCTCAGTTTACGCAGCTCTTGCCGGGCGCCACGGAATGCGCGCTGTCTGGTGGCGATCTCTCCGCAGATGACCGGAACAGTATCGAGGAGGAGCACTACCGGTTGTGGTCCGAAGCCCGCGCTGATCATGTCGAAGAAACCAATCGACTGGCCGATTTTCGGCGCGGCAGCCTTGAGACAAGTCACAAAGCCCGCATGGCGATCCTCGAATCGCAGCTTGCCCAAGCGGCGAACGACCGTATCCGAATCATGAAGGCAGCCCAACAGTCGAACGCCCAGGCCGACTACCAACGGCGATCCAAGGAGATAGACGAGGCTACCAGCAGGGCGGACATCACGGCTAAGCCGGTAGCTTGGGGAATCATCCGCGTGAACACATAAACCATGTCAAGCGACTACAAAGCGATCACTGACAACAATATCCGTCGGCGCGGCGAGGAGTTCGACGACATCGGCAATCTTCTCGCCGAAAAACTCTATGGGGACCGCGCACACTTTATCTATGAGCTGCTACAGAATGCGGAGGACGCCCTTGCTTTGCGTCGCCAGAAGGAGCCGGACGGAGATTTCGGCGGCGAGGTTCTGTTCCGGTTATGCACCGACCACCTGGAAGTGAGCCATTACGGGAAGTCTTTCGATGAAGACGACGTGAGAGGTGTTTGCGACGTTCTTCGCGGTACCAAAAATGAACGTCTGGACCAAATCGGGACGTTCGGTATTGGTTTCAAGTCCGTCTATGCTTTCACGCGTTCGCCTGAGATTCATTCTGGCGACGAGCATTTCGTCATCACGCATTTCATCCGTCCTCACACTGTGAAACCACGTCTCCTTCAAGACGCTTCACAAACCTTGTTTTATTTTCCTTTCGACCATCCCGAATTTGGTGCATCTGCTGCGTTTGATCTCATCCAGAGTAGACTCAAGTCTCTCGGTTCGAGGTCGCTTCTCTTCCTAAATCATGTTGATGCACTTCACTGGATAGTTGAAGGAGGTGGGCGCGGATTTTACATGCGGCACCATCAGACGAGCGAGGACAGCAGTACCCTGGTTCAGATCATGGGAGAGGGCACCAACCATGACGACACGGAGGAGGAGTGGCTAGTTGCGCATCGGGATGTCAACCATCCGTCTCGCGGCGAAAAGCTCCCCGTCAAGGTGGCATACCGTATAGAGCCCGACGAGGGTGGTAAATCCATCGTCAGTCTTCGACCTTCGCTACTGACTGCATTCTTCCCAACCGCGAAAGAGACGGGCCTCGGTTTTCTGATACACGGGCCCTTCGCCTCCACGCCTGCCCGCGACAACATCGAAACTGACTCGCCTTGGAACACCCTGCTCTTGACTGAGCTTGCAACTTTGGTTTCTGACAGTCTGAACGTCTGCAAACAGCGTGGTTTTCTGACACCGCAGTTTCTAGCCGTGTTACCGACCGACCCCGAGAGCTTCCCTGACGGCTCGCCATTTCGGCCGATCTACGAGGCTGTTCTCGAAGCTTTCCAGGCTCAAAGCGTAATACCACGAGTCGGTGGTGGGCATATGAGGGCGGGACAAGCGGTCTTGGGCCGTTCGCAAGAGCTGCGGGATCTATTGTCGCCGGCCCTCTTGACCGAGATCGTCGGCGGTTCCGCTGAGACCAGGTATTGGGTTGATGCCGCCGTCACGGAGAACCGTCTCCCCAAAGTCTGGCAATACCTGCGGGACGAATGCCATGTTCCTGTCCTCGACGGTGACGCGTTTGCTCGGCAGATCACAGACCGCTTCCTGGAGGATCAGGATGAGGAATGGATGGCGCGCTTCTATGCGTTCCTGAACGGGCAAGAGGCCCTTTGGAGGGTATCTCACTACGCGCGCGAAGGATCTCTCCGCAAGAAGGCGATCATTCGGTGCCAGGACGGCCGACAGCGTCCGCCGTTTGATAGCGCGGGGAATCCCCTTGTCTTTCTCCCGATAGAGTCAACGACCAACTGTGATGTCGTGCACAGGTCCATCTATGCCATGGAAGAGGCAGCGGAATTTATGCGTCGCCTCGGGTTGGTCGAACCCGACATCTGCACCCGTGTTCTCGATGAAATTATCCCGCTTTACAGGGGTGACTCCGAAATCCAGGACGAGGCTCACAAAGAACATGTCGGAGTGATCGCCGATGCCATGCTCGCAGAAAATTCCCCGCGCTATGCCGCGATGTTGTCGGAGCTAAAGGCGACTACCTGGGCTCTTTCCACCAACGCAAGGACTGGGGAAGAATACTACGATGCACCTACTGAACTGTTTTCCCCATCTTCCGAGTTATGCGCTTTCTTTGACGGTAACGAGGACGTGGCGTTCCTAGCTGAACCAGAAGGGCGAGTCGACTGGAAGAAACTCGGTGTACGCAACGCTCCAGTCATTCACGTTCGAGGGTCCGCTAGGGAGCGTAATTGTTGGGTGACCCTGTATTCCTCCCACGGTTGGCACGTGCGCGGTTACGACGGCTTTGACCCGGAAACAACTGTGGATGGTCTAGACCATGCTCTTGCCAACATCACGTATCCAAGGGCCGCATACATTTGGAACGAGCTGTTGCCTCCCCTCATGCGATTCCTCCATGGCCGTTATCAGAAGGCAACACACCAGAACTACGATAACAAAACCACCTGTGAAGGCGATTCCGTCGTCTGCAAGATGCTGAAGAGCCATGCCTGGATTCCTGTACGGAGTGGCGAGTTCAAGGAGCCTTCGCAGTGTACACTCGCCGATCTGGCCGGGGAATTGAGACGGAATGAAAATCTCGCGGAAGTTCTTGGCGTCCGTCCCGATCCCGTGAAAGTAGCCGAGGAGACGCTCGAGAGTGAACAGAACCTTGTGGCCAAGGCAGGATTCTCTCCTGAGGTTGCGGCCCTCCTCGTCAACTACAAAGCAGTCCTGACGCCAGAAATCATCGAAAAGGCGTTGGCCAGCCACGGTGCGGGCCCCGCAAGTCAGCCCCCATTTCCGGAGCGCCCCGTTCCTAACAAAGAGCGCCGAGTCGGTCGGGTGGGTGAACGCATGAAGAAGGCAAACCCTAAGACCTACGACAAACGAAGGCGCTCCATTCGTACTTCCAAACCCGAGATCCCGCCGGACGCTTGGCTTCGCGAGATGTACACCAATAGAGAGGGCACGACGGTTTGCCAGATGTGCTGTAAGGCGATGCCTTTCAAATTCCCCCGAACGGGCGAGTACTACTTTGAAGCCGTTCAGATAGCGGACAATTTTCCTAAAGAGGACCACTGTCTGTACTTGGCGTTGTGTCCGCTGTGCGCTGCCAAGTACAAGATATTGGTGAAGCGGGACGAAGATTATCTCAAGGAGTTCATCTGGGCGATAGAGGAAGCGAACGAGGAAGTCGTTTCAACAGAAATGGACGGAACGTCCTGTACAGTACGTTTCGTTGAGTCGCACCTTCTTGATGTGAAGACGGCGCTGTCAGAGTGCTTGTCCTAGGTGACCTGCTGCCCGTGCAATGAGGAATCGGCGAGCGGCAGGGAAACGGCGTCCGTTCCGCTGCCGCTCGCTACGTCTGATTGCTCGCGGGATTCTGTCCGCGGTGACATACTTTGCCGCACACCACGGTGAGCCTCAGAAGATGGCCGAGCCAGGGTCGGCGATTGCATAGCGCCGATGATGCCGCCTACCTTCTCGGCAACATCGACGAGGTGTCCGTCGTTGCTGTGCCTGCCGGTCCGGGCCTACTCCGTCATGCGTTTGAGCCCGCTCAGGGGCTGAACCTTCACCGCCCGTGAGGCGGGCTTCGCGGCCACCGTGATCTCCTGCCCGGTGAAGGGCGACATCATCTTGCGCGCCTTGGTCGCAGGCTTGCGCACCACCTTGATCTTCAGCAGGCCGGGAAGCGTGAACGTCCCCACCGCGCGTTTCCTGACGTGGCGCTCGATGACTGCTCCGAGTTGGTCGAGTACGGAGGCCACGTCCTTCTTTTGAAGCCCGGTCGATTCGGATACGGCTTCCAGGAGTTGGGTCTTGGTCATGGCCTCCTTGAGTGCCGTGGTCTTGCGGTTTCCGGTCGTCGCCATCCCGTGTGTCTCCTTCCGTTGCTTGCGGCCCTTTTTGGAAACGTATGAAAAACTCTCAAGGTAGCCGACCGGCTGTTGAAAAGCGAGTCGTTCCCGACGGGCCAGGTCCGGGCAGCGGCGATGCGCGTATGCGCACCGTTGAAGCCAGCCAGCGCGAATGGACGGGTCGGGACCCGACTCCGCCGGTCCCGGCCGGTTTCTTCGGAATCAGGTCTTTTCGTACATGCCCCGGCCGGTGCGCTTGATCCGCCCCTCCTTCGACCACCGCACGACCACCTGCCTGAGGTACACTCGAGTTTTCTGGCCTGCTGTCTTGTGAGCGACCATCGTATCCAGACTGAACTGGTCGGGTAGAGTCGCGAGAACCGCCGTCCAATCGATCATCGCGCCGCGTGGTCCCCGCTTCAACCCTCCAACCTCGGAACCACGCTGCCGTGACCTTCTGCCCGCCTTTCGTCCATCCAGCATGTCATGGACCAACTCGTGCCTCTTGATCTCCTCCTGCAACTCGGCGACTCGCCCCGTGGCCGCGGCGAGTTCCTTGTTCAACCGCTCGATCTCTCTCTTCACGCTGACTTTCAGGTCCGCAGCCATTTCTCCTCCTCTTTCTCAAATGCCCGCACCGCAACCTCGGCGCGGCAGAGCGCGTCCGCGTCCCGCGCAATCGTTGGTCCCGCCCGCAAGTTTCTCCGGGAAGTCTACAGCCTATCCGATTCGGCGAGGAGCCGGCAATCGGGACGCCGAAGGAGCATCCCCATGCCTTGCCGCGCAACCCCCCTGCGATCCATGCCGTGCATCCAGCGTCACGAAGAGGCAGTTTGGCGTCGGCGGGGGCGCGGACGGATGGTCTTCTGGAGAGCGTCCGCCGTGCCCATTCCTTTCCACACGGAGGACGCCCATGCCCCTTCCCGAGAAGATCTCCGCGGACTACACGCTTCGCCCCAGCGAGCTCGCAGAGGTGCTTGCCCTTCTGGTCGAGGCCCGCCAGCCGGCCATCGTCTTCGGGCCGCCCGGCGCGGCCAAGAGCCAGATCGCCCAACAGGTGGCCGCTGCCACGAACCGCCAGTACGTCGACGTCCGGGCCCTGCTGCTCGATCCCGTGGATCTCCGCGGCATCCCCTGGCGCGACACCGACGGGCGCACCCGCTGGGCGCCGCCCGCCTTCCTGCCCCCGTCCGACGATACCGGCCGTTGGCTCATCAACATCGAGGAGTTGCCCTCCGCTGTCCCGATGGTGCAGGCGGCCCTGTACCAGTTGGTGCTCGACCGGAAGGTCGGCGAGTACGAGCTTCCCGAGGGAGCCTCGCTCATTGCCTGCGGCAACCGCGAAACCGACCGCGGCGTCGTCCACCGCATGCCGACGCCCCTGGCCTCGCGATTCATTCACCTCGATATCCGTGTTGACGCGGACGACTGGCTCAACTGGGGCGCCGCCAACGGCATCGCTGCCGAAGTTCTCTACTTCGTCACATACAGACCGGACCTCCTGCACCAGTTCGACCCGCAGTCGAAGGAACGCGCCTACGCGTGTCCCAGGACATGGGAGTTCACATCCAACATCGTCAAGCACCGGAACGGCCTTGATCCGACAGTCGAGCGGGCGCTCTTCCGGGGCGCCGTGGGCGAGGCGGCGGCAGTGGAGTTCTCGGCGTTCCTGAAGGTGTGGCGGGAGTTGCCCCACCCGAGGGCGGTCCTCGCCGACCCCGGGAACGCGGACATCCCGGAGAACGCCAGCGCGCTGATGGCGCTCTGCGGTTCGCTCTACCGTCTTGCGACAGACGTCACCATGGACGCCATCGTCACCTTCGCGGAGCGGCTCAGGCGCGAGGTGGGAGAGTCGCTGGTGGGCGCGTGCGTGCGCCGCGACCCGGCGCTCCAGCGCTCCCCCGCCTTCATCCGCTGGGCAGCCGCCAGGACACAGTGAGGGAGAAGGCCATGCACTGGAGAATCGCACACTATCCGGCGGGCGACGCCCCCTCGCGCGGCTACGTCGTGCGGGCGTGCAGCCGCGAGGCGGCGCGGCGGAAGCTCGCCGCCGCAATCCAGGTCCCCCTGTGGACCCTCAGGTAGCCCGACAACAGGAGGTACGCATCATGGACCTCAGCAGAGACGCCATGCTGGTCGGCCTGCGCATCAGCGCCTGGTCCGGCCGGCTCTACGACCGGGAGGCGAGCGACCACGTCGCCGCCCACCACGACGCCAGCACGAGCGCCGGGCGGTACAACAAGCGGCTTCTCCCCAAGGCGGCCCTGGCGCCGCTCAACGCCGTCATGAACGAGAGCCGCACACAGCACTACGCCCAGTCCCTGCCCTGGGACGACAAGGGCTCGCGGCTTCTCACCGTAGCCAACTACGAGCGCTACACCGAGGTCATGGACGGGCTCCGGGAGCGGCTGGTGCGCGAGCGCGCCCGCTTCATCGAGGACTACGACGACTACGTCGAGCAGGCCCGGATCGACCTGGGCAAGCTCTTCCGCATCGAGGACTATCCCTCGAAGGACGAGCTTCGCGACAGGTTCTCCATCAGCTACCGCATCACCGCGGTGCCCGACGCCGACCACTTCATCGCCAGTCTTGCCTCGGACGACACCGAGCGGGTGAAGCGCGACATCGAGCTCCACATCGAGGAGCAGCTCCACGACGCCGTGGGGGATCTCTACCGGCGCCTGGCCGAGGCGGTGGAGAGGGTGTCGGAACGCTTGACCGAGGACGACAACGGCAAGCCGCTGGTGTTCCGGGACACCATGATCTCCAACATCCGGGACCTGGTGGACGTGGTTCCCCGGCTCAACATCTTCGGCGACCACAGGCTCGCGCGCCTCTGCGAGCAGGTGAAGGACAGAATCGCGGGCGTGGAGCCGGACTCGCTCCGTCCGTCCGGGACCTTCGACCCCGTTGTCCGAGCACAGGTGAAGCGCGACGCCGACGCGCTCATGGAGCAGTTCGCGGGCTACTTCCCGGCGCCGCAACCCGAACCGGCCCGCGAGGTGGCGTGATGGCCGCGAACGTGCTCGGCGAATCGGCGCGCCGCATGAGCGACTGCGTGACCGAGCTGCTGCGGAAGCAGCCCTTCTTCGGGAGTCTGGTCCTGAGGCTTCCGCTCCGCGCCGATCCCACGCGGAAGACGCTCGCGAGCGACGGACAGGAGATCCGCTACTCGCCCGGCTGGGTGGCGGAGACCGACGCGCACCTCATCGAGACCGCCATGGCGCGGGTGGTGATGGCCTGCGCGCTCAAGCATCACACCCGCCGGGGAGAGCGGCACCCGGAACGCTGGCAGACGGCCTCGCAATTGGTCACCCACGCGCTTCTGCGCGACGCGGGCTTCACGCTCCCGCCCGAAGCCGAGGCCTGGGAGGACCTGAGTGTCGAGCAGGCGTACGACCGCCTGCCGCAATCTGGGGACAGCGATCCCGGCGACGACGGCGACCCGGCCCAACGCGGCGCCAACGGCGCGGGCGCGGCCGGCCAGCCGCCTCCCGGCGGCGACGGCGATGAATCCGGAGTTCCGTCCGATCCAGCCGACCAGGGCGACGGCGGCGACGGGAACGGCCAGGGTGAGGACGGCGCCTCCGGCGCGCCGCCGAGCCACGACCCTTCCGGCACAGGGGAGGTCATGGACGCCGATGCCCGCGGGGACAGCGACTCCGGTTCCGGCGAGGCGCCCGTGGACACCGCCGCCGAGGAGCAGGCCTGGGACGAGGCCATGCACCAGGCCCTCAGCATCGCCAGGGCCGAGGGCAAGGCGCCGGGAGGCGTCGCGGAGACTGTCCGCAACGCCCACGCGAGCACACTCGACTGGCGGACGCTGCTGCGCCGCTACATGACCGACGCCGCCAGCCGCGACTACAGCTGGAGCGTTCCCAACCGCCGCTTCATCGACTCCGGCCTCTACCTCCCCTCGATCCGCTCCGAGGGCATCGACACGATTGCGGTCATCATCGACACCTCGGGCTCGCTCCCGGCCCAGACCCTTGCCTGGTTCTGGGCGGAGCTCCGCGAGATCGCCGCCGAGATCAGGCCGGAACGAGTCTTCGTGCTCCAGGTGGACGCCGCCCTGCGGGACGCGGCCGAGTACTCGGCCGACGACCTCCCCGAGGAGATCACGCTCAAGGGCCGGGGCGGCACCGACTTCCGTCCGGGCTTCGAGTGGCTCGACGAGCAGGGGATACAGCCAAGCGTGTGTCTCTACTTCACCGACATGGAGTGCTCCAGCTACCCGGAGGCCGAGCCGGTTTTTCCCGTCATCTGGGTCGACCATTCGGAGTCGTCATCGGAGGCGAACGGCCAGCCCTGGGGCGACCGCATCACCATCGGCGACTGATGTCCGGCAGAGCCCGCCGGCAGAGTGGAGGCTTTGAACCATGAAGAGAACATGTACAGCACAGGAAGGAAGCACGGCCCCGGGCCGCGTCGCGCGCCCGGCCGCCACCTGGCGCGCCCGCGCCTTCGTGCTCGCCGGACTCGCCCTCGCCGCCGCGTACACGGGCGCCACCCTCGCGCTCGACGCGGGCGCGGAGCACATCGGCGCACTCTGGATGGCGGCGATTGTCTGGACCTTCGCCGCAAGCCTCGCGGGCGCCCTGTGGCTGGGGTTCCGTTATAGGGACTGGTCCGCCTTCTCCCGTTGCGAGCTGCCGCAGGACGACAGCGAGTCACACGAGTTCACGTTCAAGACAGGCCGCTACTCCTCGCTTCGCGACATGGAGGATGATCTGCTCCACGACGACGATCACCTTCGCTGATCCGGTTCGCGGCGACTGTGCCGTCCGCCGGGCCCGGATGCTTCGGCCTCCGCCGGCCCGCCGTGCGCCGCCGGGAGGTGGCGGCCAGCCGGGCGACGCGAGTCCCGGGGGCCCGAGGACGGGCTCCCCCACGCCACGCCACCGCCAAGGAGGTCGCCGCCATGCCCGACACCAACATTACCGCCGATCACCGCCGCGCGTTCGAGGCCCTGACCAGCGGCCGGTTCCAAAACTTCTGCCTCGTCAGTTGCTTCGTCGACGGCCAGCCAACCGCGGCCATCGCAGCCGTCAACATCAGTCCCGGCCAAGACGGCCGCGAGCCGGAATATCTCATCAGCCCGCTCTTCGTCTGCCCGACCGCGGCGATGACGCTGACCGACCATGACGGGACGGAGGCATGAGCGCCGCCCCGCGACGCGGCAGTCCCGCCGCCGAACTCCAGGTCCCGCCCCAATGCCGCGACATGATCAGCCGCGGCGCGCTCGTCAGCGTCAGTGTCTCGGGCGGCAAGGATAGCCAGGCAATGACCATCCTGCTCGCCCGAATCGTCCCCCGCGACCAGTTGGTGGTGGTTCACGCCCCGCTCGGCGAGGTCGAGTGGCCGGGCACGATCGAGCATATCGAGAACACGCTGCCCGCGGGCGTTCCGCTGATATTCGCGCGCGTGGCGTCGGGCAAGACCTTGCTCGACCGGGTCGAGGAGCGGGGGAAATGGCCGGGAGCACAATTCAGGTATTGCACCAGCGACGCCAAGACCGGACCCATTGAACGCGAGCTGCGCCACTACCTGAAGGCCCACCCGCGATTCGCCGGGCGCATCGTCAGCGCCATCGGCATCCGCCGCGACGAGAGCAGCGCGCGGTCCAAACGCGTCCCCTGGGCGCGCAGCGACCGCAACTCCCGGGCCGGCCGGGAGTGGTTTGACTGGCTGCCGATCTTCGACCTCACCGCCGACGACGTCTTCCGGGTCATTCGCGAAGCAGGCCAGTCGCCTCATTGGGTCTACGAGCAGGGGCTGTCGCGGTGTTCGTGCAGTTTCTGCATATTTTCATCCAGATCCGACTTGCGCCGGGCCGCCGAACTCCGGCCGCTCCTGTATCGCCGGTACGCAGAAATAGAGAGACGCATCGGCCACACACTGTCTCCATCGGGCATCCCGCTTCCGGCTCTTACCGGCATTCCAGCCGACCCCGCCGCTCAAGGTCTCGACCCGTCCGACCGGCTCCGCACCGAGGGCCACGCCGGGCAATAACCACCTGCACTCGCGCAAACGCCGCCCGGAGGCGGAGCCTGGGCCGGCCGGGCGGCGGGACAGGGCCGCAGAGAGTTGCCTCGCCCGTAACCCCATTCACGGAGGAACACATGAACCACACCGCTCCCATCCACGAGCCGGCGATCCGCCCGCTCCCGCTCGACCGTCTGTCCATCGCGCCGGAGAACGTGCGCAAGACGCCGCCCGACGCGGTCGCCGAGGCCGAACTGAAGGCCTCCATCGCGAACCACGGGCTCCTCGAGAACCTCGTTGTCCGGAGCGATGGCCCGGACGGCGGCTATGCCGTGGTCGCGGGCGGCCGGCGCCTCGCGGCCCTGAAGGCGCTCGCCGCCGACGGCGTGCTCGACGCCGCCCATCCCGTGGCCTGCCTGGTCGTGGACGGCGATGCCACGCCCGCGGAGCTGTCCCTCGCCGAGAACGTCATACGCATCGCCATGCATCCGGCCGACCAGGTGATCGCCTTCACGAAGCTCACCGAATCCGGCGTCACGGCGGCGGCCATCGCAGCGCGTTTCGGCACCTCCGAGCGCCTGGTCGAGCAGCGCCTGCGGCTCGGCAACGCCGCGCCCGAGTTGCTCAACGCCTACCGGGCCGGCGACATCGACCTGGAGACGCTCAAGGCCTTCGCCGTCACAACCGATCACGCCCGCCAGATGGCGGTCTGGGAACGGGTGGCGGACCAGGGCTACCGCCCGGCCGCCTGGCAGGTGAAGCGCATGCTCACCGAGGAGCGGGTCCCGGCCAACTCCGCCATGGCCCGCTTCGTGGGCATCAAGGACTACGAGGCCGCGGGCGGACCGGTGCTGCGGGATCTCTTCGCCGACGAGGACGAGAGCGGGATCTGGTTGGAGGACCCGGTGTTGTTGCAGAAGCTCGCCATGGCGAAGCTCGGTGAGACCGTCACGGACCTCCAGACCCGCTGGCGCTGGGCGACGGCCGCGCCGGAGGTGGACTGGACCGAGATCGCCCGCTACGGGCGCATCTCCCCGGAGCCCTCCGCGCCGACCGCGGCGGAGACGGCCGAGTTGGAGCGTCTGCGCACCCGCGAGGACGAGCTCTCCAACCTCGACGAGGAAGACTGGACCGAGGATCTCGAACGGGAGGCCGAGGCCATCGAGACCCGGACGTGCGAGATCAACGCGGCCGTGGAGGCCCGGGCAACCTTCCGGACGGAGGACTGCGCGATGGCGGGCGCCATCGCCACCATCGACTGGAGGGGCGACCTTCAGATCGTCGCGGGCCTGGTCCGCCCCGAGGACATGCCGAAGCCGGACGACTCCGGCGACAGCGCCGGCGGCGATGCCGATGACGGCGACGACGACCGGGTCCGGAGACCCGCGATCTCCGCGCCCATCGCCTCGCCTGCCGACCCGCAGGCCGAGGCGCGGAAGGAAGCCGGCGTGGGGATCGGGCTCTCGGACGATCTCCGCTCGATCCGCACGGCACTGGTCAAGGCGCACCTCGGGAACGATTTCGAGGCCGCCTTCGATCTCATGCTGTTCCAGCTCGGCCGCGCCGTGTTCACCCACGGCTACCAGGAGCATGCGCTCGACATCGCTGTCCGGGAGACCCCCGACCGGCCCACCCTGCGCATGAACGACGAGGAATTCGGTTCCTGGAGCCCGGGCGAGGAGATGCTCGCCGACCGCTCCAGCTTGCCGCTGGACTGGCTCGCCATCGAGGACGACGGCGAGGCCTTCGCGGCGCTCCGGGCATTGCCCGAAGCCGACAAGCAGCGGCTCTTCGCGGCCTCGGTGGCGCGCACGGTGAAGGGCCAGCTTGCGTTCGAGCCACAGGCGCGTCCCGAACTGGAAGCCACCATCGCCCGGCTCGACGTCGACTTCGCAAGCCACGTGCGCCCGACCGCGGACATGCTGTGGTCGCGCATCAACAAGGGCCGCATCCTCGACATCGCCAGGGACACCCTGGGGCCGGCATGGGCCTCGGCGCGGGCCAAGAGCAAGAAGCCCGACATCGCCAGGGCGATGGAGGAGGCCTTCGCCGCCGGCAACCCTCCGCTGGGCGTCACCGCGGACGCCCACGCGGCCGCGCTCGCCTGGACCCCGCCCGGCTTCAAGGCGTTCGACGCGGGCCGTGCCGGCGTCGAGGACGCCGGCACGGAGACGGTGCCGTCCGCCGACACAACGGACTCGGTAGCCGGTACGGAACCGCCGTCGGAACCGCAGGACGCCGGCGCTCCGGAGCACGTGGAACCGGAGCGCGCCGACGCTCCCGCCGACCCGCCGCAGCCGGTCTCCGCGGCCGAGACCGTCGAGGTCCCGGAGGCGGCCGAACACCATCCCGCGCCCATCGCCGCCAACGGCCATGACAACGGCAACGGGCTCGACATCCCCGAGTTCCTGCGCAGCGTCTGAACCGCCCCCGGCCCGAATGCGCCCCGTCCCGCACACCGCGGGGCGGGGCTTTTTGTTTGTCCCACCCAATCCGGGAGACCGCACATGACACACACAGCCATTTCGCCCGGGGCGGCGATCCGCGCTCGGGTCCACGAGAGTGCGCTCAAGCGCGTCACGAAGTTCTGGGCGTCCCGTCCGATCGAGATCTTCCTGGAAACCCTCCAGAACTCGCGGCGCGCCGGAGCCACCCGAGTCCGCATCACCGTCGAGACACTCACCAAGCCCGCCGGCCATACGCCCGGGCCGGCCGAACCGCGCCTTGCGGTGAGCATCACTGACGACGGCGCCGGCATCGAGGACCCGGCCGTCCTGCTGAGCTTCGGCGAGAACGGCTGGAATGATGAGCTCGTGGCTCGCGAGGACGCGGCCGGCATGGGAATCCTGAGCCTCGCTCACAGGGGCTGCCGGATATCCTCGCGGGCGCGCACGCTGGACGGCCATGTCGGGCATGGCTGGTCCGTGGAGCTCGATCCGGAACACTTCACGGGCCGGAGCGATGCCCTGGTCCGGCCCGACGACGGCGCGCCGTATCCATCCGGCACGACCGTGGAGTTCCAGGCCGCCGAGTCCGCCGACATGATCCGCGCCGCACTCTCCAACGCGGCGCGACACTACCCGCTTCCGGTCACGTTCGAGGGCGAGGCGCTTGAGCGCCGGGCCTTTCTCGACGGCTCCGTCCACGCCGAGGCATGGAACGGACTCACCTTCGGGGTCTACCGGGACCGGCGGCAGGGCTACATGGAGCCCGATCTCAACTTCTTCGGCCTGACCGTGCCCGTGCGCCTGCCCACGGTGGAGACCGTCCACAGCGCCGTCTGGTCCGTCCGCGCCGACGTCGTGGACTGCCCGGGGCTCGAGCTGCTGCTGCCCGCCCGCCGGGAACCGGTGGAGAACGCCTTTCTGGAAGAGCTGCGCCAGGCCGCCCGCCTGGCGGTCTACCGCGCCATGGCCGCCGACCCGGAGCCCCGTCCCGCATTTGCCGACTGGAGCCGGGCGCGAGATGCCGGCATCGCGCTTGCGCCGCCTCCCCAGGTGCTTCGTCCCTGGCGTCCCTCCATCGCCGACATCGACGACTGGCGGGAACCTCCGAAGCCCGCGCCGGCCGGCCCCGATGCGCTGGTCATGGATTGCGACCCTGAGCCCCCCGAGGCGCAGGCGCTGTGGCGCGCCGCAGAGCAAGCCGGCTTGGCGGAGCGGCTCTTCGAGGCCGACAGGCGCCTGGAAGGCTACGAGTGGCATGACCGCCTCGAACGCGTCACCGGCATCGACACCGAGGTCACCGCCGCTGACGGTAAGACGCGGCCGCTCCGGGACTTCCCCCTGTCAGAACAGAAGGACACCGCCGGGCTCCCGTTGCCGCCGCGTCCCGCGGCGATCCGCATGACGCTTTCGGTCAGGAGCGCCGGAGGTCCCGGCCGCACGCTCCATCTTCCCGCCGACCTCGCCTTCGCGGGCGAGGACTGCGGCTGGGTCGGCGACACGCTGCCGCTCGTGACAAGGGACAGCAACCTGGAGCCGCACCAACTCGCGGAGCTCTTGCGCCGCGGCTACTTCTCCCCCTCCGATGACGCGGACGCCGACAGCTGGAGCACTCAGGCCCAGCGGTTCGACGAAGACGCGCTCCACGTCGCCACCAGGCTCCTGTGCAGCGAGGACTCGGCCCTGGAAGTCTCCATCGCCGAGACCGTCCGCCGGGAGATCCTCCACCTCGTTCCCAACAGCCGCAGGGTGGAGATCTCCATCTCCCGACCCGATGTCCGGGTCGTCCTGGGCGATCCCGCCGAAACCGCAACCTGAGCCGGACGGCCGCCGTAGCGCGTTTGCGGCGGCCGGAGCTAAGCCTGGCCGTCTCCGGACGCGCCGCGGCATTCACCCCGCCCGCAAGGAGCCCGCCCACCGAGATTCTCACGCCCGGGATACGCGGGAAGCCGCCCGAACGGCCGGAGCCCGTCAACGATCACACGCCGTCGTCAGATTCCCGACTCCACCGGGGCCGGAACCCGGCTCGTCACGGTCGCCGGTCTTGAGACCGCCGACATCGTCTCCGCATCGGCGGATCCTGGCCCGGGCGCCCCGGAACCGGGGTTTGTCGATTCCCGACGCCGGAGCCGCCCCCGCGACCACGACCCCGCTTCGAGACCTGCGCCGGGACGCGATTCCCCGGCACTCATTTTTCACTGCCTGATCCCCGATGGGGCCAGAGGCCGGATCGGATGACTCCGGCCCGGAAAGAGGACGCCATGGAAATCCGGAACCCAATCGAGATATTGATCGGCGCGAACGGGACAGCCAAGGTCGCGGGCCTTTCCCTGCTCGACCTCGACTCGATGACGCTCCGGGAACTGCGGCGCCACGGGCTCACCGCGGCGCAGGCCGGGAGGATCAAGGCGGCGTTCGAGCTGGGCCGGCAACTGCTCGAAGCCGAATCCCGCGTGCACGAGAACGCTCCGATGGTCAGCAGTCCCGAGGAGGCCTACCGCTACATGCGGCCGCGCTACCTCAACGAATACCGCGAACACTTCGACGTGCTGATGATGGACAACCGGAACAGGCTGATCCGCCACCATCGGGTGTCCACGGGCAGCCTGACGGCCTCCGTGGTTCATCCCCGGGAGTGCTTCAACCCCGTCATCCGGGAGAGCGCCGCCTCGGTCATCTTCACACACAACCATCCGTCGGGAGATCCTGCCCCTTCTCGTGAGGACGTGGAGATCACCCACCGGCTCCGCCAGGTAGGCGAGGTGATGGGAGTCCGCGTCCACGACCACGTGGTCTGCGGGCATGACCGTTTCTTCAGCTTCAACCGGGAGGGTTTGCTATGACCAGCCAGCATCCCGCCGGCCCGCAGCCGGCCATGCACCCCATGGACCCGCGCCGCGGCCGGGACCTCTCGCCCATGTTCGCCGCGGTCCTTTGCTGCCTCCTGGGCATCGAACCCATGACCAACCCGGCCATCACCGACATCGCCGTCTCCGGCAACTGCGTGCTGGCCGCGACCGACCAGAACCCGCTGTTCGACCGGCATCTCGGGTCCCTGGACGACTTCGAGACGAACATCCGCCGCTGGGGCGAAGCCTGCGGCGCCGATGCCGGCATGGTCGAAAGCCTCGTCGCCCGCATGAGGAGGACAGGCCAATGAGCTTCCCCGAGCTTCCAGAAGGCTACGACCGGCACAAGGACGCCCTCGCCATCGTCGATCCGGGGGCGTCGAACCCGGCCGGCGTGGCCCTCGCCATCCACCAGGCATGCACGCAGGTGATCCACGAGGGCGGCAACCAGCGGGAAGACCCCGCCGTCCGCCTCATGACCACACAACTGGCGTTCCTCGTCCGGGGCAATTCCGATCTCGATCCCGGCGAGTACGGCCGACTCATGGACGCCTGCCGCGCCCGCGCGGCCGAACGAAGGAACGCCCCCAACCACAACGCCACCGCCCCCGCCTGATCCTCCGCACATCCGCTCCCCGCCGCGAGGAGGCCGGACAGCCGGCTAGGCCAGGCCGTAGACGCGGCGCGGGAGGATCCGTCCCGCGCCGCGTCCCGGCACTCTCACGCAATTCGATCCAGGAGGGAGAGACCATGCTCGACGCCCACACGGCGGCGGACGCGTCCGCGCGCCTTCCCGTTCCCCGCACCCTTCCTTCCGTCCCTGCCGCCCCGGGCTCCGAGCCTTCCGCCCATGACGCGCTGTTCACCGCCGCCACAACCCTGTTGCCGGTCCTGGAGGCCGGCCGGCCGCTCGACGCCCCGACCCTGCGCGACGCCATGACGCGCGCCTTTGGCGCGGACGACTCCCAAGGCGCTTGGGTCTGGAAGGACGCCTACGAGGCCGCCGAGGCCGCGGTCGTGCTGTTCATCCGCCGCCACGGCCGGGCCATGCGCCGCCACGCCGGGGCCGGGACGGACGGACCCCTCGCCATGCTGAGGATGCTGGAGGCCGTGGCCGCCCTGGAGCCCTCCCACACCAAGCGTTCCGAAGAGCAGATCCGCCTGCAGCAGTTCTCCACGCCACTGCCGCTCGCCTACGCCGTGTTGCGGGCAGCGGCGGTCCGGCCGGGCGACATGGTGCTGGAGCCGTCCGCGGGCACCGGCATGCTGGCGGTGATGGCGGAGTGCGCCCTCGGAAGCAGGGCCGGGAACCTCCATCTGAACGAGATCGCGGACATCCGCCGCGCGTTGTTGTGCCGGCTGTTCCCCGAGACCCTGGTCACCGGCGTGAACGCCGAGAACGCCGCCGACCGCCTGCCCGGCGCCCGGCCCACCGTTGTCGTCATGAACCCGCCGTTCTCCGCGACGCCCGGCGTCCACCACATCCGCCACGGCGCCGACCTCCGGCACCTGCGCTCGGCCTTCTCCATGCTGCCGCCGGGCGGCCGGCTCGCCGCCGTCACCTCCGCCAACTGCATTCCCGGCGATTCGGACTGGGACAGCGCCTTCGGCCGCCTCGATCCGCCCGCCCGGGTCGTGTTCACCATGGCCATCGACGGCCGCGCCTACGCGCGCCGGGGCACCAGCTTCGACACCAGGCTCACCGTGCTCGACCGTGCCGACCGTCCCGGCATCGACGTCGATCCCGACGTCCGCGCCGCAACCGCCGCCGAACTGCTCGACGCCGTCGTCGCCCGGGTTCCGACTCGCCTGCCGGTGAAGGTCCGCACCATCGAGGCCGTGCCTGGTCGGGACCTCTTCGGCCACACGGCCGTGCCGCGCCCGTCGAAGCGAACCACCACCGCGCCCCCCGCATCCGCGCCGGCCCACGACTGGGGACCGGTGTCCGGGCTGACCGTTGAAACCGGTCCGGTGGGCTCCGCCACGGACGCCGCCGGGACAGTCTCCGGCCCCTACGAGCCCTGGCGGCCCGGCGCCTTCCACATCCCGGCCGCAACCGCCCATCCGACGCCCCTGGTGCAGTCCGCGGCAATGGCCGCCGTCCCGCATCCGGCGCCGTCCTACCGCCCCATGCTGCCACAACGCGTCGTTACGGACGGCCTCCTGTCCGACGCCCAGCTCGAAAGCGTCGTGCTGGCGGGCCAGGCCCACGAGGGCCATCTTGCCGCCAGCTACCGGATCGGCTCCTGCTGGGAGACCGTCCAGCGCTGCGGCGATGGAGACCCTGACGACGCCACCCTCGCTGAAGACACCACCCTCACCGACGAAGGCGAGACCCTCTCGGCGCCGGTCCGCTTCCGCCGGGGCTGGATGCTGGGCGACGGCACCGGCTGCGGCAAGGGACGCCAGGTGGCGGCCGTCATCCTGGACGGCTGGCTCCGCGGCCGCAAACGCGCGCTGTGGCTGAGCCAGTCGGACAAGCTCCTGGAGGACGCCCGCCGCGACTGGACCGCGCTGGGCGGACGCGAGGACGACGTGGTCCCTCTCGGGAACTTCCGCCAGGGGGACGAGATCCCCTTCTCCACCGGCATCCTGTTCACGACCTACGCCACCCTGCGTTCGCCGTCCCGCCAGGGTCGACCGCCGCGGCTCGACCAGATCGTCGGCTGGCTCGCCGGGGGACCCGGCGAGGACGACCGCCATGCCTTCGATGGCGCCATCGTCTTCGACGAGGCCCATGCCATGGCCAACGCGGCCGGCGGCAAGAGCGCGCGCGGCGACGTCAAGCCGTCCGCACAGGGACGCGCCGGCCTCCGGCTCCAGAACGCGTTGCCGGACGCGCGGATCACCTACGTGTCGGCCACCGGCGCTACCACCGTGCCCGGACTGGCCTACGCCGGCCGTCTGGGGCTGTGGGCAGCCGGCGAGACGCCGTTCGAGACCCGGACCGACTTCGTGTCGGCCATGGAAGCCGGCGGAGTCGCCGCCATGGAGGTGGTCGCAAGGGACCTGAAGGCGCTCGGCCTGTATCAGGCCCGCGCTCTCGCCTATCACGGCGTCGAGGTGGACATCCTCGTCCACGAACTCTCCGAGGAACAGCGACGCATCTACGACTCCTACGCAGGCGCGTTCAAGGTCATTCACGCCAACATCGATGCGGCGCTGGAGGCCACCGGCATCATGCAGGGACAGTCGACCCTGAACAAGAATGCGAAGTCCGCAGCGCTGAGCGCCTTCGAGAGCACCAAACAGCGCTTCTTCGGGCATCTTCTGACGGCCATGAAGTGCCCGTCGCTCATCCGCGCCATCGAGGCCGACCTCGACGCCGGACGGTCGGCCGTGGTCCAGCTCGTGTCCACCGGCGAGGCCTTGATGGAGCGGCGCATCGCCGAGATACCGGCCTCGGAATGGGACGACCTGGGCATCGACCTGACGCCCCGCGAGCACGTCCTCGACTTCCTGGCCCACGCCTTTCCCGTACAACTCCAGGAACCCTACACCGACGGCGACGGGAACCTGATGAGCCGTCCCGCGGTGGACGCCGAGGGCCATCCGGTCCTCTGCCAGGAGGCGCTTGCGCAGCGCGACGCGCTGTTGGAGAAACTCGCGTCCCTGCCGCCGGTGCCCTCGGCCCTGGACCAGGTGGTCCAGCACTTCGGCCACGAGGCCGTGGCGGAGGTCACCGGCCGCTCCCGCCGGGTGCTCAGGATCGTCGACGCAGGCGGCGAACGCCTGGCGCTGCGCAGCCGGCCGGCCTCCGCCAATCTCGTAGAGACGGCCGCCTTCATGGAAAGGAGCAAGCGCATCCTGGTGTTCTCCATGGCCGGGGGCACCGGGCGGAGCTACCACTCGGACCTCTCGTGCCCCAACACCGAGCGCCGCGTCCACTACCTCCTGGAGCCGGGCTGGCGCGCCGACCAGGCCATCCAGGGGCTCGGACGCACCCACAGGACGCACCAGGCGTCGGCGCCTCTGTTCCGCCCGGTCACCACCGACGTGAAGGGCGAGCGGCGGTTCATCGCCACCATCGCCCGAAGGCTGGACAGCCTGGGCGCCATCACGCGTGGGCAGCGCGATTCCCAGACCGCCATGGGCGGCAGCGACGCGGCTCTGTTTCGGGAGAGCGACAACCTGGAGAGTCTCTACGCCAAGGCGGCCCTGAGACGGTTCTACCTGGCGCTCTGGCGCGGGGACATTGCCGGCTGGCCGCTCACACGCTTCGAGGACGCCACGGGCCTGAAGCTCACCTGGGAGGGTTCGCTCAAGGAGGACCTGCCTCCCATGCCGCGCTTCCTCAATCGGCTCCTGGCCCTGCCCATCGCCGAGCAGAACCAGCTCTTCGCGGAACTGGAGGACCGCATCGCCGCTGGCATCGAGCAGGCCATGGAGGCGGGCACCTACGAGGTCGGCGTCGAGACCGTCAGGGCCGACTCCCTGGCAGCGGCCGGACGGGAGACCCTGTACACGCATCCGGGCAGCGGAGCCGCCACGGAACTGGTCGAGATCGTGCGCCGCGACAGGCTGGAGCCGACGTCGGCCGACGCCGCGCTGGGGATCGGCAAGGACACGCACGACGGGCCGGTTCTGGTAGTCAATTCCAGGTCGAACCGCGCCGCCGTCATTCTTCCGGCGCCGTCCGGCCTGTTCGACGACGGCGGCGTGCAGGAGCGCGTCCGCCTGCTGCGTCCCGCCGGGCGGGATACCATGGCGAAGGCCGAGCTGGACGCGTCCAACTGGCGGAAAGCCGCCGAAGCGGAATGGCGCTCGCTCTGGGACGCCGAGATCGCCGGCCTGCCGTCGCACAAGGAATCGCGGTTCTGGCTCGCGGCAGGCCTCCTGCTGCCGGTCTGGGACCGCCTGCCCGCCGAGAACATGCGGGTGCGGCGTCTCCGTACGGACGATGGCGAAGCCCTGATCGGACGTGTACTCGACTTCGAGCAGGTCCGCGCCGTGCGTTCCGCCTTCGGTCTCGCCGGCGGTCCCGCCATGACCGGCGCCGAAGCCTTCGAGGCGGTCATGGGACGCGGCGCGGCGCTCGCCCTCGCCAACGGCTGGCGGCTCGCCAGGCGCCGCATCATGGGGGCCGACCGGGTCGAGATCGAGGGACCGGTCGATTCCGACACCGCGGTCCTCAAGCGAATGGGCTGCACGGTGGAGATCGTCTCTTGGCGCACGCGAGTCTTCGCACCCGGCCCTGATCTCCTCGAACGCGTCATCCAGCGCTGGCCGCTCGCCGCCTGAACCCGCCGCCTGATGCGTATCGCCGGCCTCCCGGCGTCCGTACGGCCGGCCAGGCGTCGGCCGTTTCACACATTGAAGGGAGCATTGCATGACTGCACAGACCCTGCCGGACGACCCCAACTACGCGTTCTGTCCAGGCTACGAGCTCGGTGACGAGCCCCAACAGATCCGCATCGTCTTCGAGGGCATAGACGGCTACGTGCCCACTGCGCTTGTCGCCCTGGACATCGATGCCGCCGAGCGGCTCTGCGACCGCCTGAACGCCAGGCTCGGACACTCAAGGGACGACTGGACCGCGCTCGCAGCCCGCTCGATGCACGCCGGGGGCCCGGAGACCGACAGCGACTCCCGGCACTGAACCGGCCGCTTCACGATCGGTCCCCCTTTCCAACTCCCATCCGGTTCGAATCCCGGCGCCGTCTCAAGTCCGCCCGGACGGCCCGCGTTCGAGGACAGCCGGGGGCGGGCGAGAGAGACGCGCAGAGAGAGGCGCGGCTCCGAACCGTCACAAGGGGGACCAGGACATGTTCACTTTGACCTACGCCGGCATCGGAGCCCGCGCCACGCCGCCCTCCGTCCTGGCCGCGATGACCGTGATGGCCGACTGGCTCGCGCGGCAGGGCTGGCATCTGAACAGCGGCGGTGCGGCGGGCGCGGACAGTGCGTTTGCCGAGGGCGCACCGGCCGGCCAGCGGACTCTGTATCTCCCGTGGTCCGGCTACAACGGGTGCGCGGGGCCGAACTGCCAAGTGCTGTCGCCGTCCGAGCTCCAATCCTGCCTGACCATCGCCGCCCGCCTCCATCCCGCCTGGGACCGCTGCTCGCCCGGTGTCCGCAAGCTCCACGCCAGGAACGCGGCAATCCTCGGCGTCGGTCTCGGCCGTCCCGTGGATGCCGTGGTGGCCTGGACGCCGGGCGGAACGGTCACGGGCGGAACCGGAATGGCCATCCGCATCGCCACCGAGGCCGGCATCCCCGTGCTCAACCTGGGGGCGATGACTCCGCGTGCTGTCTGCGAGCGCCTGCTGGCCATCCGCCGGTCCGGTTCCTCTCCATAGAGCCGGAGAAAAGCGTTCGCGGGGCGAACGCCCGGGAGGAGAGGGGGGAGGTGGTCTCCCTCGCACAAGCCGGGCACGGCAAGCAGCAAAGGAGGCACGGCCATGTTCCCTACCGACTTCGACTTCGAAGAACCCCTCACCGGCAGCGACTTGCTCGCAGAGATCGGGCTCAACCTCGGCGCCGTCCGGGACGTCATCGACGACGAACGCGCCAGGCGCTGTCCGGACCCCCGGGACGCGGCCGGCGGAGGTCCTCTCACCGTCACCGCCGCGCTGACCGCCGGAACGGAGTGAGAGAGGGCCTGAGAGAAGTGAACGTAGGGGGGGCGGGGAGGGAGGACCCCGGTCCCCAGACGCTCGTCAACCATCGTCATTAACCAGGAAGGAGAACAATCATGGCATTCGGACTCAATCGCGTGGAACTGATCGGACGCCTCGGCGCCGACGTCACTGTGAACCATCTCGTCTCGGGCGGCCGCGTAGCCAACATGAGCATCGCCACCGACGAGGGGTATATCGATCGCAACTCCGGCAACCGGGTGGACAAGACCGAGTGGCACCGGGTGGTGACTTTCCAGCCCGGCCTCATCGACATGCTGGAGAAGCACGCCCGCAAGGGTCGGCTGGTCTACGTCGACGGCAAGCTCCAGACCCGGCGCTGGTCCAAGCCCGGCGAGGACAGCGACCGCTACTCCACCGAGATCCTGCTGGTCCCGGGCGGTGCGGTGCGTTTCCTGGACAAGCCCAACGGCAACGGCGCGCCGGCCGTGGCGGATCCGTCGATGGCGGCGGGCGACGCCGCGATGCAGGACGCCGGGACCTCGTCCCCGCCCGCGGACGAGGACATCCCGTTCTGAGTGGACCCGTCCACTTCCTCTCCTCCCAACAATGGGCCGGCGCCTTGCGCGTCGGCCCATTTTTTGTGGAGTCCGTCCCGAGCAAGCACCTCACCGGGCTTCGCGCCTCGTTTCGCTCGGCCCGCTCGCCCTCCGGCGCTGGCCGGGTGTCCCGTCTACTCAAGGAGTGCCGCCATGTACAACCATCCCTCGCCAGCAGCCGCCGTCGCCGCCGCGCTCGGCGTGCGCGCCGAAGACGTCTGCAGGCGCTACCTTCCCCACGGCCGCCGCCAGGGCCGCTACTGGGTCGCGGGCGACCTTGACGGCGCCCGCGGCCGCTCCCTCTTCGTCCGCCTCCACGGTCCCGGCACTCCGGGCAAGTGGACCGACGCCGCCGTGGGCAGCCACGGCGACCTCCTCGACCTCATCCGCCACCGCATCAATGCGCCGACGCTGCGCGCGGCGCTTGCCGAGGCCCACGCCTTCCTCGCCCTGCCGGATTCGCCGGCCGCGGGCGATGCAGGCGACTACGACGCCACCGAGGCGGCGCGCCGCCTGTGGCGGGGATGCCGCCCGGTGGACGGCACCCACGCCGAAGCCTATCTCCGGGCCCGAGGCCTCGCCCGCTGCCGGTTCCCGGCTCTCCGCTTCCACCCCGAGCTCCGCTACCGCGAAGGCTCCGCGGTCCGCCGCCTGCCGGCGCTTGTCGCCGCCGTCACCGGCGACGACGGCTTCGTCTTTGGCGTGCACCGCACATGGCTCGATCCGCGCCGCCCCGCCAAGGCGGACGTCCCCTCGCCCCGCAAGGCCCTCGGCCGCATCCACGGCCTAGCCGTGCGCTTCGGCGCGCCCGCCGACGATGTCGCTCCGCTCCTCGTCGGCGAGGGCATCGAGACCGTGCTGTCGCTGGTCACCGCCGTGCCGGAGATCACCGCGGCAGCCGCCCTCTCCGCCGGCAGCCTCGGCTCCTTCTCCGTCCCGCCCGGCTGCTCCCGCCTCGTCATCGCTCGCGACAACGATCCGGAAGGCGAACAGGCCGCCCAACGCCTCGCCCGGCGCTCCGCGCGGGCGGGCGTCGCCGCCACGGTCATCGTCCCCGACGGAGGCGACTTCAACGACGATCTGGTCGCCCTCGGCGCCGATGTCCTCGCCGCAAGGTTCGGGCCGCTCTTCCGGTTCCCGGGAGTCGGAGAAGAGGGAGCCTGAGAGGGCAAAGCCTTGATGGAAGGAGAGAGAGTTATGGATGCCGTCATCAACCTCAGGCGCGAACCCGCGCTCCGCGACATGTTCGAGCACACGGACTTGCACGACAACACCGTCCTCATCGACCGCCGCACCAGGTGGGGCAACATGTTCCGCATCGGACCCGACGGAACCCGCAGGCAGGTCGTCGCGCAATACCGCGCCTATCTCTGGCTCCGCATCCGCTCCGGCGCCGTCGCAATAGAAGACCTTGCCCAACTGGACGGCATGCGGCTGGCCTGCTGGTGCGATCCCCAGCCTTGTCACGGACACGTGCTCGCCCGCGCCGCGGCCTGGGCCGCATCCGCACTGGCCGAAAGGAGGGGCGGGTGATGGACAGCGTGACCTTCAAGCGGGTCACCCCGCAAGAGTCCCGCATCTACGACGTCGGCGGCGACCATGTCGGCGATGTCTACCGCCAGGACGACATCCTCGCACCCGGCCGCGTCTACTACGTCGTACACCTGTTTGAGGATCCACGGGGACCCAGGCGCGTGCACGACCGCGGCCGCATCCGCGACGTCGCCCAATCCCTCCTCGATTCCCACCCCCTGTTCTGAGCCCGTTGAAGGGGTCCTCCTCTCCGTTCCGGCCGGGAACACTTCCGCTGCGACTCCCGGATTATTGGGGCCAGCTTCGGCCTCCACCTTCGTTCCGGCCTCTCCTGATTCCTCCCTTCGCTTCGCCCCCTCCGCCCAGGCCACAGGACCCCTCTCCTCTCCCAAGGCCCGATCCCCGGTCTCCCTGCCGAGCGAGAACCATCTGTGGCCCGCCAGGCCCTCGACACCTCCCGGCCTGTTCCTGCCGGGCTCCGCCCGGTTGGATGCCTCGTCCACCGAGCCCGGCGATACTCCACAAAGGCCCTCCCTCCGTCTTGTCCCATCGTAGCACGGCATCAACCCCCTCCTGCGTCGGGGGTCCTCCGCTTCGCTCCGGCGCTCCCCAGCCCCGGGGCCCCTCCGCCCCGCGTGACTGGCCGTGCTCCAACGGGACAAACGGAGGGAGTTCCTCCACTGGCGGGCGATACGAGAAAGGAGAAGGCGATGGAAGTCACGAACAGGGTAGTCAACGCCAGCCCCGGCGCTGGAACCGAAGTTCCGAACCATGAGGAGGACAGCATGGAAAGAAACGAAATCGACAACCTCGCAGACCAGGGCGAATCCATCATGGCGGCATTCTGCGAAAACGCTCAGCTCTTCGGCGCTACACCGGGGAATGACGAGTTCGATTCCAGGGATGTCTGGGACGAAGACGACGCACTCGACGCGGTACACGCTGCGTTCGAGATCCTCGCGGGCGGCATCGGCCCCGACGGCACACAGCTTGCGGACGAACGAGAGAGCCTGCTCTGGGGCTTCGTCAACATGCTCGACGCTTTTATCTGTCAATCTACGCGGATCTGCGCGTGAAGGGACGGAAGTACTATAAATAAAGGCGTTGAGCTACTTATCCCGAGGCCTTGGCCGGTCATTCGCACCCCTGTCCGCGCCCCGAGTTCTTCCCTGGTGTTGAACATGGGGTTGAACTTTTTGTGCGCCGTGGCATAATGGCTCCATGGATACCGCCACCGCAAAACGCACCGCCAGGGTCAAGACCACCTTGACCAAACGCGCCGTCGAAGCCCTTGAACCCGCCGACCGCCCCTTCATCGCATGGGACGACCGGCTGACGGGCTTCGGCGTCAGGGTCCAGCCCTCGGGGGCCAAGACCTTCGTCGTCAACTACCGCGCGGGAGAGGGCGGCCGCAAGGCCCCCAACAAGCGCGTCACCCTCGGACGCTTCGGACGCATCACCCCCGATCAGGCTAGGCGCATGGCCCAGGAGACCCTGGGCAAGGCCGCCGGGGGAGGAGACCCGGCGGAAGAGCGCGCCGAGGCCCGCAGCATGCCCACCTTGGCCCAGGCCTTCGAGGACTACATGGAGGCCAACCCCAGGCGCAAGCCAAGGACCGTCCAGATCTACCGCCAGAACCTGCGCGTGTGCTTCGGCGACTGGCTGACCCGGTCCCTCGACGCCATCGACCGCCGCGATGTCGAGGCCCGTTTCAATACCGTCACCGAACGGAACAGTTGGGCCACCGCCAACCAAGCCGTCTCCATGCTCCGCTCCATCTACCGCCGCTCCAGCATCGACCACGAGGGACTGCGCAACCCGGTGGAGCTCTGGATCGCGGGCGGAGGGCGCCTCAACCGGAAGCGCCGCCGGCGCATCTCCGCGCCTTCGGAAGTGCTGCCGCGCTGGCGCGCGGGAGTGGAAGCGGTGGGGCTTTCGGGCGACCACCGGGACATCTTCACCATCGGCGTCTACACCGGCATGCGCCTGGGCGAAGTGGTCGCGCTCCGGTGGGAACGCATCGACCTGGAAAGGCGCATCCTGCGGGTGGAGGAGACCAAGACCGGCGAGCCGCTGGAGCTTCCGCTGACGCGGCAACTGGCTGCGGTGTTCGAGCGCCGCCGGGAGGAGAGTGGCGGAGCCGGGGAAGAGGGATGGGTGTTCCCGTCCCGCACGAGCGCGGACGGACACCTGAAGGGCATCGGTCACCATCACGTCGATATCAGCAAGGCGGCGGGGACACGGTTCTGGTTCCATGGGCTGCGCAACGCCTTCATCACCGTGGCCGAGCGCGATCTCATGCTGCCGCGTCCGTTGACCAAGCGGCTGGTCAACCACGCCCGCGACGACGACATCACCGAGGGGTACGCCGCCGATTGGACCGTCGAGCAGCTCCGGGAGCCCGCGCAGGCCATAGCCGACCGCATCGAGCGGTTGATGGGCGCGACAGTGCCAATGGAGAAGGGGTACTCGTCCGCGGAAGTGTGACGCGGGGGGCAGGGGCGGCGCCATCCGCCGTCCCTGTTGCCTGGAATCAGGGTATGGTCTGCCGCTACGGCTGATCGTCCCCGCCCCAGCTCCGCTCGTGGCGGCCAGACCACGCGCAGAAGCTTCGAGCCACATCGGGGAAGCCCACCGGCTCCTGCCGCCACACCCGGACCCCGGTGTCACCAGCCAACCTCGAAGCCTTGTCCCCCTTTGCTTCCTGACCGAATCTGTTTCACGGCAAACTTCGTGTGCCTACTTCGTGTCCAGCTTCCAGATGTGCTCGGCGATTTTGCACGGCCCCTCGCCTTTTGTTTCTTTTCCTATCCTGTCGATCAGCCCCGTGCAGAGAGTTTTCTCCGTGAATGCACTGATCGTCTCTCCGCAGGCGTCATATTCTGTCTTACCGAGCTTCTTTGGGTCGAAGGCGAGAACTGGGGCGGGCTGTGTGCGCCTCGCTGTTGAATCGGCTCCCGGCTGTGTCAGTTCCCGCAGTGCTCCGGCTCGTTAAGGAACCTCCTGCAAAGGCCAACGTGACGTCCAAGGTGCTCATTGTCGACGGCGCGGCGCAGTTGCCGCTCGAACACATTGAGGGCTTTGACTTTTTCCGGATACCCCGCGGCCGCCTTCTTGTTCACCTCAATCTGCTCGAACAAGTTCACACAGCCGTGGCCGGAATCTCTTCTGCACATGAGGATCTTACCCAGAAGAAATTGGTCCTGGAGTTCGTCGACGAAGTAGTCGAGCACCGTCTTCGCAGCTCTGTTTGTCCTAATGGGGTCTTCCGCCGTCATCCTTAGGAGGTCGGTATCCCCTAGACCAAGCTTATGGCATTTGAGGTACATATAGGCCCGCTCGAACGGCACCTCCCCGCCAAGGTGTTTCTCGGCGGAGGCTTTCAAGACACGCCGAAGGAAGCGCATCTGGTTGATTTTCAAAGAGGAGCTTTCCTGATTCATGTCGTAATAGTAACACCATTTTCCCCTATGCCTCTCGAACAGCTCCTTCTCTTTCAGCACGTGCTCTGACGGCGAAAACAGAGGGAGGCTCCAGCGCGCCGTGCTGGCTCGCTCGGCGGCCTCGGCAAGATCGCGCTTGCGCGCCGCCGCCGGAAAGTCGGCATCGGCAGCGCGGTCAAACCAGTTGTACGCCGCCAGGGGATCGGCGGGCACCGGGGGCCAACCTTTTGTCTCGGCGACCGCCGTGTTCCAGAACCATTCGTCGAACCCGGGATCATCCGCGTTCGCTTCGTACAGGCGGGCTAGATTGAGACGCGCTGCGTCGAAAGAACCACGCCGCGCGACCGCGCGGGCGAGCCGTATGGCCCCGGGTCGCTCGTGACCGCCGAGCAGATTCCAAACACCGAGGGTGTTCTCCGCCAGCGACAGACCCTGTCTTTCCGCTGCACCCAGCCATTGGACGGCTTGCGACTTGTCTCGTTCCACGCCCCGGCCCAGGAAGTATGCGATCCCGAGGTTGTTCTGCGCCACGGCTGACCCTCGATGCGCTGCGGCACGATACAGTTCCACTGCAAAGGCGGGGTCCGGTGCGACGCCGAGACCGAGAGCGTGCATCACGCCAAGATTGCTCATCGCACCCACATCGCCGTTCCGCGCCAGTGCGACCCAATCGGCGACCGCATGGCCGTAGGCGAAGTCCCCTCCGGATCCGAAATGTTCCTGTTCTTCCTTGACGTCCTGGATGTCACGTAGCCCCTTCCACGGATGGTTCGGTCCCACTGCCAGCGTCACGGCGAGATGGAACGCTTCGTATCCACCGATCTCGTCGGCAGGAACGAGTGGCCGCATGGCCATGAGATAGGCCTCACGGTCAGCCCCGATCGCGACGGACGATCCCACGAGAAGCAGTACAAAGACGCACGCATGCAGGCGCATCGGCCATCCCTCCTTCGCGGCAAGACGGTACTACGGCGATCTGATCCGTGTCAACGAGGTGCCAGCGCTCCGGGCGTAGAGCGATGGCGGTCCCTTTCCCGTCGAAGCACTTTACATGCGGGCGTGGCTTTGATGTCATGAGGGAACTGGCGAAGAAAGCGAGCCAGGACCACCGCTCCAGTGGCGCCGGAAGTTCCTGGCCGGGCAAGCCCGGGTCGATCAGTTCGGAACGCCGAAACATTCACGGCCCATGGGTTGAGGAGCGCTCAACGTATGCTCCGGCGCTTTTGCGCGTGTGGGTCCAGCCTCACCGGCGGCCATGTCTCTGCCTGCAACCCTTTGGAAGGAGGCCACACCGTGATGGCACACTCGATACACGCGTTGCTCCCCGCATTCCGCCAACCGCCGTCTAGGCGAGCCGTTGTGGTACACCGGTAGAGCCGAACACAGGAACGTTCCTGAAAGGAATGCTGCATCGGTATAGTCCGTATTGATCATTGTAGTAGTCCATGATGGGGACGTGAACGGAAAATCAATATAAGTCAATTTGCTCAGGTCAAAGTCGTTCCTTGAGGGTCTTCGCTCGCGTGTTCATGTGGCGGGAAGACGAAGCGGCGATAGAAATATCCGACCGCGACCAAAGCCAGACCCAGGCCGACGAAGGAGAGGGCTCGATAGATCCCGGTCAGGTTGGCCATGTCAAAGAGGAATACCTTCGCGACTGTCAGCATGAAGATCGCCAGAGAGGCGTGGCGCAGCACGTCGTCGCCGCGCCAGATGCCGACCGCCAGCAGTATGCCGGCGTAACAGAGCCAGGCCAGCGAATAGGTGTACCATTCCGCATCGCTGGCGATGCCGTGGGCGAACTGGCTTCCGTGGAAGGCATGCCGTACTTCAAGCGTGAGCCAAAAGAGGCTGGTCGCCACCAGCATCGCGCCGGCGATCCGCATCACCGGGATGTCCCCGAACCGCCGGGCCCGGCTCCGGAACAGCACGGAGAACACGAACGGTCCGCCATAGGCCAGCGCCATCAGGTTCAAGACCGGCCAGTCACCCATGGGATCGTTGCTGGCGAGCGGGCTGTCGAAGAGGATCTGCCACGCCGCAACCAGCACCGTCGCCATGCCGCCGAGAATGCGCCAGCCCCAGACCGCCACGGCACGGCCGTCCGGACCGCGCGTGTGGTAGAGTCCATAGGCGATGGCGAGCCAGGTCATCGCGTGGATCGCCCGATCCGCGAAGGTATAGGGCCACTCGAACGGCGATCCTCCGGTGGTGAGGTCTCGGGCTTCAAACGTCGCGAGCAGGACGAAGAAGGCGAGGGCGCCCGCTTCCAGCACGGTGACGGTGATGTCGTCTTCGCGTTTGCGGAAAATACGCGCGGCGGCATAGAACGCCGCCGCCGGAACGCCGTAACCGTAGAGCAGCCAGCTCAGCCCCGGCGTCGTGCCGAGCGGATAGTCCAGGATCGCCGGGTTGAGCACCAGGCGCACCAGCACGACGGCCGCCAACACCAACGCGGTGTGCCTGAGCGCCGGCAGCTCCAGCTTCCCCTCGATCCAGGCGATGGCCGGCAGCAGCACGGCCAGCGCCACGGTGAGCCAGGCGTTCTCCAGCGCCGTGGTAACCGCAAGGGCCAGCGCCGCGACCACGCCTACGGCGTACGAACCGACCGCACCGGTCATGCCGGGAACGGCAAGATGGCGCAGGGTCTGACGGGCTGCGCCCGCCAGCAGGACCGCGATGACGAGTGCCGCCACGGTCCATGCCAGGTCGAGATGGAAGCCCTTGATGCGCCAGTAGGCGATGGTGAAGAGGACGAGCGGCGTAGCGGTTGAGAGCACCGCATGGAGCGCCGGGCGCCGAGCGGCCCACAACGCGAGGAAACCGCCGAGGCCAAACAGCGCGGCGAAGATTGCCGCGGTCACAAGAAAGGCGTTGACCTCGGGCGGCATTGCGGGCACGGTGCCGAGCGGCTGGCCGAAGGAGTCGTACAACGTAACGTGCTGGTCGATGATCCGCGGGAGCTGCCAATACGCGACGGTGAGCGCCGTCACCGCTGCCATGGCGATCGCGTTGCCCTCGAACACAGGCTCACGGCGGGCCGCCAGAAGCGTGCCGACGCCGGCAGCGACCATCATCACGGTTGACGGCGTGCCGTACTGATCCATACGCACGAGCACGAACAGCAGTGCGGCCACGACCGCCAGCGCGGACCATGCGACTCGCTCGGCTGGCCCCAGCCGCCACGGCCAGGGCACGCCCTCCACGTCCGATGCAGGCGCGTCCCAGATGTGCCGGACCAGGACGAAGAGCGCGCCGGTGATGAGCAGATACGGACCGATGATGTAGACGTCAATCGCTTCCCACGCGGAAGGGAACCAGACCAGTGGCCAGATCGCAGCACCGGCGAGAGTGATCCAGGCGAGCCACCACCAGCCCTTGTAGCGCACCACGACGAGGTTGCCGGCGATCAGCACGGCGAGATAGGGAAAGAGGGCCTCGGCCGCATGACCGCCTGTCGAGACCAGAAGCGGAGTGACAAAGCCGCCGGCAATGCCGAGCAGCGCCATGAACGGCCCGTGCAGCAAGGAGAGGAATATCGCCAGGGCGGCTACGGCAGCGAGCAAGACGAAAGCGATCAGGGCCGGCATCATGTCGTAAAAGCCATAAGCGGCATAGATGCTGGCAAACAGGGTTGCCACGCCGCCGGCCACCAGCGCCTGCGGAGCGTATGACGGCGACAACGCCGCCAGCGCCCGCTCGAACGGCGTGCGCCTCAGCCGCTCGCCACCGCCGATCAGGGCCAGGCCCATCAGCACGCCGAGTGTGATGCGCACGGTCGGTGACAGCATGTCTCGATCGATCGTGTACTTGACCAGGAACGCGCCGCCGAGGGCCAGGGCGAGGCCGCCGATCCAGATCAGCCCGCGAACGCCGAAAAACTCCTCCCAGTTGAAGCCGCCGCCGGTCTTTGGCGCCGGCGTCGCGGACGCAGGCTCGGCGGCTCGCGCGGTGTCCGCGCCCGCCTCCGCCGTGACTGCCGGCGGGACCGGGGTGACCCTTTCGGCGGCGGCCTGTGGCGTTGCTTCCGGCGCGGGTTCCACGTGCGGCTCCGCCGCGCGAAGCTCGTTGGTCAGGATGTCCAGACGCCGCTCCAGGGCCTTCATCCTGCGGCGAAGAGGGGTGGCGACGATGCCGGCAACGATACCGGCAACGATGCCGGAAACGCCGACCAGCAACAAGAGCAGTATGAGGAACTCCATCGCGAACTCTCAGGATAGCCCGCGACATCTCGGATTGTTAGAGGTGTCAGCCGAATCGGGGCAACTCCAATCGCTCGTTTGCTTCGCAACCGGTGTCATGTTACCTCCGGCGACCGCTTCGAAATCCGTCCCGTCGCTTCACGTCAGCACGATCAGTGGCTCGCCGTGGCAGACCGGTTGCCCCGGACGGCGAGGAGCAAGACCACGATCAGATCCATGGCGACGCGTACCTAACAGGCCGAGCCTGACAACGCCGGTGAGGATTCTCGCTACCGTCGCATGGCTCGACAGGTCGGCGAGTCCATCGAAATCGAAGGACGGGTTATGAGTCGTCGCAGGCAACGAGCGCCCTGGTCTGGATCGACTACGGGAATACATACTCGATCAGGCGCATCGCTCATGACTCGGGGGCATCCGAAGCTGTCGAGGGCCGCAATCGCGCGTCAAGCCCGGTCTCAACAATAAACGGCCCCCGAGCCTCCCGTTGCGCCAATGGAAGCGGCCGGGTCGGGCTCCGTGCATCTCTCCGTCGAAACAGACTCCCGCCTACCTCAGTTCCCGCAATGCTCCGGCTCCTTGAGGAACGTCGTGCAAAGGCCAACGTGACGTTTAAGGTGCTCATTGCTGACAGCGCGGCGCAGGTTCCACTCGAACAATTTGAGGGCTTTGATCTTTTCGGGATAGTCCACAACACTCTTCTTGTTCACCTCAATATGCTCGAACAAGTTCACACAGCCGTGGCCGAAATCTCTTCTGCACATGAGGATCTTACCCAGAAGAAACTTGTCGTGCAGTTCGTCGACGAAGTAGTCGATCACCTCCTTTGCAGCTCTGTTTGTCCCTATGGGCTCTTCCGCCGTCACCCTGAGGAGGTCGGTGTCCCCTAGAACCAGGTCAAAGCAATTGAGGTACATGTAGACCCGCTCGAACGGCACCTCCCGGCCCCCCAAAAATCTCTCCGCGGATCTTCTCACGATCTTCCGAAGGCGTTTCAAATTGTTATGCGAGTAACTACGACACAAGCTTGGGCCAATCCTCTCGACCAATTCCTTCTCTTTCAACATTTGCTCTGACGGCGAAAACAGGAGGCGGCTCCAGCGCGCCGTGCTGGCCCGCTCGGCGGCCTCGGCAAGATCGCGCTTGCGCGCCGCTGCCGGAAAGCCGGCATCGGCAGCGCGGTCAAACCAGTTGTACGCCGCCAAGGGCTCGGTTGGTACCGCGGGCCACCCTCTTACCTCGGCGACCGCCGTGTCCCAGAACCATTCGTCGAACCTGCGGTCATCCGCTTTCGCTTCGTACAGGCGGGCCAGGTTGAGGCGCGCTACGTCGAAACCACGCCGCGCGACCGCGCGGGAGAGCCGCACGGCCGCGGATCGCTCGTCACCGGCGATCAGATACAAGACGCCGAGGGTGTTCTCCGCCAGCACCAGACCCTTCTTGCCCGCCGCACCCAGCCATTGGATGGCTTGCGCCCTGTCCCGTCCCACGCCTCGGCCCAGGGCGTATGCGATCCCGAGATTGTTCTGCGCCACAACTGACTCTCGATCCGCCGCGGCGCGGTAGAGTTCCACTGCACGAGCCGGGTCCGGCGCTACGCCGAGACCAAGATCGTACATCACGGCGAGATTGCTCATTGCATTGGCATCGCCGTCCCGTGCGAGCGCTTCCCAATCGGCGACCGCATCGCCGTAGGTGATCCGGCCCCCTCCGGACCCGAAATGTTCCGACTCTTCCTTGATGCCGAAGGGCCGTCCCGCTGCCCGCGTCACGGCGAGATGGAATGCTTCGTAGCCACCGATATCCTCGGCACGGACGAGTGCCCGCATGGCCACGAGCTCCGTCAAGAAGTCGACCTCGCCGGCCTTGCGGTCAGCCGCGACCGCGACGGACGATCCCACGAGAAGCAGCATCAAGACGCACGCATGCAGGCGCATCGGCCATCCCTCCTTCGCGGCAAGACGGTACTACGGCGGTCTGATCGCGTCAACGAGGTGTCAGCGCTGCTGGCGTGAAGCGATACAGGTCCTCTTCCCGTCGAACCACTTTGCATGCGCGCGGGTTTGATGCCATGAGGGAACTGGCGAAGAAAGAGCCAGGGCGGTTGCTCCAGTGGCGCCGGGTGTTCCGGGCCAAGCAAGCCCCGGGTCGATCAGTTCGGAACGTCGAAACATTCGCGGCCCATGGGTTGAGGAGCACTCAACGTATGCTCCGGCGCCCTTGCGCATGTGGGTCCACCCTCACCGGCATCCATGTCTTCCGCCTGTAACCCTTGCAAGGAGGCCACACCGTGATGACACATTCGATACACCTGCTGCTTCCTGCGACCTCGGAAATCCCCGGCGTCAACGGGCGGCCCGTTCTCCACGGTTCGTTGAAGGGCGTCGACCGTGACGCCAATGCAACCTGCCCTGGCCGCCATGCCGCGAGCAGGACGAGGCAGCTCGTGCGTACCCTGGCCCGGGCGCTCCAGGTGGTCGCTGTCTCCTGCTTTCTTGGCGGCTGCGCGTTGGTGGAGGATTTGATCTTCTCCGACTTCGGCCCCGACTTCGGAGTCTTGCGGGGACTCGGAAAGGACATCGGAAGCATTGTAGAAGCCGGTACGGCTGCGGTGCGCCCTCTCGAGCAATTGGAGAAGGGCATGGACCAGGTCGGTGAGATGGCAGTCGAACTTGACCGGACGCTGCCGTTCGGGCGAGAGAGCGGGACGAGCGCCGGGAACCAGGAACCCGGCACCCGGGCGGGAGCGTCCTCTACCGAGTCGGACGAGCAGGCGGATGAGTGCGCCGGGTCTTCATCGGCCTACGGCCGTCCGGGGCAGCACATGACCTCGAAACGGTGTCCCGGCCGGTACCAGTCGAACGGCGGCTCGTACCAGAACCTGGGCCGATGACGATGGCCGTGGACGTAGCCATGGGAATGACCGTGGACGTGCCGATGGCGGTGTCGGTGGCCGCGCCGGGCATGGCCGTGGCGGCGCGGGGCGTGGCGATGAACATGGCCGTGGCGGTGCGGGTTGGCGGAAACATGGATGTGGGGCTCGTGTTGGTGAGCCAGCGCCATGCCGGCGACCACCCCTATCACGACTCCGATCGCCAGCGCTTCGTCTTGGCCGGCCCGAGCGGGTGTGGCCGCCAACATTCCGACAAGAAGCGGAACCAGAAAGAGTAACCGCATCCGGAACCTCCCTCCCGTGAATTACCCGAAAGCATATACGGTTCGAAGCCTTCGGTCTACCTGGACTCGGCATCGAAGATCTGACCGATCGGGGCCGTGTCCTTCAGGGAAGGGTTGACCGGTGTGCCGGTCCCGCGCTCCGTTGGCGCCGGGGCCACGCACACTAGTGAAGGATGGGCGTTGCGCATGAAAGTATCGGGAACGGCGATCGGGTTGCTTCTCGCGATGGCGGCGGCATGTCCCTTCGCGACACAAGCGGGGGAAGGGAAGCTCAGGATCGTCACCCATGAGCCTCGAGTCCAGTGGACCGTCAGGGGCGCATCCGTGCCGCGTCCTTTCCCGATCTCGTACCGGTACCTGGGGGGTGAGCGCCGCCGCGTCGAATTGATCCTGGACCGGGATCGATTCCACCTTGACCACGTATTCCCGGATCATGTCCTGCTGCCAAGCGACGATCCACGGGATCCGGGCCGCCTCGACGTGAGGTTCTTCCGTGTGTTCTACGAGGACCTCGCGGACCTGGAACTGTATGCCCTGGAGACATCCGCGGAGGCAGCCAATACGTACTATCACTACTTCCTCCGGGATGAGGACGACAGGGTCCACGACCTGGGCCGCTTCGCAGCCCTCGCCTATGATCCCGCAGGTGAAGTCTTCGAGGAGTTCGAGCGCTATGGCCGCGGCGACCACGGTCGTTCCGCCTATCGGCTACGCGAAGGCCGCCCTCTGTTCGTCAAGGTCGGCGAGGCAACCACGGGTAACCCCTGGACGTGCTCCCGTGAGTACGGTCCCGTGGGAACGATCCGGGGAGAGTGCCTGGCGAGAGGCCGTTTCGTCGATTCAGCGGAAGAGACGGAGCTGCGCCTGGGAATAGGCGGCTACGGTCTTCACGCCCATCTGGTCCTCGAACTCATCGACAAGGTGGAGGGACACCCGGTGTGGGCGCTTTGTCACGGAGGCTATGTCCAAGGCGAGTCCTGCCCCGGGAGTGAAGAAGGCAGGATGCGTCTGAACCCCTACGGGTTCTCCTGGGAGTTCGGGGATTCCGTGGACTTGCCGGGCATATGCCGCGATCCCGCTTCGGGAAGGGATCACCTCGTCTTCCGGGGCTACACGGGCGGGTCGAAGGCGGGCATGCGCTATCTCGTTTTCTCGTTCGACCCCGGATCGCGGAAGTTGACGCTCGAACATGTGCGCTCGGACTCTTCCTACGCAACGGGTCCTGCCGTTGCGTTCGCCGAATCGAAAACCTGCAACTGGCGCGAATCGAAGGAAGCCGAAACGGCAATTGACGAGGCGATGTCGCGGCTGCTGGTTGGCGCCCGGCGGGAAAGGCCGGAGCAGGCCGGTTCCTGGACACTGCCGGTCCGTGAAGTGCCCAACCACGTCGCGCGGGACATGTTGCTTGCCCTCTCCGAAGGACCTGCGTGGAACTTCGTGACGTTCCGGGGAGCCAGCTATTTCTCCGAAGAGGACCGTGACGCCTGGCGCGTGGTTCAGGTGCAGACGTGGGGCGGGTATTGCGAAGATACGCCCGGCGTGACCCTGGTTCAGGATCGGCGCCGGGACCGTTGGTGGTCGATATACGACACACGGTTCGATTGCCGGCGGACGTATCCTCTGGAGGACATGGTGGTCGCGGACGATCTCCTGTTCGCGCGGATGTGCCGGACGTGCCGGTGGGACGCGAACCCGGGTCTCACGGATGTCGTGGAAGTGGAACTGCCTTTGCTTGGCGGTGGCGACGGCAAGAGCGTCCCCGTCTCGGAGGTTGACCGGGGCGAAACCCCGGCCCCGTTGGCCGATGCGAGGCGAAATCATCTGCGGCACGACATGATACGGGCGGAGATTCGCGGGCGGGGAGCAGCCGGAGGCGGGATCCGGTAGTCAACGGGCGCGCTCCATGAGGGGGGAAACAGGGTAACGGTCCTCGCCGCAATCGGTAGGACGGCGCGGTTCCGGGAGGCCATTTCCTCAAGGCGTCCCTCGTGGGTGGAGTCGAGGGAACGGCGCGCCAGCCTCAGGGTCCGGGTGGCCGTTCCGTAGCCTTCGCTCCTGCCTCTGCCCGGCTCCCACAGGCCATCAGCCGGGCGCTGGACCATCCGAGCTGGTTGCGGGCCAGGGTCCGACGCCGGACGACTTCAGGCTCATGGCCGATCGCAAGGGAGGTGAGGATGGCAGGCAACATGATCAAGCTCCCGGCCTGTCCCGAGCCTACGGGACGGTTGCCTGCGTGGGGGATCGACCCGCACCGGCGGGGGGTCGTCAACGGAGACTCCTGATGCGCGGCGCGTCCTTCGGCAGGTTTGGGCGGCGGCAGTGCATCACGCCGGGGCGGCTTCGGCCGTTCTTCTGCACGGCGGCCCGGGTGGTCAGCCTGCTCGCGGTGGTGTTGGCGGCGGGCTCGTGCTCGTGGTCCGCGCGCCCCGTCTACGACGGCGCGGCGGAAGCCCCCCGGAAGGCCGAGACCAGCTAGTGGAAGGACGGGTTGCCCGCGGCCACTCCCTACCGACATATGCCTTGACTCCTTTCTGTCGCGACACTCCTATCCATTCAGCGGCCCCGTCCTGCTCGCGCTTCGTGCGCTCTTAGTGCCTGGATTACTTGCTGAAAAGGTTCGACGCTCTCCTCCGTCTTTTTCATGCTGCGTCGGGCTGCGTCCAGAGTTAGTATCCGGATTACTTGCTGAAAAGGTTCGACGCTTTCCTCCGTCTTTTTCATGCTGCGTCGGGCTGCGTCTAGAGGAGTCTCCCCATCTTTGTCTTTGGCGTTCACGTCGGCGCCAGCAGCGAGCAGGGCCTCGGCCGCTCGCTCCTTGTTCCACCTTGCCGCCTTGTGAAGGGGAGTCTCCCCATCTTTGTCTTTGGCGTTCACGTCGGCACCAGCAGCGAGCAGGGCCTCGGCCGCTCGGTCCTTGTTCCACCTTACCGCCTCGTGAAGGGGAGTCCACCCTCTGTTGTCTTTGGCGTTCACGTCGGCGCCAGCAGCGAGCAGGGCCTCGGCCGCTCGGTCCTTGTTCCACCTTGCCGCCTTGTGAAGGGGAGTCTCCCCATCTTTGTCTTTGGCGTTCACGTCGGCACCAGCAGCGAGCAGGGCCTCGGCCGCTCGGTCCTTGTTCCACCTTACCGCCAAGTGAAGGGGAGTCCACCCTCTGTTGTCTTTGGCGTTCACGTCGGCGCCGGCAGCGAGCAAGTCCTCGGCCGCTCGGTCCTTGTTCCACCTTGCCGCCTCGTGAAGGGGAGTCCACCCTCTGTTGTCTTTGGCGTTCACGTCGGCGCCGGCAGCGAGCAAGTCCTTGGCCGCCGCTCGGTCCTTGTTCCAACTTGCCGCCTTGTGAAGGGGAGTCTCCCCATCTTTGTCTTTGGCGTTCACGTCGGCACCAGCAGCGAGCAGGGCCTCGGCCGCTCGGTCCTTGTTCCACCTTACCGCCAAGTGAAGGGGAGTCCACCCTCTGTTGTCTTTGGCGTTCACGTCGGCGCCGGCAGCGAGCAAGTCCTCGGCCGCTCGGTTCTTCCACCTTGCCGCCTCGTGAAGGGGAGTCCACCCTCTGTTGTCTTTGGCGTTCACGTCGGCGCCGGCAGCGAGCAAGTCCTTGGCCTCTCCCGCAAGGCCCAACTGTGCCGCCCAGTGAAGGGGAGTCTGCCCTCTGATGGTTTTGGCGTTCACGTCGGCGCCAGCAGCGAGCAATTCTTTCGCCCTTCCCCAAATGACTGCCGAGTCAAGGGGATTCCCCCCGTAGTTGGTCTTGGCGTTCACGTCGGCGCCAGCAGCGAGCAAATCCTTCGCCGTTCTCCAATGGTCCTTGCGCACCGCCAAGTAAAGGGGAGTCTGCCCACCGTTGTCTTTGGCGTTCACGTCGGCGCCGGCAGCGAGCAAGTCCTTGGCCTCTCCCGCACGGCCCAACTGTGCCGCCCAGTGAAGGGGAGTCCACCCGTGGCTGGTTTTGGCGTTCACGTCGGCGCCAGCAGCGAGCAAATCTTTCGCCGTTCTCCAATGGTCCTCTCCTGCTGCCACGTGAAGGGGAGTCCGCCCTTTCTTATCTTTGGCGTTCACGTCGGCGCCAGCAGCGAGCAAGTCCTTGGCCGCTCCCGCATGGCCCAACCATGCCGCCACGTGAAGGGGAGTCCACCCGTAGTCGTGAAGGGGAGTCCGCCCTTTCTTATCTTTGGCGTTCACGTCGGCGCCAGCAGCGAGCAAATCTTTCGCCATTCTGAGACGGTCCTTGCGTACCGCCACGTGAAGGGGAGTCTCCCCATCGTTGTCTTTGGCGTTCACGTCGGCGCCGGCAGCGAGCAAGGCCTTGGCCGTTCTCCGATAGTTCTCGCGTGCCGCCAAGTGAAGGGGAGTCCACCCGTGGCTGGTTTTGGCGTTCACGTCGGCGCCAGCGGTGAGAAAGTCCTTGGCCGCTCGGCCCCGCACTGCCGCCAAGTGAAGGGGAGTCCACCCATCGTTGTCTTTGACGTTCACGTCGGCGCCAGCAGCGAGCAATGCCTTCGCCGCCATCCAATGGTAGTCGGGGTAGCGGGTTATTGCCGCGTGAAGGGGAGTCTCCCCATCGTTGTCTTTGACGTTCACGTCGGCGCCAGCAGCGAGCAATGCCTTGGCCGTTCTCCGATGGTCCTTGCGTAACGCCAAGTGAAGGGGAGTCCACCCTCTGTTGTCTTTGGCGTTCACGTCGGCGCCAGCAGCGAGCAATGCCTTGGCCGTTCTCCGATGGTCCCTGCGTACCGCCAAGTGAAGGGGAGTGTCTCCATCGTTGTCTTTGACGTTCACGTCCGCGCCAGCGGCGAGCAACGCTTTGGCCGCTCCCGCCTCGCCCGAAGCTGCCGCCCAGTGAAGGGGGGTCCACCCATCTTTGTCTCTGGCGTTCACGTCCGCGCCCGCAGCAAGCAAGGCCTTCGCCACCGCCTCGCCCCAGGCTACCACAACGTGAACGTGAAGGGGGGTCCGCCCTTCTTTGCCTCGGACGTTCACGTCCGCGCCAGCGGCGAGCAACGCCTTCGCCGTTCCCGCCTCGCCCGAAGCTGCCGCCCAGTGAAGGGGGGTCCACCCTGCTATGTTTTTGGCGTTCACGTCCGCGCCAGCGGCGAGTAGCTCCCTGACGCGACGCTCATCGCCCTTCACCGCCGCGCCGTGGATCGGGGCCGCCATCAGGGCTGTTGAAGGCCAAAGACACGCCAGCACAAGTGCCATCATCAATCGTCGAATCATCTGTCTCCTCTGGTCTTTCAATACAAATCCGCTTCCCGGCCGCATCGACGGGAAGGCGCGATGGAAATAATGCAACGGCCCGAGACCATGAGTCAAGAAAATCCCGCCGGACGGGATCGCCTTAAGGCACCTCATCCCCGGCCGGAATCGCGGCCGCACACACACGCTGGGATTCGACATGTACCGGACCGATTGACGTTGGCATGACAGAGTATTGTCGTCGCCGTGAGCTTCCGCGTCGGCGCTTTCTTGCTGACGTCCCGGCAGCCGCCGACGGCGGCGATCCGGTCCTTCACGCGCGGCAACTGCGCCGCCGGGACCTCCGGTGCGGCGGCTTGCAGGGCCAGAATCCAGCGGCCGCCGCCCCGCAAGCATTCGCTAATCCGTTTTCGTCGCGGCCTGCGCCGGATAGCAGGAGCGGGTGAGACCGCACCGCCACAGACAGTGCGGCCGGAGTGATTGTCCTGGCCTCGTAGGCTCCTTCACGGGAGCAGCCTGAAGCCGCGATCCACTCGGTCAACTCCTCGATGTCGAGTTCCGTGGACTGCTGGGACCGGAGACCCCGGCGAGGGGCCTGGCGTGTCCCAGCCACTGCTCGCGCCTCCGGCAGTGTGCTCCGCACGACCGCGGTCAGTACCTCCGGCACTGACCGCCACTCAATCGCCGTGGCGGCTCCCATTCGCGAGCTTCGCGTGCGTCGATTCCCCTTCGCTCATACCCCGGATTTGTCTTCCTAACGCGTACCGCGGTTTGGGGTTCTCACACCTGCCGCACCGTGGTGCCTGTCGTGCCCTGTCTGCGCCCAAGTGCGCGGTTCGAGCCCCTCGCCCTCTAAATCCCATGGAAAAGGCGATGGCTCTTCGCTCCACGGCCGTGTAGCGATCGTGTAAACGCCCCTGACCGGAGTCACGACCAATAAGGCCACCACCCCTTTGGATGCTAGCCTTTCGGTGCGAGCGGTCGGCCTGAGGAACGGCGACGTCGTCGAGGACCGGAGCGCCACCGAGTACACAGAGCGGTCAAACACAACGACGAACGCAAGTACCGCCTTCCCCGATACGGCTCCGCTGCGCCGGCGCACCGTTGACGGGGCGCGCGAGGAACTCATGCGCTGACTGCTCCCCTGGAACGAGACTGTACAGCTCACTTCTACGACGCCGAAGAGTGCCGGATGGGGTTCACCTTCGCGCAGCTCAACGCGACCAGTCTGGAGGTCGTCAAGAGGGCGGCCAGGCAGAGTATCAACGCGTGCGCCGCACTACAACGCGGCCCATGGTCGAATTCATGAACGGCGACCTTGATGCGGTACTCCGGGCGGTCGATGCCGCCGCGCTCATCGATCCCGCCGGCGAGCACGCGTCGCGGACGGTGTACAAGATGAGCCGAGCGTGGGAGTTGCAGGACAAAGAGACGCAGTCAACGCTCTCGATGCGGATTCGACGCTAAAGTCCGACGGACCTGAGAGACTCTCGTAGGTCCTTCCTTAGTCCTACCAGCCCTTCGGTGTCGGAAAGATACTTGATAACTCGGTATGAACTGATGTCGAACGGGAACGTGCTGTCTTGGGTGATCAGAATCACGTCACGGTTACGGGCATGCGCTAGCCCTGTTTCGTAGAGAACGTTGGGATTCATCCCCGTGATGTCGCTGACTACGACCGCACTTTGCATGATGATCGCGAAGATGTCGTCGACGATTCGTCGGGGTCCATGCAGCTCATCGACTCGCCGCGTGTCAACGTGTAGGCTGCTACAGGCGTCCGTAATGGCCTCGTACACTGGATCGAACTGAGCGTCGAACGGCATCATTACTGCCACATGCCCGAGAATGGGCAAGGGCCACTCTTTAACTTCGAAGAACGTTGGGCGCTCTCGCCGCGATCGGCTTGCAAAGAACTCCAATAGTCGTGCTACCACATCTCCGCGCTTCACTGCCCAATGTGTACGAGCGCGCTCCCATTGATCGAATGTCAGATTCAACCGTTCGAACACGTCTTGCGAAGTAAACTCATCCGTTTCGAGGTGTTGGTATTCAAAGTGGACATTCCGCCCTTCAGCATGAATGTTCATAACCCGGCTCAACCGGGCGCGTGGCCGATCTCTCCAGCCGGTTTCCGCTACGACTAATGCGGGGAACTCCGCAAGCCTACCAAGGTCTTCGCCGTAGCGAGCGACTAGCTCGTCGGGCGTATACTCCCCACTTCGGAGGACTCGCTCACGGAGAAAGGCGCTGGTGCCAACTTGACTGTGAAAGATGCCCTCTTCGTCAGAGCCATAGCAAATGAGATTGTAAAGGGACGTGGACCAAGTTGCGGATTCCAAGGGGTCACCTTCTCCTGTCTCAAGGATACTCGGACACAAGCTACGCGTCGTATGATACGTCCCGACACCGGGCGCAGCAGCGTCGCTGCCATCCGCTTGCTCGCGTTCACCGGTTGCCGCCGCGGCGAACTGCTGACACTGCAATGACGCAACATCACCGACGCTGACATTCACCTCGCCGACGGCAAGACCGGCTGGCGCACGGTGCCGGTAAGTACGGCCTGTCCGTGCGGTCCTTGATGCGCTACCCGGCAGCCGCAACACCGATGAGTCCTGTTCATCTGTTCCTTCAATCGCCGCGTTGCAAGGACAGTCCATTTCTCGTCCATAACCGGTTCTGGTCTTTCGTCTCTATGGCACCTCCACCGCGCAGAGCCCGGATTCTTGGCGCAGAACTCCTTTACCAACTTCGGCAACCGGTGGATGATGACCATCAATGCCGCATCACTTTCGGACATGTCCTTCACACCCTGCGCCGTCTCGAGTGCAGCCGCAAAGTCTTGTCTAGCCGCTTGCTTGTACCCCAACTTCACTTGTGCCAAAGCAACCGACGTCAGTGCCCGTACGCGCGGTACGTCCGAAAGATGGCCACTGAGGCCGGACCGCTGGGAATCGCGTCGGCACTGGCTACGCTGCTCCGGCCGTGATTGCTAAATTACACATCCAACTAGCTTCGCTTGATCGTGAGTGTTGCTCTAATCGGAGTTAAGGCCCTATATAGCTTTCGCGCCAATCCGAAAGTCCTATCACAGAGCGCATCCATATCACTCACAGATGGATCACATCGCATTAGATCATGGACTATCCTGTTCCTATCCGTAGCAAACCCCTCCAGTTGTTTTATCAAATCACCATCCAACTTATTCCGGCAACTGCCCAACAAATACCGTCTGGCAGAAGTGAATGGCGTAATACTGCCCTTTTTGCGTTCGGGCGGCACCCATCCATAGCTATCTGCTACATGGCACGTCATTGCCTCAATGAGGATGGCAGCATGAGATAACGCCGCAAGAGCATACTTATAAGTTATCAAATCCTCCAACTGCTCCATGCCACAAGAAAACAGCTTATCGGGAGCTAACGCCCCCGTAATTTCAACATCACCGTCTTCTATCTTATGAACACGTTGCCGTGGGCCGCATAGCACAGGTAGCCAATGCTCTAATCTGTCCACCTATCTACCTTCCTTCGTATACCGCCATTCCTTTTTCGGCAGGGACGTCCGTGATGTGGATGCCTCCAACCGCCAAAGGGTTAATCGTCGTGGGCCTCGACTAGCGCCCTTGTAACATTAAGAGGGAGGAGTTCGGTGAGCAGCCGCTTGGAGACGCGGTAGCAGGCAAGGTCTTCGAAAGACGGGCAGACCGAGACAAGCAGACAGATGCCTCGTAGGTAACTTTGGTCAATGTGGTCAATGCGTTTTCGGATGGTTTCGAGTAGTTTTCGTGAAACGGAATCTGTTGGCTCTACGCGTACTATCCACAGGGATTCGAGTAAAGGGCGGGCGCCAAGGCCTTCAAGAATGTCATGGAGGCTCTGGCGGATGGCGCGCGTTTGTTGCCCGGCGCCTTCCAGGTCGTAGCTTATAAGGCAAAGCACAATCGTGTCCCCCCGGTCCGTTAGGACTTCCGCGCCTTCGAGCAAGCTCTCGGAACCCGAACTCTGTGTCCTCTTTACCACCACGGCGTGCGAGTCTCGCCCGACCCCAGAACCAAGCAGTCAAAGGTACGGCGAACTCTTGATTTCACCGGACCACTCCTCGTGGCGGTCAAAGACCGTGGCAGCCCGCCACTTCACGATCTGGGAAAGCTCACCATCATAGGCCAGAACCCGCAGGCAACCGCCGGGGAGCAGGGAACCCAGCCTCCACCATTCCAGAATAGTCGACATCCGGAACGTGTCAAGAAGTGGCCTGACAACAGGCACAAGTGGCGTGTGGGGAGCACACCGTCCCGTTCCGTGAATCCGGAAGGAATCCGCCAGCCAAAGACAATCACCGCCATTCACGGCCACGCCTGATAGTCGCGTCACACGTACCTTGTTCCCGGCCCTGGAAGCGCGTATGCGGGCGGCATGGACACCGTACAACCACCGAAACACGCACCACGCGGAAGGCGTCTGCCATGGTAGCCTCCATCGGCAAGATCGCTTCTCCGTCGCAGGGGGCGAGCTACTTTGAGCGGGACGGGTACTACGCGAGGGATGACCCCGCCCACAAGGAAGCGAGCGCCTGGGCGGGCCGCGGTGCGGAGGAGCTGGGGCTCTCCGGCCCGGTCGACTCCGATGCGTTCCGGAACATCCTCGAGGGCAAGGTTCCCGGCGGGCGCCAACTCGGCCGCAAGGACCTCGACGGCAACATCCAGCACCGTCCGGGCCGTGACGTGACGCTGTCCGCGCCCAAGTCGGTGTCGCTCCTGGCGCTGGTGGGTGGAGACGAGCGGATCGTGGACGCCCACGACAGGGCGGTGGGCAGGACGCTCGTTTGGATCGAGAAGAACGCCGTCGAGACCCGGATGCAGGACAGGGAGACGGGCGCAATGGTCCGGGCCGGCGGCCAGAAGATGGTGGCCGCGACCTTCCGTCACGACACCTCCCGCAACCTCGACCCGCAACTCCACACCCATGCGGTTGTCGCCAACATGGTGCAAGGCGAGGATCAGAAATGGCGCACGATGGTGGACGATGGCCTGTTCAAGGGCAAGATGACGATCGGAGCCATCTACCGCGCGGAGCTGGCGCAAGGGCTCCAGGACTTGGGGTACGGGATAGAGAAGACGCACCCTGACGGGCGGTTCGAGATCGCCGGGGTATCGCGGGAGGTGATCGAGGAGTTCTCGACGCGGCGGTCGGAGATCGAGGCGGCGATGAAAGAGCATGGCCTGGGCCGGACGGGAGACAACCCGCACTTGGCGGCGCGGGCCACGCTGATGACGCGGGCAGCGAAGCGCGAAGTGGAACGGGGCGAGCTGCGCCGGTCCTGGGAGCGCCAGGCGGCGGAAATGGGGTTTTCGGCGGAGACGGTGCGGGCAAAGGCGCGCCGGGCGGAGCGAAAACTCCCGGCGCCGGACCTGTTCACGGACCGGGGACGGCCTGCCGCGGAGGCCGCAACCTGGGCCGTGGAGCACCTCTCCGAGCGCCAGGCGGTGTTCGGCCACGGGAATCTTCTGGCCGCGACGCTGTCCCGGGAGCCGGGCGCGGTCACGGTAGAGGCGGCGGAGCGGGCCGTCTCGGAGCTCGAGAGGGAGGGCGGACTGCACGCTGCCAGGGGCCTCGACCACGGCAGGCACTGGACGACGGACGCGGCAATGGCGCGCGAGTCCGAGGCCATCGCGCTGATGCACGCGGGCCAGGGCTCGGGGAGACCCATCATGCGGGGCTGGATCGCGGAAACCAAACTCCACGGAGGACGTCTCAACGAGGGCCAGAAGGAAGCGGTCAAGATGGTTCTCTCGTCGAAGGACCGCGTAGTGGGAGTGCAGGGCTATGCGGGGACGGGCAAGACGACGATGCTGAAGCGTCTACGGACGCTGGGCGAGAGCCGGGACTACCGGACGGTGGGCTTTGCGCCTTCAGCCTCCGCGGCGCGCACCCTTGAGAGGGAATCGGGAATGGAGTCGGAGACGCTGCAACGGTTCCTCGCCCGCCATGCAGGAGTCATCGAAGGCCGGGGCACGGTGAAGGGTCTTCGCCAGTTGCGCGCCTCGTTCTCGAAGACGGTCCTTGTGGTGGACGAGTCTTCGCTCGCATCGAGCGAGCAGATGAGGGGTCTCCTCAAGGCCGCATCCACGCTCCGGGTGCCTCGAGTGGTGCTGGTCGGAGACGAGAAGCAGCTCGGAGCGGTGGAGGCGGGAAAGCCTTTCGAGCAACTTCGGCGCGCGGGGATGCAGACCGCGGTAATGGACGAGATCCTTCGCCAGCGGGACATGGAGCTCAAGGAAGCGGTTCGGGCGGGCCTTGCCGGTGAGGTGAAGACCGCGTTCGACAAGCTCGGCGACCGGATCGCACAGGTGGAGCGGGAGGATATCGGCCTCGAAGCCGCTGAACGCTGGCTGAAGCTGTCTCCCGAACAACGTGCGGGGACCGGAGTGATAGCGCCGACTCGGGCTCTGCGGGACGAGATCAACACGAGGATCCGCGAGAATCTGATCGCGGAAGGCGCGGTCTCGGGTCCCGCCCGCAAGGGCAAGAAGCTCGTGTCGAGGGGCCTTACCCGGGCGGAGATGGCCCGGGCCTCGAACTACTCGGCAGGAGACACGGTGATCTTCAACCGCCGGTACAAGACACTCGGAGTTGAGAAGGGAGACGAGCGCGAGGTCGCGCGGGTCGACTACGACCGCAACACGGTCTGGCTGGATGGCGGTGGAGGGGATCCCGTGGCCTGGCGGCCGTACCGGATTGCCGCCGCCAAGGGCGGCGTCGAGGTCTACAGGAGCGAGGAGATGGAGCTCCGTGCGGGCGACCGGGTGCGGTGGACGCGCAACGATCCGGGCTCGGAACTCGTGAACGGGGAGGCGGCGGTAGTGGAATCCATCGAAAAGGAGGGAGTCCGGTTCCGGCTGGAGAACGGAAAGGAAGCCGGATTGGACGAAGACGATCCGCAACTCCGCCACATGGACCGGGGCTGGGCGGCAACCGTTCACTCTTTTCAGGGAAGGACGGTGGACCATATCGTGGCCGCAATGCCCGCCGGCAATCCGAATCTGACCAACCAGAGAGCCTTCTACGTGGCAGTCAGCCGCGCCCGGGACCATGCCGAGCTGGTCACCGACGATGCCCGGAAGCTCTCCGAACAGCTGGAAAGGGCCACCGGAGAGCGGATCTCGGCGCTGGATGGAGTCGCCAGAGAGGCCGCGCACGAGGCAGAGTTGGGCCTCGAACCGCCCGAGGAGCGGGACGCGGGTCACACGGATCGCATGGAACGCGAGTACGAACCCGAGCTTCAGCCGGACGCGGGGCATGGGGGCGGGCATCAACCCGGGCATGAGCTCGACTGGGAGGACGATCTGAAATCGCCAGAACGGAGCGCCGGACTGGACGCGGACGGTCTCGAATACTGGGACACGGAACCGGAAACCGAATCCCAGGAGGACCGCTCGCGTGGGCCGGAACCCGAGCCCGTCCAGGAAACGACGCTCGATCCGGAAGAAAAGTTGCTCGACATGGACCTCGAAATGTAGACGCCTTCCCTCCTCGCGGCCCGCCCCGAGGTCGTCGCTGGCAAGAGAAACCCATCGTCGGATCGATCCGGGAACCCGGTATCGCCGCTGAACCGGGCAGGGGGTGTCCCCCGCCTCCCTCCCGGTCCCGGCCGTCCCGCCCCGCCGCCTTTCATGCCCGTGCGCAGCCTGTCGTCCGTCTGCCCGTTTGGGTTCCCCAGGGAACCGCGATCCCGGCAGCGGATTCTCCAGAACACACGTCCGTATGCTCCGTACTCCAGCGCACGAGGGCGCTCACGGGGCGGGGTTCATGTCCTTGAGCATGCAAGCCTGCGACCGCGGCTTGTCTGTGTAGCCTTGTCACGCAGGGGCTGTCATGGAAAAGCAGCTCCCGGTGAGCCGGTGGGCGCGACCGCCCGGATTACCTGTAGGAAATACGCTAGGAGGATTCCCGCCAGGTGGATGGCCTTGCGTCGCTTTTTGCGTCGCAGCCTGGAGTCCGCCAAGTCCTTGAAATCGCGGGCATGTGTTTGCACCGGTACACGACCGACATACGCCCGTGTTACGGAGAGAACACGCCTTTTCCATGGTGCGAGCGAGTCGGAGGGGCTCGACCTGCGCATGGGAGCGCACCCGGTCGCAGACAAGGCACGACAGGCACCATGGTGCGGCAGGTGTGGAAGAATAACGGCTCCGCCGTAGAGACGGAACCGTATGGCGAAGCATCGATGATCGGGGGATGAAAGACGCGTAATATCAATGGGTTAGCCCGAACGGCGCTTGAGTGGGCGAGGGAGGTCAGAGCATACAGGGCCGAAGCGGCGGATCGCGGGCGGTCTCCGGGTGTCAATGCAGAAAAGCAGTCGTGGCGTCGCAAGCGCAGGTCTGGCGGCGAAGATTCTGTAGAGAACCGGGCGATGCTCTGGAGAACCGGGGCCGATGCTCTGGAGAATCGCGACGTAGTACTGGGATCATAAATCACTGTTTTTGTGGCAGTTTTTCCGTGTTACGCGGTACGACGACTGTAATACAATGCACTTACAAAGGCTTACAATCCACTTACAGCAGCCCGGACCGGGTCATCGCCGGCGGTGGCCAGAGCAGACGGCGAAGCGAATGCAGACGGCAACCGGAATTCGCCGCGCGAGGTCGGCGCTGGCAGCGACATTCGGGTCGATGCCCGTGCGGAACGTGGTGACGGCGATGCTCACAGCCGGGGCGTCGAGTCCGTCGCCGCGACCGTGGCGTGGTGCTGCACAGGGCGCGAGCCGATGTTGATGGCGAATGTCGCCGCCGCGACCGTCACCGTCGAACCAGTGCCCGGCGGAGCGGCACGCGGCAGCTACACTCACTCGAGCGTTGCTGCAGGCAGCGGTGCAGATGTGCCGGACATTCCAGAAGTCGTCAGTGAACAGAGCGGTGCGGCCATGCCGTGACGGCATGCTTGGCACGCTGTCGCCGGAGTCGAGGCGCAGGAAGTCTTCGAGGATGACACGGGCGTCGCTGAAACGCGGCGACGCCTGGCTGGCGGAAGCGACGACGTCACGGACACGTCGACGTTCCGGCGTCCGGACTTGCGGTGCGAAAACGCGCGGCGCTGCGGTCGGCGGATGAAGGTCCGATAAGAGGCAGTGCAGGCGGTGCACCCGCGGGACGACCCGGCGGAGCTCGCCGTGAGGGGACTGGCGTGAAGCGCCGTTGCAGTGACACTGAGAGACATGATATCGCGGCCAGGGTGCCGGTCGCGCCGCGCTGACGAGGGATAGCCGTCCCAACTTCCTTGGCAAAGAGAGGGATGCTGGAGCGCTAACTCGGAAGTTCCAGATCGTCCCTGGACATGTGACCATTCGATCTCTACGCCGATCTGGCACCATCCGACTCAAGCGAAAGCTGTGGATCACAGCGTTTGTAGGTGCGTTGGCTTGGTTTGTCGTCGAGTACTGGAAAGTGCTTGCGGTGATCCTGCTGGCGGGCTTGGTCGTGACGCTGATCGTCCGCGCGACGCGTGACGATTCAGACTGAGGTGGTACTGACCTGCCCCCGAACATCCTCGCTTAGAGCTTTGTCCTTGACCAAAGAGAGACGAGAAGCATGCGCAAACAGCAGGTCAGCGTGAGCGTCCACATCGTGACGAGTGGGATGCACGGACTCCCATAGGTAGAAGATGAACAATCACGACTTCCGGAACGCGTGGACAGCGCTCGACGGGAACCCCATCAACCGCTCGCCCTCGAGTTCTTTGCGAAGCTTGACGGCACAAGGTGTATCGGCGGACAGATGGCCCGCCAACAGCTTCAGATAGCGGTAGAACCAGCGGATTTCCTCCCTTAGCCGCCGATCAAGCTGGGCGTGGGCGGCGGCCACCGGGACCGCATCGTTGCGGCGTCGAAAACCTCCAGCATCTGCCATCCGACCCATCTGTTCTTGGATGACCGGGTAGTTATCGCCCTGGCCACCAATGATGAGCAGCACCGATCCCGCCTGCGCGTCGGAAAGGATGTCTGCGATGTTCGCTTGGTAGCTCGCAACCGTATCGAGGGTGGTGAGGAAGTTGCTGAAGGTGAAGAGTCGATAGCGGCGGTACGCGTTGGCTTCCCGATTCGCCTGCTCTGGCGTGTAAACAGGGTCGGCGTGCCACTCCTCCCGCTCCTCGTCGTAATACTCCTCATACTCGTCGTGCAGGCTGTCCTCGAATTTTCTGCGCTCCTGGGTCGGGAGTACCGTGCCGAAGTCGAGAAGCCCGCCGGTCATGGCGAGGACGGATTGAGGAGCGCCTTCTACAGCGAGACGTTCCGCGACAACGTGACGGATGTGGTTCATCGCGGGTTCCACGCACGTGATGTCCGTCGGCTGTCGCCAGTGTGGGGCGTCTGCAGTCCGCGCGTAGTCCTCCATAGCGGCATAGAAGTCGTGGGTTGAAAAAGCGGAAGGCCCCGGTCCCGTGCCGACGTCGAGGACACGGACGCCGTACCTCCCCATAGGGAGCAGGCGACTAAGAACGAGATGTTTGAGCGCGAGCCAGGTTCGCACATACCGGTCTAGAAGATGGAGCCAAGCATACGCGACTTCCGCATGCGGCATGGTGTACGTCGCCAGGTCATTGCAACTCTCCAGGACCGCAGGCGCCGCTTCCCAGACGCCGCGGGCCTCGGATGCCGTCTGGACTTTTTCAACCAGGGTCTCACGCAAGGCGGTCGCGAGGGCCTCGAATCCGTTGTGTAGGCGCTGCTCACGATCAAGCCAGTGGAGAAAGGAGTACCCTTCCTGTCGCTGCAATTCGGTCCAGCCCCCGCGGAGAGGCCGTGCCCCAATCGTACGGAGGTGCGGGCGTTGATCGTTCGCGGACATGGTGATTGGACTATACTGTATACAGCGCGTGAAATCTGCCTACATTGTTTCAAAACGATGTGATGCCGTTGGCGGGGCCATGCCATCCATACACGCCCACTCTGTGCATGACCGTCTGGCGGTTCGGGAGGCCTTGGTAGGCCCCGTGCTCATGGGTGAACACTCACGCTTGGTTCGCAACCTGATCCAGCATGAAACCCTGAAAGGTCAGCTTGTCCGTGCTCCCCACGACCGCCGCGCTCACGGTGTCGCTGTCGCGGTCCTTCATGTCCACCACGGCGGCCGTGCCCACGGCTCCGCGCGTGGCCTTGTGCTCCTTGGAGTTGTGCTTGTCCCGTTCCTTGCCCCAAACAGACAGAAGGTTCAGCCACGACACCACCTCGCGTTGTCTTATCCTGATCGTCGTACTACAAAGAACCTCCCATGCCCGAACGCATCTACACCACAGCGGCAGATGGAAAGCTTGAAGCGCTGGAAGAAACGCCGTTTTCCACCGAGGACGAACTCCAGGCACTGATCGCCGAGCATCCAGAGTTGCTGGATGGCGAACAGATCCGCCCGGGCGATGCGCGGCGCTGGATTCTCATTAGCCGTGAGAAGGGCATCGCTCCCTCCGCAGGTGAAAGCGCCCGTTGGGCGGTTGATCATCTGATAGTCGACCAAGATGCCGTCCCGACTCTGGCGGAGGTGAAGAGAGGCTCAAGCCCCGAGATAAGGCGCACGATTGTTGGGCAAATGCTGGAGTACGCGGCGCACGCGTCCGAGACCTGGACAGCGGACGAACTACGCAACGCCTTCGAGGAGCAGACCCGTGCTCAAGGCCTCGATCCCGGCGACGAACTCGCAAGTCTACTGGACGGGGATGGCGAGTTCGATGTGGATGGCTTCTGGGAAGATGTATCCACCAACCTGGCCGCGAAACGTCTCCGTCTCCTGTTTGTCGCGGACGACATACCCGATCCTCTTGCGAGGATCGTGGCGTTTCTCAACACGCAGATGCCGGGTATCGAGGTTCTGGCGGTTGAGATCAAACGGTTCCACGGCAAGTCCGCCCAAACCCTCGTTCCACGGGTTATCGGAAGATCCTCCGGGGCTGGTCCCGCTCGGAACCGCAGTCCCAGGCTTACCCGTGAGTCGTTTTTGGAGAGGTTCGAGAGCGAAGATGTGCGCGGCGTGGCGGATCGTCTGCTGGACGCGGCTCAACAGTCCGGTGGCGGTGTGCGCTACGGAACCTCCGGCTTAAGCATTCGGGTAAGGTGCTCGGCGCGGAGTCAACGTGTTAGCGTTGCGTGGCTGTATCCGCAGCCCGACACAGGATGGATGCGCACCAAAGCCTTCTCATTCGGGGCGTCCATACTTGAGGACGATCCACCGGAGTTGCGGGCGATGCTTGAACGGTGGATTGACCAATTCTCTGCGGACAGCTTCACCGAAGACGTTTCGAGCAGCGGCACCAAAGCCTGGGCGGTCACCCATGAGGCCGCTTTGCACCACCAGGACCTTCTGGTTGATCGCCTTCGCAGCGTCATCGCGGAACTGGCGTCGCTGTGAACCTGACGGCTTGACGATGCACCAGCAGGCGGTGCACTGCGGCCGCATGCCCTGACGCCAGCCGTTCCCCCGGCGTCGCATCAGCGCCGTCTACAGACAACCACGTTCGGCTAGGTGAACGGTGCGGGGGGATATCCAACCTTACCCCGACATGGTGAAAGTCCGGCATGACGATGGTGCGGATGTTAGCAAGCATCATCGCGCTCGGCGGCTCGACCGAGGCGCTGGACGCGCGGAGCCGGGATGCCCGGAGTGTGCGGAACGGAGTGTGGCTGCGAGGACCGCCCGGTTCAGCTCATCACACTCGGGGGGCGAGCACTACCGCTACGAGCCGCGGACGGCTGCGCGGGCTGACGGTGCAGCAGCTTGAACACACGACCGGCATGAGCGGACCGGTTCCGCCGGGGTTGAGGCGCAGGCGCCTTCCGTTGCCCCGGGAGAGCCTTGCGCAGATGTTAAGCACCAGTCAGCAGTGGCGGCAGGAATCGAACCCGAGACACTATGGATTTTCCTTGTCCCGCGCCGGTGGGGTTGCTATGATCGCACCATGGCCGAGGCCATCGCCTTCGACACTCATCGCTTCGTCAAGCGCCTGACCGAGAGCGGCTTCACCGAGAAGCAGGCCGAGACCCTCGCCGAAGAGCATGTCGCCCTCCTCAACGCCAACCTCGCCACCAAGGCCGACATTGCCGCGGTCAAGGCCGACATCGCTAGGGTCGAGGCCGGCATGGAAGCCCTGCGGCACGAAACCAGAGCAGCCATCGAGGCGGTGAAGGCGGACCTTGTGAAATGGTTGTTCGGCGCGCTGATTGCCCAGGGCGGCCTGATCGTCGCCCTCGTCAAACTTCTATAGCCCGGTGCGTTGCCTGGGCCTTCGCTTCCCGGTGATGACGGGATGATCCCATGGCACTGAGCGAACACGTGTTGGCGGCCATCGCCCGGGTGACGCCTCAGGAGCTTGCGGAGACGTGCCGCTGGTGCGAGCTCGGGGACCGCCTGCACGCGCTCAGCGACTTGACGGAGGGCCGCGTGAGCGCGACACCGCTGAACGGGAAGCGAACGGTCAGCGTGCGCGAATCCCGCCGGGCGCACAAGGAGGCCGCGAAGTTGAAGGCGGGAAGGGCGAGCCCCTGAGTTCCCCTGAAACGGCGACGGCGTTGCCCTTTGCAAGAGGGCGCCGCCGTACAGAAGCCATTCAACACATTGTCGGGATGCCTGTCTCTATGATGCTGAGGTGTTCATATACGCGCCGCGTACGGATCCGCAGCCATACAGGAGCAGTGTTTCCGATCGGCTAGCTCAAGGCCCTTAACGCAAAGACGGTCATTTATGAACATCAAGAGCTTTGTCGCCGAGGTACAGAAAATCTACACCACCGGGGTCGCAACCGAGCACTCCTATCGATCCGCACTCCAACACCTGTTCTCGTCTATCGAACAGGAGGTAACCGCGTTGAACGAGCCCAAGCGTGTCGAATGCGGTGCTCCAGACTTCCTGATCAATCGAGGCAAGCTCGTTATCGGCCATGTGGAGGCCAAAGACGTCGACAAGGATTTGAGCACCCTCAGGGGAGCCGAAGCGGAACAAAAGCAACGTTACCTGGACGCCTTTCCGAACCTCATTTACACCAACTGTCTGACCTTTGAATTTTACCGCGATGGCGACCTGATCAATCGCATCAGTATTGCTGACTTCGGGTTGCGCATATCGCCCAAACCGGATCAGTTCGCAGTTCTTCAACACCACCTGAAGGACTTCGCCGCGCAACGACCGCAGACTATCACGTCCCCCGAACGTTTGGTCGAAATTATGGCCGGCAAGGCCGTCCTGATCAAGACGGTGCTCTTCAACGCGCTCCGGGAGGACAAGAACCTTCAGACCGAGTTGGTCGGTCAGTATGAAGCGTTCCGGGAACATCTGATCCACAACATCACCCGAGAAGATTTCGCTGACATCTACGCCGAGACGGTTGCCTATGGGATGTTCGCCGCGCGTTTGCATGACGACACGCTAGGGGATTTCGGTCGTCGGGAGGCCATGGAACTCATACCTAAGTCTAACCCGTTCCTGCGGGCGCTGTTCACCTACATTGCAGGGCCTAGCTTGGACGAGCGGATAAAGTGGATCATCGACGACTTGGGAGATGTGTTCCAAGCAACCAACATAACGCAAATCCTGACCAATCTCGGCTCCATGACCGGCCGGGCGGACCCTTTCCTGCACTTCTACGAAACATTCTTGGCGAAGTATAATCCCAAAAAGCGAAAGGCCCGAGGGGTTTGGTACACGCCCGAGCCAGTCGTCAATTTCATAGTGAGAGCGGTCGACCATGTCCTCACGACAACCTTCAGTCTCCCGTTGGGGCTCGCCGATACTTCGAAGGTTACCGTTGATCTGGACAACGGACAGAACGGTCAACGCGGCACGGGACAGCTCGCCGAAACCCAGAAGACGCCTGTCGAGAACAAGCAGTTGCACCGTGTTCAGATACTGGACCCTGCCACAGGCACCGGAACTTTTTTGGCCGAGGTGATTAAACAAATCGCCCCCAAGATCAAAAACGTCGCCAAGGGAATCTGGTCCCAGTATATCGAAACCAACCTGATCCCGCGCTTGCATGGTTTCGAGCTTCTCATGGCCTCCTACGCCATGTGCCATATGAAGTTGGATATGGTTTTGGCCCAGCTAGGTTATGTGCCCTCGGGGGCACCGCCGCGCCTCAGTGTTTATCTGACCAACTCGCTTGAAGAGGCCGAATCTGACAATCAAACGCTACCGTTCGCGCGGTGGCTGTCAAATGAAGTGAAGCAAGCCAACGCGGTGAAACGCGACATGCCGATCATGTGTGTGATCGGCAATCCACCTTACAACGCGAGTAGTAAGAACACAAACGACTGGATTCTCCAACAAGTCTCTCGTTACAAGGTAGGATTGGGAGAGAAAAAAGTAAACCTTGACGATGACTATATAAAGTTCCTTCGTCTCTCCGAGCATTTCATTGAAAAGACGGGACGCGGGATCGTAGCGATGATCACGAACAACTCCTTTCTGGATGGCGTAAGTCACCGTTTGATGCGCAAACATCTCTTGCAGACATTTGACAACATATATGTTCTTAACCTGCACGGCGACATACGGAACGAGTCCACGGCGGGGAAGAAGGACGCTAACGTCTTTGATATCAGGCAAGGTGTGGCAATTTCTATTATGGTTAGGAAGGATGGAGAGAGCGGCAAGGACGCGAGCATCGTATACGGTGACCTGGTTGGGAGCCGGGTGGAGAAGTACCAGACGCTGGAAGAGTTAACGATTGCCAGCAACCGGTTCCGTCCGATCCCGGTCTTGTCGCCGAACTATCGCTTCAAACGTGAGACGAATGGCGCTCGGGATACGTACGAACAGGGTGTTCCCCTAAACGAGTTGTTTCTCACCTATAGTTCCGGCGTACAAACAAAGAAGGACAAGGTTTGCGTCGCGATGGACCGAGCGGCGCTGGCAAGAGTGGTGAAGGACTTCCAGGAACTCGATGCCGAAACCTTGCGGACGAAATATGAGATCCCGAAAGATGGTAGGGATTGGACCATCAGTGCCGCAAAGGCGGACGTTCGCAACAACGAAGGCCAAATAATTCAGTTCTTGTATAAGCCGTTCGACGTGAGGTTCCTGTACTATACGGGCCAAGCGAAAGGTTTTGTGGCGTACCCGAGGCGTGACGTCATGCAACACATGGTGCACCATGATAATATAGCGCTGATTTCGAACCGCCAGAATGTTCGGAACTACTTTTCATTCGTGGGAGTGACGAGAACTGTTTGTAATCACGGGACGTTTTATTTGGGCAACAGGGGGCAAGACTACTGTTTTCCGCTGTATCTTTATCCGACAAGTGAAGAATTGGAACAGCACCGTCGGGCGAATTTTCGTGAAGAGTTGTTTGCAAAGGTGGTCGAGATTGCGACCGGTGGTGACGGGAAGGAACCAACAGAACTGGACGTATTCGACTACGTCTATGGCGTGTTGCATTCAGGGCGGTATCGTGAACAGTTCGCCGATTCCTTGAGGTTGGATTTTCCGCGTATTCCTTGGCCGGAGTCGCCCCTGGTATTTTGGCGCGTCGTTGACGGCGGACGGAGGTTGCGCCGGCTACACTTGATGGAGGAGGCGGAGCCGGGGAAGTCGGACTATCCGTTCGTGGGTGAAGGGGACGCAGTCATTGGTGTACCGCGGTTTCGACGGGGAAAGGTGTGGATCAACAATCGACAGGGCTTTGAGAACATACCTAAGTCAGCCTGGGAGTTTCCGGTGGGTGGATACCAGCCGGCGCAGACGTGGTTGAAGGCGAGGAAGGGAAGGCAACTGAGCTTTGATGACATTGTGCACTATCAGAAGGTGATCAAGGTGTTGCTGGATACGGGCGGTATTGTCGCGAGTCTGTGATTACCATCTCAATACAGACCATACTTCTCCCTAGATTGAAGGGAGAGGCCATGAATCGCACCACCATCAGCCTCATCGAAATGTTCAACCGCTTCCCGGACCAAGAGTCGGCGCGTTCCTACATGGAAGCGCAACGGTGGCCGGAAGGGCCAATCTGCCCGCACTGCCAAGAGGGCAAACGCGTCCACAAGCGCAAGGGGGGCTACTACCGTTGCAACGCCTGCCGGGAAGACTTCACTGTTCGCACTGGCACCGTCATGGAGCGTTCGCACATCCCGCTCCAGAAGTGGCTCTACACCATGTACATGCTCGTGACTTTGAGGAAGGGCATTTCGTCGGTGGAACTGCACACCAAGCTCGCCATCACCCAGAAGTCAGCGTGGTTCATGCTGCGTCGGCTCCGCGAGGCGTGCCGCGATAAGGACAGCCCGCCCGCCGGGATCGTCGAAATCGACGAGACACGGTGAACCACTCCAAAGGCAGTACGTGGACGGCCCGGTGCACACCAACGGAATCGAGGGCCGTGTGGGCGGTCTTCAAGTGTGGCCTCAAGGGGCATCTACTGCCACGTATCGGTCAAGCATCTTCGCCGGTACGTTGACGAATACGCCTTCCGGTTGAATGAGGGGTCGGTTGATAACGAAACCTTGGACCGGATCGCAGCTAGGCTTCTTGGGGGTCAGGGGAAGCGGCTGACCTTCGACGATCTGACTGCGGGTTGAACACCAAGTCCAGCAGGTCGTCCACGGCCTTCATCGGGTCGGTCTTCTCCGCCTTGTCCTTCAACGCCTTCAACGTCTCGCTGTCAGGGTGCTTCATGAGCCATTGCCTTTCGAGTCAGCCTTCATCTGTACCAACTTGAAGCCCCTCGTAGTCATGCAGGCCCGTTTGTAGTTCCAACGCTCTCCGGGCTTCGGGTCCATCAAGCCTCCCCGTCCCCCACCAATTGCTTCAAACGCCGCCATCTCGCATTCCGCCTCAGCCTCTTCCCGATCACTTGGCGTCGCTGTCGGATGTGTCCAAACCCAGACCGTCTTCATCGGTTCGTGGACAAATTTGACGTAATAGATCAGGCCCCCTGCCAGCACGGCCATTAGCACTATTGCGATGATTGGCCCGGCCAGCGCCCGTGCATACGCTCGTATGACCAGCCAGCCAATCTTGTCCCCATAATGAGCAACCGTCCCTAAGAACCACAGCCCGATAATCGTCGTACCTACGCCCGCAAGAAAAGTGGTCCAAGCAGGACTCATTTGGCCCACCACGCCTTGCCAGAACGTGAAGTCGTCGAATATGCTGGGAGCACTGAAAGTAAACCCAACGACGAGTGCCCAACGGTTCCGGACCGTCCTTCGCCAGTCCATCCCCTCTCTCTATCCCACGCGGGACAGGGAGTCAAGTAAATAAGACCCGGCGGGCTGGGCGTCGCCGTCACACCTTGTCCAGGGTTCTCAATGGCCATGCGGCAATCTCTCCGGAGATGACGCTCCGGCCGGAGAAGGGCGTGTCAGTGTCAACCGAAAACGGCTCATTTGTGTCAATCGAAAATGGCACAGTTTCGGAAGGGGCGTGGGTACGGATGTGACGCTCTTCCGTTGGTCTCGCTCAGGCGTCTGGGGTTCGACGGAGCGAGCGTAGCGAGCGGAGTCGGACCCCAGACGCACCTCAGATCTACCAGTCATGGCTCTCTCCCTGGCGACGTTGGTCGGACGCGGAGCGCATGAGATCTCGGTGCTCTCGCATCCTGTAGCTGTTGCCGCGGATGTTGACGATGTGGCAGTGGTGCAGCAGCCGGTCGATGAGGGCCGCGGCCATGACCTCGTCGCCGAGGACGCCGCCCCATTCCTCGAAGCCCTTGTTGGAGGTGAGCACGGTAGAGGCGCGTTCGTGGCGGGCGTTGATGAGCTGGAAGAAGAGCACGGCGCCGTCCTGGGTGACGGGCAGGTAGCCGATCTCGTCCACCACGAGCAATGCGGGGTGGGTGAGGACCCGCAGTCGGCGAGAGAGTTCACCGGCGGCCTTGGCCTCCATCAGGGACTCGATCAGTCCAGCGAGGGTTCCGTAGTAGACGCGGCGGCCAGCCTGGGCAGCGGTGATGGCCAGGCTTATGGCAAGATGAGTCTTGCCCACCCCTGGCGGCCCGAGCAGGATGACGTTCTCGCCGCGGTCGACGAAGCCGAGCTCGTGCAGGCTCTCGATCTGCTCGCGCTTGACGCTGGGCTGGAAGGCGAAGTCGAACTGAGCAAGGGTCTTCACGGCGGGCAGCCGCGACGAGCGCATGGCGGCCTGCAGGCGGCGGTTGTTGCGGAGTCCGATCTGGGCGTCCAGCAACTGCTCGATGGCCTCGGCGGCGGACACCGCGCCACCGTCGGCCTGGGCCAGGATGCCGTCGACGGCTTCCAGGGCGCCGGGCATCTTGAGGTCCGCGAGCATCTCCCGCAGCCGGTCGCGCCGGTTGTCTGCCACGGCGGCCCTCATGATACCGCCTCCGCATAGACGCTGAGGGAGCGGCGCTCGACGTCCACGGTGACGGGCAGCGGGCGCCGGGCCGGCTGTGGGGGCCTGCGGGCGCCAAGATGCCGGTAGGGATAGCGCGCCAGCGGCAGCAGCGCCTGTCGTTCGTCGCGCTCGAAGCGCTCCACCGGGCGTTCCCGGGTGGTGCCGTGCCAGCGCCGGTTCGCCGTTCCCTCGAGCCACAAGAGCGCCTGCTCGTTGAGATCCTCGTCGTTCACGAACTCCCGGCCGTAGAAGAAGCTGTCGCGGATGTAGCGGATCGGACGCTCCACCTTGCCCTTGGTCTGAGCCCGGTAGGGTCGGCACGACCGCGGCCGGAACCCCCAGTGCGCGGCGAACCGCAGGAAGTCCGCGTTCAACACCAGCTGGCCCCCGCCCGCGCGGCCGTCCGACAGCACCACCGAACGCATCTGATCGAACAGCAGCTCCTGCGGCACCCCGCCGAACCACCCGAAGGCGCTCTCCAGCCCTTCGATCAGCACCGCCATCGTCTGCCGGCGGTAGAACCGCAGCCACAACAGCCGCGAGTGGCTCAGAACCATCACCAGCGCGTACCGCCGGCCCCAGGGAAGCGTGAACGTCGCAAAGTCCACCTGTCCCTGCCGTCCCGCCGGCGTCTCGAACCGCACCACCGCCTCCTCAGGCTCCCGCGGCCGCACCGCCCGAACGTAGTCCCTCACGCGCCCGTATCCGCCCGCGTACCCCGCCGCCTGAACCTCGTCGTAAAGCCGCTTCGCCGACAACCGGGGGAACTCCTCCAGTCGCGCCTCGATGATCCCCTTGTACGGATCCAGCTTGTGCCCCACCGCCGGCCGCATGCTGTACCGCGTCCCGCCTCCCTCAAGGTCCCGATCCAACTGACCCGCCTCAACCCACCGGTGGATCGATCGACGTCCCACCCCGAACCGTCGCGACAGCTCCGCCTTCGATACACCCTGTTCCAGGTAGTGCCTAAGAAGCATCCTCGTCTCCCATCCGTGCATCCGTACGCCGCTCCGTTCCTGTTGACTTCGCCAACAGCGTGGAACGCCGCACCCCCTCCAGCAACTTCAAGGTGTGCCATTTTCGGTTGACACAAATGGGACATTTACGATTGACACCAACAGGGCGGGCTGGCCGAATGCCGAGTTCTGGCCACGACGCCAGACTATTTACGATCTCGTGCAGGCGCGCAAGGGCCAGGAAACCGGACCCATGTCCAGCGAGACCGGCCGCAGCCCGTGGCGTGAGGCTTCCGATTAACCGGTTCCTGCCGGCGAACATTTCCGGCGCTAAACGCCGTTTCATGCATGGACTGGGCTCCCGCAAAAGGCATTGCAGATCGCGATTCCGCGCCATCAAGTGACACGGTTGCGCCGGGTTATGAGTCCCGGCATCGGTGTTGATCTAGTGTTGAATCGACGTTTTAGGACTGAATCTCACAGCCTGTCACCTGTTTGTTTGCGGTCAGTATTTAATTCGATAAATCAATGGGTTATGGAGTGCTGTTCGGGTCGCATTGGCCTGCGTCAGCCCGGTAGGGCACCCTCGATTGAGGAAATCGACGCGCAGACCCAGCGCCTCGACCGCTCAGCCGACCGCCTCATCCCCGGCCTGCGCGACCTCCAGCACGAGCAGGACGGCTCCGAGATCAAGTCCCGCGAGCTCGAACTCATCACCGACCGGGTCCAGAACCTCTCCGCTCGCCGCGACGCCTTCGAGCGGATGCGTGATGCGGCAGCCGAAGACTACCTGGCTCAGACCGGCCAGACGTGGCGGCCCCGCAGCGGATCGCACACCAGCCAGACCGGCAAGCTCACCTCCGCGGCCATCGACGCCCGTGACTTCATGCGCGCCCGCAAGGACCGCAAGACCCAGGCGCACCTGCCCGAAGGAACCCTCGTCGCGGTCACCGGCGGCAAGGACGTCACGGACCCCGCCGCGGTCTTCAACAGGCTCGACAAGGTCCGTGCGAAGTATGCCGACATGGTGCTGGTCCACGGCGGCGGCCCGGGCGTCGAGCGCATCGCGGCGAGCTGGGCGGAGAAGCGCGGCGTCCATCAGGTGGTGTGCAAGCCCGACTGGGACCGCCACGGACGGGCTGCTCCGTTCCGCCGCAACGACGACCTCCTCAACCTCCTGCCCAAGGGCGTCATCGCGTTCCCCGGCAGCGGCATCACCGACAACCTCGTCGACAAAGCCCGCCAGCTGGGGATACCGGTACAGAAGATCGAACAGATCGCTGCCTGATCCGCACACACCAAGGGGTCGCGTCACTCGTTGGCGCGGCCCCTTTCCGACAGCTCGCTTCCGCCCGCGCGTCGCTTCGCTACGCTTCCTCGCTTCACTACGTTCACCATCGCTCCGATGCCACCATTGCCGCACACGCCCTTCATCTCCACCACGACGCTAACCATGACGACAATGCCCGCGGTGTGCTCGCCCTGGGCTCGGGACCCCGCCCCACGGCCCACGTCGCCGAGTACCCGCTTCGCGCCTACCCTATGCCACTCGGCGACGTGGGCCTCCCCCCACCTTCGGTCCGGTCCGTCCTTCCGCCTGCGCCTCGCTGGTGCGGCTCTGCCCGTCACCGGTCTTCACATCGCCGTCGCTGAAGGTGACGCCCTTCATCTCCACCATGACGGTGCTCCAGCTTCACCACCGTGTCTCGACGCGTGACACGGCTCGCCGCCTTCGGCAGCATCGCCCCGCTCATGCCGTCCGACTCGCTGCGCTCGTCATCCGCGTCGCCCGGTGCGGGCTTCGCTGTCACCGGCTTCCGCATCACGTCCTCCTCCGGTGTCCTCGCCACTGAAGGCGACGCCGACAGCGTGCTCAGCACGTCTGCCGTCACCGCCTTCAGTGCTCCCCGCCGCGTGCTGCCGACCACGCCGATCACCACAGCGCTCGTCAACACGTCCGTGATGCCCACGACGGTGCAGCAGTTCGACCACTGCGCCGGTTCACTTCGAACCGATCGGGTGTTGGCTTGGCTCGTCGCCTCCGGCGTCATCGCATCGCTCGTGCCGTCCGACTCGCTGCGCTCGTCGTCGGCGCTGCCGCTCCGCGTTCCGCGTCGCCCGGTGCAGGCTCGCCCGTCACCGGCTTCCGCACTACCCCCTGCACTTGTGTCCGGGCTACTGCTCGCGCCTCCGTCAGTGTGCTCGACACGACCGCCTTCACTACCTCCCGCACTCTCCGCCACTCAGTCGCCGTGGCGGCTCCCCGCCGCCGGATCCTCCGGCGTCCGTTCCCCTTCGCTTGTGCCCCTGGTTTCTTCGTTCCTGACCGCCTGCGCGGGCTCTGGTTCTCACACCCGACGCATCCCGATGCAGGTTGCTGAAAAGACGGTGAAAACGTACGACTGACTGCGCTCCTGCATGATCGATCACACCCCGGCGCGTTCCCGTCGCGCCGGGAAAACTGCGTCGCATTTTGCGTCGCAGCCGTTCGCGTGGATAACTCAGCAATATCAACATGTTAGCGTCACCAGGGTGACTGTCTTCAGTGTCTGGAATTCCGATCTTAGCCGTTGCGTCGCATTCTGCGTCGCTGTCTCCACCGTGGATTACCCCGGTTTCGGGGGCATGTCGAAGCCCACTACAGCCCGGAGAAGCGCCATCCCCCGCTCCAACTGGCCAGTCTGAAACCGAACTGGTGGTCGGGCTTCACCGGGGCGAAACGGGTCAACTGCTGCTCCCGAATCCACGCGACAGCACCACCACGGCGGCCTTGGCCAACAAGAACCCGGCGTCCCATTCATGCCATTCGACGCTGGCTGCGATATACTGTTCGCAAGGCAAGCAACCGGGAAAGTGAACCGGCCACACCCGAAAACGGAAGGCCGCCAAGGGAACTGTACAAATGCAAGTGGAGGAAGAGGTCGTGGCACCCACCGTCAACAAGCACATTCGAATCGACGAGGAACTTTGGCAACGCCTTGAGAAAGCGGCCGGGGAACTCGACACGACCGCCAACCGGCTCCTTGCCGAGCTCGCCGCTCGGTGGCTGGAAAACCACGCGTGGCCGAGAACCGACGCGGAGATACAGATAGCGCGTGCATCTCTGTTCGCGGCCCAGGCCATCGCGCACGACATGATGGCAGCCGGCCGCGGCCAGGAGATCGACGAAATCCGGCGCTACATCGCCACAATCGTCCCCGACGCGGCCATCGAATGCCCCGCCGAGACGCCTGATGCGCTGGAACAGGGGACCGACGAAGATGACTCCTAGCTAGGTACAGTCTGGCTTTGGGTCGTCGCCGAGGTTTGAGACGTTAGTCCGGGCAACCAGCAAGGCCAGAAAGCTAGGTCGCCGTCACACATCTTCCAGCAACACCGGATAGGGCTGAACAAACGTGAATGGGGTTGCGCAGCCAAACAAAACCGGCATGCGTGAGCCGCGTTGCCCGCAAAGAAACACGAGCACCAACTCATCCAAGACCAATAGCGTCCTGGACCTTGCACGCGCCATACGGGCAAACGCATCTCTTCTGTGCGGCACGGGACGCCGGAAGGAGAGAGAACGCGATGACGACCGATGAGAAATGAGAGGGTGCCCGCACGGTGTGCCACCCGGGCGAGAGCGGGCGCGTGAAGTCATCGACGAGCTCGATTTCGACGAGCAGCTTCCGAGTGGATGATTCATTGGGCGTGTCCAGTTGATTTCAGAGCCAAGACACGGCATGAGTGATGCCATGCTGGAAGGGGTGTTTGAGTCGATACACGACCTCCCCAGGACTTGGGTGAGCACTGCGGGACGGACGACGCCATTGATACGCTCGACCGGAGCTATGAACTGTCGGATAGTCATGGGCCCGGCGCGGTCGTTCGTTTCGTTGGTGACGAGGACAATCTAGAGCTACGCGCCGACGTCTACGGGCGCACACAGGCGCTCCTCGAGGGGTACCGGCGACGTTGCGAACAGACTGGCCGCTCCCACCGGCTGTCCAAGATCACCAGCTAATGACTAACAAGGTCGCTCAATTGGGACTTCTGTGAGACAGCTAGCAATCGACGCGGGCGCCCTAGCCACGCCCCTCTCCCGTCATGGAAGCACGCCGTGGCCCGCATGATTCCGTCAGCTCCACCTAGCTTCAATGAGAGCCTGGGCGAAGAGCGTGTGTTCAAGGCCCTCCGCACACTCCCCGACGAGATCACTGTGATCTACTCCCTTCGCTGGATTCACCCCGGCCGCCGACGGATGCTGACCAAGCCATTGAAAGCCCAGGGCGAGGGTGACTTCGTCCTATTCGACCCGCGCCGCGGCGTCCTCGTCGTCGAGGTCAAGGGCGGTGAAGTCTGGTGCGAAAGGGGACGCTGGTATCAGAGAAACCGTAAAACCGGCGCTGTCAAGGACATTGACCCCGAGAAGCAGTCCGGGGATACAATGTACCGAATCAAATCCGAAGTGGACGACAGGGTCCCTGCAGCAAAAAGCTTGCTCTTCTGTCACGCGGTTTGGTTTCCAGATGGCACAGTAGACCGGAGCCAGTTGCCAATGAACTATCATTCCGAGATGACACTCGACGCGGAGGACGTGTGGCAGGTCCAGGCCGCGATTGGCCGTGCGTTCGCTTTCTGGGCGTCGTTATACGAGGGCAGCGGCGGCGTCTCCGATGAAGTCGCCGGACAGGTGTTAGATGCGCTAGCGCCGACGTTCTCTCTAGTGCCCTCCATGAGGCAACGAATCGATGAGACAGAGGAGCGCCTCGTCCGCCTGACGGACGAACAGACCCGTATCATCGGCTTTCTGGATGACCAGGCCCATGCCGCCATCGTGGGACCAGCTGGTACCGGAAAGACGCTCCTTGCGGTCGAAAAGGCCAGACGACTGGCGTCTCCGGCCGAGCCAGTGCTTTTCCTTTGCTACAACGCGGCGCTTCGCGATCATCTTTTCAAGAATCTTCAGCTGCCAAATGTACGGTATCAGAACTTTCACGGCCTCGCCCGAGAGGTCACGGGGCTCGAAGGAACGCTCGAGGAGGCCGTTGATAGACTGCTCGCGCACCTTGTCGATGATGAGCCCCTGCCCTACGACCACCTTGTCCTAGACGAGGCGCAGGACTTCGATCGCGACTGGCTCGAGTTTCTTCAGGCCCGATTTCGAGATCGCGCGTTCTACGCTTTCTATGACCCACATCAAAACATCCAAGGCGAGCCAGGTACCGCGTGGCTGGACGAGATTCCGTGCCGGTTAAGTTTGTCTCGGAACTGCCGAAACACCGTTGAGGTTGCCCGTTCCGCCTACCGAGCCGCTGGACTCGAGACGGCTCCAAATCTCGGTGCTACCGGACCTAAGCCCGTTATTCATCGCGTCGACTCCACACAGGATGCGGTCAAGCTGGTGAACAAGCTCGTCGCCACTGCTCGCACCGACCATGGAATTCCGCCCGATGAGATCGCAGTCCTTACACTAGAGTCCGTCGATGACTCGCCTCACTGGTGTCAGGCGACGCTGGCCGGCAAGCCCACCGCCGTGCGTCCCGAGCGAGGCCACGTGACGCTCAGCACTGTTCGACGGTTCAAGGGTCTTGAGGCTACGGTCGTGATCATTGTAGATGTCGATTTCTCAAGAGCCGTCCATGATGAGTGGCGTCGGAGACTCTATGTAGCCTGCTCAAGAGCTCGCCAATTCGTTCAAGTAATCACCAGAACGAAAGGTTCTGAGCTAGGAGAACCGGTAAGAGCATTCGCAGGCTCAGACAAGGTCAGACCGAGTTGGTCCACTCTCGCCAGACACCTCGGCGCTCGCATTGCAGGAGGAGACGAAGATGATCCGTTCGACGAACCAAAAACTCGGTGAGTATGACCTCATCCGACAGCCGGACCACATTGCGAAAGCGTGGTCAGTCATTGAGGCATCCTTGCCGCAGTATTGGGATCGTTTCGTCGAGAGCGTAGCGCCGCCTGACCCAGCAGCGCAGCTCGCCACGAAATTCAAGACCTCAAGCAAGAAGGTTCCCGGCGAGGCCGGCCGTGTTCTTGCGCACCTCTTTGAAAGGGCGGTTTGCGACTACGAAAAGGAGGCCCAGAAGTATCGGCGCTTCTTCAATCTGGAGGCCCTCGACGAGTACCACGACGACCCTAATGCCTTCAGGCAGGCGCTGTCGCATGATGTCCCGATCATTGCCAACACCCTCCACAATCGCCGCACCGAGCTCAAGGAGTGGCAGAAGAGCTTCCGGAAGGCGCGCCCCAAGGACTTACTCGCAGTCTTCGAGAGCGTTCTCGACTTTATCGACGAGTGGCGGGAAGCGCACCCCATCGATCAGTACATCCAGCAAGCGTTCGAGTCAGAGCCGTCCGGCTTTGGACTAGACCCCCTCGATGACGACGAGACCATGTTTATCGCAAACGTCATTGGGATGGGCATCAAGAGTATTGTGCTGTTTCACCTCGATCCCGAACGCCTCCCGCCTAGGGGTCGATATGGGCTTTATGGACTCTACTTCTTGTCGAAGATGCAGGATTTCGGACTTCCGAGCGGCTCCTCCGAGTTTCTTATGGTAAATGACATCAATTTGGCCCCTGACGGTAGCATGATCATGGATCATAACTACTGGTATCCGTACGGGCTCTTTTCGCTCTATTCGCTGCGTGTCTACAACTGGATCGCGGTACGCTGCCAAGACGCCGGGTTTACGCTCGATCCCAGACTGCGTTTCATCTACTCCGAGCGATTTTTCGATGCCGTCTGCACCCAGCATCAAGCTGATCTCCGAACCATGCGCGCCCACGAGCGCTTTGAGATCCCAGGGTGAGCCGTCCAGATTGGTCGCCCGAGGCGGCGCTCGCCAGATGGTTCCCGGACGCATCGTTTCGGGATCGTCAGCTTGACGCGGTCCACCGCCTTCAGGCGGGTCACTCTGCGCTAGTGCTGATGCCCACCGGGATGGGAAAGTCGCTCATCTACCAGCTCCCCGTGCTCGCTAGCGAAGGTGTGGCCCTCATCATCTCGCCGCTGATTGCGCTGATGCAGCAGCAGGCACAAATTCTGGAGGGGCTTGGCGCTACAGTGCTGACTCTCGGCGGGGCTGACGCACAGTCGGCGCAGGCGAGCCTGCGTGCGTTTTCCTGGTCCCGTGGCCCCGCCTTCCTCTTCATTTCACCGGAACGACTCGAGACGGACGGATACCTCGAGTTCTTGTTACGACGATATCGCGGCGCGATTACGCTTGTCGCGATCGATGAGGCGCATTGCATCTCACAGTGGGGTCACGACTTTCGTCCACCCTACAAGGCCATCCCAAACTTTCTCGACCGGGCTTTCGGGCCCGGGGCATGGCCGCAGACTCTCTGTCTGACGGCCACGCTTGACGAGAGCAGTCAGGCCGAGATCATCTCCGACTTCCGCCTATGCTCAGAGGACATGATTCGTAGCGAGAACATGCTACGAACAAATCTTGATCTGTCATTTCGCACCTATGACGGCAGTGATGAGAAGATGTCGGCGTTAGAGGAACTCCTGGACAACCATCGCGCTGAGAAAATAATCGTCTATGCGCATCTCAAGCGGGACAGGCGACACGGTACCCGGGCCCTCTCAGAACGCTTTCAAGCGCTTGGGCACCGCTGTGCGCCTTTCGACGCTGACCTCCCGATCGAGCAAAAGGATCAGATTGCCCTAGACTTCGAAGCTGGCCATGTTGATGTCGTGTTCGCCACCGGCGCCTTCGGGATGGGAGTCGATATCCCGGACGTCCGAGGCGTTATTCACTTTTTGCTTCCCGAGTCGCTAGAGCAGTACTACCAGGAGGTGGGGAGGGCAGGTCGTGACGGGGATCCCGCGTTTGGCATTCTGCTCTACACTGCGGCAAACGCGAGAGTACGTCGAGACTTGATCCGGAGGGTGAATCGCACCAGCGAACAGGTTCGAGAGTTCTGGGATTCAGTGTGTACGTCCGGACGGGCAACGCTCCGAACCATAAGTCCTTGGACGGAGTTTCAAGGGAAGGATGACGAGCACGCCCTATTTTACGCACTGCAGCGCGTAGGCGCTCTGACAATCCTTGCGAGGGGTCCCGGGCGGCTCCAGTCCTTTGAGCCTTCGGGTCCTAGCGGAGCTGAAATGCTAGACCGGCTGAACTCGGCAACACTCATTGGAAATACGACAGCAGCCATCCGAAAGCTTAAGCTCGACCCGGCGGAGACCATGGAGAAGCTATTCGCGCTGTATCACGATGGAGAGCTGAAGCTCGTGCGGAGCCCTGACAAGACCCTGCTCTTCGAGGCACGCGAGCTACTTGACGAGGCTGTCTCGAATATCGTCGATGACATCTCCGAGAAGGTCGAGAAGCGTCTTACCGACTTCGAGACCTTTGTCTTGCTCGTCGAGGCCGGGGATGACCCAGGGGAGGCCCTCTCTCGACGCTTTGGTTCGTGGTAATGGAAAGAACGGACGTCTCGATGTGACTCGCGTTCGCTGACCGATCGGGTGGGAAGCGGTGGGCCGTCAAGCCCTCAAGACATAAAGGCCGGAGTCATCGACTCCGGCCTTTTATTGTTGATGATCGGCCTCTTGCACAAGGTCATCCATCCTCGACTTTATCTTCTCAATGGAGTCCGGCGGTATTTCGAGAGCTTCACACGTCACGACCACACCGATCTTCGCTCCCTTGAGCATCGCATCATGAAGCTCTACTCTCAGAGCGGATTCGAGTGCCTGGATCTTGCGATCCTTTTCACCGCCAGCCTTTCGAAGCTCCGCGTTTTCCTCAGCCAGTTTCGCGTTCTGGATTTGAAGTTCCAACTCGCGGCGTTCCGCTCTCAGGCTCTCAGGAGAGGCCACCAGAAACTCGGAAGCCATCCGCGCGGCAAGTTTCTGTCGTCTAACCTCTCGGCGTACTTTTTCATCTGCCATAGGCCTACTCCCCTTCTTGGGTACAGTTGGAGAGGGTTTGACCGCGAGGATGACGAGCGCGGTACAAGGTGGGTGATGGTCGGTTCCACCTTGGGGGTTGCTCGTCTCCGGCGGCCAAGCCTCCGAGGCAATTGAAGCCGGTGGTCATTTGTGATCGCCAGCTTCTTCTCTTCTACCACACCCCGGAAACCAACACCAGCTTCAAACGTAGTCCTCGAGCACGGCCATCAGCCACTCCATGTCATGCAGGGTGCGGGTGAGTCTGGCTTCCATGGCCGGGGTGCAGCGGATCGTCTCGTGGAGCCGGCACCAGTTGTAGTGGAGGACGTGGAGGTTGACGGCCATGGAATCCCGGATCGCCGAGACGATGAAGCCTAAGGAGGCAGCCCCGCGACCGATGAGAAAGGGACTGAGGAAGTACGCCTACTGAAGGTGTGGGCGGTTGGCGGGCCTTCCACACCTGTCAACCCCAAAATCACACACTACCTGCTGAGGCGCTGCAATGGTCCGGGGGACGCCCACGGCCACCGGAACATCATCGCGACATTGGGAGCGGATCCGCCCTGATCGCTTGGGCGGTTTAGATTGCCACCCGTAGCGGCCACCGCGAGTTATGGAGGCAACGACAGGGCCTGAGGCACTCCGATGAGACGGGCACCCTGTTTTACGCAATAGCGCTTGCTGTCAAGGCGGCTCCATGCCGCACTATAGGTCCAGTTCGCGATCGATGTTCATCGGCGCTCGCTCCCGCTCCATTGCCGGGGTCCGGTCCGTCTCGCGCGACCGGGACGCGTCGCCCTCGCGGCCAGGGCTCCGGCCCCCCTCCAAACCGGTCCCCTGGTCCTTCGCCCGCTCCGGCTCGACCGCTTCGAGCGCGGCGATGCGCTCGCCGGTGACCGCTTCGAGACGCTCCCTGAGGGCCGTCCTGTCGTCTGTCACGAGCTCGGCCCTGTCGCGGGCGCGGCTTATCTCCACGTAGAGGATCTTCTGGGTCGTGAGGGTCGGATGGTTGGCCTCCATGGCGGCGATCACGGTGTCGACGGTGCGGCCCTGGAAAGCGTGGACGGTCGCGGCCCAGGCCCGGTCGACGTGGCGCAGTTGGGGGTCGCCCGGCCCGAGCGCCAGCATGCGCCCGTCCTCGAGGCGGAACGCCGCCCGCCCGTCCCGGACCGCGCTCACCTCCGCGGTCTGGCTGTTGACGAGCCCCAAGCCGGCATCGTTGCGGGTCCAGCGGATGCGGTCCCCGGCGCGAAGCTCCATGCTCTCGACGCGATAGACCTCGACCCCGCCGGAGCGGGCCGCGAGCCGATGAGGCTCCCACGCGACAGGGGCGCCTCTCCGGCCTTCCAGGGTCACGGTGCGTCCCTCCCGATCCACCCTGGCGACACGGAGCTCGTCGCCCTTCTCCACGCCGAGCCGCTTGTACGCCCGGTGGAAGGCCACGACGTCGCCGGGCGCGTAGTTCGACGCGAGGGTCTTCTCGGCGGTGGTGTAGCCCCTTGAGACCAGCCGCTCGCCGTCCAGGGTCGGGCCGTGGACCACGCCGTCCCGCACGAGGCGCTCGCGCACGATGGCGTTCACCTCCTCCCGCAGCGCATGGCTCGGGGCCAGGAGTCCGGCGTTCACCCGCCGTTCCGGCGGAAGGGCGAGCCAGCGCGCGGCGGCGGCCCCGGCGAGATTGTCGCGCTTCACCTCCGCTACGTTCGCTCCGAGCTTCTCGAAGGCGCTCCTTATGTCGCCCGCAAGACTGGCCTCGACAGCGGCCCTGAGCTCGGGATCGCGCTGGCGCACGATCTCGTCCATGACTGCGGTCTTCATGCCGGCGCGCTGCAGCTGCGCGAACGGCTTGCCTGCATCCACTGCGTCGAGCTGCTTCTCGTCGCCGACCAGCACCACCCGCGGGATGCGGAGCGCGGCCGCGATCCGGAGAAGGTCCCGGGCCTGGACGGTGGAGGCGAACGAGCCCTCGTCGACCACGAGCACCGTGTTCCGATACGCCGCCCGCATCTGCTTTCCGCCCCTTCTCGTCATGCGTCCCTCGGCGACGCCGCGGTTCCGCGCCAGGAAGCGCTGAAGGGTCTCGCTCTCCAGGCCGGCCTCGGACGCGAGCGTGCGGGCGGCCGACGCCGACGGCGCAAGGCCCCGGACCTCGTAGCCTTTCTTCTCGAGAAGGGCGCGGGCGCGGTTCAGCATGGTGGTCTTGCCCGTTCCGGCATAGCCCTGCACGCCCACCACGCGGTCACTGGAGGAGAGGATCAGCTTCACGGCCTCCTTCTGGCCCTGCGTCAGGGGGCCGTTTCGGAGCGCCTTGTCGACGGCGCGGGTTCGCATCGGCACGGCGCCGCGTCCGTGGCCGGCCTCCACGAGCGCGATGGTCTCACGCTCGCGGGCCACGGCCCGGGCGGTGGTGAGCGCGTCTTGGGCGCCGGGGAGGCTTGCGGCATGCAACGTCCCGGCCTCCACCCGCCCGGCGATCTCGCGCTCGATCCCGGCGCTCTCCGCCGCGCCCGGGCTCCAGGCGAGGGCGGCGGAAAGGAGCCCCGTCCGGGAGAACACCGCCTCGCGCTCGGAAAGATGCTCCACCGCCCATTCCACGGCCTCGGCCGCGGGCTCCAGCCCGGCCTCCCTTGAGGGCGCAGGCTTCGCCAGGGCGTGCGCCTCGAACCCCAGCTCCGCGGCCTGCCTCTCCCAGCTCGCGCGGAGTGCGTCGCGGTCCACGTCGCGCTTGGCGGCCCGGGTCATGAGGGCGGTACGCTGGGCGAGGCGCTGGTTTTCGGCGGTGGCGCCGAGATTCCGTTCCTCCATCGCCGCCTCGATCTCGGCCCGGCGGGTCGAGAAGGCCTCGATCACGCTTCTCGGAACCCCCGCGATCTCGAAGCGCCCGTCCGCGTGCGTCTTCTCGATGCCGTATCCGAGACGTGAGAGTTCCTGTGCAAGCTCGTTCCGGTACATCGCGCCCAGGACCATCTTGGACGCGTAGAGACGCTCGTTCGACATGGTGCGCCACTTGGCATCTTCGCTCCGGACCATGTTGGCGATCACCGAATGGGTGTGGAGGGCGGGGTCGAGGTTCCGCGAAGTGTCGTGGCGGAAGGTGGCGACGACCGTCTTCTGACCGGCCGCGCGGACCATGCGGCCGGTTTCCGGATCCCACTTCCGGGTCTCGGCCACGTTCCTCTCGAACCAGTCCAGGGTGCGCGTCACGGCCCGGTCATGGGCGTCCACGACCCGGGCGTCGCCGCCCACGAGCGCCGCCAGCGACACCGACTTGGGCGCGGAGAAGGTGAGGTCCCGGCCGGGACGGTGGGTGATCCCGCCGTCCTTGCCCCTGCGTCCCAACCGCCGCCCGGAGCCGTCCGGCACTTGGCCTTCGAGGACCGCCCGGAAGACGTCCGGATCGACCGGGCCTTCGAGTCCCAGCTCGGCCGCTCCTCTGCCGGCCCAGGCGCTCGCGGCCTTGTGCTCCGGGGCTTCCTTGGCGTAGTAGCCATCGCGCTCGTAGTAGGACGCGCCCTGGGACGGGGCGGCGACGGCGCCGATCGAGGCCACCATGTCAGAGGCGGATTCCCGTGGGTGGGCCTTCGCCGCCGGGTCCTTCCGTTGCCGTACCCTCCTCCTTCCGCGGCGCGTTTTCACCGGCCGAAGCCGGGGGCTCCGGCTCCGCCCCGTGCCCTGCCGCCGTGTCAGCCGGGACTTCTTCAGCGGACGCCGCATCGCCGTCCACCGGCGCCGCGCCGTCACACGGCGCCGGCTGGAGACCGGGTTCCACTTGATCGGCACCGGTTTCGGCCGCGGCGCGTCCGTCCGCATTGCCGTCCCCGATCCCGCCATCCGAGTTCGGCGGCGATGCAGCGGAAACGTCCCCGTCCCGCTCCGGCGGGGCGGCCCGCTCCCCCTCCGGCTGCCGCGCCTCCTCCCTCGGCACGAACCGTTCGGCGGAGGCCGGGCGGTTGACGTACTTCAGCCGGATCGAGGTGACCGGGAAGGGGCCGGGGAATTTCAGGTACCCGTGCAGGTTGTCGAGCCGCATGATCTCCGACGGCAGCGCCAGGGGACGCATCTGGCGGTGCTGGGTCAGCGACACCCCGTCCCGCATGGTGCTGGCGCCGTAGCTCATCCCCTGCGTGTACTCCTCCACCTCGCCACGACCCAGGCTCTCCGCCGACCACTGCGCGGTCTCCTGGTCGGGGGCGGACAGGACCACCCGGGTGCCGCAGAGCCCGGAGATGGTCTCCGCGCCGTTCTTCCCGTAGATGTCCCGCAGGGACGAAAACACCTGGATCCCCAGCACGAAGCAGCCGCCGAACTGCCGGGACTCGGCCAGGCCCGGCTGGAGGCTCGGAACCTGGTGGAGCGTCGGCAGCTCGTCCAGGACGATCCAGATCCGGCGCGCGCCGTCCTGCTGGAGCGAGAGCAGCGCGTTCACCGCTATCTCCAGCCACGTGGAGATGAGCCCCCTCAGGCTCGCGTGCTGGTCTCCCCTGGAAGTCAGGAACAGGAACCCGGTCTCGTCCTCCCGGCCCACCCAGTCGCGGATCGAGAAAGGCTCGCCCGTGTCCGGCAGGAACTCCAGCGCTCCCAGGTGCGCGGTCAGCATGGCTCGCACCGAGAGGGCGGTCTTGGGGTTGTCGGGGCTCACGATGGACTGGGCCACGGTGCCCTCCATGGCTTCCGCCAACTCCGACAGCTCGGTCTTGAGCAGGTCCTCGACGAGCCTCCGGTTCTCGGTCACCTTCTGTGTCCAGAGGACGCCCGCGCCGTTGGAAAAGAGCTGCCTTGCAGCCGTCACCCAGAACGGGTCCACGGTGTCCCTCTGCTGTGGGATCAGGGCGGCGGCCATCATGTCGAAGTCGCGCGGCGTCCTGGCCTCGAAGAAGGGCGACCAGCGAGGGGCGCGGGCATCCAGGGGGTTCATCAAGACGTCTTTGGCGGGATCGAAGAAGGACCGCGTATAGGTCCCCATCTTGTCGTAGAGGATGCATCGTTCTCCCCGAGCGCGGATCTGGGCGACGAGGTCGGATATCAGGACCGTCTTGCCCGAGCCCGTGGTGCCCGAGACGATGGTGTGCTGGGTCTCGGCGCGCCGGGGCCAGGGTATCCCCGCGATGCGGCACGACGCCCGCCGGGCTGCCGGGAACAGGGCCGTCGCAAGGCGCACGTGGAGCGGCTGCACGCGCCTCCGGAGCTCGCGCGCGGTCGCCATCTCCGCGCCGCGCACCCGCCGGGTCCGGGCCAGGCGCCGTCCCAGCATCCATAACCCCAGGGTGCACACGACCATGCCGCCCACTCCCCATTTCGCGGCCGTCCATGCCCAGGAGTGGACCGTATCGAGCATGCGCCTGCGTATCCGTTCGATTCTCGGGTCTGCGACGATGTCCACGATTCTGGTCGAGGTCTTCCGTCCCTCCCGCCACTCGTGCATCTGGCCCGAACCGGGAGAGTATCCGATGGACAGCTTGACCTCCGCGAGGGTCCCCATGCCGACGAGGCGCCATTCGTAGGCGGTGGTGGTGAAGTAGAGCGCCATGGAGGGGGCGAGGACGACCACGAGGACGAAGCCGATGATCCCCCAGCGCACCAGTTGGCCCCACATGTGGACGTCGTGGAGCAGGGTCTGTCCTCCCCGGAGCGTCGCCTTGCCGAACATCATCGTATCCTCCCGTTCATGGTCCGGGCGCTTCGTCGCAGCCCATGGGACCGCCGTCCGCGCGTTCCTTCTTCCCGCCGGTGTCCGCACCGGGCCGGAGGTCCTCGGCCGGCAAGTCCGCCCGGGCTTCGAGCCGGCGCGTCAACGCGTCTATGGCCGCCGCCTGCCGGTCGATCACCGCCCGGCTGTCCCCGGCGTCCCGCGCCAGGCGCGCCCTGAGCCGCGCGTTCTCTTCCTCGGTGCGCCGCAAGAGCGCACCCAGCTCGCCGATCAGCGCCTCCGAGCGCCGCACCCGGCTCGCCTCCGCTGCCTCGTCCCCGGTAAGCTCCGCCTCGATCCCGCCCGCCGGCCCGGATACCCCGCTGCCGAACGAGGTCCACACCGCCAACACGATCACCGCTGCCCACGTCAACACGAACGTCCATCTGGCCTGTGAAGCCGTTCTCATGACTTTCCCTCCCGTCCGGCCGGCCCGTCGTCCGGCGTCGACAGCCGCCGCGCCGAAGCCCATGCCTTCAGATCCGGGGCCAGGTACCGCACCCGGCTCCCGAACCGGTGGAACGCCGGGCCGTCGCCGCTCACGCGGTAGCGGTCGAGCGTCCGGGGCGAGAGAACCCAACCAGGCCGCCGCGTCCCTCGTGCTGAAATACTTGCTGCCGTTCCCGTTCACTCCTCTCCCTCCTTCCTCTTCCAGGTTGATTCCGGGCCCCGCGGCCTCGACGGGATTGCGCCCGTCATCGATCCCGGCGCGGATGGCGGCCGTCTCCTCCGCGCTCGCATGGGCGGCCATCCAGGCCCGAACCCGGTCGACCGTCCTGAGGCAGGGCGAAGCTCCCTTTCGCAAACTCCCCACCAACGACCGGTTGCCCGCGGCCTGTTCGCCCAGGACCGAAGCCTTGACGCCGGTCACCGCCAGGAACGCCTCAACCTCGCGCCGGAACGCCGGACCCAGGGGCGCATGGGCCATGAAGACCAGGACCCGGTCCGCCGTCCCGAGCCGCACCGACCGCCCCCGCGCTTGCGCCAACACGAAACCGGGGTCGCCCAGGGCCTCGTCTCCGAAGCGCCGGGCGCTCATTCCGTGGCGCTCCCGCCAGGCCGTGACCGCACGGCGTAGAAGGTCGTCCAGAGGGGTGTGGGGGTGGCTGTCAAGCGCTCCCATGCGTCTCAAGATAGGCTAGGATCGTGCGCTTGACAATCGGTTTTAGTCGGGGATAACCTACAGAAAACGGCATCGGCGCCTGGCCGTGCGCTCATCCGCGCTGCAATATGGCAAGTTTTTTTGGTGTTCCCACGAAAGGGAAAAGGATGAAGCCTGACAACACGGCTCAGAGGGAAACAATCCGCCGCGACCCGGTCCGGCTGAGGCTCAAGGACCTGCTCCGCCGCAGCGATCTCACCCTGAAGGCCGCATCCCTGGCCATCGGCCGCAACAGGAGCTACCTGCACGAGTACGTGGACCGGGGCATCCCCGCCGTCCTCGGCTATCGCGACAGCGAGACCCTTGGCGAGATGCTCGGCTGCGACCCTTCGGAATTGCGCCACGAGGCGGTGCCGAAACGCAGGCCCATGAAGCGCAGGCCGCCCCGGATGCCGGCCGGGCTCCCCGGAGCGCCGCTCGTGGCGGTCCGGGAGGTCACGGTGGAGGTTTCCGCCGGGGCCGGGACGCTGGCCGAAGAGTTCGTCTCCGAGACCGCGCTGTGGCACTGGCCGGAGAACATGATCCGCCACGAGGCCGGCGCCGAGCCCGGGAACCTCCGCATCCTGAGGGTCCGGGGCAACTCCATGGAGCCGGAGTTGCGCGACGGCGACCGGGTCGTGGTCGACGTCTCACGCCAGCTCCCGGCCACGGGCGAGACGTTCGTGCTCTGGGATGGCATCGGGCTCGTGGTCAAGCACGTCGAGGTCGTCCATGGCGACGCCGTCGGTGACGAACCGCCCCGTCTCAGGCTGATTTCCGCCAACCCGGACTATGCCCCGTACTCGTGCCTCGTCGAGGACGCGCACATCCTCGGCAAGGTGCTGTGGGTGGTGCGACGGACGTGACCGTCCGGCCTTCGTCGAACAGCCGGTCAAGCAAGGCTTTCGGATCGACGGCGTGCCGGCCCGGGTTGCCGCCACGGTGGTCTGACGGCCCCGGCAGCAGTCCCGAAACGTTCCACTCGTTCAGCGACAAGGTGTGGACCGGTGGCTTGGGGGAACCGGCGCCGCGCCTGAAGTCGGGGACTTGCCGGCCCAACGCGGTTCGGCAGGTGCTCATCCCAAAGAAGCAGCGTGGGAATCTCCAGCCCTTGGGCATTCCACTCATACGGGACAGGGTGGCGCAGATGGCTGCTTGTGCTGTCAGCAATGCTCGAGGCCGACCTGCAACCGGAGCAATACGTCCACAGGCCGGACCCGACGGCGAACGACGCCGCCACTCGCGTGCACCGGTTGCTGACCAGAGGACCGCCTTCGATCTCAGGCCGTAGCGGGAAGCTCCTTGCTGCCGGGACGGGCGGGCGCTGTCTCCATGGCGATCCTCGCCTGCGCAATCATGCTGCGCTAAGTCGCTCCCATCGGACCGAAACATACGAGGAAACGAGGTGTACTACAACACCAAATATGCCGTAAAATCAACCGGTTGTCGACAATCATGCGCTCTTGCGCGCAAGCCTGTGCAAGACCACGAACAAACCTCTAATTGTCCGCGAAACCCTAATTCGGACGTGAGGCGCGATATTGGCGTTTCCAGCACACCACGCTCTCACTTCTGTACTAACCCACTCATTGGAGGTAGTATTTCGTCATGGAGACGATACGGGCAGGTCGATCCCGGGTCGCTTGCAATCGCTTACCGTTGCCGATTCTACTCCATCGGGTCTTGAGCAGTCGGATCGGCGGCCACACCGAAGGATGAACGTAAGGTGACCAATGGCGACCTGAACTGGATCACGAATTACATCTGGGGCATCGCCGACGATGTATTGCGCGATCTCTATGTGCGCGGCAAGTATCGAGATGTGATCCTGCCGATGACGGTGCTGCGTCGGCTTGATGCGGTGCTGGAGGACGGCAAGCAGGCTGTTCTCGACATGAAGGCTTCGCTCGATGCGGCGGGCGTGATCGAACAGGACGCCGCTTTGCGCCAAGCCGCGGATCAGGCCTTCTACAACGCCTCGCCGTTCACCCTGTACGACCTGCGGGCGCGTTCCAATCCGGAGCAGCTCAGGGCCGATTTCGAGACGTGGCTCGACGGATTCTCTCCCAACGTACAGGACATCCTGGACCGCTTCGAGTTCCGCAACCAGATCCCACGTCTCGCACGGGCGGACGTGCTCGGCGCATTGATCGAGAAACTGACGTCCCCCGATGTCAATCTGAGTCCCGACCCGGTGGCCGACACGGACGGAACGATCCTCCGCCCCGGCCTCGACAACCACGGCATGGGCACGATCTTCGAGGAACTGGTTCGCCGTTTCAACGAGGAAAACAACGAGGAGGCGGGCGAGCACTGGACTCCGAGGGATGCCGTGCGGCTGATGGCGAAGCTCGTTTTCCTGCCCGTGGCAGACCAGATCGAGTCCGGCACCTACCTTCTCTATGACGGAGCCTGCGGCACCGGCGGCATGCTGACCGTGGCCGAAGAGACCCTGCAAGAGCTCGCCGCGGAGCAAGGCAAGCAGGTCTCTACTCATCTCTACGGACAAGAGATCAACGCCGAGACCTACGCGATCTGCAAGGCCGACCTCCTGCTAAAAGGAGAAGGCGAGGCCGCCGACAACATCGTGGGTGGTCCGGAGCATTCGACGCTCGCCAACGATGCCTTTCCGTCGCGCGAGTTCGACTTCATGCTCTCCAATCCGCCATACGGCAAGAGCTGGAAGACGGAATTGGAGCGTAAGGGCGGCAGGAAGGGGATGCGCGACCCGCGTTTCCTGATCGAGCATCACGGTGACCCGGAGTTTTCCCTGGTCACCCGTTCCAGCGACGGTCAGATGCTGTTCCTCGCCAACATGCTGTCGAAGATGAAGCAGCACACACCGCTCGGCAGCCGCATTGCGGAGGTGCACAACGGCAGTTCGCTGTTCACCGGCGAGGCCGGCCAGGGGGAGAGCAACATCCGGCGCTGGATCATCGAGAACGACTGGCTGGAGGCAATCGTCGCCCTGCCGCTCAACATGTTCTACAACACGGGCATCGCCACCTATATCTGGGTCCTCACCAACCGCAAGCCGCCGCACCGGTGCGGCAAGGTGCAGTTGATCGACGCGACTGGTTGGCACCATCCGTTGGGCAAGAACTTGGGCAAGAAGAACTGCGAGCTGGGTGAGGACGATATCACCCGCATCTGCGAGACCTTCCTCGCCTTCGAGGAAAACGACCAGAGCAAGATCTTCGACAACGCTGCCTTCGGCTACTGGAAGGTGACGGTGGAGCGGCCGCTGCGCATCGAGGGCGTAGACCCGAACCGCGCCTACGGAGGCGCCGACGTCAGGAGGTTGAGGGATCACGGCACACGCAACGAGGACGCGCCGCCGGTGATCCGACGGATACACAAGCGCGGCACGAAGGCAGACCCTTTGTGTGGCGTGTTCGAGACGGCGGTGGGTGGCAGGTCTGCGGTGGTGGAGTACGAGCCGGACACTGACCTGCGCGACACCGAGCAGATCCCCTTGCAGGAAGTCGGCGGCATCGAAGCCTTCCTCCGCCGCGAGGTTCTACCCTACGCCCCTGACGCCTGGTACCAGCCGGAGAACGTGAAGATCGGGTACGAGATCAGCTTCAACCGCTACTTCTACAAGCCTGAGCCCATGCGGACGTTGAAGGAGATTCGGGCTGAGATCCTGGCGCTGGAACGGGATACAGAAGGGCTGCTCGCCAACATTGTGGGTGAGGTGGAGTGATGTTGGCCAACTTCGAGCCGTATCCTGAGATGAAGGATTCCGGCGTCGAATGGCTGGGAAAGGTGCCGGCGCATTGGGATGTTCGGCGTCTTCGGAATATCGCCGAAATCCGTTTCAGCAATGTGGACAAACATTCGAAGGACGACGAGTATGCGATCCGGCTATGCAACTATTCGGATGTCTACTACAACGAGCGCATCCGGTCCGACATTGAGTTCATGAGAGCGACGGCGACTGCGGAAGAGATTGAACGATTTCGACTGGTCGCTGGGGATGTATTGATAACGAAGGACTCAGAGTCGTGGGAGGACATTGGGGTCCCGGCGCTTGTCGAGAACACGGACGATGCACTCATTTGTGGCTACCACTTGGCGCTTTTGCGTCCAAACATGGAGAGAGTTTCCGGAGAGTTTCTACACCGGGCATTGTCCTGTCGACCTGTTGCCAATCAGTTCTTCGTCCGAGCCAGTGGAGTGACCCGATTTGGCTTGTCTCAAACTGCGATTCGGTCTGTTTGGCTACCGGTTGCTCCTCCATCCGAACAGGCCGCCATCGTCCGCTTCCTCGACCACGCGGATCGACGCATTCGGCGCTACATCGAGGCCAAGGAGAAGCTGATCGGGTTGCTGGGGGAGCAAAAGCAGACAGCCATCCACCAAGCCGTCACCGGTCGGATCGATGTCCGCACTGGCCAGCCCTACCCGGCCTACAAACCGTCTGGCGTCGAGTGGTTGGAGGAGGTGCCGGCGCATTGGGAGCTACGCCCAGCAAAATGGTACTTCCGAGAAGTGGATGACCGTTCTGAGACTGGCTCGGAGGAACTGTTGTCTGTATCCCACATTACCGGAGTAACGCCACGGAGTGAGAAGAATGTCACGATGTTTAAGGCGGAGTCCAATGTTGGGTACAAACTGTGCAGGCCCAGCGATCTTGTCATCAATACGATGTGGGCCTGGATGGCTGCCCTGGGCGTTGCCAGGCAGGCTGGAATAGTCAGTCCATCGTATGCTGTCTACCGGCCACACCCTTCTTCAAGACTGCTTGGCGCCTACACGGACCTCCTACTGCGCACGACGCCATACAAGAACGAATATATTTGCCGATCAACGGGTATCCGCTCCTCGCGACTGAGGCTGTACCCGGAGGAATTCCTCCGTATCAAGTTGCTGTGTCCGGCACTTGGCGAGCAGCATGCCATTGTGGAATTCGCAAGCAAAGAAACAACAAATACACGGCGTGCTATCGACACCGCTCACAGCGAAATGGCCCTCCTCAACGAATACCGCACCCGCCTGATCGCCGATGTCGTCACTGGCAAGCTCGACGTGCGCGAGGCGGCGGCCGCATTGCCGGAGGAGCCCGGCCTGTCCGGCAAAGACGGGGCTGAAGTGGAGAATGGCGCTGGAATCCAAAAGGAGGCACGCGAAATGACGGATTGGGACACGTGCCCGGCCGTGGAACGGAAGCCGGGAAAAGTGAGCGGCGCGTGGGTGTTTGCGGGCACACGGATACCACTGTCCGCGCTGTACGAGAACCTCGCCAGCGGCGCCACGATCGACGAGTTCGTCGAGTGGTTCCCGGGCGTCGATGAGCAACAGGTCCGCGCGGTTCTCGAACACGAGGCGAAAGCGCTGAGAACGGCGGCAGCGCCTTGAAGCTGCTGTTCGACCAGGGAACGCCCGCACCGTTGCGGGATCACCTTCCTGAGCACTCGGTGCACACGCTGGCAGAGAAAGGCTGGTCGGACAAGGACAACGGCGAGTTGCTAGACCTCGCGGAACGAGAGGGGTACGAGATTCTTGTGACGACCGACCAGAACCTACGACACCAACAGAATCTGGCGGGGAGGCGAATCGGCGTCGTCGTCCTGCTTTCCACAAACTGGCCCGATGTTCGGCTCCGCGCAAGGGAGATTGGCCAAGCAATAGGGTTGGTGCGGCCCGGCGAGTTCATCGAGGTGCCCATTCGGGCTGAGTGACGTGACGACGGACACATCCGAGCAGGGCCTCGAACGCCTGATCTGCACCGCGCTGGCGGGGCACCCGTGCGATCCTCCCGTAGCGGCTACCAGCGGCGAGCCGCCGGCCGGCTACGGCGGCGTGGGCTGGAGCGGAGGAGCTTGGCTCGACTACGACCGCGAGTACTGCGTCGATCTCGCACAACTCACAGCCTTTCTTCGCACAACCCAGCCCGAGACCGCCGAAGCCCTAACACTGCACGAGGACGGGCCGACCCGGCGCAAGTTCCTCGCTCGCCTGCAAGGAGAGGTCTCGAAACGGGGCACGATCGACGTGTTGCGCAAAGGCGTCGAGCACGGCGTTCACAGCCTCGCACTCTTCTATGGCACGCCTTCGCCCGGCAACGAGCAGGCGCGAGAACGTTTCGAGCAGAACCGCTTCACCGTCACCCGCCAACTTCGCTACAGCCGCGACGAGAGGCAGCGCGCCCTGGACATCGTACTGTTCATCAACGGTTTGCCCGTCATCACGTTCGAACTCAAGAACAACCTGACAAAGCAGACCGCGGACGATGCGGTCGAGCAGTACAGGAAGGACCGCAACCCACGCGAGAGGCTGTTCGAACTCGGCCGTTGCGTCGCCCACTTCGCGGTGGACGAGGCGGAGGCGCGCTTTTGCACCCACCTCGAAGGCAAGGCGTCGTGGTTCCTTCCCTTCGACCGCGGCTGGAACGACGGCGCCGGCAATCCGCCCAACCCGAGCGGGATCAAGACCGGATATCTGTGGCGCGAGGTGCTGGCCCGCGAGAGCTTGACCGACGTCCTGGAAAACTACGCCCAGCTCGTGGAGGTCCGGGACGAGAAGAGCGGCAGAAAGCGGCGGACCCAGATCTGGCCGCGCTACCACCAGCTCGACCTGGTGCGACGGTTGCTGGCGGATGCCGCCGAAAGTGGCGCGGGCCAGCGCTATCTTGTCCAGCACTCGGCCGGCAGCGGCAAGAGCAACTCCATAGCTTGGTTGGCGCACCAGTTGATCGACCTCGCCAGGGATGGCGCCCCGATCTTCGATTCGATCATCGTGGTGACTGACCGCCGCATCCTCGACCGGCAGATCAACGACACCATCCGGCAGTACACCCGGATCGGAGCGACCGTGGGGCATGCCGGCCGTTCCGGGGACCTGCGCCGATTCATCGAGTCGGGCAAGAAGATCATCATCTCGACGGTACAGAAATTCCCTTTCATCCTCGACGAGATAGGCAACCAGCAGCGCGGGCGCCGCTTTGCCATCGTCATCGACGAAGCCCACTCCAGCCAGGGCGGGCGCACCAGCGCGGCGATGGCCCAGGCGCTCTCCGAGGCCGGCGCGGAACGCGAGGACGAGACCTTCGAGGACCAGATCAACCGGCTCATGGAGTCGCGCAAGCTGCTTCCCAACGCCAGCTACTTCGCCTTCACCGCCACGCCCAAGAACAAGACGCTGGAAATCTTCGGTGAGCCCGACCCGCAGCCTGACGGCGCGGTCAAGCATCGCGCCTTCCACAGCTACACCATGAAGCAGGCGATCCAGGAGGGCTTCATCCTGGACGTCCTCGCTCATTACACGCCGGTGACCAGCTACTACAAGCTCGCCAAGACCGTGGAGGACGATCCGGAGTTCGATGACAGGAAGGCGCAGAAGAAGCTGCGACGCTTCGTCGAGGGCCACGACCATGCGATCCGGCTCAAGGCCGAGATCATGGTGGACCACTTTCACGATCAGGTTCTCGCCCGGAACAAGATCGGCGGCGAGGCGCGGGCGATGGTGGTTACCAACGGCGTCGAACGTGCGATCCAGTACTTCCATGCGATTCGCGACTACCTGAAAGAACGCAAGAGCCCCTACCGTGCCATCGTTGCCTTCTCCGGCGAGCACGAATTCGCCGGCGCAAAGGCGAGCGAAGCGTCACTGAACGGCTTCCCGGAGAACCAGACGGCCAACAGGTTTCAGGAGGATCCCTATCGATTCCTCATTTGCGCGGACAAGTTCCAGACCGGATACGACGAGCCCTTGCTGCACACCATGTACGTGGACAAGACGCTGTCGGGCATTCAGGCGGTGCAGACGCTTTCGCGCCTCAACCGGGCGCATCCGAAGAAACACGACGTCTTCGTGTTGGACTTCCTGAACGATGCCAACACGATCCGTGACGCGTTCGCGAACTTCTACCGCACGACGATCCTCTCCGACGAGACCGATCCCAACAGGCTGCATGACTTGCAGGCGGCTCTCGACGGGGCGCATGTGTATTCCCCAGGCCAGATCGATGACTTCGCGCGGCGTTATCTGAGCGGCGCCGAGCGCGACCAGTTGGATCCCATCCTTGACGAATGTGTGACCGTGTATCTTCGTGAACTCGACGAGGACGGACAGATTGACTTCAAAGGCAAGGCCAAGGGCTTCGTACGGACCTACGGGTTCCTTTCCTGTGTCCTGCCCTACACCAACGCTGCCTGGGAAATGCGGTCGATCTTTCTCAACTTCCTGATCCCCAAGCTGCCGTCACCGACGGAGGATGACCTATCCAAGGGAATCCTCAACGCCATTGACATGGACAGTTACCGGGTTGAGAAGAAGGCGGTGCGGAAGGTCATGCTGCCCGACGAGGATGCCGAGATCGAGCCGGTACCGGCCAGTGCAGGAGGCCACCGGGCGGATCCCGATCTGGACAGGCTCTCGAACATCATCAGGAAGTTCAACGATCTTTTCGGCGGTATTCAATGGGAGGACGCCGACCGCGTCGCGCAGCTCATCACAGAGACGATTCCAGCGCGCGTGGCTGCGGACACGGCCTACAGGAACGCCCGGCGCAACTCGGACACGGACAACGCGCGTATAGAGCATGACCGGGCTCTGCGACGCGTGATGACCTCAATGATGAAGGACGACAATCAGCTCTTCAAACAGTTCATGGACAACGACGGTTTCAAACGCTGGATGACCGAGACGGTGTTCGAGTTGACGTCGGATCACGTCACAACGGATTGACCTGCGAATGCAAACATCACTGAGCCCCTCCACCACAGTAAGCCGACACGAGTTGGCGAGCGTCGAGTTTGGACACGTCGGAAGCGCACGTTGAGATTCAAGCCCGACGCCAGGGAAGCACTCGAGGCCGAAAGGATTCGTCACTGTATTTCCTTCGATTTCAGGTTCGTACCGATCGTAGAAGCTAGTCCGGTCCAGCCCCCTTCGCCGACGCGCCGTGGTGACATTGTCCAGATCCCGGGTTAATTCCAGAAAGCTCAGGCAATCGGCCGCTAGCTTCTCAGCCACATCCGCCTTCTGACTGCTTCTCGCTTAATCCTTTTCGAAGATGACCACACTCTCCCGCGATGGGTTGCGTCCGTGCTTCCCCATTTGCTGCGCGCTGTTTCCGCGCCACCGCACCGTGCGAATTTCCGTACATTTTAGGCCCGCTTGTTCCCCAACTTCGGCCGTGAACTCATCGACGACAACGGGGCTTCCGCTGTATTGGGCATTACCCACAACCACGGCCACCCGCGCCCCTCCTCGTGAGACGCGGGCCACCTCAGAAAGACACAGATACATATCCAGAAAATACCCCTCCAGCATACGCTTGATACGCGTGTCACCAACACCGCGAACGCATTCGCCAAGACCCTTGGGCGGCCTGTACCTTTTGGCCTCGGGCCTTTTGGGCCGCGCTTCTGGATGAGAGTGAAACGTCTGATGTCTAAGTGCACGGACTTCTTCCCAATTATGGAAGGCAAACATCAACTCCACCCCAAAAACCCGCGTATAATCGTGACGATTCGGATAAGGCGGTGAGGTGATCACGGCGGAGTAAGTCCCTTTGAGGGCTGGCATAACCCGAGCGTCGGCTACGCTGGCCGTCCACTGACCCTCTCCGGCGAGGCTCGTTTGGGCGACATCGGAAAGCATCATTTCCACGCGTTTCTTGAAACAACCCGTGAGCTTATCCGGGGCTTCGGCTTGATTCGACCACCGCAACCATCCGCCGTTCGCAACTGCATGACTGAAGCGCGGCAGGATTGCTATCAACGCCAAGCGGAAGAAACTTTGTTCTGAGGAAGAGCAACCGCTGCCTTCGATCGCTTTTGCAATACCGTGGAAAGCGTCGAGACGACCTCCAGAAAGTGCGCGGCAAACTAGCTCGGGGTAGGACCGATCTGTAGGGAACCCACCATCGTGCCTCAACTTGGACTCAATAGTGTGCCAAGCTTCTAGCAGCTGAGATGGAGAATAAGCTGCGGTCTTGGTATTAGCGGCCCACACGGCTAACGGCGACAGGTCGTAACCATCGCATGAAATGCCTTTTTCCTTTGCTGCCAGTAGCGTAGTTCCGGAGCCCACAAAGGGATCGAGGATCCTGTCGTTTTGATCGAGGTGCCACTCGTCGATCAACGCATGCACAAGCTCACCAGTAAAGCTGTGCGGAAACAGAAACCAACGGTGAATTGCCGTCTCCCGGGCAGTCCGCGGCGTGACCCAATGTCTCCACCGTTGATCTTCGGTGATTGTCCGGCCCATAATCAACCGGCGTTCGCGACGGGCAAGTCGGGTTGCAAGTTTCCGTCCGCGGTGATTGTGTGAGCACTCGGAAGCTGAATCTTAATCGCGTCTCGGAGTACCGTTTTGCCAACGAGGCCCTTCAGCTTCCGCTGAATCCTCCGGTAGCGGCCCGAACCGCGAGGGTCGTGGATGAGGTTTATTGTCTTTCGGAGGTACCCGTCCGCGGTAAACAGGAGGTTCGCCTCGGCCAAAAGGGCGTTAGCATAAATGATGCTGTCCATGACTTCCATGTAGACGAGCCCGTTGATACCCTTGGCTAGGTCCAGCACGTCGCGATCTTGTCTGGGGGCGGGGGCGTTCACCGCGACATTCGAGTCGATCAGCAGCGAGGTCAGTTCATCCACCCCCTTTATGACAGTTGTCAAGGCCAGCGGAGTTAGGCGGTCGCGGACCTCTGTTTCCTCGAAATGTGACCAAATCCGATCAGGAATACCCTCTTTGGCGGCGTTCAAGACAGCCTTACCCTTACTCCTAGCTGTGATAAGCTCAAGCTCGGAAATGGATGAGTACTGCACTTCAACATCATGTGTAGCTAGGAAGGCCACCGTCTCCATGCCTCGCTTTAGGCCCTTCTTGAGGTCTTTCTCGGTTAGACGATCCAGAACACCCCGTGAAGAGTCTCTTGCGGGTACGGAGGCCTGGGTGTCCCATGGGAACAAACCCTTCCTTTTGGCATACTTCAAATAAATCCCGACATAGTGGAGGGTGTTCGTATCCAGGAATACAACTTGGCGTTCAGTGGGCAGCGTCTTCATGATTCCGGAGTCTGGTGTGGAACCGAAGCGGGGTAGAGATCGTCTTCTATGCTGTGGAGGTAGTCGTCGGGAAAGGGCAAGGACATGCGGCCCGTAGCCTGCGCAATAGCGCGAAAACATGCCTTGACAAGCCGTCGAGGGTTTGAGTAAACGGTGCGGCGAAACACGATATGGTCAGGGAAGGGAAAAGTGGGCGGCGTGGAATCGGTCAGTTCGCTAGGACGAGCAGCAGCGATCCTTGATTGAACCAACTCTAGCGCGTCGGCCTCGTTCAGTGGTTCAATCTCCAACACACGCCCCGATAGCCGTTCCACGAGTGCAGGCTCTAATTCTTGAGTAGTGGCGAACGCATCGTGTGTCATAGAAAGAACAATCCAAAAGTCACTTTCGGCCAAATTTATCAAACGTTTCAGTGTGGCGAGATAGTCGTGTGCGGCTCTTCTTGTGAGTCTTTTCTGCAGTCCAATCTCCTCAAACTCATCGATGAGAAAGGCAATAGCCCTGGCTCCGGCACCCTCTGAGATCGTCTTTAGGATCGCGCGAAAGTAAGGTGCCTCTTCGCCTTCCGGGACCACGCTGCCTTGTTGGCGGGGGATGAAATCGCGATACTCGAAATAGGGTTTCCTGATGATGTCCGTGACGATCCGTGCAAGACAGTGTGCAATTTCCTCGTCGGCGGTGACGCCTGCACGAATTATGGCATCCTGAAGAGGACCAGTCATGTCTTCCCGCCGCCGGGTTCGGTATGCGGCCGACAGATACTCCTCGTAGCCCTTCTGGAATAGACTTCCTTGGCGTGGTCCTGAGACGTGGGCACCCGCCAACTCCCAGATGAACTTAGCGAAGTCCTTGCGGCCAATAGTGCGAAGCAAATTGTTCGCCAGGTCGTAAAACTGTACGCCTGGATTGTCGAAGTAGAATGACCTGATTTGGCGATTTGGAAAGATATCCCGGTGGAGCCACTGAAGTAGGCAAGTCTTTCCTGTGCCGTATTCACCAACGATGACTATCGCCTTTACTCCAGCTCCGTTTTGGTGGATGTCGAGCAGGGTCATGGTCTTTTCTGTCAGATCCCTCGGCGGTAGCAGGGGACCGGAGATGGGGACTCCGGTCGCGGAAGGTTCGAACGGATTGGTAGCTAGTCGTAAACGTTGAAGAAGTTTGGGGTTCACGGGGTCGTCGCCTCCATTGATAGGGAAGGTATGTCTCGGTGCACGCGGATGTGAGAGATGTACGGGCCGTCCGCGGATTTGTAGAAGCCTCTCAAGGCAAGGCCGTCTCCTTGCGGTGAAGTCGCGGTGAGCGTTGCGAGGGCACGCGAGGTCGGAATTGCCATTGTGTGATCGGGCCATTCGCGAAATAGTCCCTCTATAGCTCGAAAAAGCACTTGGAGAGGTAACCTTCGGGCTTCGCAGCACTGAGAAATGAGGTCGGAAATCGCGAATAGCGTCCAATCACGTGAACCGCGCAACGAAAGAATGAGCGACATCATTTGTTTCACAGCACAGTCTATGGCACTGTCGTTGGCGATAGATAGGGACACGGGGAACATGACGGTGGCACCGTCGGATCGGTGGCTGTATTCGTCGATGAGGTTCAGTTCATCGCGAGCCCAGTAACGTAGCCCGTAAAGCACGGCGGCTACGCTCGCATGTGATGAGCAATGCACTTTGCGCCCGGTGGCTCTGTTTCGAAAAACGACTTCCTTAGTTCCCGACGAGGCGTAACGGATCCACTCCACCGGGGAACCTTGTTGGCGAAATGCGCCGACGGAAGGCGTCGCACGGAACGGCATAAAGAGGTCGAAGAAAAGCGATCTACATTCGCGATTTCTCAAAACGAGGGCAGCAAACGGATCTATCGCGGCCGCACGCAGTGTTTGATCGGTAGTGTTTGGCGCTGGCTGCCGTAACAACGCGCTGACATCCGGGTCGTCGACATTGACCCGCAACATCCGCCCGTTGCGCCTTAAGGCGTCGATGTGGAGCAAGGTATTTCGATAGTGGTAAAGGGTAGTAGGCGCGGGAAGTGAGTTGCGTCTAGAGAGAACGAGCCTATCTTCGGCTATGAGGCCGTTAAGGTCACTGGCAGTCAGTCCGCTGGGGAACTCTGCAACGGCCTTCAAGACCCTGTGCAGTCCGGCGAAACATACCGAACGCATCCAGAAGTCAGTCGGCGGTCGCCGGTGTCCGCTGGAGCAATCTCCACGCTTCATGTTGGCCACCTAGGACGATTTCTGCATGAACTTCTGACGGACCCCCTACACTCCGGTCTTTTGGCGGGTGGTCATATGCACCCGTGAACAACCAGAACAAGGAGGTGCTCGGGCCAAGTTGCCCGCGTCTCTACCCGTCTGTCTAGATCAGGCCACAACTTCCCTGTATAGCATGTCTTCCGCGCATGGGAGAACCCTCACGGAAGTGGTTGGCCAAGCTCCACCCGAACCAGGGAGGCCGGACGATCGGACTCCCAGATGCTGACTCGTACGGTATGCTGGGTGAAGTCTAAAGCGGCTGGCCGACAGCTCGACGCGGAAGCTTCTGTCTCCACGGCGCCAGCCGAACCGCCCGGTGGACCAGGGACTGCCGTCACCCCTGAGTCTGGACTTGGTGACATCGAGCCTGTCAACCCAGTTGCCCCTCGGCCAACGCGCTTCCACGGCACCATTGAGTTGAACGCCAGCAGGTTGGACTTGACGCTAGCCAGATCGCCGACGAGGTGGTTGCCCATCTCGTCGGCATGATGTCAAGGTAAGGTCGAAGCCGAAATTCCAGAGGGGACAAACAATTCGATCATCCTGAGTGGTGTCGCCAGGATGGCCGACACCGCGCATCGACCGCGTTGCCGATCACGTTCGCCTCAGAAAATCTTCGGCGATGCTGGCGGCCACGCGTGCAGCAGAGGCCTTGACCGACTCTCGCGCCAGATGCGCATAGCGCGCCGTGGTCCGGATCTGGCTGTGGCCGAGCAGCTTCGCGATCGCGGGCAGGCTCTCGCCCAGAGCGAGAGCGCGGCTGGCGAAGCTGTGGCGGCAGTCGTGAAGGCGGGCCTTCTCGATCCCGGCGCGCTCCCGCACCACCTCCCACGGGTCGTTCAGGTTGCGCATTCGGGTCCCCGGCTTCTGTCCGGGTATCACCCAGGGAGAGCCGGGAACGCGCGGCAACTCTTCCAGCACCTTCACCGCCACGGGCGACAGCGGCACCACGCGCGGCCCGGTCTTGCTGTCCGGGAGCTTCAGTTCGCGGGCCTCAAGGTCCACGTCCTTCCATTGCAGGGACAGTATCTCGCTCTTGCGGCAGCCGGTCAGCATCAGGAGCCGGATCGCCGCAACCGCATGGACCGACACCCCGCCCCTGGCGGGAGCTTCGGCGAGGACCTCGCCGAGACGGCGGAACTCGGTGTCGGTCAGGAACCGCTCGCGCTTGAACTCCCGATGCCGCACGATGCCGCGGCAAGGGTTCACGCCGTCGGGGACCATCTCCCAGTCCGCGGCCATCCCGTACATGCGCGACATCAGCGCCACCGCCCGGTTGGCCGCATGGGGGACCCCGCCAAGCCGGGCGTGAAACGCCGCCACCCGTTCGCGCTTCACCGCCACAAGCGGCAGCCTGCCGAACTCGGGAAGGACGTGCTTGTCCAGCAGTTGCCGGATGCCCTCGGCCGTGGACTCCCTGCAGTGCGCCGCCACGTGCTGCTCCATGTAGCGCTCCGCCAGGTCGGCCACCGTCGGCCCGCCCGCGAGCTCGGCCGGCAGTGGCTCCGGCACGGGCTCCTCGCCCGCCTTGATCCGGTTGACGATCCGCGCCGCCCGGCCGCGCGCCTCATGAGCCGAGATCACCCCGTGCCGGCCCACTGTCACCCGCACCGACTTGCCCTTGTGCCGGGTCTGGACCACGTACACCTTGGCGCCCGAGGCGTAGACCCTGATGCCGAACCCCGGCTGGTCCCGGTCCCAGAACACGGTGTCCTTCCCAGCCTCGAGCGCCTCCACCGTGCGCCGGGAGATCGAGCGGCGGTTCAGCTTGGCCATGCCGCCTCCTCCGAGGGCAGGATGTCGGCGCCGATGCTGCCGCCCACCCTGGCTGCCGACGCCCGCTCCGTGTCCCGGGCAAGGTGCGCGTAGCGCGCCGTCGTGTCGATCCTGCTGTGGCCCAGCAGCTTCCCGATCATGCTCAGGCTCTCCCCCAAGGCCAGCGCGCGGCTCGCCCAACTGTGCCGCAGATCATGGATGCGCACGCCGTCGAGCCCGGCCCGCGCACGCACGATGAGCCACGGATAGTTGATGTTGACCAGGCGCGCGCCCGGCTTCTTTCCCGCTATCACCCAGGGGTTGTCCGGAACCCGGGGAACATCCTCCAGCACGCCCGCCACCGCGGGGGTGAGCGGCGCCATGCGCGTGCCCGTCTTGCCGTCGCGCAACTGCATCTCGCCCGCCGTCCGGTCGATGTCGTCCCACCTGAGTTCCAGCACCTCGTTCCGCCGGCAGCCGGTCAGCACCAGCAGCCGGATGGCTGCCGCCGCCTGAGGCGATACCTTTCCCTCGGCCTCCAGCTCGTCCACCGCCCGGCCTAGCCAGCCGTACTCCTCGTCGGTCAGGAACCGTTCCCGCGGCCGCGTCCGGTACTTGCGCACCGCCCGGCACGGGTTCGAGCCATGCTCCCGCAGACCCCACTCCATGGCCAGCGACAGCATCTTGCCCACGATCTTCAGCACCGCGTTCGCCGCATGGGGTTGGTGGCGCATCGCGTAGTGTAGGTCGGTGACCTGCTGCCGTCCCACCTCGCCCACCGCCATGTCTCTCAGCGCTGGCAGGATGTGGTTCGCCAGCGCCGCCCGGTACACCTCCGCGCTCGACGGCTTGCAGTGCGACGGCACGTAGTCCCGCATGTAGCGCTCGGCCACATCGGCCATCGTGGCCTCGGGTTCCGGCGGCGGGGGCATCGGATCTTCCCCCCGCTTGATGCGGTCGATCGCCTCGGCGGCCCGGCGCCGCGCCTCCTCGGGCGAGATCCTGCCGTGACGCCCCAGCGTCGCTCTCTTCGACCCGCCGGGACCCCGGGACTGCGCCACGTACTTCTTGAGGCCCGAGGGATAGACCCTGATGCCGAAGCCCGGCAGGTCCCTGTCCCAGAACACGGCGTCCCGGTCCTCGACCGACAGGGTGTCGACGACGCGTTTGGTGATGACCCGTTCCTGGCGTTTCGGCATGGCGTCCCCGACTGTCTCGAAAAACCGTAAGCACAAAGCAAGCGACCGGCTTCCAATTCAGGGGGGATTCTAGCGCATGGATGGCGCGGGGGCAAGACCGGCGAGAGTCCTCAACACCTTATAACACCGGAATAATTATGGATTTATCATAGCCCGACGCATCTCTGTCTGTCCGTGGCGTGGCCCGTAGTTTCATGCAGTATAATATCACGGGCTTCGGCGTTCGCGTCCATCCCACCGGCCGAAAGGTCTACATCGTCAAGTATCGTCACGAGGGACGCGCCGTCAAGGCGACCATCGGCCCCCACGGTCCCATCACCCCGGCGGCGGCGCGGGCGCGCGCCGCCGAAATCGTCACCCTCGCCAGGACCGGGCGCGACCTCGAAGGGAAGACGCCTCGCAAGGCGGGCGGCGCCACCATGGCCGAACTCGCCCGGCGCTTCATGGACGAGTACGCTGCCGATCACCTGAAGCCCGGCACCGCCGAGCTCAACCGCAAGATCGTCGAGAAACGGATATTGCCCCGGCTCGGCAGACGCCGTGTTGCCGATATCGGCAGGGCCGACGCCGCCGCCCTGCATCACGACATGCGCTCCGTACCCGGACACGCCAACCGGACGCTCGGCGTCCTCTCCAGGATGCTGACTATGGCCGAGGTCTGGGAGATGCGCCCCGAGGGCGTCAACCCCTGCCGGTTCGTGAAGAAGTACCCCGAGCACAAGCGCGAGCGGTTCCTCTCGGATGACGAGTACCGTCGCCTGGGCGCGGCGCTGCGGGACGCGGAGCGCGAGGGGTTTGCCTCGCCCGCGGCGGTCGCCGCCATCCGGCTGCTGATGCTGACCGGGTGCCGGAGCGGCGAGATCCTCTCACTTCGGTGGGAGGACGTCGACCTGGACCGGGGCGAGCTCCGGTTGCCCGACTCCAAGACCGGTGCCAGGGTCGTGCACCTGGGCGATCCCGCCATCGCGGTGCTGCGCGGCATTCAGCGCAGGGAAGACAGTCCCTGGGTGATTCCCGGCCTGAAGAGCGGCGCCCATCTCGCCTTCCTGCACGGGCCGTGGCGCCTCCTCCTGGAGCGCGCGGGCATCAGGAACCTGCGCATTCACGACCTGCGGCACAGCTTCGCCAGCGGGGGCTTGCTGGTAGGGGAGGGCCTGCCCATGATCGGGAAGCTGCTCGGGCACAACAAAGTGCAGACCACCGCTCGCTACGCCCATCTCGCCAACGATCCCGTCAAGTCCGCCGCCAACCGCATTGCGAGCAGGATCGCCGGCGTAGTCGGATGACAATGATCGACCTGACGCCGGTCCGTGCCATACCAAGTACCTTGGCGGCATCTCCAAGACCGTTTGCGACGCGATGGCCGGAAGCGCGAAGGGGGCGAACTAGGATGTCCGCGGAACGCAAGCCGAGGTTCAGGCTCGATGCAATCACCGTGCGCGGGGTTCGACATGGTTCGACGCCGCAAGCGCGGATAAGCCTAGTGTAGCCAACGGCACTGGTCTTGATTTGAGCAACCCACGCCCGTCCGGCCCCTGTAGCCTGCTGCCTATGGCTCGACCGGATCCGCGCGGCTCCAGCTGGGCTAAGACCAGAGTGTAGTACTTCGCATGCAAACTGTCGTAGTCTACGACAGAATTTGGTCGGCCCGACAGGCACCAGCGATGGATACCCGCACCCCGGAGCAGCGTCGCCGCATCATGCAGGCGGTCAAGAGCGAGAATACCGGTCCAGAGCTACTTGTGCGCGGACTCCTGCACCGCATGGGCTACAGGTACCGGTTGCACCGCAAGGATCTTCCTGGCAGCCCCGATATCGCCGTCGTGTCTCATCGCAAGGCGATTTTCGTCCACGGCTGCTTCTGGCACGGCCACGACTGCCCGAAAGGACGACTACCTAAATCACGCCTCGACTACTGGCGACCGAAGCTTGACAAGAACAGGGAACGAGATAGAAAAAGGGAGGAAGAGTTGCGCTCGCTTGGATGGGCCGTGCTTGTGGTATGGCAATGTGAGACCGTCGATCTCGAAGCACTCGCCAGGAGGCTACAAGCTTTCGTGGGAGATAGGCGATATCGGGCGAAAAGCGATCAACCCGGGCGAGGCCATACTAGGATAGCGTGGAACCCGGACGAGAAACCATAGAATCCAATGTCCGCGCAATGAGACCCATCGGTATCGACCTCTTCGCTGGCGTCGGCGGGCTCAGCTTGGGTTTCGAGCAGGCCGGGTTCGATGTGGCGGCAGCCGTCGACATCGATCCGGTACATTGCGCCTCACACAAGTACAACTTTCCATACACCGCCATAATCCCTCGGCCGGTCGAGGTCCTTTCCGGTATCGAAATCGTAGACGCAGCCGGCATTGCTGGACGCGAGGTCGATTGCGTGTTCGGCGGCGCTCCGTGCCAAGGCTTTTCCTTAATCGGCCATCGCGTTCTGGACGATCCACGCAATAGCCTAGTCCGCCACTTCGTTCGGATCGTTACTGAACTTCGGGCCCGGACCTTCGTGTTCGAAAACGTAAAGGGTTTGACGGTCGGCAAGCATCGTGCACTCCTGGAGGAGCTTGTCGATGAGCTTTCCAAGGTGGGGTACGATGTAAGGATTCCCTGGCGGGTTCTCAATGCAGGGCACTTCGCCACGCCGCAGCATCGCGAGCGGCTGATCTTGCTCGGCGTCCGGAAGGGCGAGGCCTTGCCCGACTATCCGGTGCCGTGGACCAACATCGCAGGCAGGAGGCAGCATATTGACGGCTTACCCGAAGGACCGAGTTGCACCGATGCGCTGGGCGATCTTCCCGATGCCGACCGCTTCCGGACACTGTTCAATTCCGACTCGATCAGAACTGTTTGTTTCGGCGAGCCGTCCGCGTATGCGGCCGAGTTGCGATGTCTGACCAAAAACGCGTGGCATAGAGGCTATGTGCGCGATTGGAACCCGGCCATACTGACATCCAGCGCTCGCACCCGGCACACCCACATTTCGCGGGAGCGGTTTCGCGCCACGGTACCGGGAGCCGTCGAACCGATCAGCAGGTTCTTCAAGCTCTCGCATGGCGGCGTTTCGAACACCTTGCGTGCGGGAACCGATGGCGCGCGGGGAGCATTCACCAGCCCTCGCCCCATTCACTACCTCTATGATCGCTGTGTCACCGTGCGAGAGATGGCCCGGTTGCACGGATTTCCGGACTGGTTTCGCTTCAATGTGACGAAGTGGCACGGAGCGCGTCAGATCGGCAATGCGGTACCCCCACCACTCGCGAGGGCTATCGCCACCGAGGTAATCCGGGCACTCGGTTTAGTTTCGAGTCCACCGAGGGGAACGATTCGGTTGGGCGATCCCGCACTCCTTTCGCTGGATCTCTCCGGTGCCGCTGAACATTTCGGGGTAGAACCGCCACCCAGCCGGCGCGACAGAAAGAGCGGTGCCAAGAAGCGCAAGCAGATTGAGATCGAGCGCGAGCAACTGGCGGGGCAGGTGGTGTGTGCCTAAGAAACTCAACAGATACCAAGCCCTGATCCAGGAAGTCTTCTTCAATCATTACAGGAAGGGAAGAAGCGAGTTCGATTTCGTTCGAGAGGAACTCGAGAAAGCAGCTGCGGCGCTCGGTTTCGCTCGAGTCAAGAACCTGGGCGACGTTCCTTATTCCTTTCGTTACCGGAACAAGCTACCCGATAGCATCCTTGAGACCCAGCCGGACGGGCGCGAATGGACGATAATTGGCGCGGGCAAGGGCCGTTATCGGTTCAAGCTCTTCAAGGAAACCCAGATTGTGCCCCGCGAAGGTCTCGTCGTTACGGATATCCCCGACGCGACTCCGGAGCTGATCCGAAAATACGCCCTCGACGACGAACAGGCCCTGCTGGCTATCGTCCGATACAATCGCCTGATCGACACTTTTCTCGGCCTCACTACCTTTAGCCTTCAGAACCATCTCCGCACAACCGTGGAGGGGACGGGACAAATCGAGATCGACGAACTCTATATCGGGCTCGACAAGTACGGTTGCCATCACGTCATTCCGGTTCAGGCGAAGGTAGGCAAAGATCGGATCGGCGTTGTCCAGATCATTCAGGACATCGGGTTCGTCGAGCAGAAATTCCCCGGCATGCGATGTAGAGCGATCGCCGCCCAGTTCATGAGAGACCGGGCGATCGCCCTATTCGAACTTACTCTCCAAAGCGACGAAATCAGAATTGTCGAGGAACGGCATTACCGTTTGGTGCCGGCCGACAATCTCGACGATGAAGCAATCCGCGACTATCGCACGTAAACAATCGCGCTACGTGTTCTAATATCGCGGTTCGTGCGAGACGGGCACGGCGCCTATCCACGAAGCACTTACTTGTACCCACTTCACCCCCGCCCCCCATCAAACTTTGAAAGAAATGGACATCGATCCAGAGTTACCTCTGCTACCGTTTCGAGAATCAGTTCAAACTGACCCACGCTACGCCGAACCTCCCGTACCCAGAACTTTACCAGTTGACGGTATTGGTGCTGCTGAACCTGACGACGTTTTGATCCGATGACCTTTTCGTTTAGGAATACCCGATCAATGGAAACATCCGAGAATCGATCCTTGTGATGTATGTGATGTCGGCTTCGTAGTTCCTGTTTAAATATCTTTCTAAATTGCCTGACCACTGAACCAATGCGAATGCCAGGCACGAAGGCTCTGAGTGCGGCCAGGTAATCTTCGAACATCTCTTCAAACTGATAGAATTTGCTAAAGTACATCTCGCAAACATTGGTGACGTGGCTGGCACGAGTGACAGGAAGTCCGCGAAACGGGAACCGCCGGAAGTAATATTCACACTCCCGTAAGTTGTCCACCATTCCAGAGAGCCTCACGTAGCCTATTACTATTGTATGTTGTTCTTCGAGGTCTTTCGGAAGCTCGAAATCCCCAAGACGACGAACACCATCGTCGTCGTCGAAGTCGTCGAAAAAAAGAGTGTACCTCAACTTCTGCCGATTCCACTCATCCCAGCCCGGGTACTCATTGAGGCGTTGCATCCACTCCACGATGGCCGCCATCAATCTTGCGTGGCACGGCCGTGATTCCGTAGTGACCGAAGCATCTCGCTTGCCCCGTTCAAAGTCACAGCCCGTATTCGTTCGGTGCCGGACGAAACCACGGTTCTGACGGTCGCCGGTTGTGTGGTCATCGCACTCGGGGCATCGGCCCCGATTGCGCATGGCGCTAGACGTCTTCATACGTGAGATCCCTCTGAAAATTGAGTAGCTCAGTACTGCCCCTTCTGACACGGGCCGACAGCGATCTTCGCCGATATCCAACCGCGCTTCTGAAAGTTCAGCGTAAGCGGCCAGGGCTCAAACCCTCGCCCCCATGGGTTCTGGCCCGGTACGCGCGCGCCGTCTCCGGTGCCCACTCAGCCAGTCTGCGGGCGTCGGGGTCCGTGTTGTGGAGATCGTGACCCGATTGGCCCTGCCAGCAATACACCAGGGGTGAAGCCGACGGAGAGTCCCACGACGAAACGATATCGCCGCCGCTTGACGCATGCAGCACACAACAGAGGACAAGGCCGGGACGGATCGCATCTACGAGCTCGCTCACCGGTGCGAATTCACGCTGGCACAGTCTTGTGAGTTTGGCTTCGGCACCGCGGACACTACTCCCACGGTGAATCGAGACCCGACACTTGGCTAGGTTGGTCCATGCGATCTCCTGCCTGCTCATGCCAAGGTGGTCCTCCACGAGCGAGCGGAAGTGGCGCTTCCAGCGAGCCCAGCGGGGAAGCGCATCCTCGTACGCAGCTCGCACGGCCGCCAAATAGTCACGGTCCTCGTCTCGAGAGCGACCGCGCTACATCCAGCGCCGATGCGCGTTCACCAACTCCGCGTTCGTCCGCCGCATCACTGAGTCGCGTGCTTCGTCCTCAGGCCGCCCCTCCCTGTGAACGGCGCCAACGCACAGAATCCCGGTTCCTTCGCGGTAGCCCCCGCCGAGGTATCCCGGCCATCGCACCTCGTTACCGTCAACGCGCCCATGTCCTGGTACAGCCGCTCCCAAGGCTTCGCACCGCTCGCGATGGGATTTCGGACAGTTGGTGACGGACCACGCGTAATTCAGCCACCGTTCCTCGGTCTCGGTCATCTTCGCTCCGTCTCTTCCCGCGCGATCCTCAATCGCGTTCGAGATCGTCAGTCTAGGAATCATCCAAACCGCCCGTCGCCGCTTCAATTCCGACGCATCCGGAGTTCGTGCGGCCCGACTGGTCTATATTAAGCGACTTGCGTAGCGTGTACCACCGACGCCCAGATGTTCATCCGCGAGGACATTCTGCAGGAAGGGATGCGGACGGTCGATCTCGATGCGTTGATCGCCAGCGTGGCCGACCACCCCGCGGATCTCGGCAACGAACTTGCCGTGCCCGACTCCAGTCGGGTGAGGGTGGCATGCCTGCCTGTGACGTTACACTGCACCTCTCGCAACCTGCTGGAGAATGCGGGCGCCACGGTGTCCGGGCAACGGCCGGTCGCGGGCGACGACGGACGTGTGCTCGTCGCGCGGCAGTACTGAGAGTCAGTCCTGGTGGTCTGACTCAAACAATTCCGTCTCCGGTAAACCCGGGGCGGTTCACCCAGGAGTATCTTCCTCTAAACATCATCATTCTGACGATCCCTTGGATCAAATTGGGGATTGACGATTCGGAGAGACTCACTCTTCCCGTCATACTCAACAAGCGTAATTCCCCCAACCTCATTCTGATGGTCTAGTTCGCTTGCTTGTTTCTCGGCGGGTTTTTGGGCGTGGCGTGACTCCAGAAACTTCAGAAAAGCGTCTACGCTCGCGGCATATTCGTCTTCCGAGCAATCTTGCCGAACCAGAAGTTTCACCAATTGGTTGTTGTCAACATTCGCATAGATCGCGAACAGCATGGAATACTTGGAGGTTTTTTCGCCAGATACAGTGACGACGGCGACTCGAAAACGTCGATTCTTCGAGAATAACTTGTCCCAAAGCGCCTTCAGAGCGTTTCTTAAAACGTGGTAGTGATCTCTTCCAGCTTCCGTCATGAAACTCTCAAAGTAAGGTTTCAACAGGAAAACGGCGATGGCAGGAATAGCAAGCCATTCCATGCCCATCTGCGGACCTGGTTCAGGTCGTGAGATCCGCTCGAAACTGAGGGAGTCGGTATTCACGCTCGCGCAAAACTCATCCAGGAGGCTTGTGGGGACTCGTTCATGGTGGATCACTGCGATGTGTAAGTTGTCGTTGAGCACTAATCTGCCTCCGAGGCGTTTTTGATTTTCCTCTTAGTTTGGCCCGAGTGAGGGTCATGGAGCGTACCGTCAACTGCATCCGCGCGCTGATTGAACCTGAAGCCCGCACACCGGGGAGAGAAGACGGTCAGCGCAGGGCTTGATTTGTCGGGGGACTTCAGGTCCGGTACAGAGTCTTCCCTTAGCTCTCCTTCTTTTGATCCCTCTTCTCGATCTGGTGGAAGAGGACCTTGTCGCTCCCGGTGGCCTTGCTGCCTACCTGCTTCACGGTCACGTGCCAGTTGTGCTTGTTGTAGCGGCCCAAGGAGAACCAGTTCAATCGACGCTGAATGAGACCCTGATTCTCGCCTCCGTGCTTGGAGAGCAGCTTCTTCAGGGTGGCGACGGTGATTTCACCCGCCTTCTCCAGATTCACGAAGAACTTTCTCATGTCGTCCTTTTTGGAGTTTCCTTCGAACAACCCGCTGGCAGACCTGCTCTCCTTCACCTGCTTGTAACCGTCTGCCTTGCCGAGGACAATACCGTCTCCGTAGTCGGTTCCTTCGAGAGGCTGGATTCCCCTACGCTTCCCGGTTCTCTCTTCCTTGGGAGGCTCGGTGGTGGACATCCCCTGCGGACCCTTGTCGGTAGCCTTGCCGTTCTTGCCGGAACCGTTCGGCTTCGCTTCCTTTTCCTCTGGGGTCACAACCCGAGGGAGAGCGCCACTCTTCTGGTAAATGCCCCGGCCGATGCGCTTGATCCGGCCCTCCTTCGACCACCGAGCGACCACCTGCCTGAGGTAGGATCGAGGTTTCTCTCGAGTAGTCTCGTGGGCACTCATCACATCCAAAGTGAACTGGTCGGGCAGAGTCGCGATTACAGCGTTCCAGTCGATCATCGTGCCGGTTGGCCCGCGCTTTGCCCCAACCGTGGAACGACGCCTGGACCGTCTGCTCGTGTTTCGTCTGTCCAGCATGCCGTAAATCAGTTCGTGCTTCTTGATCTCATCCTGCAACGCGGAAACGCGTCCTGCCGCCGCGGCCAACTCCTTCCTTAGTTGATCGATCTGTCTCCTTACGCCGACCTTCAGATCCGAAGTCATTGCTCCCCCTTGTCTAAATGTAGCACGGACATAGAGCACCCAGTGCGTTGCTGTCAGTGTCAACCGAAAACGGCTCATTTGTGTCAATCGAAAATGGCACAGTTTCGGAAGGGGCGTGGGTACGGATGTGACGCTCTTCCGTTGGTCTCGCTCAGGCGTCTGGGGTTCGACGGAGCGAGCGTAGCGAGCGGAGTCGGACCCCAGACGCACCTCAGATCTACCAGTCATGGCTCTCTCCCTGGCGACGTTGGTCGGACGCGGAGCGCATGAGATCTCGGTGCTCTCGCATCCTGTAGCTGTTGCCGCGGATGTTGACGATGTGGCAGTGGTGCAGCAGCCGGTCGATGAGGGCCGCGGCCATGACCTCGTCGCCGAGGACGCCGCCCCATTCCTCGAAGCCCTTGTTGGAGGTGAGCACGGTAGAGGCGCGTTCGTGGCGGGCGTTGATGAGCTGGAAGAAGAGCACGGCGCCGTCCTGGGTGACGGGCAGGTAGCCGATCTCGTCCACCACGAGCAATGCGGGGTGGGTGAGGACCCGCAGTCGGCGAGAGAGTTCACCGGCGGCCTTGGCCTCCATCAGGGACTCGATCAGTCCAGCGAGGGTTCCGTAGTAGACGCGGCGGCCAGCCTGGGCAGCGGTGATGGCCAGGCTTATGGCAAGATGAGTCTTGCCCACCCCTGGCGGCCCGAGCAGGATGACGTTCTCGCCGCGGTCGACGAAGCCGAGCTCGTGCAGGCTCTCGATCTGCTCGCGCTTGACGCTGGGCTGGAAGGCGAAGTCGAACTGAGCAAGGGTCTTCACGGCGGGCAGCCGCGACGAGCGCATGGCGGCCTGCAGGCGGCGGTTGTTGCGGAGTCCGATCTGGGCGTCCAGCAACTGCTCGATGGCCTCGGCGGCGGACACCGCGCCACCGTCGGCCTGGGCCAGGATGCCGTCGACGGCTTCCAGGGCGCCGGGCATCTTGAGGTCCGCGAGCATCTCCCGCAGCCGGTCGCGCCGGTTGTCTGCCACGGCGGCCCTCATGATACCGCCTCCGCATAGACGCTGAGGGAGCGGCGCTCGACGTCCACGGTGACGGGCAGCGGGCGCCGGGCCGGCTGTGGGGGCCTGCGGGCGCCAAGATGCCGGTAGGGATAGCGCGCCAGCGGCAGCAGCGCCTGTCGTTCGTCGCGCTCGAAGCGCTCCACCGGGCGTTCCCGGGTGGTGCCGTGCCAGCGCCGGTTCGCCGTTCCCTCGAGCCACAAGAGCGCCTGCTCGTTGAGATCCTCGTCGTTCACGAACTCCCGGCCGTAGAAGAAGCTGTCGCGGATGTAGCGGATCGGACGCTCCACCTTGCCCTTGGTCTGAGCCCGGTAGGGTCGGCACGACCGCGGCCGGAACCCCCAGTGCGCGGCGAACCGCAGGAAGTCCGCGTTCAACACCAGCTGGCCCCCGCCCGCGCGGCCGTCCGACAGCACCACCGAACGCATCTGATCGAACAGCAGCTCCTGCGGCACCCCGCCGAACCACCCGAAGGCGCTCTCCAGCCCTTCGATCAGCACCGCCATCGTCTGCCGGCGGTAGAACCGCAGCCACAACAGCCGCGAGTGGCTCAGAACCATCACCAGCGCGTACCGCCGGCCCCAGGGAAGCGTGAACGTCGCAAAGTCCACCTGTCCCTGCCGTCCCGCCGGCGTCTCGAACCGCACCACCGCCTCCTCAGGCTCCCGCGGCCGCACCGCCCGAACGTAGTCCCTCACGCGCCCGTATCCGCCCGCGTACCCCGCCGCCTGAACCTCGTCGTAAAGCCGCTTCGCCGACAACCGGGGGAACTCCTCCAGTCGCGCCTCGATGATCCCCTTGTACGGATCCAGCTTGTGCCCCACCGCCGGCCGCATGCTGTACCGCGTCCCGCCTCCCTCAAGGTCCCGATCCAACTGACCCGCCTCAACCCACCGGTGGATCGATCGACGTCCCACCCCGAACCGTCGCGACAGCTCCGCCTTCGATACACCCTGTTCCAGGTAGTGCCTAAGAAGCATCCTCGTCTCCCATCCGTGCATCCGTACGCCGCTCCGTTCCTGTTGACTTCGCCAACAGCGTGGAACGCCGCACCCCCTCCAGCAACTTCAAGGTGTGCCATTTTCGGTTGACACAAATGGGACATTTACGATTGACACCAACATTGCCTTCTAACCCGTTGGGTCGAGCCCCTCCCGTCACGATTGTGAGGACACGATAACGGCTATCGTCGACAGTCCGAGGCCGAGAATCACAAGTACCAGAAGAACGAAGAAGTTCGTGAAGACCTCTCCCTTGTGAAAGCCCGCGATGGGCCACAGTAATTGGTTCACCACAGCATCCACCAAACGCCCAAGTTACTTGGTCACTTCCTCGATCCTCTCAGCAAACCGCTGTTGCCGCTCGTCCAAGAAGTCCGCGAACCGGCCCCCGCGGAGAGAGGAGTCGGTGCCGCTGGGAAGGAGGTGCGACTCCAGGACCTCATCCAGGCGCTCGGCACCGAGCTCGGCCTCGATCTCGTCCAGATAGTCCGCGGGCGCCTTCTTGCCAATCCGGATGTTGGTCTCCCTGCCGATGAGCGTCCGGTTCAGCACACAATCTCGAAGCGTCGCGGCCACCTCCTCCCCCGAGTCGGCCAGATAGCCCCTCGGAAAGACATGGTGGTCGTCGATCTTCTTCTCAAGAACCATGCTGGCCGTGATGCGGTGTCCGGTGTGGAAGTCGCGGGCCTCGCTGCGCAGGATGAGTGCGACGCACCCGCGATAGAGCGCTCGCTGTCGGGCCGTTGTCTCGCGGAGGACATCCGGCTCGAACCGGAAGTTGCGCACCGAGTCGGGCTCGCCGCCCCCGGCGAACCACGAGGTCAACTCGGCAACGTCCTTCACGGCCTGTGAGTTCGGCGCGTTCTCGTAGACCAAGCCGAAAACCGAACACCAAAACCAGCGTTTCATCTTGTCGAGGATCGCCCCGACCTGCGGCCCGCTGGCGGCCTCGTGCTTAGCGAGCACCGCGCCTGCCGGGATCAGGATGGGATTGTACGGCAACCAACCAGGGAGAGCGACGCCACAGTCGTCTCGGAGCATCTGCAGCATGTCGGCTACGCCCCTAACCACCGGCTGCCAGCCCGCCTGTATCTGCCCAACTTCCATCTTGAGCACGTCGCCGCGCTTGCATGACGGCGCACCCTTTGCCGTGAAGATCGCGATCGCCTGAAGGATGTAATACGGGTCGACGTCGAACTCTTCAAGGATCGGGTACTCGGTCTGCGCGTCATCCCAGAGGTCGCGAAGCCTCACGTTCACGGGCCAGAAGCGGGCTGCCAGCAGGTCGAATACAGAGAGCTTCACCCCAGTTCGGTTCAAGGTTTCGAAGATCGTGCAAACGGCTTCGGTCTCCGTCTCTTCGGCCAGGGTCACGACCGGAAACTCGTACTCCTCGATGTTCTGGATCCAGGTCGTCCGAAGCTCTCGCAGCTTCTGCTTGAGCTCTTTGCCCGCGTCCTTGTCTTCGTCGCGCCGTTCAAGCACTTGGTCCAACCACTCCTCGAATCCGTTGGGCTGCCCGAAGAGGACCTCAAGCGGGAAGACGAGCTCACTTGCCTGCTTCTCGATCATGCCGAACCGACGCTTGGCCCTGCGCTTTCGGAGGTAGAAGACGCAGTCATCAAGATCGTCGCCGTCGAGTAGCCCGTGCAGGTTCACGAAGTAGCGGTGGTTACCCGTCCCATAGAGCGCCTGATAGAGCGACGTGAGGCGTTGCTGCCCGTCGAGCACGAGATACGACGGAGAATGGCCGTCGAGGGCCGGCGCGCCGGCGACCTCGCGTGGCGCGAAGAAGAAGCCGCTCTTGTTCTTGATTCGAAGCAGGCTCCCGGCCGGGAAGTTCTGTAGGATGCTCTCGATGAGCTCCTCGGTGGCGCGAGGGTCCCAGACGAAATCGCGCTGGAAGTCAGGCAGCGCCACTTCCCGGTTGTGAATGCTGTCGAGGAGGAAACGAAGCTTCTCTGAACTCGGATAGAAGATGCGTGCCAAAATCCCCTCCGTGGCTGTCCGCCGTGCATGGCATTCGTCGCGTTCGTCGAGCGCCGCAGATGCAGCCGGACTTGTTCTTGGTCGGGCCGACGCTTGTACGTCCCAGCCTCCCCGCAGACGGACGGCAGTCCCTCAAATTTGGCTGTAATTCGTGATCTGCTCAGCGAGTTCTTGCCGTCTTCGTTTGGGAAGTATATACGAAATTCACAAGCGGAGCACCGGAGGGCTGGCGGTCCAGCAAAGACCTACCTCTAAGAGGCACCCCCCGGCGCCCCGGATAGATGTGCCCCTACTCCTTGGCTGCCCCTTTCGGAGTTTTGGGTAGCGTTAGAAGCCCAGGCCGATCAGGAAGAAGTGCTAGGAAAGGAGAACGAAAAATGGTTGATGAGGAACTTGATCGTGAACTCGACCTTGCCTTTGTATGGGCGAAAGGGCACCCCATCCCGAACAAGGATTCAACGGTGTGGCGACGGGATGATTACCAGATGCCCATGCGTTTCTCTGACTACGGCAACAGGGACTCTGATTTCGGATGGGAGATTGATCACATCGTCCAGAAGAAAGACGGCGGGAGCGACAAGCTTGAGAACCTACGTCCCCTGAATTGGAAGTCTAACGTCGCCCGCAATAAGGAACGCAAGTAGGTTCGGGGATCGTCAGGCCCTACTCAATCTGTGGCTAGTCACTAGGCCCGATTCAGAATGTCCAACATCGCCCAGGTAACGCGGCACTCAAAATCTTCCAGCAAACCCAGGATCGTCGCCTGATCCTCTGTCCTCAACAGCAACTCTGCATGCATCACGACTGCACACCAGGGCGCCACCGGTGCAAGGTCGGCGTCAAGCTGCACATCACGAGCCAAGCGATGCAGTGAATCCCAAAGGTAAGCCGCCGCCTCGCCATCCACACACGCCACGCCGAAGTCGACGAGCGGACCCCCGCGCTCATAGATCGTGAAGATGGGACAGCGAGCTTTCGCCGTGCGGGCGCAACTGACTTTGTAGCCAGTAACACCGGGAACGCCCCGTGTTCTCGGGAAGCGATAGTTCGTCGGCAACGGTTCAATGATGTTCTCTACCAGGGGTTTGATGTCCCATATCGCGGCAGAAATCGCGTCACGGCGCTCCTTCGTCGTGCGATGACCTGTATTCATGGTGATGTATTCAAACGTCATGCCCCCGCCCCTTTTTAAACTGCCTCGACGGACCCCTTTGGTCCTCCAGGATGTACCAGACACACCGTTTTATTCCAATATCCTTACCGGACGGTACAAGCGGCGGTGTCGACGTGCTTCGCGGAAGCTCGTGCTGTTCTCGGAGATACACCGTGCAGCTCAACCCGAGGAAGAAGTGCGTCGACTTTCAGCGACCGTCCAAAACTGAAATCCACCAACCGTATACTTCTCTTCAGATGACTTTCTCACTTGGCTATAGTTGGTTCGTCCGAGATCTCGCGGATTACGTCTCTGGACCATTGCTCCTCGGGTCTTCCCTGAGGGTGGCATGCGACGACAACCCGCAGTTGGTAGCGCTTGCTCAGGGGAAGGAATCCAACCCGCTCGACATACAGAGAGGATGATTCTGGTTCATCCAAGTCGGGCAAGAACCAGTCAGCCCAACCTTCCCAACCGGTGAGAAGAAGTAGACGCTTTGGCATATAGGCCCGGAGTTCGGCCTCGAATAAATCCTTGCACCCTGGAAATTGGAGATTGTAGAGTTCGCTGCTGTACGGATTCCCTCCGTCCGCTGGCGAGACCTTGTAGAGGTTCGACCACACGAGATGGCACGGCCAATCTCCCTCACTATCGTGTACGATGTCCAGACCCGCAGTTACCCCCCGAATCGTCCTCCAGAAGGCTGATCTCTTGGTGTTGTAGTAATTCTTGGCACCCCAGTCGCGATGTACCCATTCCATAGGGTGATCCCCTCCAACGCTCATCCTGACGTCCCATGCGAATCTCCTCCGGAAAGCAGGATCAGCGAACTGCTCGGGGTAGGCACGGACAACCCAACCGTTGGTCGCACGGCCGACGACCATCAACTCATTGCTGTACTTACACCCCTTCGCTGCCATGAATCCGGTCAGTTCCCGATGTGGAAGCCTTGAGGAGGCTTCGCCAATTGGGGCAAGGATGCCATCTGCAAACAAGCTTTCTTGGCTCATCCGGATCTCCTCCAATCATGTTTGGATACTGAATCAAGTGCTTGTTCAAAGCCTTTTGGGTAGTCCGTAGTAGCCCGCCCTCTACGACGTTGATGGCGGTATTCCCCGGTACCAGATGTTGAGCTTGGGTCAAGTTTCAGAACCCGTTTCCCTTCGCTCACGACGTTTTCATCTGCTGGCCCCGCTTCCGTAGGGCCACATCGGCGACGCTACCGAAAGCCGACTGGTTGCGAACTGCCCGGCTTGGCCCTGCATTCCGTTTCCAGCATTTTTGCCAGCGCCCGAGATTCCCCCAAGCACCCGAGAATCTGCGCCTTCCGGCGCACGACGGCGAAGTCGCCCGGTGTCAGGGTGCCAAGGTCGCGGACCGCGGACGGGGGTTGCATGCCGAAGTAGACATGGAACGCGGCCCTCGCCTGTTCCAGAGAGAGGTAGTCGAGGGCGATCTTGAACGTGAAGCGCCGCAGGGTGGCCGGGTCGAGGCGGTCGCCGAAGTTCGTTGTACAAGCGAAGGGAAACGGGTGGCTCTCCATCCACGTCAGCATCTCGTTGACCTGGCTTACCTCCCATTGGTGCTGCGCGAGTTGCCGGTCGGCCAGCAAGGAGTCGGCTTCGTCGAAAACTAGAAGCCCCTCGGCCTCCCGTGCTTCAGCGAAAGCTTCGGCTATCTGTTTCTCCGTTCCTCCAACCCAGCTCGACATCAGATCGGATGCGCGTTTCTGGATGACCTCAAGCCCGAGCCTGTCGGCTAGATGCCGGACGAACGCACTCTTGCCGGTGCCGGGTGGTCCTTGCAGGCAAAGAGAGAAGTGGCGCGCACCGGTCCCTGCGAGGCGGTCAGCGAGTTGCACCGGGTCTACGTCGGCGTGGATCAACGTGGGATCGAAGTTCTGCGGCATCGACTGGGTTGCCGCCGTGCGGCCCGACATCACCTGCTCGAGGGCGCGCACGCCGCGACGTACCCCTGAAATGGTGCCGCCACCCAGCCGCGCGGCGGCAGTCACCCCCGACGCCACTCCCGGAACTACGTCGAAATCACGAGCGAGGGCATTCGCGTCATCCTGGGCCGACTCGATCCCGTGACGCGCGAGATGCCGTGCCCAGATGCGCGCACGCACCTTCGGCGGTGGCTTGCGCAGCTCCAGGGCGAACATCATACGGCGCAAGAGAGCCGGACTGGTCTGACGGGCCGCATTGGACGTCCACAGTATAGGCACCGGCGTTTCTTCAAGAAGCCGGTTGATGAACACCTTCGAGCCTTCGGCCGGGAGGCCGGCGAAACCATGGGAACCGAACAGAGCGGCCACAAGCGTTCCCTGGGAAGAGAGTAGATCCTCCATCTCGTCGAACAGCAGGATGGAGCGATGCTTCCCGGCAAGCAGGCGTTGGGCCAGTTGAAGCTCCTGGAGCCTCTCGTGACGCAACGGCTCGCCGCCGTTGCCATCCTGTTCGCCGACCACGTACAGAGGTGCTTCCAGACAGGCGGCGAGCGCTTTGCAGAACTCGGTCTTGCCCGTGCCCGGGGGTCCATAGACCAGGATGTTGACGCCTTTCGCGCTGGCCTGCAACGCACCTCTCAGTATCTGTTCGACGTGATCACGGTCGTCGGCCACGTGGTCGAAGTCGGACCAGCGCAACTCGCCGGGGCTCGCCTCGTCAAGCAGCAGATCCTGTACGTCCGCCCGGGTTCCGTTAGGCAGCCAGTCCAACCGGGTCAGCCGGTCGATGAGCGTCACATCGCCATCGTGGTCAATTGACACCAACCCAGAGGTCACAAGCGGTGCATCTGACGCAAACCGGCTCCACACCGTATTCGCCGAGAAACCAAGCATGCACGGCAGTAGCGGGTTCCTAGGCCTGAGACTGCGCCGTCCCCATCGCGTGCTGTCGGAGATGTCATCAATCATCGACTCAACCAAGCCCCCGGTGTTGTAGCGCAACAGCAGTTCCAGAATCGCGGTATCCGTCCGCGTGAGACGCATCGCCCTTGCGAGACGCCGGAGGCGACGCGCTGTGCGGTCTGGACGAACATGACGCGTCCTTGCAACCTCACCCCGCAGAGCCTCTTCCAGACGCTGCCACTCAAGCGTGGACACTTCCTTGCCGTGGCCGCGTTGCTGCATCGGGAGATCGGTCTCCTCCTTCGACGCGACCGGAACCCGGAACTCGAGTTGGTCCCCATGCTTCAGCAGCCATTGCAGCAGGTTATTCGCCTCTTCCGCTCGACAAGGGAGTCTCAAGACGGCATTCGACAGATAGGACAGGATGAGACGGCGGTCGTAGGCGGCAAGCATGGCGTTCCCCTTCTTTTTCTCCATTCAAAAGAGCTGCTCTGCTCTCTTCGACTAATTCACTCGCTATCGCGCTCCAAGCCTCTCTACATGGTCGGGAGGCTATCGGCTGTGGGGCTCTAGTTTGAAACCATAGTGTTTGCACAAATCGCGGAATTCACCCTTCCTCGCCCCTGGAAGTTCAGCGATGGCTTTGAGAACTGTTTCCTGCAGCTCGTCGGGAACGACAAACCATGTCGCAAGGCCGCGTGACTGAGGATTGCCAATCTTCGCAGCATCACTGCCGTTCCAGCGGATGGCAATGACGTGGTCCCACCGACCATCATTGTCCCATTGACCATGGGCGGCCGACCAGTCCGACTCGCCGCCATCGTACAGGACGTGAAGCAGTCGCCAGCGATGCTTTGGGCTGATCACTTCTTCTGGTATTTTGTAGCTCATCCAAACCTCCATTAGAGTTAATATATACGTATGGTATACGTAGCTGACGGCGCTGTCAAGTTCCACCTCGCCCAGCACATCTCCGACCGCGTCAATGAGCTGATGGCTATGGAGTTCGCGTACGCCAAGAAAACGGCATGCAGCGTCAGCCGACTCCCTCGACATTCCGCCCGGTGGTACCCATACACCACAAGGGCATGGATGCCGCCGCGGCCGTTCCGGCACGGACTGCTTGCCGCGTTTGGGCGGAGCGGTTTGGGGCCTCCCGCCCTGGGGACGGACGTTCCTGTTGTCGGTCCTCGGCGCGACCAGCGTGGCGGTCCTCATGGGACGGCGGAACTCGAAGTCCATGTGAAGCCTTGCGGCGGCCACCGGCCGCTTGGGACGTGGCGAGGAGGTGGACGACCTGCCGGAGGTCGGCCCCGTGAGATCCGCAGCACCGTGAGCGCCTTCAACCTCATGTGCGGGCGGCTCGACCGCGTGACCGCACGGCCATGCTGGCGGCGATACCGCACGACCTGAGGACGCCGATTCATGAGCCTCCAGGCCGAGTTCGTCGAGGACGAGGACACCAGGACGAAGATACTCGCGGTGCTGGACGAGATGCAGCGCATGACCGAAGACACTCTGGCGTTCATCCGCTAGGACATGCGGCAGGAGGCGACGCGCACGGTGGACCTCCATGCGCTGGTCGACAGCGTGGCCGCCGACCTAGCGGACCTCGGCCGGTGAGCTCGCGGTGCCCGACTCCGGCCGGGTGCTGGTGGACTTCCGGCCGGTGGCGTTGCGCCGCGCGGTCCGCAACCTGATGGAGAATGCGGCCGCTCACGGCGTCCGGGCAACGGCGCGGGTCGCGGACGACGGTGGACGCGTGCGCGTCGTCATCGAGGACGAAGGGCCCGGCATCCCGGAGTCCGACCTGGAGAGGGTGTTCGAGCCCTTCGTGCCGCTGGACGAGTCGCGGAGCCCGGACACCGGCGGCGCGGGCCTCGGCCTTGCCATCGCCCGGACCATCATCCGCGGCCATGGCGGGGACATCCGGCTGGAGAACCGCGGCGAAGGCGGATTGAGGGCCACGGTCGTGCTGCCGAAGGAGGCGGCGAATGATCGCTCGACCGCCGCGGTGTCCGTGATCGGCCTCGCTTCCGCCGGCCGCCTCATTCCCGGCAGCGCCCTGCGCATCAACCCCGACGGGACCGGCCGACTCGTGCCGGGCATGCTGCCGCGCTTTGCCGTCACCGCTCTCCTCACTGGCGATTTCTGGAATGTACGGCACATCTGCGCCGACCTCATCAGTGGCGGGGAAACAAGTGCAGCGGGACCTGCCGCCGACGGATGCGCCACGGCCGACAGTGCCGGGCCGCGTGAGTGTCGCTGCCGCGTGTCGCCCCGCCAGGCACTGATTCGGCGATGACGGTCACACCGGCCGAACTGTTGAACGCGCTGTCCGAATCGACGAGGCTCAAGCGCATGGCGAAGCAGGACGGTGGCAGGGGAACCGCGGCACGGTCAACCTTTGACGGCAGAGAGATGCACGGCATTGTTGCGGCGGTGGCCATCCCGCCCGCCAGGCATGACTCCGTCTGCCGGCCAGGTGTCGAGACGTTTCACGCCGACGCTCCGCTCGCACACGGTCGGAGATCCTTGTCAGGATGCCGGCACATCCCGCCGCCGTCATCGCGCTCCGCACGGGCATCAACCCCAATGTCCAGATCGGCGCGAACCTCGTGCGGTGCAGCCCGGCAGTCTGCGTTCGCTTCGCCGTCCGCTCGGCCGCCGGCAATGACCCGGTCCGGGCTGCTGTAAGTCGATTGTAAGCTACTGTAAGTGTCTTGTATGACAGGCGTCACACCGCGTAACACGGAAAGTTCTCCAGGGAATCGCTCCCGGTTCTCGAGAGAATCGCCCGATTCTCGAGAGAATCATCGCCGCCAGACCTGCGCTCCCGCCGTCCCGGCTGCTTTCCTGTAAGGACGCCCGGAAAACTGCCCCATGTCCCCGCTTCGGACCCGGTATTCTCTGACCCGTTCCTCCCGCTCAAGCGCCGCTCTGGCTAACCCCTTGATATCACGCGTCTTTTGTCCCCAATCGCCGATGTCTCGCCATGCGGTTCCGTCTTTACGGCGGAGCCGTTATTCTTCCACACCCGACGCAGTTGACTGCCTGTCGCGCCCTGTCTGCGCCCGGACGCGCAGTTCGAGCCCCTCGACCCCCCTCGCACCATGGAAAAGGTGTATGCTCTCCGAAACACGGTCGTGTACCGGTCGTGTACCGGTGCAACCACATGCCCGCGATTTCAGGGACTTGGCCGACACCAAGGTGCGACGCAAAGTCCGACGCACGGCCAACCCCCTTGGGGTGCTCCAGCTTGTTTCCTACGGCCGGTCCAAGTGCTCTCCGGTCAGGCAGCTGGGCGACGATCCAGGCTACCGTGAAGGGCATGCGCCGTGGTATCACACCGTCGTTTCATCCAGATTGTCGGTTGTCGAGCCATCTGAAGGGAGATGCCATGCCTCAACTCAACCAGATCAAAGCGCAAGTTCTCTCCACGATCGTGGCCGCTGTCCTCCTCGCTTCGCTGGCGGCGGTCGGGCAGCTAGTCACGGATGGCGGACTAGTTTCCGTGCTGGGAGGCGCAACAAAGAGCGACCTAGAGTCCGTCTCCCCAGTGCCCGTTGGTGCAGTCATTGCCTTTGACCGGCCAAACGGCTGTCCCAAGGGGTGGTCAGATTTCGCAGTTGGCCAGAGCCGAATGATCGTCGGGGCGACATTCAAGGAGAGTCTGCCCAATGACGAAAATCGGCTGTCCGCGTACAAATATCGACAGACCGGTGGCAGGGAACAGCACACACTACGAATCGAGGAGATGCCGAGACACACTCATGAGGTCAACGACCCTGGACACAGCCATCGTGTCTCGGGGGGATTCTCGGCGAAAGATCGTGACAACCAGCCTGGTGGCGGAGAGCTTACAAACGGCAGCCTCGCGCGCGGAAATCACTACAGCCAGAAATCGCCCACTTCGCTTTCGATCAAGCACCGAGGGGACGGCAAGCCCCACTCGATCATGCCTCCCCATATTGCGCTGTACTTCTGCAAGAGAGATTAAAGAGGGTCGTGAACGATGATGTGTTCGTCGCCCCAGGCGTCGAGATCATCGGGAGCACTGCGAGACGGCGAAGCCCGAGAAATGATGGAACACGCGGGAAGGAACATACGGACCGGTATGGGCAGGTAAAACTTCTTCTAGCGGGATCGGGGTCCTGTATCACCCGACCGGGCAAACGAACGACAGGCCGCGCACGAGCATGAACGGCGGCGTGGCCGGGAGGTGGACGATCAGGACGACGGCAACGGTGGGAATCCTCCGCCCGATCCGGCGCTACCGGTTCCCGGATCGATCCGGCGTTGGGTTTCTCTGGCCGGTGACGGCAGCGAAGCCGGTCGTAGGAAGGAAGGTTTCTACAGTTCGATGTCCATGTCGAGCAACTTTTCTTCCGGATCGAGCGTCGTTTCCTGTACGGGTTCGCGTTCCGGCCCGCGCGAGCGGTCCTCCTCGGGTTCGGTTTCCCGTTCCGTGTCCCAGGATTCGAGACCGTCCGCGTCCAGTCCGGCGCTCCGTTCCGGCGATTTCAGATCGTCCTCCCAGTCGAGGTCATGCAACGGTTCATGTCCACCCCCGTGCCCCGCGTCCGGCTGAAGCTCGGGTTCGTACTCGCGTTCCATGCGATCCGTGTGACTCGCGTCCCGCTCCTCGGGCGGTTCGAGGCCCAACTCCGCTTCGTGCGAAGCCTCCCTGGCGACTCCATCCAGCGCCGAGATCCGCTCTCCGGTCGCTCTCTCCAACTGGTCGGAGAGCTTGCGGGCATCGTCTGTCACCAACTCGGCATGGTCCCGGGCCCGGCTGATGGCGACATAGAACGCTTTCTGGTTGGTCAGATTCGGATTGCCGGCGGGCATTGCGGCCACGATATGGTCCACCGTCTTGCCCTGAAAAGAGTGAACCGTGGCCGCCCAGGCCCGGTCCATGTGGCGGAGTTGTGGATCGTCCTCGTCCAGTCCGGCTTCCTTTCCGTTCTCCAGCCGGAACCGGACTCCCTCCTTTTCGATGGACTCCACCATCGCTGCCTCCCCGTTCACGAGTTCCGAGCCCGGATCGTTGCGCGTCCACCGGACCCGGTCGCCCGCCCGAAGCTCCATCTCCTCGCTCCTGTAGACCTCCACTCCGCCCTTGGCGGCGGCAATCTGGTACGGCCGCCAAGCCACGGGATCACCACCACCGCCGTCCAGCCAGACCGTGTTGCGCTGGTAGTCGACCCGCGCGACCTCGCGCTCGTCACCCTTCTCCACCCCGAGAGTCTTGTACTGCCGGTTGAAGATCACCGTGTCGCCGGCCGAGTAGTTCGATGCCCGGGCCATCTCCGCACGGGTCAGGCCCCTTGACACGAGCTTCTCGCCCCGGCGGGCGGGTCCCGAGACCGCGCCTTCGGCGATCAGATCCTCGCGGATCCTCGTGTTGATCTCGTCCCGCAGAGCCCGAGTCGGCGCGATCACTCCGGTCCCCGTGCGTTGCTCGGGAGACAGTTTCAACCAGCGTTCGGCGGCTTCGAGGCCGATTCCCTCCCGTTCCACCTGCACGATCCGGTCGCCGAGCTTCTCGAATGCGGTCCTGACTTCACCGGCCAAGCCCGCCCGCACCACTTCCTTGAGCTCCTTGTTCCGTTGGCGAAGGATCTCGTCCATTACCGCGGTCTGCATCCCCGCGCACCTGAGTTGCTCGAAAGGCTTCCCCGCCTCCACCGCCCCGAGCTGCTTCTCGTCTCCCACCAGCACGACCCGAGGAACCCGGAGCGTGGTCGCCGCCTTGAGGAGATCCCTCATCTGCTCGCTCGATGCGAGCGAAGACTCGTCCACCACCAGGACTGTCGTCGAGAACGAGGCGCGCAACTGGCGAAGTCCCTTCACCGTGCCCCGGCCTTCGATGACTCCCGCATTGCGGGCGAGGAACCGTTGCAGCGTCTCCGACTCGATCCCGGATTCCCGCTCAAGGGTGCGCGCGGCCGAGGCTGACGGCGCAAGGCCCACCGCCCGGTAGTCCCTGCTCTCTGCCAGCGTCCGCAAGCGCTTCAGCATGGTCGTCTTGCCCGTGCCGGCATAGCCCTGTACCCCCACCACACGGTCCTTCGACGCGAGAACCATCTTGACCGCATCCTTCTGTCCCTCGTTGAGACGTCCCCCGTGGAGCTTGGTCTCCGCGACCCAGCGCCGCATGATCGCCTTCCCCGAGCCCTGGCCCGCTTGCATCAGCGCGATGGCTTCGGACTCCCGCCCGATTGCCGCGTCCGTGGTCCAGTGCCTGCCGTGGTCAAGACCCCTGGCCGCGTGCAGGCCGCCCTCCCTTTCGAGCTCCGAGACGGCCTGCTCCGCCGCCTCCACCGTGACCGTGCCCGGCTCCCGGGCCAGTGTGGCCGCCAGGAGGTCCCCGTGGCCGAACACCGCCTGGCGTTCCGAAAGGTGCTCCACCGCCCAAGTTGTCGCCTCCGCCGCGGGCTGGTCGCGGTCCGTGAACAGGTCCGGCGGTGGCAGTTCCCGCTCGGTCTGACTCGCCTTCGCCCGCACCGCCGCTACCGAAAAACCCATATCCGACGCTTGGCGCTCCCAAGTCCGCCGAAGCTCTGCCTTGTCCACGTCCCGCTTCTTTGCGCGCGTCATCAGCGCCGCCCGGTCCGCAAGCTTCGGGTTCTCCATCGACACGCCTTCGTTCCGCGCCAGCATCACCCCCTCTATCTCCGCCCGCCGAGTCGAGAACTCCTCCACCACCTCCCGCGACACCCCCGCGATCTCGAACCGCCCGTCCGAATGTGTCTTCTCGATCCCGTACCCCAGGTTCTTGAGACCTTGCGCCAACTCCGCCCGGTAGATCGCTCCCATCGCCATCTTGTTCCGGTAGAGCCCGTCGTTCGCCATGGTCCTCCACTTCCCGTCCGTGCCCTGAACCATGTTCGCGATCACGGCATGAGTGTGGAGTTGAGGGTCCAGGTTGCGGGAGGTGTCGTGGCGGAAGGTCGCGGTCACCATCTTCTGGCCGCCCGCGCGGACCATCGCTCCGCTCGCCTTGTCCTGTACACGGGTCTCGACCGCGTTCCGTTCCACCCACCCAAGGGTCCGTGTCACTGCCCTGTCATGTGCAGCGACGATCCTCTCGTCGCCTCCCACCAGCGCCATGAGCGACACCGACTTGGGCGCCGACAGTGTCACGTCCCGGCCCGGACGGTGGTGGATCTCACCGTCCTTGTCCTTCTTGCCCAGATGCGGGCCGTCCGGCACCTTGCCTTCGAGCACGGTCTGGAAGGTGTCGGGATCGACCGGGCCCGAAAGCCCGAGCGCCCCGGCCCCCTTGCCGGCCCAGGCGCTCGCTGCCCTGTGCGCGGGATCATCCTTCGTGTAGTAGCCATCCTTTTCGTAGTAGGAGACGCCCTGCGATGGCGAGGCGATCACGCCGATGGAGGCTACCATCGCCCACGCCTCCCGGCCGTCAAGCGTTTGCCCGGTTTTGGTATGTCCATAAGGCCCGAATACGCGCTTTCCGGACCGGGGACAAGGGTTCAACAGCCCTGTTCATAGGCATGACGGCGAATGGCGGTGATTGTCGTTGGCCGCTAGGCGTGACCGAGCCACGGATCGCGAGGCGTTGTTTCGGACCGAAGTTTTGCTAGACTTCAAGAGCTTGCGTCATCGGATACGGCCTCAATCTGAATGCAGCCCTACTCCTTTCCTTACGGAAACCCGAAAGATGGGCCCGGCCTCCTTTCCGGGCAGAGGAAAGGAGGCTGCACACAGGTGAAGGAGATTGTGCCAGAACCGCAAGCGCCGCGGCATGTCCGTCACCGGAGCAATCCCACCTACAATTTCGAGAGAGGCGAGAAGAAGACCAACCCCAACTGAGGCAGCACCCGGCATCGCGACCGCGTCGGATGCAATTGACGAGGACTGGGGCTTCGACAGGGCGCGAGCGAAGTCGGACAAACTGAAACAGATCCGGAAAGAACATCAGGACCCTACTGCGGATCGACATCGCACCGTAGCCCTACCACGTCCACTAATCTCGGGCGAAATGCATCAGAAAGGATTTCTTGCATGACCGAAACGATAAGATACGGGAAATGGGAGGTGGTCGAAGCCATTGATCGTGGAGGGCAGGGACAGGTCTATCTGGTTTGCGATGCGTCCAAGACCCCAAACATAGGACAACAGCGGAAGAACCTCCAACATGCCATGGCGACCTTGGTCGGGGTAGCCGAGGAATCGGATTACGAGGAGGCCCGCTCACAATTCGCCTACGAGATCCGTCAGATTGCGAGTGACCCCCAAGCACGGCTGCATGCCCTCAAAAAACTCCTGCCCCTTGAAGAGGGCGCCGCCAAAGAGGAAGCTGCCGCTCTTGAGCGGATGAAACGGGAATTATCAACCCTCGAATCAGTAGATCATCCATCCCTCGTCAAGGTGGTGGATAGCAACCTTGATCAGAAGTGGTTCGTCATGGAGTTCTTCGAGAGAGGGACGTTGTCAAACTGTCTCGGGACGTACAAGGGGCGCGTACTCGACGCACTTAAGGCATTCAGGCCCATTGTGGACGCGGTCTCTGCACTCCACACCATGAACATTGTTCACAGGGACATCAAGCCCGACAATATCTTCGTCGGTTCTGACGGTCATCTCGTGCTGGGTGACTGTGGCCTAGCGTTCAGGCTTGAGAAACAGCAAAGGCTGACGCTGACATTTGAGAACGTCGGTACCCGTGACTTTCAGCCCCCTTGGAGCTACGGAATGCGCTTGGCGGATGTGCAGCCAACATTTGACGTGTTCAGTCTGGCAAAGGTGCTGTGGACAATGGTCTCCGGTCGCCCGAAATTCCCCCTCTGGTACTTTAACAGGGGCGAGCACGACTTGCGCCAGATGTTCCCGGATGAACCTGCCGTCCAGTTCGTCCACGAAATCCTCAGCAAGTGCGTTGTCGAATTGGAGAGCGGGACTAGACTCCATGACGCAAACGAGCTTCTTCGAGAGGTCGACATCACAATCGCGGCACTGTCGAACGGCTGTCAAGTGCCTGGAAGGAAGGTCCGGATGCGGTGTCGGTTCTGCGGTATCGGCACATACGAAAAGTCAGACAGCTTCGCGAACGTAGGTAACGTCAGGACAGGGTATGAGCAAAACTACTTCGTATGTGACTACTGCGGGCACCTCGAGTCATTCATCTGGCTGGAGCGCAAGCCACCGCCCGCGTGGGTTGAGGACAGATAGCAGACTCGCCAGCGGGCGGTCCCGTGGCCGACGACCGCCTTGGCCTCGCGCGACACAGATTGTATACTTTCGCGGATGTAGCATCCAGCGGTTCGGCTACGAGGTCGCGAAAGACACGATGGCCGATCCAACCTTCGCGGTTTATCAGTATGTGAGATTGTCCTGCGTAAACGCGTGCGCTGGATTCTTGCCTAGGATCGCCCGCATGATCGAGTTCATGGTAAACGGATCGTTGTCGAAGCCCCCGTGTGTAGTGCTCGCCGTTTTGGTCCCCGCAGCCCGTCGTCCGCGGCTGACCTCAATCGTGAAGTTGCCGTTGGACTCCGCAGCAAGGAACCGCCGGAACTTCTGCATACCAAGGATGCGCTCTTCAGCCCTTTCCTCGCACGAGTTCGAGACGAGGTACAGAAGCGACTTGCGATAGAAGGGTGTGACCGTGTCGCCCCTCTCTAAGGGATCGGCCAAGTTGTAGATAGTAAGTTTGTTGATACGCAGTCGGCCGCCCGCCTTCACCAGCGGTTGATACACGCTGTTGAATGTTTCATGGGTGCATGCCGGCGCCATCAAGGAGCACGTCTGGATGTCGGGCGGGTCGCACTCTCTGCTAAGCGCGTCCAGCAGGGCCGCGAGGAGGATTGCGCCCGTGCTGTGACCAACGATGTGCACCTCCTTCTTGACAGCACCCGGCTGGGCAAATGCTTCGAGAAACGCGCGGATTGTATCGGTACCTGCCATATCGTCCTCGAACGGACTCCGGGCGTCCTTCTTCATCTCTCGCCAGATCGCCCGGCCCGCCGGTCGAACCGCCTTCTCGATCAGCCAGTCCGAGAGGTCGGAGAGTCCACGGGTTCGCTCATCGATTTCGCGCTTCGTGCCGAACACGAGATCCTTAATCTGCTCAAGAAGCCCCGTATCATACATGAAGTGGAACGGGTAGATGCCGTTCTTCTTGAAGGTCTCCTTCATCGCCACGATGCGCCGGGCGGACGCCTCGACATTGTTGAGACCGCCGTGAGCGTAGAGCAAAAGGTGGCCGTACTTCTTGCTCTCCGCCACCAGCCTCGCGGTCTCCTGGACCGTCGTGAGGTCGGACCAATAGCATCCCTTGGTGTCGAAACGGCCGTCGTCGATGTGAACGAAATGTCCTGCAATTTCCCCCCGCTTCGGGCTCGGAGAAAAAAGACCCTGCTCTCGTTCGGCTTCCCCTCGCGCCGATGGACCAAGGTGCCAGATCTGCGGTGTCGACAGCGCAAGCCGGAGGACCCACGCATCGCGCACGTTCTCAAGCCAATCCTCATATCGCCAGAGAGCAACTCCGTTATTTCCCCAGTTCGGCCCCCAGGAATTCTGTACGTAGAATCCCCTCGCATCGTACCCGACGATAGCGAACGCATGACCGCCCAGCGGCCCGTACCCGTCCAAGGGAATCTCTCCATCTACGACGTTGGACTGCTGCCAGCCCTTATGTACCCGCGCACTCGCGTACAGAACTCCAACTTCGTTCAGAGCTGCGTGATAATGGGATAGCTCCTTAGCAATCCGGTAGTAGGCACCAAGAGTTGTTTTTCTCGCATCCTTTGCCTGTTCGATGCTCAGATGCCAGTCGTCTTGCCCGACTTCATACGGTGCGAGATCATCGGAGCAAACGCCCATGTTGCGCCAGCCATGTATTGCACCGCGGCAACTGGAACCTGAGTAGTTCTCACCTTCCCAGCGGTCGAACTTTTTCGCCATCTCGTAGAGCATCCGGGGGGAGACAGTCCGCTTCTCTCCGCGCTCTGCAAGCAGCCGGTTGATTACGGCGGCAAGTCCAAACCCCGTGCACGCTCCCTCCTTGCCTTGATTCAGGACGGTCCGCTGTTTCGGCGGCTGGACTTCGCTGCGAAGCCGAACCAGTGCCGGCTCGTAGGCGTAGTCCCTCAAGTCATGCTCGTCCGGAACACCGTTCAAGAGAAAACCATCGAGTCGCTTCGGCTTGCTCAGCATGGGTATCTCCTTTGTCGACCGCCTTGGAGTATGGCGCACGTCAGCCTATATGCACTATTGCAAAAAGCCAGGTGGACCGATTCGAAGGGCGATTAGGAGGACGGCGCATGTCGTTGTGATTCACGGAACGGATGAGCTTGTCGGAGCTTGCATCCGACGCGCGTTCTTGGCTCTGGATTCACCTTGGTCGACGTCCTCTCCTTGACTGTCCGTAGCCCCCTTATTCTGGTGGCCGGGAAGACGTGTTCCTGAGCGTAGCGTAAGTTGTCGGCGTGGACAAGAAGATCGTTGTCCAGGGGCGTCCTTCCCTCTAGCAACGGCGCCGCCTCACCGGGATGGATTCAAACGAACACCCCGTGGGACAACGTCCAAGGAGGTGTTCCATGAACGCCAACATCGCCCTGGTGATACAGAAGAGAGCCGAGTTCCAAGCTACGCAACGGAACCTTCGAGAAACGACTGGACGAGACGATAGCCGACCTGGACCTTGCGAGCCCCTGAATATCCACGCATGTGTTCTTGCCGAACACGGGACGCGTCGCAAATTGCCCCTAGGTTTCCCAAGCCCATGTAGAGCGTCCCTTTCGCCGCTGGCGCGAGCCCGGCCAGCCATGGCAGCTAGTGACCGTGCCAACAGCCCGCTGTGTGGCGTGTGAGAATCCTAACGGGCGCCAGCCCGTCGGAAGCGGTTCGGCGTTCATCCACAATGACGGTGAACGTTCGCAGGTCATGCAGCGAGTGCAGAGCCGCCGTGGTGCTTGAGCGGGACGATTGATTCGGGATCCATGCCAGTGCGCGAGAATTCAAAATGCAGCGCAGCGGAGTTTCGAGGGCGAGATGCTCACGGCCGTGCACGGATCGCTGCGCGGTGACGGAGACGATCGGAGGGACAGAACTGCAGGGGCTCGCGCGGAGCGCGCTGCCGGCGGCAAGCGCAACGATGGTTGCAGTGCCGCCCACACGATGTCGGAGGAAAGTGCGGCGGGGCCTGTTCGGAGCGAGTTCGAAGTCCCCGGCACGGTCAGCTGCCGGATGCGCCGAGGGCCGTTGCTGCGGCGATGAGGCCGGCGCGCCGGGCCGCGGCCACCAGGTGATCGTCGGCCAAGTGGGCATGGCCGGTGGTGTCCGAGGAGCTTGCCGACCAGGGACAGGTTCTCTCCGGACATGACGGCATGGCCAGCCACGGCGTGGCGGAGGTCGTCAAGGTGCACCCTGCCGATGCCGGCGTCGGTGCAGATGGCATGGCAGCGGTGTAGAAGCCTGCCCTGGCGGATCCGGTCCGGGGCGTAGAACGGGAACGCATCGGCGCTGCGGCTGGTGGGGAGCGCATTGAGGAGCGCGCGGGGCGGTGCCCAGCGGCACGGGATGCGAACCGATGTCGATGGCAAGCACGGCCGCCGTGACCGTTGCCGTCGAACTGGTGTCCGGCGGAGGCGCCGGACATCCCGGCGGACGAGAGTCGGGACCTTGGTAACGGGTGCGGTTGGCGGCGCGCAACGCGAGGCGGTGCAGCCGGGCCGGGCGCCGGGGGGTTCACTGGAGCCGACGTCGCTTCGGAGCGACGGGCCGGTGAGCTCCGCCGCCGGCGTGTCCGGCCCGATGATCTCATCAATGGCATCTTCACGGAGGCGGCCGCGAACCAGGGCCATGACGCGGTGGTGTCGGATCCGGCTGACTACGGGGCGGAGGGTTCCCGCGCGGCGCGCCCCGTGAGGGCCCGGGCGCTGCCGGCCGCCTCCTGAAGCACGGTCCCCATGTTGAGGCTCGCGCTGATGCGCAGGATGGCCGCGCTCAGCGTCAAGAGCCGCTCGCGCGGCGCCCCCCTCCGCTCCCTTGCGTGTCGTCAATGCGCCCGCCTTGGGTCCGGGCGCAACGCACGGCCGTGGTGTTCCAGCCCGGCGGCGGAGTTGATGAAGCCGGGTCGAGGACCTGGGGACGTTCGGCGGCGCCGGAATCGGTGTTTGAAGGACCGTGTTTTCATTTTTCATTTTGACCTCGGATACGAAGATAACACTGAGTCAGATGATAAAGGTACACTGATAACACACGGGTGTGGTACTGGGATTTCAGAGTCCAGGCTCGGCCGGGACGCGCGGGACTGCGCCTTGGCGTGCCCGCCGCCTGTGGAAAAGCATCGGAGGCTCGGAATGCCCTTGACATTTGCGCAAGTTCCTCATAATCGCCCAGCGGCCCAGCGGCCCAGCGGCCCAGCGGCCCAGCGGCCCAGCGGCCCAGCGGCCCAGCGGCCCAGCGGCCCAGCGGCCCAGCGGCCCAGCGGCCCAGCGGCCCAGCGGCCCAGCGGCCCAGCGGCCCAGCGGCCCAGCGGCCCAGCGGCCCAGCGGCCCAGCGGCCCAGCGGCCCAGCGGCATGACGTGCGCCGGGCGCCCGGCCGGGGCGCGTAAGCCGGCTCCCACTACTTCGACAAGCTCCCCCCCGCGCAGGCCTGAGCCGCGCCCGTTTCTGCCGTTGGTTGCGCTGGCTGTCGCCGCGACACTCGCACTCGCCGGTTGCAGCGGGGGATCGTCTTCCCTCTCGGGGTCCCCGGACACGCCGCCGGTGCACGCGGTGGGTCTGCCCGCCATGCACGATCTTTCCGGCTGGCTGACGGCCAACCCTGGCGGCACGGTCAGTGTTCCAGCGGGCGAGCACCGTGACGTGGGCGGGGTGCGCTTCTCGTGCCCGGCGGGCGGGGCCGACTGCGCGGTGACGGTGACCGCCGAGGACGGGACCATCACGGTGACCTCCACCGACGGCATGGCCACCGCCATGTTGGTGCCGCCGCCGGTGCACGCGGTGGGCCTGCCCGCCATGCACGATCTTTCCGGCTGGCTGACGGCCAACCCTGGCGGCACGGTCAGTGTTCCAGCGGGCGAGCACCGCGACGTGGGCGGGGTGCGCTTCTCGTGCCCGGCGGGCGGGGCCGACTGCGCGGTGACGGTGACCGCCGAGGACGGGACCATCACGGTGACCTCCACCGACGGCATGGCCACCGCCATGTTGGTGCCGCCGCCGGTGCACGCGGTGGGCCTGCCCGCCATGCACGACCTGTCCGGCTGGCTGACGGCCAACCCTGGCGGCACGGTCAGTGTTCCAGCGGGCGAGCACCGTGACGTGGGCGGGGTGCGCTTCTCGTGCCCGGCGGGCGGGGCCGACTGCGCGGTGACGGTGACCGCCGAGGACGGGACCATCACGGTGACCTCCACCGACGGCATGGCCACCGCCATGTTGGTGCCGCCGCCGGTGCACGCGGTGGGCCTGCCCGCCATGCACGACCTGTCCGGCTGGCTGACGGCCAACCCTGGCGGCACGGTCAGTGTTCCAGCGGGCGAGCACCGTGACGTGGGCGGGGTGCGCTTCTCGTGCCCGGCGGGCGGGGCCGACTGCGCGGTGACGGTGACCGCCGAGGACGGGACCATCACGGTGACCTCCACCGACGGCATGGCCACCGCCATGTTGGTGCCGCCGCCGGTGCACGCGGTGGGCCTGCCCGCCATGCACGATCTTTCCGGCTGGCTGACGGCCAACCCTGGCGGCACGGTCAGTGTTCCAGCGGGCGAGCACCGCGACGTGGGCGGGGTGCGCTTCTCGTGCCCGGCGGGCGGGGCCGACTGCGCGGTGACGGTGACCGCCGAGGACGGGACCATCACGGTGACCTCCACCGACGGCATGGCCACCGCCATGTTGGTGCCGCCGCCGGTGCACGCGGTGGGCCTGCCCGCCATGCACGACCTGTCCGGCTGGCTGACGGCCAACCCTGGCGGCACGGTCAGTGTTCCAGCGGGCGAGCACCGTGACGTGGGCGGGGTGCGCTTCTCGTGCCCGGCGGGCGGGGCCGACTGCGCGGTGACGGTGACCGCCGAGGACGGGACCATCACGGTGACCTCCACCGACGGCATGGCCACCGCCATGTTGGTGCCGCCGCC